>CAYFOM010000042.1:0-34800 GCA_964344765.1 uncultured Planctomycetales bacterium | reverse complement strand
TCTGCGCCAAATGTAACTTTAGGGGATTTGCGGTTTTCGGGGGTGAAGCCCATGCCTTGCAGACCAGTGAACGACACAACAACGCGGTCGGTCAAGTCCATGGTGTCGTCCAACTTAAGTTCGACGTAGCCATCCACCGGCTTGTCCCAGCGGGCGGTGGACCAGTCGATCTCATACTGGAAGTCATCCATCGGTAGGTACGCGGGATCGTCGAACGGCGCAGGGAAGACGTCTCGATCTAGAATCAGGGGTAGCTGAAGCTTTTTGTCGGTGGGGTCAACCGTGCCCATAGAACTGACCCAGTCCATCGGGAAGGTTGGGAACCAACCATGTGTGTGCACGCGAGAAACTGCCAGCAGAGGCGGATCGAAGGTGGGGTTGTCGTGTTGGTTCAGGTAGGTCAGCCGCAGGTGTCCGAACGTGAACGGCGACAGGAATAGCAATGAGGGGGAGTTTACAGGGTAGGAAATCCCCGGCACATCCTCGCTGAAGCCAGGAGTGGCAGTCAGGTCGATGTACATCATTTCGTGAGCGCCGATGATCGAGTAGCCCGGAATTCCGGTCAGGCTGCCATCCAAATCGCGGATCGAAACACCCCACTTTCGCGAATCGATGCCTTGATATTCCGCATCAAGGAAGTTGGGCATCCACGGTTCCTTGACGGTCGAAACCGCGTCGAACTGCACACCCTCGAAGTTGGTGTTCAGATGCTTTTGCGCGCCGCCGTTATTGATCAAAAGCGAACTTTGCGCAGCATTGAATCCCGTCACTAAGGAGTCGGTCAACTTAAAGTTGTGATAGAGGCGCAACGCAAAACGTTCGCCACTAATCGGTGTGAACAGCCCCAAACCAGAATCGCCGACGATGACCGAATTGGTGACCAGGTGATAGCCGGCAAAGTCCAGCGCCGAAGTGTTATCCAGCAACATGGCGTTGTCGAAAGTGATTTCGCCGTGGCCTTCACCGGTGTAAATTCCACCTCCGCATGCCCAAGCGGTGAAGTTTTGAATCGTCGCAGGTGAGGTGGGCAACCAGTCTTTGTTCGGAATGAGCTCCTCGGTGTCGAAATCGAGTCCATCGTTCAGATCCAATCCGGTGTAGGAGCTGTGACAAGAGTTGTCTTCAAACACGCCCAGGTTTTCGGTTAACGGATCGATGTTCGCATTCTGGAAGTACGGCATGTCACCTGACGGCAACAGCACAGCCTCGGGAAGTGCAAACCAATAACCCGTCCCTTCGGTACCCGCCGCGACGTTGCCACGGAACTCATTGTTTGGATTCGCAATCCAATACGTCGAGGGAGACCTATTCTGAATCCCAGGTCCCGTAGAAAAGATGTGATCCGATTCCAGCAACGGCACATAGTTAAGCCCGGGGAGGAATTCCAAGTTCGGGTCGGGCCTTAGGGTAGACAGCGCCAAGTTGTAATTAATCTTGTTGAAGCGCTCGGCCCCATCCTCAAGAAAAATCCCATGGCCGATGTGGCGATAGGCCACGTTGTTTTCCACTTCCACGGATTCCGTGCCGTGAATCGTAATGGCCCGGTTAAAGGACTCGTGAACACTGGAATCACGGAAATATTGACCGGCCCCTTGATCTGCTACGAGGTGCCAGTGAATCGGGTAGCGACCCATGTGGCCCATCTGACCCATCTGGTAAAGCTCAACACCCGAGAACCTACCGCGGCCGGCGATGCTCGCTGGGTTGCTTGGATCCCTCATCAGCATGATGTGGCCGCCAAAGGCTCGATGATCTTGGGTCATCACCCCTTGAACCTTCACGTTGTGGGTCAGCATTCCCACTTCGGCGCGCTGCTCTGGTATCCACTGGGTGCCGAGATTGGCATGAGTCAGATTTAAGGTCGTGTTCTGGCCGTTGTGAGTATTCACCAGCGCTGCCTCAAGCTCGACCGTGGTTCCCACCACACTTTTAATGGTGGCGACCTCGGCGTAGTCGATGTAATCATCGTTAGGCTTTTGGTGAGTGGTTCCCGAAATCACAATTTGATCTCCGGCCTGCCAATTCGCCGCCGCATCCAGTTCAACCTCGATCACGGTATCTCCCGCAAGCGCCGTCGCGTTGAGCCGCGACCAGCTAGTCTTCGGTTGTCCATGCATATCGATTTGCCCACCGCCCATAGCCATCAGCGCTTTCGTGTTCGGGCTCATGCTCGGTAGGTCCATGGCATCGGGGTTATTGCCTTTGAGGCTAAGAGTGAACACCTGCTGGAATGGCGCACCCTCGGTTCCCACCTCGAACTTTGCAGCGGTTCCGGCAATGAGGACGTAGCGCGTCTTCAGCGATCCGTTGACGTTGCTGGCGAGTAGCTCACCATTGACATCAACCTTTTTGGCCAAGCAGACGCCGTCGATGGCAACTTCAACACCCTCAGGAATTTTGACGTGATCCGCACCCGTGGGTACCGGCCCATTCCAAGTCGAAGCGGAGCTCCAGGGAGCGATTGGTTCTAGAAATACATCGTCAAGTAGGGCGATGTCCGGGGCGCCTCCCAAACCACGAAACATGAGCTGGTAGTTCCCCGCGGTGCCGATGTGGATCGGTCTGGTAATAAATTCGGAGTACGTCGCCCCAGGCATGAACTTCGCCAAGCGGACGCCGTCGACCAGCACCTCGATCGTTTGATTGCCCGACGCACCGGCCATCTGAGCTGCGTTGACTCGGACGCGCCAGGTGCCCTGGTCGATCCAGCTCAGCGTTTCAAAACTCGACCTTCCTTCGATGAAAGAGGCCCTGAAGTCGCTGGTGGAAGCCGTGTCGGGCTCGACAAAGTCATCGTGAATGACGCTGGCCCCAGCCTGATAAGACCACGGACCGAGCACCGAAGTGCCGTCGGGAAAGGTGCGGACGTCGCCGACTTCGAAGCTATGCGCGTCCAAATCCGGAAAAGTTTGTTCCGCTCCAGCACTTTGAGCGACTCGAGGATTGTCAATCGGCCCTACTTGGGCTTGAAATCCAATCGCAACTTGGGGAAGGCCCAACTGGATCGCGAACGCGGCAATCAACCCGCTGGCGAAATGAGAGGTGGAGGATTTGCACATGGTTATGGCTTGGGAAAAGAACCGTCTCATTGGATTTGGGGGAGTACGGGACGTTGTGTTGATCCGATGGAGCATTGCGGAGGAAGAAGGGTTTTCCTTCACGCAGATCCCGACCCTTGGGGAGTAGGGGGTATATTCCTATTCCGCTCCAACTGAAAAGATTTCCACCTATTCTTCGAGTCATCTAAATAGCAACACTTCGTTTGATTCATTGAGTCGACGTCGCCGAGTTGAATATTCTGGCTCACCGCGCCGCCATTCACTGGAGCTCCATGCTCGTCGGCTTGGGGAGCGGGAAAGCGGAGGGTTGAACGACAATTCCCTGAAGTGGTGGATAAGCAATCTTCCTTTATCCACATTGGCTGCATTTTTCATGACGGGGGCTCGTGACCTCAACCCTGAAAGTCATGCCAACAAATACGCGCGAAGGAGCGAAGCGTAATTCCTGACCAAGCACTCAACCGCGCGGTCATCGCGCAAAAGCTTGAGCGTCCGAGTAGTTGATCTTCCAAAGGGAACATTTACAAACTCGAGCGCCAAGGAAACGGACCGCTTCAGTATCAGTCCAAGCACTAAGCGGCTAGCATTACTGAATCACGCGGTAAACCACGTTCGAACGGTTGCCCAATGCGTCGCCGGCTTGCAGGTAAATCGCCCAGCCGAGGTATTGCGGTTGGATGAATGTATTGAATCGTGCAGTGCCGTTGAGGTTGGTTGCGTCTTGCGCGGCGAGCACCGGATTGATCAAATCGTAGGTGCCGTGTACCGGATCAAAGTGGCGACCGTGGCCTGTGCCGACGAACAGTTTGACGGTTTGACCGGAAACGAAGCCGAAGCACATCGAGAGTACGGTGGTTCCAGCCAGGAACGGGTCTGTGCAAAGCAAGCCTAAGCTGTGGTCAGTCAGCCCACTTCCATAAACCTTGATGAATGCGTACATGTCATCGTCGTGACCGGTGAGCACGAAGTCGTCGTTGCCGTCACCATCGACGTCGCCTAGTGGCGCTGGCGGACCATTGAGGTTGGATGCGGTATCCGTGAGGAGATAGAGCACAGATCCATCGAGTCCGGAGTGAATGTTCATTTCATCCCAAGATCCTTCACAAATTGCAATGTCGTCATAGCCATCGCCATTGATGTCGCCAACGAAGCGCGGACTACCGGCGGTGGCGAACAAGCCGGAGAAATCCAACTGCCACATCAGGCTTCCATCCACTCCGGAATAAACATAAACCGCGTCTTGGTTCCCGTGAATGGAACCTCGATACGACTTGACGATGAAGTCGGGCGTACCGTCTCCGTTGGCATCCATTCCGCCGCTTACGCCGATGCCAAACCAGTCATCGGCTGCTCCGCCAAGGTATTCATAAATGGTCGAGCGGTCCGCTCCGGAATATACCCTCGCCATGCCGGCTTCCGTTCCACCTGCGGAATCGGCGTAGGCACCGATGATGTAGTCGTCGCAGCCATCGCCGTTGATATCGCCGACGCCGGAAGCTGCGTGCCCGAATCGCATATCGCTCATATCCGAGCCGAGGTGGTTTGCCAAAACCGAACCGTTAGATCCAGAGTAGATCGTGACCTGACCGACGCCGCCATTGACTGAACTGGAGCCGATTAGCAAGTCATCTTTTCCATCGCAATTGATATCGCCGACATTGGCCAGCGAGTAACCCCAGTAGGACTCGGCTGCAGGACCAGCGTCCTGCCACAAAATGTTGCCATTGGCGCCGGAAACAACCTCCACAATGCCAGCGTTCGGACGGAACAAAGTGTCAAAGCCTGTGTTGCTCCAGGCAAAATCTGGAATGTGATCGCCGGTAACGTCGCCAAGGCAGACGATACGACCCACGCGGGCGTTACCGGATGCATCGGTGGTCGCAGTGAAGGTGCGGATTACAGAACCATCGAAGCCTGAATATGCAATGGCAAACTCATCGGAATTCTTAATGTAATCCGAGAACCCATCCTGATCCAAGTCACCGGCTGGCGCTGCGAAGAGGCCAGAATCTGGACCCTGTGTGTGGGTGCGTATGACGTGGGGAGATTGTGCGTTGGCCCAATCGGCCATAAGCAAAAAGGGGAGAGACAGGAAGGGGATGAATTTCATATTTTCAATGTATGCTTTTTTGAGTTAATTAGGGGGAAGGGAGGGAAAATTAATAAAGATTAATTGCCAGGAATCCAGGAGAGGTCCGCAGAGTTTGATTTTGGGACTCTGTCTCAAAATCAAACTCCCTTGGATTTCAAATCATCCGGAAACGCTTCCGTCAGCGGAGTTGTTTATTGAACCACGCGGTAAACCACGTTCGAGCGGTTGCCCAACGCGTCGCCGGCTTGCAGGTAAATCGCCCAACCGATGTACTGCGGTTGAATGAATGTGTTGAACCACGCGGTGCCGTTGAGATTGGTCGCGTCTTGGGCGGCGAGTACCGGGTTGATCAAATCGTAAGTGCCATGGGTGGCGTCGAAGTGGCGACCGTGGCCGAAGCCTACAAACAGGCTGACGATTTGGCCGGACACCGAGCCGTAGCAAACTGACGGAACTGCGCTGCCGCCTACAAACGGATCGGTGCACTGCAAGTCCAGTGTGCGGTCGGTCAAACCACTACCGTAAACCTTGATGAAGGTGTAATTGTTGCCATCCTTGCCGCCCAGCGAAAAGTCATCCATGCCGTCGCCGTCGACGTCGCCGAGGTAAGCGGGCAGGTAGTTCATGTTGGAAGCAGGATCGGTCAGCAGATACAGCACCGAACCATCCAGCCCGGAGTGAATGTTGACTTGGCTCCACGGGCCTGCGCATGCGGCGAGGTCGTCGTAGCCATCACCATTGACATCGCCGACGAATTGCGGGCTGCCTGCGGTGTGCAAAAAACCTGATTGATCCACTTGCCACAACAAGGCGCCGGTGGCTCCGGAGTACATGTAAATCGCTTCCAGGTTGCCGTGGATGGAACCGTAATCAGCAAGTACGGCAAAGTCGGGAGTTCCGTCGCCGTCGGCGTCCATGCCACCGGTTACGTCGATGCCGTAGCGATCGTCGGCGACCGCGCCGAGGTATTCGTAAATCATCGATTGGTCGGCGCCGGAATAAACGCGCGCCATGCCGGCGTTCGAGCCATTGGCGGAGTCGGTGTATGCACCGATGATGTAATCATCAAAACCATCCAGGTTGACATCGCCAACTCCCGAAGCAGCATGGCCGAAGCGACCGTCACTCATGTCGGTGCCGAGGTGGTCGGCGATTACCGAACCGTTTGCACCGGAGTAGATGATGACTTGGCCACTACCGGGAGCTGTGCCGGAACCAATCATCAAATCATCTTTGCCATCGCCGTTGATGTCGCCCGCATTCGACAAGCTGTAACCCCAATTTGCGCCGTCGGCCGGGCCCAAGCCTTGCCAAAGAATTCGGCCATTGACGCCGGACACAACCTCAACCAAACCGACGTCATTCATCGCCGCGGTATCAAAGTAAGGATTGCTCCAAGCGAAGTCAGGAATGTGATCGCCGGTGACGTCGCCCAAGCAAACGATCTTGCCGACGCGCGCAAAGCCGTTGAAATCCGGCGTGGCGTTGTACGTGCGAATGACGCTTCCGTCCAACCCGGAATAGGCGTTTGCGGTGCCGTCGGTATTCCGGATGTAATCGGAATAGCCATCCTGATTCAAATCGCCGGCGGCGGCGGAATAGATGCCCGAGTCGGGTCCTTGCTGGTGCGAGCGAATGACGTGAGGCGATTGCGCATCGGCCGCGCTGGCAAAAAGCAAAAAGGGGAGAGACAGGAAGGGGATGGATTTCATATATCCAATGTATTACTAACTGCCGGAACTAGGGGGCGGGATTGGGGAATTCCCGGAGAAATCCCAGTAGAATCCGGTATGCCTGCCACTGCTCGAGTTCTGCTGTTGGTGTTCGGTTGTGGTCTCCCCATTGCGACCGCCGCCGGCTACAGCAGTGTTTCGTTTGCCGAGCGGCTTCAGGACCCGGTGGACGAGGAAGTCGTCGCCGCCGTGCGCGCGTTGAAGGCGCGCAAGCTTCCGTGGCATGAAAAGATCGACGCGATGGATACGCTGCTGACCAGCGGACCGGATGCGTGTGCCGAGTTGGCCAAGCATTTGGCGAAGAGTTGCCAGAGTCTGGATGCGTCGTTCAACAAAGATTGGGCGCGGCTGCTGGAAGAGTTTGAAAAGGCGGCGGCGAAGGTGGCCAAGTCGCGAATGGATAAGTCGGCGCTGAAGAAGCTGGATGAGTTGCGCGCGAAGTGGTTGAAGACCAGCCGCCATAAGGATCTGTCTAAAGCGCAGGTGAAAGAAATATGCGATAAAGCGCACGAGGAAATTCAGCTAATCATGGACGTCGACGTTTTTGAAGTTTGGGAGTCGGCGCCAAAGTTGGAAAAGCGGTGGGATGAGTTGGTGCTCGAGCTCGACGACTTGCTGTTGGTGCACGACTACTTGGTCGGCGCGCGCGAGGAGTTGTTGAAGGATCCAAAAAAGTGGGGCGGTAAGTCATACGTGAAAAAAACACCGCCGGATCCAACTCAATATGAAACCGAGGCATTTCTTGCACTGGATCGTGCGGCGCGGTTGGCGACGGTGATGCCGGAGAAGGATCGTAAGGTCATCCTTGCCAACGAAGCGGATTTCAAAAAATTGGATGCGGAAGAAGTCGCCGGCATCATAGATTTGAATCGCATTCGGGTACGCGCCGGACTGAACGCGTTACGCGTTGACCTCAAACTTTGCGACGCCGGACGCGGTCATTCGCAAGACATGGTTGAGCACGACTTCTTTGCGCACGAATCGCCGGTGCCCGGCAAAAAGTCGCCCAGTGATCGCGCTGCCAAAGCCGGCACCAGCGGCGGCGCCGAAAACATCGCCTTTGGTCAGCAGACCGGTTTAGGCGCGATCCAAGCCTGGTGGTACAGCCCCGGCCACCATCGCAACATGATGGGCAATCACAGTCGCGTCGGACTGGGGCGGTTTAAGAGTCATTGGACGCAGATGTTTGGTTAATCGCAGTGAAGGCTAGTTGCGTTTTGCCAAAGCCAAGCGGCGGTTCGGGTAATCCAAGATGAAGCGATAGTCTTCAAACATGGTGTTTCCAATATTCGCGTCGGTATATCGATTGCCGAAAGCGCCTTTATCTTCCAGCGCAAAACTCGCCGGTACTTGACTCCACTCACGTCCGCCAATGGTCACGCTTCTCAACGTTCCGGCCTTAGTCTTCACCGTTCCGCCGACGCCACCGGATTCGGAATCGGTCACTTCGCGTCCGTTCAGCATTTTCCATTGCTTGACCGCGTGGTAGTGAATGGAAACCGGCAACTCGCCGGCCGCGCCGGTGTCGATGAGGAATAAGCCTGGAGTGCCTTCAATGGATCCGCGCACGCACGGGTGGCGTTGGTAGATCAGCGCATCGACCCAAGTTCCGCTTTGCAGCTTGTATTGGTCCGGATCGTAAAGCGCGATTTTGGATTGCGAGACGTCCAAATCGGTCACGCAACGCGCCAACAAACCGTAGCCAACAATGCCGCCGATCGGCACGCCGAAGTGCGGTTCGAGGAATGCCAGATCCAGACCCAACATGATGGGATCGGAGAACGTGACTGGGCCCAACGTAAGTTTTTCACCGCGGAAAAGCGGCGACATTTGCGTGCCGCCAATTCCTTTGGCTTTAATGGTGCCTGCTTCCTCCAATGCAAGCTTCTCAACCAAGTGGGTGGATACGCAATTGGCACCCGCGCCAGTATCAAAAATGAACCAGCCGACGTCCTGGCCATTGACTTTGGGCTTGACCAACAAATGACCACTGGGCACGCGCTTGACCTCAAGGTCGGCGGCGATGGTGGAGTCAAATTGCGTATCACTCGGCCGCCCCAGTTGCGGCGCATAAGTCTTTGAATTGCTCTTGTGCAATTGAACGGATTCGATCACCGACACGCCCACTTCGGTTTCAATCGACGTCGCCACTTTCATGCCCGACATCTTTTTCCAATCCGCGAATTCGATAGCTTCACGGTCGGGGGCAAAACCATAGGTCACGCGCTTTGGTAGCCAAGTTTGGGAGTCCAAACTAATGGTCCCGGAATAACCGTGATCGCCGACAGTGAAATCGATTTGAGTGCCACCGTCCGTGGTGGATTCACCCAAACTCAGACGCAGCTCATCCTCAAGAAAAACCCACGCACCACTCATCATCCATGCAGCAACCAACTTGTTATCGCGGTCGCCGAGGATCAACGCCTGGGGAAGATCCGTCCAATCGCGCTCCCACGCGGTGGTGCCGTCGAAGCCGATCGACATCGGCAACTTGCCTTCAATTTTGGACAGGAAGCGGCCTTGGTTATCGAACACCAAGCTCCAGTCAGCGTCTTTGCCAAGGAATTGAATGCTTCCTTCCATCGACATCGCCTGCCCGGATTCCAAGCCGCTTAATCCGGTTTGCGCGCGCACTTGGTCGAGCACGAATTCCAAAGTCGGCTTGGCATTGCTGGCGGCTTCTTGGGCGAGGGCCGAGCTGCTCATTAGCCCGAGCCCAAGAGTGAGAATCGCGAAAAGAAGTCGTTTCATCAGGATTAATTGCGAGTTCGCTGAGTGGCTTCCACTGGGCATACCACGATGCCGTAAGTGGTCAGATGCCGATCCGGACCCGGTTCGGCGTTGTGAAAGATTTCCCTTACTTCCGTCAGCAAATCAAAAACTCGATCCAATTCATCGCGTGACAGCCACGCTTTATGACGACCACCGGTGACGTTTTGCTTAGGCCCGCGAATGACGGTGTTGCCGCTCTCGATGGCGCGACGCAAATCGCGCATTGCCAATTTCAACGCGCCTTCCATCATGTCGGCGACGCTATCCACCGCTTGAATGGTGTTGCCGGGAAGGCGGTACTGCTTGGCGACCACGTCCCAAATCACTTCCTCGCGGCTCGAAGTCTGACGGACTTCAACCTCGCGAATCAAGCCGACCTGGTGCAGCGTGCGCATGTGGTAGTAGAGGGAATCTGGTGCGCGACCGGTGATTTGCGCCAATTTGGCGATCGAGCACGGGCCCGATGCTTGCAACGCGTCGATCAGTTCTTGTCGAACCGCCGAACGCAGAGCCTTGATTTGGGCTTGCTGATCCAGTCGCTGGGTTTTGATACGTTTGCGTGCCACCGAATCATTGTAGAAAAATATTAGAAATTTTCAACATGCGCAAAATGTGCGATCGACACGGATTCGATTTATGGTTTGGCATGCGTCGCGTCCTCCTACTGCTTGCCATCGCATCGGTCTCTGTTTTCGCCCGCCCATGTGGGGCTCAACTGCAGCTTTGGTATCAAGAACCCGCCGCCAGTTGGGAGGAGGCGCTGCCGATCGGAAACGGCAGCATCGGCGCGATGGTTTTTGGCGGGACGGCCGAAGCGCGATTCCAATTCAACCACGACACGCTGTGGGCGGGCGAGCCGCACGACTACGCACGTGAAGGCGCGGTTGAGCACTTAGGCAAAATCCGCGAACTACTCTTCGCCGGCAAGCAACGCGAAGCCGAGCAACTGGCAATGGAAAAGTTCATGTCGGATCCGCTGCGGCAATCCGCCTACCAACCTTTCGGTGACTTGGTTCTTCAATTCCCCGGCCACGAGTCGGTGCAGAACTATCGCCGCCAGTTGGATTTGGACCAAGCGATGACATCCACAACTTACGAGGTCGACGGCGTCCGCTTCACGCGCACCGCGTTCGCGAGCCACCCGGACCAGGCCATCGTCATTCATCTCAAAGCCAGCGAACCCGAAGCCCTCAATTTTGCCGCGCGGTTCAGCAGCCCGCACAAGCAAGTTCAGGTTGTAGCCAAATCGCTGGACCGCTTGTCCATGACGGGAGTGGTCGGCGATTTTTCAACGCGCGACGTCACCTTCGCCGGCAAGATGAAACTCGCAGCTGATCTCCAAGTCAGGAGCAATGGCAAGTTGCAATCTTCACGGCCCGAATGGCCGGAAGAAATCCGCGTAGTCGGCGCTCAAGAAGCCGTGTTGATCCTGGCCCCTGCGACTAGCTTTCGTTCTTATCAAGACATCAGCGCCGACGCCCCCGTGCGCGTCGATTCTATTCTGAGTGCGGTAAAGAAATTTGAATACCAAGAGTTGTTGACCCATCACCTAACCGACTATCAACATCTCTTTCATCGAGTGAAGTTGGATTTGGGAAGCACCACTGCGGCGGCGCTACCCACCGCCGATCGCATTTTGCAATTCGCGCAAAGCGATGACCCGTCGCTGGCGACGCTGCTGTTTCAATACGGCCGCTATTTGATGATCGCATCCAGTCGTCCAGGCGGCCAGCCGGCGAATTTGCAGGGATTGTGGAATCCGCATTTGAAACCGCCGTGGGAAAGTAAGTACACGATCAACATCAACACCGAGATGAATTATTGGTTGACCGAGTCGACCAACCTGGCCGAATGCGGCGAGCCTTTGTTCCAAGCGGTCAGCGAATTGGCGCAAGCCGGGCAAAGCGTGGCGCGCGAACATTACGGCGCTGGTGGTTGGGTAACGCATCACAACTTCGATCTTTGGCGCGGTTGCGCACCGATCAATCATTCCAACCACGGCATTTGGCCGACCGGCGGCGCGTGGTTGTGTCAGCATTTGTGGTGGCACTACCAGTACGGCGGCGACGCAGAATTTCTGAGCAAAACGGCTTACCCGGCAATGAAAGGCGCCGCGCAATTTTTCCTCGATTACTTAATAGAGGACCCGCGCCAAAACAACGCCGATGGTGCAGACGGCGAGGCCTGGCTGATCTCCGGTCCCAGCAATTCCCCTGAAACCGGCGGCTTGGTCATGGGTCCGACCATGGATCACCAAATCATCCGCGAGTTGTTCCACAACACTACCGCCGCCGCCGAGGTGCTCGAGGTGGATGAGGAATTCCGTCAGCAGCTTCGTGCAACTGCGAATCGCATCGCGCCCAATCAAATCGGTCAGCACGGTCAGTTGCAGGAGTGGTTGGAAGACAAGGACGACCCCAACAACAAACACCGCCACGTTTCCCATTTGTGGGGCTTGCATCCAGGCTCGGAAATCACGCCGGATACGCCCAAGCTATTTGAAGCCGCCAAGCAATCCCTACGATTCCGCGGCGACGGCGGCACCGGTTGGTCGCGTGCATGGAAAATCAACTTCTGGGCGCGTCTGCGCGACGGCGATCATGCATTCAAAATGATCCAGCAACTCATCCGCCTAACTGGATCATCCAAAACCGAATACCGCGGCGGCGGCATGTACCCCAACCTGCTCGACGCGCACCCGCCGTTCCAAATCGACGGCAACTTCGGCGCGGCAAATGGCATTTTGGAAATGCTGGTTCAAAATCACATGTGCAGCGGAGACGGCGGTTATTTCATCGACCTATTGCCCGCACTTCCAACTGCCTGGCCCGATGGCGAGCTGAGCGGCGTGCGCACTCGCGGCGGTTTGGAACTTGGAGTGAAATGGAAGGACCACAAACTGCAGTCCTTCCACATTCATTCCTCTGTTGGCGGTGTGGTGCAAGTTCGATGTAGCGGGCGAACCTACACCGTGCCGACTCAAGCCGGCCAAACCTACACAACTACGGTCATGGAGTAATCGAAAACGGAACCGCCACTGAGCTGTACTCCGGCAATCCACCTGTAGGCATGGCGACTGCGGCGATTTGTACTGCAAATCCAACCATATGGGAATAGCCTCCGGCATGAATGCGGATAAGAGCAGTGGCGTCACCATTTGCATTTAGAACTCCATGGTGCCGTCCTAAGTGTGCGCCGGGTTGAGTGCCGTCCCAAGTTTCCTGCAGGGTCGAATCATAGGTCAATGGAATTTCGACACCATAGGTAAAGGGGCCATTTCCACTTCCGGAAGCCAATAGCTTGTATTCAAAGAGCCCAGCCTCTGCAGGGAAGTCGATTTCAAATTCAGTCCTGCCACCAGCTGCGCTAGATATTCCAGTGTTTTCAGCCATCAGGAATGGTTGAAAACTAAGGACGTCAACTAATCCACTGCCTAGTCCGGCATTGGAATCACTCCAAGGGGAAGTCACGGCTAACTGAGAAGTCCCACCGGTTTGGCCGAGGAATGCGATGGCCTTGCCATAGCGATCCAATTCCGCGTCTCCGTGGTGTTGCCAAAGCAAAGTGCCATCAGCACCGGAATAACCATAGGCGGTTCCTACAGATGAGGCTCCACCTACACTTGTTTGCGTGGCACCAATGACAAAGTCGGCGTGGCCATCTTGGTTCATGTCGCCTGCCGTAGAAACGGATTCACCAAACTTGTCTCCGTTGATCAGGCCATGAATTCGGTAAAGCTGTACGTTGTTAAAACCTGAGTAAACGTATGCACTGCCTGCATCCCGTGCAGGTCCTCCAATAATGATGTCGCTCACACCATCCGCATCGACGTCGCCCGCATCGGCTACCGAAGTTCCGAACTTGCCGATCAGTGCCGGACCATCAAAGGTGCTATGCGCAACCCCTGTTGCTCCGGAGTAAACCACGACTCTGCCATTGCCGACCTGGTGCCCGGGGGAGGAGACTGCAAACTCGGGAATTCCGTCGCCGTTTAAATCGCCCAACCCTGCGACCACTGTTCCTGCTTGATCACCCTTGGCAACTCCGTGGCTGTCATAAATTTTGGTGTTGGACATTCCAGAGAATATGAAGTACCGACCCGTGTCCGTTACCGCAGCCGATTGATCGGCGAGTGGTGCTCCAAAAATTACATCCGGTACTCCGTCGCCGTCGATATCGCCAACACTGCCGACGGAAGTTCCAAACTCAGAGCCGATGCCTGCGGGGGTCCATTTCTGTAGCCGATCACCGGTGCGCCCGGAGTAGGCGTATGCAGCACCGGTTACATTGGTTGCCGCATTGCGTCCGTTAATGGCGCCGATGAGGACGTCATCGAATCCGTCCCCGTCTAGGTCTCCAGCGCCAGCAACTGCTCCGCCGAATTCCGTGTTGGCAACCGCCGAGCGCCATTGATGCAGGATGTCGCCGTTTGCTCCAGAATAGACGGTGACGAGGCCTGCATTTTGTTCGGTTCCAAAGTCTGCATCAGGGCTTCCGACGACTACGTCGGGGATGCCATCGCCGTTTACGTCACCGGCATTGGCTACTGCTTTGCCGAAATGCTCACCGGCTTCGGATCCGTTTAGTTGATATTCCGTGTCGTAGCCTCCGCCGACGGTTTGAGAAGGGGAGGACGCGGTCAAAAGAAGAGGAAGTAAGGAGAGTAGTGATTTGTTCATCGATTTTTATGGAGTGTGCTTTTGTCGCTGGCGGCGCTCGGCGGACACGGTTTTTTAAAAAAGTCATAGATTTGTATGGATAGAGGTTCTGTTGAAGCACCCGACGATTCTGTTGAACTGAGGAAGAATTAGCTGCTCAGCTCTTCTACACGGAATGCCGCGGTCAAAACTCGGATGGGAGTTGCAACCTTCCCCATACGAAAGGTGACGACGCGGCGCTCGGCGATGGGGATGGGAAGGTCGAAACGATAATCGCGACTGTGGTGAGCGCCGTAGGTCATCGGGCCGAGGACGTCTGCCTTGTAGTCGTGGCGGATAAGCAGGCCACTTTCATCGAACCAAAAACGTTGAAACTTGCTGTGGGTATCCGCACCCTCCGGAAATTCGGCCAAGAGCCACGACTGGTGACCGCGGTTAATTTTTGCGGCGCGAATCGTTAAGTCGCGGAGTAGAAACGGGAGGCTGAAATAGTTCACCAGCGAGTAGCCGAAAAAATACGCGGCGTCGGTGTTCTTCCACGCAGCCAGTTTTTTGAGTGCGGAGAAGCGATTGCGGTAGTGGTCGAAGCGATCCGTCGGCGTGAGGATTGAGCCGCGATCGAAACGCACGATGCCACTTTCATAATGGAAGTCGGCGGACTTTGCATGTGGCGCGACCACGATTCGAGGGGGCATGGTGAAGGTCCGCCCAATTCCTTTTAGATGGGGGATCATCCCGCGCATTTCGTCTAGCTGAATCGTGATCCTGTCGACCTGCTCGAAGGCGGATCGGCCGCCGTGCCGGGCTTCGACATGCTTGAGGAATTCAGTTACATCGCTCACTTAGCACTCTCGTAAGATGGCGATGGCGTCGTACAAGGCTTTTTCGTAAGGGTTTATGGAAATTGAGCGAATTTATCCTTGTATACCTCGAAGGAGGTATAAATGGCAATAACTAGCAATAGGATCACCCCTTGGACGAACTTCGCAACCCATTCTCTCCCGGAGCAGGCACGCCGCCGCCCGAACTGGCCGGTCGAAGGGTAATTTTGGACCGGGCGGAAATCCTGCTGAAGCGCACGCAGCTGGGACGGCGATCCAAAAGCATCTTGCTGACCGGTTTGCGGGGGGTGGGCAAGACGGTGTTGCTGAACGAGGTCAATCAGCTTGCCAAGGAGCTGGGTGTGCAGCGAATTTTCATCGAGGCGCACGAAGACAAGACCTTGGCCGAGTTGCTGGCACCGCAGCTGCGCGGATTGCTGTTTTCGCTGGATCGGATGGAGGGCGCGAAGGAGAAGGTGCGCCGTGGATTGGCGGCGCTGCGCGGATTCATCGGCGGCATCAAGATGGGCCATCCCGAGTTCCAGGTCGGAATCGACATCGAGCCCGAGAAGGGAGTGGCGGATTCTGGTGATTTGGAATTCGACCTGCCGCAGTTGTTCGTGGTCGTCGGCGAGGCGGCGGCGTCGCGCAAAGCGCATGTGGTTTTGTTGATTGATGAACTGCAGTACCTGAAAGAAAAGGAATTGAGCTCGCTGATCATGGCGATGCATAAGGTGCAGCAAGAAGGCTTGCCGATTGTGTTGGTCGGCGCCGGTCTTCCGCTGCTGCCGCGCCTGGCCGGTGAATCCAAGTCATACGCCGAACGCATGTTCGACTTCCCGGAACTCGGTCCGCTTCAACCCGCCGACGCTGCCCGCGCACTGGCCGAACCGATTATCGGCGAAGGCGAGTCCATCGACCCAACCGCGGTCGATGAAGTGGTGCGCATCACTCAGGGCTATCCCTACTTTCTTCAGGAGTGGGGCTATCAACTTTGGAACCTCGCGCCAGGAAGTCCCATTAGCGTCGACGTAGTCGCCCAAGCATCCGACGTCACCACCGAACGCCTCGATCGTAATTTCTTCCGCGTGCGTTTCGACCGCCTCAGCCAAAGCGAAAAAACCTTACTGCGCGCTATGGCTCAACTCGGCCCCGGCCCCTACAAAACCGGCGACGTCGCCGACGTGCTCGGCATCAAAGTCACCAGCATGGGTCCGCGCCGCGCCAAACTCATCCGCAAAGGCATGATCTACAGCCCGCAGCACGGCGAAATGGCATTCACCGTGCCGCTGTTCGACGAGTTCATGTTGCGTGCGATGCCGGATATGGATTCTTAAATTATGAGCTGCATTCTTCTCTCATTTCTCTTCACGTTTTGCCCTGTACAGCTGGAGGATAAGCGCGTCACCATTCAAGTGTTCCAATCTGAAGTTGGGGGGCCGATAGCCGGTGCACCAGTAAGGCTTGAAGGGTTGGAGGAACAGGTGGTGACCGACGACAATGGCATCGCAGTTTTCGCGGGAATTCCGATTGATCGTTTCGAACGAGGGAACACTAAAGTCATCGCACATCCAAAAGGGCACGCACCCGTTTGCAGGGAAGTCGACTTTTCTGCTGCCCATCCCTTTTTGACTCTGCAAGCTCCGCTACGTGGCGGATTCAAAACCGGGTTAATCATCGCCGCGACCGGCGGCACTTATTCCTTTCACGGCAACCTTGGGCACTCCGATCAACAGTTTGAAATGACTTTGCAGGTTCCCACCCAGACCGTCTCAGAAAACTTCCGCGTGGAACTTGCCTGGTACGGAGTTCAATCCGCTTACTTGGCGTCAGTTCCGAAGGGCGAGGTTTTCTTGGGTGGAATCGAACTTCGCGTATTCACTCAAGAGGGTGCGCTGATCACCGATCAACTGGGCAAGCCATTGAGCATTGCGTTTGAACCAATGGGTCATTGGGGCTTGGCGGACCTTGGAGTGGATGACGCAGAGACCTTGAGATTTCAACCGGTGACATGGAGTGCTCAGCCGCATGGGCATCATGAGGAGACGGTTATTGAAGGAAATATGATTCAATTCAAAGTCCATCAAAGCGGGATTTACCACGCCGTTTCCGCTCAATCGTCAGCTGAAGCACAGGTTCAACCTGAGGTGTCTCGGAATCCAATTCTTAGTTACCGCGACTCCACATTCTTTGAAGCAGGCAAAGCTTCCTCTGGCGCAGGTTGGGGCGGTATGCGTGCGTCAACGAAGGTGCTAACCGATGGTGCTTTGAGTTACCAACTCACATCTTTGCTAGGTCTAAATGGACCGTCCCTCGCCCGCACATTGCTAAGCATTCAAGCTCATTTTTCCGGAAGCGTTGCTTGGTCAAAGGATGGCGGTTTTGAGGTTTTATCTAAGGCAGACTGGGGAGACTGTTGGGAATCTGCGGGCGACCTCGTTGCGCCTCCCCAATGGGATGGATCGCTAATCCATTATGAAGTCGGTTCCCAGCTTAAGATTTCGATGGATGGGGAAATGATTCCCATAGCGAAGGAGTGGATTGGCTCGGTATATGAATTCGCCCATCTCACTGAAACCAGTCTGACCTCAGACTGAATTTAATTCATGGGGTTGTTCTATCCCTTCCTTTCCTGACGGCAGGGGCGGCAGCGAATTGCGACGGCATCGATGTGGGGCGGAAGTTAGTCGCCGTTTCTTTTCACTGCCCTATCCTAATTTGGGCAAGTAATTCCTAGGGAAGGAATTCAAACGGCACTGCAACCGAACTGTACTCCGGCAATCCTCCGGTTGGCATTGCGACCGCAGCTAACTGCAGCGTGATTCCAGCTAAGCCGCTGTAACGTCCGGGTTCCATCGAGAAGAATGCCAGCGCGTTGCCGTCGGCATCGAGGGTTCCGTGGTGGCCGCCGGCGTAGGGGCCGTGGTAGTTGCCGTCCCAGGTGCGCTGCAGTGTGATGTCGTATGTCAACGGGATATCGACGCCGTAGTGGAACGGGCCGTTGCCGGATTTAGAGGCTAGCAGTTTGTATTCATAACCGGCAGCTTCGCGTGGGAAGTCGATGGCGAAGTGCTCAATACCACCAGCCGCCAACGAGATGGAAGTGGCGGTGGCTTGCAGGAATGGTTGCGCCGAAATTACGTCTACGGATCCGACTTTTTGGAAGCCATGTAGATCGCGCCATGGCATGGAAACAGCGAATTTATTCGGATCGGAGCCTTGGCCAATCCGCGCTACCGCGGTTCCGAGGCGATCGTTTTCGTTTTCGCCGTCGCGTTGCCAAAGCAGTTGGCCATCCGTTCCTGAGTAAACATAAGTCGATCCAGCGTGGATCAATCCGTCCGCCTTAGAGGTTGGATCGCCAATCAGAAAATCCGGGACGCCATCTTCGTCCACGTCGCCAGCCGACGCCACCGATGCGCCAAAACGACTACCGTAGAACTTTCCATAGAAGCGGAACAGCTGAACATCGGTTCGACCGGAGTAAACGTAAGCGTGACCCTTGGATCGATTGTCGGCGCCAACGATGAGGTCGTTGACTCCATCCTGGTCGACATCGCCGGCATTAGCGAAGGAAACGCCGAAGTTGTTGTGATAGAAGGGGCTTTTGAGGTGCTTCAGCATCGAACCATCGGCGCCGGACATGTAGAAGATCGCGCCGTAATTGGAGAACGACCCTGCGGTCGCGCCCGGCGCGGAGAGGCAAATATCATGAACACCGTCGCCGTCGAAATCGCCGATATCGGCTACTTGAGTGCCCGCTTTGGCGTCATCAAATGGGCCGCTCCAGGTATGGATCAGCGTGTCGGTCAAGCCGGAATAAACCTCAACGGTTCCGCTATTGCTGAATGCGTCGGTCCGATGCGGAGAGCCAATGATGACGTCGGGAATGCCGTCGGCATCAAGGTCTTGAATTGCCGCCACGCTCGCGCCAAATCCTTGGCCGGGCTGCACGCCAGTCCATTTTTTGAGCAGCGATCCGTCCGCGCCCGAGTAGGCATAAACCGCTCCAGTGGCGTAGCCGTTCGAGTTTTCGGCGTTCTTGGCGCCGATCAAAAAATCGGGCATGCCGTCCAGATTCAGGTCACCTGCCGCCGCAACGGACGTGCCGAATTGGTCGCCTTTGTGTTCGCCAACCCAGCGATTGAGGCGCGTGCCATCCGCTCCGGAATGAATGGCGACGGCACCTTTGCTGGCGGCGCCCCAGTCGGCATTGGGCGATCCGACGAGGAGGTCGGAGATGCCATCGCCGTTCACATCACCTGCGTCGGCAAGAACTTCTCCAAATTGACCGCCAGATTCCAGACCGTGAATTTGAAATTCAGTGTCATAGCCGCCGCCGATAGTTTGCGCGGTTGCCGGGGCAATGAGAATGAGTGGGAAAAAAGTGAAGGGGGGAAGTTTCATTTACGCCCCTTCTATTCCCACTCGGCGGCACGACTTTCCTTAAATCCTAAAAAACAAGTTCATGTTTGCAGCTTGGGCAAATCCCATGAGTAAGTTCGGGGATTTCAGTCGAGGTGAATAAGCCCAGTTCGCTGACCGCGGTTTCAGCCTCTACCCAGCCCTTGTTGGAAAGGTGGAGTTTTTTGCACCAACTGCAAATCTGCAAAAGGTAGTTGCCGCGTGGTGCATTCGAATCTAGAACGACTGCGTACGGACGGGATTCCCGGCGGAGGATTTCGCCAGCCAAATTCAACGCGCCGTCTCCGATTGGCTGAATGGAGAGTTCCATGAACCGGCGCAAGTCGGGCGAATCACAGCGGAAAGGTAAGCGGATTTCCTGGTTCTTTTCCCGGGCGCGCCCAAACATCAGCTGGTACACCAGCCATTCCTTGCTGACGAACTGAATAACGTCCGAACCATCTACGGTGTAGCGGAAGCGGGGGGTGCGCATCCCAAGCTATGGGTCAGGATTTCACTGAGTCAATCCTTGAGCCGTCGCCCACTCTGTGTGCAGAGTTTGAAGATCTTTGACCTTTTCCGGGTGTTGCGACGATAAGTCAGCGGTCTCATGTGGGTCCGCAGCCATATCGAATAATTCCCAATTATTCCTCCACGAAACCAACTTCCAATCGCCCATCCAAATGGCTTTGCCGCGCGACCACTGCCAGAACAGCGGCTTTTTGCGTCGCTGACTTTGATTGCGCAACACGGATGCGAAACTCTCGCCCTCGAATTTGGGAATGGGCTTGCCGCTGTGCTTGTCGGGATAGCTTGCGCCCGAGATTTCCATCAGCGTCGGCATGAAATCAATGAAATGACCGACGCGATCGGATAGCCGTCCAGGGTCTTGAATTCCTTCCGGCCAGTGGGCAATCAGCGGCGTGCAAATGCCGCCTTGATAGCTGTAGTTTTTGAACATCCGAAACGGCGTATTGCAGGCGTTGGCCCAATCGCCGCCTAGTGAAGCCCATCGCGTCATGCTGCCGATGGGGCCGGAGTTGGTTTTGCCCTTGGCGATTTCGGCTGAGCAACCGTTGTCGGAGGCGAACAGGATTAAAGTGTTTTCGAGTTTGCCCTGATCTTCGAGTTTTTGGATCAGCAAGCCGATGTTTTGATCCATGCGGTCGATCATCGCCGCGTAAACCGCCATCTTGCGCGCCTCGGTTTTTTGCTGCGCCTCACTCAACTTACCCCAGTCTTTGTAAGTAGGATCGGATAGCGGAAACGATTCATCGATCAAACCAATTTCCTGTTGGCGTTGGTAGCGTTCCTTTCGCAGTACTTCCCAGCCATTCAAATACCGATCTTCATATTTTTGGATGTCTTCCGGCCAAGCCTGCAGCGGATCATGCGGCGCGGTGTAAGCCAAGTACAAGAAAAACGGCTTCTGCTCGTCGGCGTATTCCTCCAAATACTCAACCGCCTTTTCGGTGAACGCATCAGTGGCGTAGAAATCATCCTCCGTCGGCGTGTAGGGAATCAGCGTTTTTTCATCGATGCACCACGCCCGCTTGCCCGGACGCTTTTGCGACGGAACCCCTTCACCTTCACGCGGATGTCCGGGATTGAAATAGTTGCACGCACCGTCACGCAATCCGAAATATCGATCAAAGCCTTGATCCACCAAATTAGTCGTACTGTGGTGCTTGCCCGATGCCAAAGTCCGATATCCGGCGTCGCGCAGCACGTCGCCCAAGGTCACGGAATTTTTGAATGCTCCCGGACCCTTGTCCATTCCGACTTGCTGCGCATAGAGCCCGGTCAGCAAACACGCGCGCGATGGAAAGCATTTGGCTGTGTTATGAAATCGCGTGAAGCGAATACCGTTCGCGGCAAGGCGATCCAAATTCGGCGTGGCGATTTCACTACCGTAGCAACCTAAATCCGACCAACCCAAATCGTCGGCCAAAATCAGAATGATGTTTGGCTGCGCGGGCTCAGTTGCGGGTTGTTGTGCGGCGGCGAAAAGCGCAAGTGCGATGAGTGACTTAATCAAACTTCGACCTCCCATCCAAGCGCTGACGTTTGCCGGCGATAACTTCCCGATAGTGTTTGCTCATCTCGCGGTCGCGACGGCGTCGCTCGGCCAAAGACCGTGAGTTGTGCGCTTGTTCCGCATTCAACTTGAGGTAACTATTCCACCGACGTTCGTCGAGTCGGCCATCGCCTAAGGCCTCTTCAATTGCGCAACCGGCATCGCCGTCGTGATTGCAGTTGCGGAATTTGCAGTGCTTGGCGAATTCCAGCACGTCGTCGAAAAGATCGGCGATGCCTTCTTCGCATGCAGGCAACTGCAGCTCGCGAATGCCGGGGTTGTCCATCAACACGCCGCCGGACGGGAGCAAATGCAACGACCGCGATGTGGTGGTGTGGCGACCTTTTCCATCTTGTTCGCGAATTCCGCCGGTTGCCAAGTCGCCGGCGCCCAATGCAGTTGCCAAGGTGGATTTCCCCACACCAGAAGATCCCATCAACGCAACCGTCTGCCCTTTGCCGCACCACATCCCCAGCTTCTCCGCTTGCTTCGGATCGCGTGCGTCCAAAGATTCAACCATCACGCCGTGGTGCAGTTGCTCCGCCTGGCGTTTCAGCTCAGCCACATCTTCACAAAGATCCGCCTTGCTCAGCACGATCACCGGCGTCACGTCGGCTTGCAACGCCAACGCCAAATAGCGCTCCAAACGCGACAAGTTGAAATCCTCGTTGCACGAGCAAACGATGAATATCGTGTCCAAGTTCGCCGCCATCGTTTGCGCACGAACCTCTTCGCCCGACGCCTTGCGGTGCAGCAAACTCGACCGCTCCAGCAACTGAATTGCACGGTGGTCGTCGGCATTCAGCACCAGCCAATCGCCAGCCGCCACCGGCCCAACGGCCTCGGCCAGTTGCACCGGCACCTGGAATTCTCCGGCCTCGCCCAGCATCAAGACCTGACTGCGATGATGCGCCGAAACGCGCGCCACAATCACAGAATCCAAATCCTCAATCTGGACTTGGCGATCAAAAAATGGTTTCCAACCGATCGAGGAAAGGGCATTGCTCATGGGATTGCGGCGGCGGCTTGATCAAGCCGACCCGCCGCATTCCCAATGATAGCCTCTACGGGATCACGTCAAACGGAACGGCTACTGAACTGAACTCCGGCAATCCGGCCATCGGCATAGCGACCGCCGCGATTTGCAGCGAGATTCCGACCAAGTAGCTGTAGCTTTCAGGATGAATCAAAATCAGCGCGCTGCCATCTCCGTTTGCATCTAGAGTTCCAAAGTGGCCACCATTCCCGGCACCCGGCTGATTGCCGTCCCAGGTGAATTGGAAGGTCGCGTCGTAAGTCAGAGGAATATCGACGCCATGGTTGTAAGGCCCATTGCCGCTTTGCGAAGCCAGCAGTTTGTATTCATAACCCGCCGCACTTGCGGGGAAGTTAAGATCAAATGAGACCAGCCCACCTGCTGAAACCGAGATCGATTCCGCCGTTGCAGTCAGGTAAGGATTGAACCCAACAACCTCAACTTTGCCGACGTCGCTGGCTCCGCCATGATCGGCATTTTTCGACGCCATCACGAATTGAGCCGCACCAGCTGAATCCGTAATCTTCGCCACGCTGGACCCTAAGTTCGCCTCCAATTCCTTACCTTGGTAATTCCATAAGCGTATTATGCTTTGACTCGAATACACGTGCACTGCACCGGCATCGGTCACGCCCTTAGGGTCTGCGTGTGATATTCCAACCAAAAAGTCGATGAACCCATCGTCGTCAAAATCCCCGGCCGGCGCCACCGATTGCCCAAAATGTGCGCCGTTAATCGTGCCGTAAATTCGAGTGTATTCCGTTTGGGTTGCGCCGGAATATAGCAGGACCGCTCCTAAATAGTAGTTTGGGCTGCCTACGAGGTAGTCGTTAACTCCATCCTTGTCGACGTCACCGGCGTTGCAGATGGCGGCTCCGAAATGGCCTTCCGACAATCCCGGAGTATGGGTGATGAGCGCACTGTGATCATGGCCCGAATAAACCACAACCGCGCCATCCGGCCGACCCCCAGACTTTGCCTTGGGATTTCCAACCGCGTAATCAGGTACGCCATCACCATTAATGTCGCCCAAACCTGCAGCGGATGCCCCGGCCCAAGCGTTTGTTGTAATGCCGTCGGCTTGCGCCAGCAGCGTGTTGCTGAGTCCGGAGAAAACGCTGAACGACCCCGGAGTGGTCATTGGATTCGTGCCGCCTTTGGGTTCGCCGACCAAAACATCGGGAATGCCGTCGCCGTCAACGTCGCCGATGCTGGTTACGCAGGCACCGAATTCGCCGCCAACGCTGGTGGATTCGTAGGTGGCAAGCAGCTGGCCGTCGGCGCCGGAATAAGCGTATGCCCGACCGGATATATCGCCGTTCGTTTGGCGAGCGAACGGTGCGCCGATTAAATAATCGGTGTGGCCGTCAAGATTCATGTCACCGGCGGGGGCGACTGACTTGCCGAACTGATCGCCGGCTTTGTGGCCGGCCAGATAAAGCAACTCGGATCCGGTGGCTCCGGAGAAAACTACCACGTATCCGGCGTCGACTCGATTGCTTGGGTCGGCGGTCGGGCAGCCCATGATGATGTCATCTACGCCATCGCCATCAACGTCGCCGACGTTTGAAAGTGCGTTGGCAATCTTGTCGTTTTGCTTGGCGCCGTAGAACTCGTGGGTGGGCTCCCACCCGCCGCCAACTGTTTGCGCGGAAAGGGGTAGGATGAGGGAAAGGACAGAAAGTGTGAAAGTCATTTAGGTGTGACAACAGGGAAATGTGTACACGTTATTGACTTTGGCGGGGCGGATCGGACATTGTTTTCGTGAGAATTTTTGTCCCTTGGCCGACTACCTAAATCCTTTTGCCACAACCTTTAACGGGCCAAGAGTGAAATGAATCTGGTACTAGCCTTCGTTTTCCTTCTCGGAGCGCAAAGCCCGAACCCTTTGCCGTCGCCGAATGCCGTCGACGCCACCACGCTGGACGGCAAGATCATGAGTGGCTACCAAGGCTGGTTCACAACTCCGGGCGACGGCATGGGGTTGGAGTGGCATCATTGGGCGATGCGCGGCAAGTTTGAGCCGGGCAGTACTTGCGTTGATATGTGGCCGGATGTTTCGGAGTATCCGGAGCACTGCCGCTACGACACGCCGTTCCACCATGCCGACGGCAGCGTTGCGCAGGTGTTCAGCTCGGCGGATCCGGAAACCGTCGACGTGCATTTTCGCTGGATGAAGGAATATGGATTGGATGGAGTTTTTGTGCAGCGTTTTGGAGTGGAGACTTTGCGCCAACCGGTGCGTGCGTTTCGTGATCGGGTGTTGATCAACTGCCGGACTGCTGCCAACAAGCACGGTCGTGTTTATGCGCTGATGTATGACCTGTCCGGTTTGCAAAAGGGGCAGACCGCGAAGGTGATGGAAGATTGGAAGCGATTGGTCGATGAACACAAAATCAGTCGCGACTCCAACGACAAAAGCTATATGCACCAGGACGGCAAGCCGGTGATCGCAGTATGGGGGATCGGCTTCAACGAAGGTCGCAAGTACACGTTGACGGAGTGCCGCGACCTAATCCGCTTCCTAAAAACCGATCCCAAATACGGCGGCAATACGGTGATGATCGGCGTGCCAACCGCTTGGCGCACCGGCACCCGTGACGCGATGGACGATCCGATCCTGCTTGAGATCGCACAACTAGCCGACATCATCAGCCCGTGGTCGGTGGGGCGGATTCGCAGTACCGAGCACGTCGCTCAATTCGCCGAGCAATATTGGAAAGGCGATTTGCAGTGGTGCGGCGAGCACAAAAAGCTGTACCTGCCAGTGGTTTATCCCGGTTTCAGTTGGCACAACAAACGCCCGGCGTGGCCGTTCGACGAAATTCCGCGCGAGGATGGCAAGTTTTTATGGGAGCAATACCGTCAGCTGCATGCTCTGGGCGCGACGATGGCATATCAGGCGATGTTTGATGAGGTCGACGAGTCGACTGCGATCTTCAAGTGCATTTCCGATCCGCCGGTTGGCGCATCCAAGTTCCTGGCGATGAACAACGTGCCGCCCGATCACTACCTTTGGCTGGTCGGGATGGCCGGCAAATTGCTCCGCGGCGAATTGAAAACGGCAGAGTTTCCGCGGAACTCGCGCGCGGAAAAGTAGTTTCAAGTAAATGAGGCTAGTGGGAGAAAATTCGCTTCGGCGAACCGGCTTCAGGTCCCTCGTGTGGATGGCGGTCCTGGCAGTGCCAGCGTCGATCACCGCATTCGCCGCTGAGCAGAGCCCGGCCAAAACCCCAAAACTTCCGCCCACCCCATTCGCCTACGCCGACGTCCAACTGCCCGACCACTTCCCCAGTTTTCGCAGCGACAATACGCCTAGCCACAATCCCGTCACCGATCACGGGGCGACTCTCGGGCGCGTGTTGTTTTATGACCCGGGACTGTCGTCGACCGGAAAGATTTCGTGTGGGTCGTGCCATCGACAAAAGAATGCTTTCGCCGACCCACGACGGGTGAGTCGCGGCATTAAGGGCAAGCGCGGAACTCGAAATGCGCAGGGTTTGACCAACGCTAGATTTCATCCGACCGGGCGCTTCTTCTGGGACGAGCGCGCCGAGACCTTGGAGGATCAAGTGTTGATGCCGATCGAACATCCGAAGGAAATGAACAACACGATGGATCGCGTGGTGTTGTATTTGGATTCTAATCCGGTCTACCACGATTTATTCGGCAAGGCGTTTGGCGATCCGTTTATTACAACTGAACGCGTTTCTCTAGCACTTGCTCAGTTCGTGCGTTCCATGGTCAGCTACCGCTCCAAGTTCGACGTCGGCATGGCGCAGGCGGATTCCATTCAGCAAGACTTTCCGAACTTCACCGACAAGGAAAATGAAGGCAAGTCCATCTTCCTCGGGCTAGCCGACAATACGCGCGGAAATTGTGCGTCTTGTCATTTGACACGAACTCGTGGTGGACCGGGAAGTGGTGGGCCGCGAAACCGCGGCGACGGAAATGGCCGATTGGATGGAAAGTTCGCAATCTTCATGGGTCCGCAACCGCAAAACAACGGACTCGAGAGCAAACTCGATAAAAAGGACAACGGCGTCGGCGATCAAACCGGCGAGGCCGAGGACATGGGATTGTTCAAATCACCGTCGCTGCGCAACGTGGAATTAACCGCGCCGTACATGCACGATGGTCGTTTCAAGACGCTGGAGCAAGTGATCGACCACTACTCCAAAAACGTCAAAGCTCACCCCAACCTGCATCCGCGCCTAGCCGGCCGCGGCGATCGCGGACCGCGTCTGATGAACCTGACCAGTCAGCAAAAGAGCGCGCTAGTGGCGTTTTTAAAAACGCTAACCGATCACGAGTTCATTAAAGATCCGCGCTTTTCGGATCCGTTCAGATAGAAGGCTAGAGCGACTTAACGAGAACTAGGCACGGCATTCCTTCGCCCCAAAACTTGTTCTCTTCTAACGGTCGAAAGCCCATGCCGATGTAAAACTGTCGTGTTTTGGCATAGGCCTCATTTGCTTTGGATGGGCCGACGGTTTTCACTTGCAAAAACTCAAACCCACGATCGCGCAGATCATGTTCTACATGTTCCACCAACATCCTGCCGATGCCATCGCGGTGAAACTGACCCAGTACCGCGATCAAATGAACCTCGGCCGAGTATTCATTGTGCTCATGAATGGTGACAAAGCCAACGACATTATCGTTGGCTTTGGCGACATAGGTTGACATCGTGGCGATGTCTTTGCGGTATTGGACAATGGATTCTTCATTTCCAAACCACTCTGGCAGCGCTCGCAGAATGAGTTCGCATTGCTCCGCTTCCCGTTCACGGAGCGGTTGAATCGAAACGTTAAGTCTGAGCGGGTTACTCAATTGCGAACAAGATCGCGTGACCCAACGTCGCCGATACCGTTGACGACAAGGCGGTTGGGCCAGACTTCGACGATTGCGTAAGCGTTGGATGGGGCGGTGGCTTCGAGCATTGCCGGGAGCGTCCAGAAGTGCACGCCGGATTGTTGGGTGTATCCGCCGGAATGGTCGTGGCCGGAGAAATAGGCGATGATGTTCGGGCTATTGGTGATCAGGCGGAATGCGTCGGCATGATCCCACGCAAGGTGGGCGGGGGAGGCTGAGTCCGTAGTGATCGGGTGGTGGCCGAAGATCACGACTTTTTGCTTGAGTTCGGTTGCAATCGAAAGCTCGTTTGCCAGCCAACCGAGTTGCTCCGCACCGAAGCCTCCATTCCAATCCGATGCTTGAGGGTGTTGATCGCGAGGATGATTTTCCAGCCACCGACGTCCAGCGGCGTTGTCGAATCCGTGAATCGACAACGCCATGCTGTCGAGCACAATGAAGCGCCACCCGTCACGTTCCGCCGAGTACCAACTCGCTTCCAAACCCAAGCGCTGCTGCAAGTGCGTGCGGGGAACTTCTAGACAATGATTGCCGATGACATGCACCAGTGGATGACCGATGCTTTCTAGTGGTCGGAGCACGTCTTCCAAATCGGATTTGGATTGCTCCATGGTTTGGTTGCCGTCAATGATGTCGCCCAACTGCACCACAAATGCAAGATCACGCTCCGCGAAGTCGTCGGCGCATTGCACTAACAGTGGTAATGCATCGCGATAAGCCCGCCGACCGACGGTGTCTTTATCGGCGTATTGCACATCCGCTAACAAGCCGAATTGAAACAGCGGTTGATTCGGCGTGTCGGCGGAATCCGAAGCAGGCTGATGCGCGCAAGACATGATTCCAAGAGCGAGGATGGCCAGGATTAGTTTTCCATTTGGTCGATGCAATTTTGAACCTCCAATCGAAGGGCGTGATGGCTGAAAAGTGCGCCGGCCAAGGGGATTACCCAAACGATGGGGAGGATGGCGATGGGCACCAGCCAGGTTTGCATTACGGTCCCGGCCACAACGATTACTACCGTGAGCAGAACACTAAGGGCGAGGTAAGCCCTGATATTGGATTTGAGGATCAGCCGCTGATTAGCAAAGTCGAGGTCGAGCAATTTGAGGCTGCGCGGATGCTTCTCTTTCATCATTCGAGTCACCTCGGCAAACGCTTGTTGGCAGCGGTTGTGATCGAAATGGTCTGGGAGATCGATGTCCATGTGCAGTGCCCGCGGTGGCTAGTTCCACGCGAATAGCCAGCGTACAAAGTCAGGATGAGTTAGCCAAAGTAAGTCGGCTAAAGCGACGGCCAAATTGCCGAGTGCGTGTAGCAGGGTAGGCGCGACTAGGGAGTTTGTGCGTTGCCACGACCACGCAAAAAGCCAACCTCCGGCGAGGTGATTGAGTCCGGTGATTTGGCCGTGGCCGACCCAGTGGTAGATCCAAAACAGGATGCCATTCCAAAAAATTGCCCACTTGGGTCCGATGGCGATTCGCATGCGTGGTTGAATGACGCCGCGATAAATCCATTCTTCGACCAGCGGCGCAGTGACCACTGCAAACATGATCCATCCCCAGAACTCATCGGGATGGCGGATGTTTTTGGGATGGATTCCGAACTGATATTCGCCAATTCGAATCACCATCACCGCAATTAACAACAAAACCGCGATCACCGCCGAGCAAACCCATGTCACTCGCCAGAAGTGTTTCAGTGAGGGCGTCCAGTTGCTCCATCCCCACGGACTGGCGAGGCTGCCGCAGGTTGCGCGTTCGATGATCAGAACCGCAACCGCGCCAAGCACGTGCCAGCTGTAACCCGATCCAAGAAATGCAAGCCAGCCCGCACCGATCACCGCAACCGCGCTCAGTAGTGCGGTCAATCGGCGGCGCCGCTCGACCTCAACCACTCTTCGCGTCCAGCTCGCGCGCCAAACTGAGCAACACCTCCGACAGCGTCGGGTGGTACCACGGCATATCCAACATGTCGGCGGCAGTTCCGCGGTAGTACATCACCGTGCTGACGGCATGGATGATGTCGTCGGCGCGTGGACCGAGGATTTGCGCGCCGAGAATTTCGCCGCGGTCGGCGGTGGCAACCAAACGCATCACGCCATGGGCGACGTCCATGGTGATGGCGCGACCGGTTTGGGAAAAACGCGCTTCGGCGGTGACCGCGTCAATGCCGGCAGCTTGCGCCTCTTGCTTGGTCATGCCGATGCTCGCCAGCGGCGGATCGGTGAACACCACCGACATGTGCAAGCGACGTTCGACCGCATCTACATCAGTGACTCCAGCCGCACCCTTACCGGCGGCGGCGCCTTCCCAGTTCGCAACATGCAACAACAACCGTTCCCCGGTGGCGTCGCCGGCGACGTAAATTTTGGGATTGGTGGTCTGCATATCCGGCCCGGCTTTGACCTGACGACCGTCCATTTCCACGCCGGCCGAATCAAGATTCAAATCATCCACTGCGGCGCGGCGACCGGTTGCAATGACCAGATGCTGCGCGTGCACAGTTTCTTCACCGTCGGGCTTTTGAATGCGCACCGCCACACCGTCGTCGGTCTTACTGATCTCGACCGGAGCGCCAGGCGCATGGTTGGTGAAGTTCGGCTCATCGGCAAGCGCGCCGGCCATTTCTTCGACCACCGACTCACCCCAATCCTGAAACACCGGTCGGCGACTGATCAGTTCCACCCGAGTTCCCATGCGCGCCAAAAACTGCGCCAGCTCCAGCCCAATCGCACCACTACCAATCACCGCCACCGACTCCGGCCGCGAGGTCAGCGCCATGATGTCGTCGCTGGTCCAGTAAGGCACGTTCTCCAATCCAGCGAATGGCGGGATCGAAATGTTCGACCCCACTGCAATGACCGCGCCTTTGGTGAATCGATAATCCACGCCACCCGCTTCCACCGTATCCGGCCCGGTGAACCGCGCGCGCGCGTCGATGACCTCGTAACCGCCGCTTTCAATGCCCGAGATCTTCGCCTTCTTAAAGCGCGCGACCTTTGCATCTTTATTGCGCATCACCTCGGCAAAATCCACCGCCAAAGTCTCACGGCCGACGCCCGGAGTTTTGTGATGCTCAGCCTCATGGCGCAAATGCGCCGCATGCAACATGGTTTTAGTCGGCATGCATCCGCGCAGGATGCAAAGGCCGCCAAGCTCGCCATCATTAAACATCGCGGTGCGCGCGCCGGCCTGCACCGCGGCTTTGGCTGTAGCGGTCCCGGCAGTGCCGCCGCCTAGAACGAGTACGTCGAATTCTTGCATGAGGGATGGTGTGTTTGCGATTCCGTTATGCAATCGCGATTCGAGCGGGGATGTTACAAAACTTTTTGCCCGCGGGTCAGGGATTGCGGCTAGTTGCCGGGCCTAGTCGCCCCGCTCGATGGTGAAGTGGTCAAAAACCTTGTCGAATACGGTGATCACCATTCTTGCCATTCCGTAGGAGAGATCGGAATCCACGACGAATACTCCGCTAGTGATTTTCTCACCGTGGTTGAAGCGCTCGAACGCATTGCGGATTTGCACGACCTCGTAAAACTTCCACGCGATGTCTTTCAGCCCTTCGAAATAAATGATCTCGGCCGCCGGATCTTGGAAGGTTGGATCGTTCTCGCGGTCGAATTCATAAGTCATCATTGCGCAGGGTCTATTATGGCATTTATGAGCGAGGCGGTGATTCGGCCGATCGATGCGGATTCCGAGGCGGAAATTGAGCTGGTGGCGCAGCGCATGCGCAATACCCTGGTCGAGGTTTTGGGGGCCGAGCAGGGGACTGCGCTTTACTCCATGGAATGGCTAATTCGGCGGGTGTGCTGGCATTTGGATTCGGAGAAATCCACCGCTGCAGTTTTCCTGGCCGAGGACTCTGTCGGCAAGATCGTGGGGCACACGATTGTGCGTAAAGATGTCGACGGTTCCGGCGAGGCGGTGGGGTTATTTTCGACAACCTATGTCGAGCCGGATTGCCGCCGATTTGGAGTGGCCACCGAGTTGGTGAAAACCGGCGAGGCGTGGATCCGCGACTTGGGACTTGCCAGTGCCGAAACCTATACCGATCGGGACAAGCAAAAACTCATTCGGTTGTTTGGCCGCCAGGGATATGAGCTGTCGCCGACGGAAAACCAAATGGTCATCCTGCGCAAAAACTTCAGCGCTTCAACTCGGCCTTAGGCGTTTCAGGGTTGCCGCGATCGCCGGAAGCAGCGCCGCGATGATGAACGCGGGATGAAGGTGAAGGAACTCTGGTAGTGAAACTGCTTCGGGCGTACCGGGCCGATGCCCGGCGGCGAAGTGAACCAAAACGGATACCGTCAGCGCTGCAATTGCGAGAATGATTAGAACGCGTGGGGAACGCGAAAGGATGGAAAGCACGATGGCTAACCCTCCCGATACCAGCGAGATTAAGAGTGTGAGTGAGTAAAGGGTGTCCATCAAGCTTGAATTAACCGCAAGATGGTGGCGTGGAAATTCTTTCTGGTGACACCGATTAATGATTCCAGTTCGTCGAAAAACCGCTCGCCGTTTGCACCTGAGTTCACCAGGCTTAGCGCCGCTGCTTCGCCGTGTTGGGAAACGATTTCTTGGCAGAGGAAGGCGCACATGACGTAATGGGAGAAGTGTCGATTCACGCTCGATCCACGTCCTTTGTCAAACTCTTCGAGAAAGTCGATTTCGTGTCGGCGCTGCAACTCCTCGCGGAATTGTTGAGCAAGCACTTCCATGGAATCGCCACTCATTGCGTAACCGCCGAAGTAGGCTGCGACGCCATTGACGTAGGGTCGGTAAAAGTCGTCGGGTGATTGGGCTCGGGTGGGAAGAATTCCGCTTACATATCCAAAGATATAAGCTTCGTCCCCGGTGCCGGTAGAAAAGCGCCGACCGTCATCCCAGAGGAATCCTAAATCGTGGCGGAGGAAATTGCACTTCGACGCGTCGTGAATCAGCCCGAAGGTCTTGAGCAGTTCATCCAAGTCTTTGAAGCAATCGTATTGGAGGGGCGAGGGATTGACGTCTTGCAGCTGATCCAGTTTGGTTTTGAAGCGTGCAAAACGCGCCGCTCCTGCTTCATTAAAAGGACCGTTGAAACGGTAGGTGATGTCGCCAACAGTGCGCTTGTTGAATGTCGCGATGTTGCGCTCGTAGGGGGTTTGGAATTGATATCCGGTAGTGGTCGGCAGTGCTTCAAATTCCACAATGCGTGAGAATTTGATCGCGTCGGGGGCACCGATCATGAAGGCAACTGTGACCAAGTAAGCGCCATCGTCGACGGGATAAGACTTCAGGATCACCGGTTCCGCATCTCGTGCGCCACGCATGAGACTCTTATAGAAAAACTCGTATCGCGCGCGTTCGACGGGATCGCTATGCGCGTTGTTCCATTCTCCTCGACTCAAGGGCTCGAGGAAGGCGGTAAGGGATTGATGTAATGCTTTCGCAGTCGCTTCATCTTCGGAGAGGCTGGCGCCGGGTGCGAATTGGGCGGGTGCGATTGGCGGAGAATTCTGGCAACCGGCGGAGGTAAAGGCGACCGTGGCGGCAAGAGCGAAGCCGAGTACTTTCCGAATGAAGTTGCTCGGGAGCGACATAACAAACGAGCTCATTATTCTTTGTCTCCCTGTAACGGGTTTGTCCTTTTCTCTTCCCCAGTCTCGACCTTCGCAGGCTTAAACGAATGGGCACCAATTCCTTTTAACCGCGGGTCTTTGGACATTGCCATAGAGGTAGAAGTTTCGGCATCTTTCATCATCGGGTCGACCTGGTAAATCCCACTCACTTCCTCAAGCGGGAGCTGGGGCAGACGTCCGCCGTCGCTTCGATACCACGCATTGCCACGAAAGTTGAAAGTCTCCGGCAACGTGTTCGGTCCGATATTGACTAGCGTGCGAACTCGCTGATCCAAAACGATCAAATTGAATTCAAAAGTACCGCGTTGGCATGGCTTGAATTTGTCCGTCGGTTGCTCCTACAGGATTCGCACCGCCCATTTATCAGGATGCACAATGGTGTTTTGCCGCACCACGCAATCAGTCGAAGTAATAAACGCAATCGGCGCCATGCTGCCGACAAAACGATTCCCTTCGACAACGATATTCCTCGCTTCCCAGTCCCGCACCTTCGGCCGGAAATAACGCAGCCCAGTGCTGCCACCGAGATTGATCGATCGTTGTCCGGCGTTTTTGAAGAAGTTACTGCGAATGGTGATGTTCTCACTGCCGCCCTTCGCTTGAACTCCCGACGCCTGAGTAAATCCAACCTTGCCAAAAAACTCACACGCTTCAATCAATCCATTGCGGCACCCAACCATATCGATCGCCGATCCACCCCAACCCTCGAACCGGCAATTACGAACCGTGAATCCATCCAAGCCAGACAACTTCAAGCCGTCCAAATTCCCGCGCGGCCCAATTCGTTCGATCACCAAATCTTCAAATACCAATCCCGTCGGCGGGTCGTCATAGCGCTCGCCGTCATCGACATTGATCCCATTCCCCGTGCACTCAACCACCCGAATATTCCGCAGCGTGATGTACTTGCAGCGCGAAAGCTGAATCCCCACACTGCCACCTTTGAACAGCGGCGGATTCTCTTGATCGGCACCCATAATGACAATGGGCTTTTCCTTCGTGCCAAGCACTCCCTCAATCCGCAGCCCGCTTTGGAAGGAAACCCCGTCAAGAACAATGGTCGCCCCTGGCTTCGCTCGGTGCAACGCATCGCGCAACTCCGCCGAGTTTTGCACCATCATTTCCTGACCGTTCGCTGAACCGGCCAGTGCCAACGTGAATAGAATCCGATTAAGCATGGGGGGTAGCATTCAACCTGCCCGGGTTGGTGGGACACCTAGCCTAACTCCGCATCAATTTCCACGATCAAATCCTCGCAAATCTCTTTCATTTCCTCCAACTGCTCATTCAACTTCGTGAACTCAAGAATCGCCATCAGGAACCCATTCTTGTAACGAGGATCCGTCTTATAGATTTCAAAGTGATCCGGCGACAACGCATCCGCTTCACCGCCAACAGCGCGCAGCATCGGATGAAGGTCGACGTTCTCATAAATGGGTTTGAACAACAACTCCTCGGAATCGAACCGCAAGTGGTCTTCTTCCGCCTTGTTCTCCTTATAAGCCGATTCCAGCTTCAACAGCGACGACTTAATCTTGTCGCTCGAGATCAGTGAAAGGTTGCCCGAGTACGTCAGCTCTTCAACCGTAAAGTTGATCTGCACGAATCGCTTCCAATCATAAATGGTGACGCAGCGCCGATTGAAATCGT
>CAYFOM010000041.1:0-40288 GCA_964344765.1 uncultured Planctomycetales bacterium | reverse complement strand
GACAGGGCGGTTGCAGGGACGAGGGAATTTACAGAAAGGATGTTACGCTAACAACGTGTGATCGGCAGCACCCAATAAGAGGGCACACCAGATCACTGGTAACTCTGAACTGAACTTAGAACGATGACTCTCCTTACCACCACCTTCCCTGGCATTGCAGCTCAAACCCCGGAACTGTTGGTTCCGTTGCTCATCATCGCCGGTACCTTTGGCTTGTCCGGTTTGATTGGACTGGGTATCAGCATCAAGGATGCGATCTTGCGTCGTGCATAGATCGCTTAAAAGAAACGACTATTTCTCTTCGCCATTTCCTTTAACAAATCCGCCGGTTCGAACTTGGCTTGTCCGCCGGGGCGACTGGCAACATCCGGACTTTCTTGAATTCCTTGCAGGCGATTCACCAACTCTGAAGCGCCGATTCGATCAGCATAGTGGAGCAATCCGCCTGTAAAGGGAGCAAAGCCGGTACCGAAGACGGTTGCAAGATCAAGTTCCGTGGCAGTGGCCACAACTTCTTCTTCCATGCAACGCGCAGCTTCGTTCACCATCGATAAAGCCAATCGATTGATGATTTGATCATCGCTAAAGGTGCGCGCAAACGCCGCCTTTTGGAACTTGACTAAGTCACCGGCCAAACGCTCTTTAGCTTTGCGCTCGGTCGGGAAGACGTAAAAGCCTTTGCCGGTTTTCCGTCCCAGTCGATCCGGTGCGCGCATCGCGTCGAGATCGGTGCTTGGGATCATGCGTTCGCCATAAGCTTGGTTCAGCGAAGCCGAGGCATGTTCAGCAATGTCCAAGCCGACTTCGTCGAGCAAGCGGAACGGTCCCATTGGCATGCCGAAGTCGAGCATTAACGTGTCGACGCGACGCGGATCCGCGCCGCCGGCGAACAGACGCACGGCCTCATCCAAATAGGGTCCTAGCAAGCGGTTGACCAAGAAGCCGGCGACGTCTTTGACGATGACCGGAGTCTTGCCCATCTTGATTGCCAATGCAGCAACCTCTACCGCCACCTCGTCCGAGGTCTGTTCGCCTTTGACCACCTCGACCAGCGGCATGCGCTTGACCGGGTTGAAGAAGTGCATGCCGACCACCCGTTCCGGGTTGGGCACACCTTCAGCGATTTTGGACACCGACAGCGACGAAGTGTTGGTCGCCAAAATGCAATCGGCCGAAACTTGCTGAGCCAATTGCTGGAAAACGCTTTGCTTGACGTCGAGCCGTTCGGCGACGGCTTCAATCACGATTTGACTGTTGGCAAATCCTTCCAACTTGCGCGCGGTGGTCAATCGATCCATCGCCGCATTGCCTTCGTGGCGCTGCATGCGACGCCGTTTGACTCGCTTGCTAATGTCGGCGCGGTGTTGCAACAAGGCTTCATCCAATGCCGGTGGGGCTAAATCAAACAGCCGTGTGTTGATCCCCTTGTCAGCCAAACTGCTGGCAATGCCACCGCCCATGACGCCACCGCCAAGTACGCCGGCGGCAGTGAATTTGCGCGGCTTGAATCCTTCAATGGAGGCCCCAAGTTTTTTGGCTTCTTCCGACGCGTGGAAAATGCCAATCAATGCTTTGCAGATCGGCCCAACCGCCAATTCCGAAATCACGTCGGCTTCGCGTTGTGCGGCCTCTTCCATCGAAGCGCCCGGCGCCGCTTTGACCAAATCAATAGCCTGCAGCGGTGCCGGGTAGTTGCCGCGCGTTTTGCTTTCGACCATCTCGCGAGCTTTTTTGGCGATGAAGTTCGCCGCAAGCGGATTGCGATCGACCAGCCACGACTTCCAGCCGCGCGACAACTTGCGCGGCGTTTGGCGCTTCATCGCAATCTCGCTGGCAATGCGCAGCAAGTATTCGGGCGCGGTTAGGCGATCAATCATGCCAAGCTTCTTCGCCTGACGAGCGACGTACAAGCGACCACTCAAGATCGCGGTCATCGCAGTCGGCAAACCCACTCGATTCGGCAGTCGGTGCGAGCCACCCCAGCCAGGGATGATTCCAAGCATGGTTTCGGGCAAACCGATGCGCGTCTTTTTGTGGTCGGCGGCAACGATGAAATCGCAACACAAGCTCAACTCAAATGCGCCGCCCGGCACTGGACCGCCAACCGCAGCAACGGTTCTTGGTCGTAGCTTTTCGATGCGGCGGAACAACTTGTGCACCTCGAGCACGACGCGTTTGACGTCGGCTGGGTTGGTGATGTGTTTGATGCCGTCAACGTCGGCACCGGCTGCGAACTTCAATGGCTCGGCGCCGGCGAAGACGATGCCGGTTAGGTCGTGGCGACCTTCCAATTCGGCAACAGCCGCTTCTAAGTCGCGCAGCAGCGGGGCGTCGAGCACCGCCAAGCTGCGGTGCGGCGGCACCAACTTGACCACCGCCAAGCCGGGCTCGGGGTTGAGGATCTGAATGCACTCGCCGGGTTCCGGAGAGTTCTCGGGAAAGGGTAGTCCTTGCAGGTCCATATCAGCCAACGCGTTCGAGGACTACGGCGCCGCCTTGGCCGCCGCCGATGCAGAGAGAAGCCAGAGCAAGCTCGTGATCGCCGACTTCCATTTCGTGAGCGGCGGTTAGCAACAACCGCGCGCCGGTCGCGCCAACCGGGTGGCCCAAAGCAATGGCGCCGCCGTTGACGTTCGTTTTGCCCAGATCCAATTCACCGAGCACGTTGGCGTTGACGCCATGTTTGTCCGCCCATTTGCGATCTTCGAAGGCGCGCGCACATGCCAACACCTGAGCGGCGAAAGCTTCATTGATCTCGACGGTTCCCATATCCCCTAAGTTGCAACCGGCTGCTTCTAATGCGCCTGCCGAAGAGAAAACCGGACCCAGTCCCATACGTGATGGGTCGCAGCCGCTCCAGGCAAAGCTGCGCAAGCGAGCCAGCGGTTTCAAACCTAGCTCGGCGGCTCGTTCTTCGGTCGTGACCAGCAAAGCCGCAGCACCATCGGTAATTCCACATGCATTGCCGACGGTGACGACTCCATCAGGCTTTTCAAAGTAAGGACGCAGCTTGGCCAGCCGTTCCATCGATTGATCGGCACGCGGTGAGTCGTCGTTCTCGAGCGAGTGCGCACCCTTCTTCGCACCTTGCGGAAGGTGGGGGAGGGTCTCGCGTTCGAAGCGCCCGCGGTTGTGGGCGGCAATTGCGCGTTCATGACTACGCAACGCGAAGCCGTCGCAAAGTTCGCGGCTGACATCGAAGTCACGCGCGATCTTCTCTGCAGTTTTGCCCATGATCAAGCCCGAGATGGGATCGGTCAGGCCTTCCAGCAACGCTACTCGCGGCTTCAACATGCTTGGACGGAAGCTCAGCATGGTGCCTAGCTGTTGACCCATGCCGCGCGCCTTCATCATGCGTTCGAAGAATCCGGTCAGACGGCGCCCCATGATCAGCGGATAGCCACTCATGACCTCCACGCCCATGGCCAAGTAAGTGTCGCCGAAGCCGGCGCGAATATTAGCCACCGCCGACGTCACCGCTTCGATGCCGCTGGCGCAGTTGCGTGCCACCGTCCGTCCGGGAACCGATTCCGGAACTCCGGCGCGTAATCCGATAACGCGACCAATGTTTGCCTGGTCATGAGGCGGACCTACGCAGCCGACGATGACTTCATCCAGCTCGGCCGGGTCGAGGCCGGTGCGGCACAGGAGTTCCCGTGCCAAGCTACCGCCTAAATGGCCGGCGTCCTCGGATCTGAAAGCGCCGCCGGCTCGTGCCCACGGCGAGCGCAAGCCTGCCGCCAGCACTATGGACGGGCCGTCTTGGGTGAGATTGTATGCAAGCATGCTCTTAAGGATTAACGGAAGGTTAACACCGTAAAGTTAACGCCGTCAACTTAATTCTTTGTGCGGTCTAAGTAGATCTATTCGGCAAGATGGCGGTGGCACAATGAGCGCGTGGAGAAATTCGTCACCCTTCGATCCGACCAGCTCAGCGCCTCGAAGAACTACTTCATGCTGATCAGTGCTTTGGTTCCACGGCCAATTGCGTGGGTCAGTAGCCGCTCGGAAATGGGGGAAAACAACCTCGCACCCTTTAGTTTTTATGGTGGTATCTGTGGAGATCCGCCGATGATTGGATTGGGAATTGCCCGCCAGCGGGACGGAAGGCGCAAAGACACGGCGGCCAACATCCTCCAGACCGGCGAATTCGTTGTGCACCTGGCCGAGACGCGCCATTTGCAGGCGATTGCCGATTCGGGGGAACGGTTCCCGCCACAGGAGAGCGAGGCGGAAAAACTGGGTTTAACCCTGGTTTCCAGCCAAATTGTGGCTCCGCCCAGTCTGGAATGCGCGCCATTTCGGCTGGAATGCCGGCTTGAGCGCCACTTGGAGCTCGGAAATGGCCCGGTGGATTACTTGATCGGCGAGGTGCTTGCCTTCGTCCTGCCCGAGGCGAGGTTGGATCAAAACGGGCGCGTTAAGCAGAGTGAATTCAACGCTTTAGGGCGAATGGGCGGGAATAGCTATGCGCCGGTGGATCGACTGGTCCAGCCGGCCCCCTGAGTTGACCGATAGAAGTGGCTCTTGCAATCGCAGGAAAACAGCGTAAAGTTAACAGTGTAAAGTTAACGGCGTAAACCTCCCGCGGGTCGTCGCCCCCTGGAGCCCGCAGCCCATCGCAAAGCCAATGGCCCGAGCAAAACCCAACAAAGATCTCCGCGACCTCATCCTCGATGAAGCTCGACGCGAGATGCTTGCCCAGGGGTACCGCAGCCTGTCCATGCGGAAAATTGCCGCGGCCATTGGCTGCACCGCGACCAGCATTTATCTGTACTTCAAAGACAAGGACGACCTGCTGCACGCGTTAATCGACGAGGGCTTGGGTCGTTTGCATGAAGAAATGGTGGCGGCATCGGAAGGCGTCAAAGATCCGACGCGTCGTTGTGAGCGCTTGTGTCGGTCGTACCTGAACTTTGCCATCGATAACCGCGAGTTCTACGAGATCATTTTCCAGCTTCACCCGGACCATATGAAGCGCTACCCGCAAGCCCTCTACCGCAGGGCGCGGCGCAACCACGATCTATTTGCTTCGACTCTTGCCGAAGCCGCTGGTCGAAACGGTAAAACCACCGAAGCCGACCACTTACTCGCTCACGTGGTGTGGGCACAGCTGCACGGAGCCGTCACCTTGCACCAAACTCAGCGCTTGGATTTTCGGCTCAACATCTTCCAGTTTTTTGATGGCGTGGTGCGCAACGCGTTGAACGCCATTCCCGGCCACGGAGATTCGTCCTCATGACCTTTTTGCTGATTGTTGCCGCGGGCTTGGCCCTCGGTTTTTTGGGTGCGCCGCTTGTTGCATGGGCCGCCGGCCTAGGTTTGCTCCTTTTGTGGACCGGAGCCGGGACCACGCTTTGGACGGTGTTCGCGGTGTTCGTTGTGCTGTTCTGCCTCGTGCCTGTTCGTCGAGCCATTTTGTCCAAGCCGTTGATGGGTTGGATGCGTTCGGCCGGGTTGCTACCGCAGATTTCGCGAACGGAAAAAGAAGCGTTGGAAGCAGGAACGGTTTGGATCGAAGGCGAGTTCTTTGGCGGCAAGCCCGACATGGATCGCTTGCTCAACATCCCGGTTCCTGAACTCAGTAACGAAGAGAAGGATTTCCTCGACGGGCCGGTCGCGGATATTTGCTCGATCGTCGACGACTGGGAAGTGTTCCAGCACCGCGATTTGCCGCCCGAAGCTTGGCAGCAACTTGCGGATAAGCGTTTCTTCGGCATGATCATTCCGAAGAAATACGGTGGATTGGAGTTGTCGGCCAGTGCGGTGAGTGCGGTCATCGGCAAGCTGAGTTCGCGCAGCATTCCGTTGGGCATTACCGCAATGGTTCCCAATTCGCTGGGCCCGGCCGAGTTGCTGTTGCACTACGGCACCGAGGAGCAAAAGAAAAAATACTTGCCGCGTTTGGCCACCGGCCAAGACATTCCTTGCTTTGCACTGACGGAACCGAATGCTGGCTCCGATGCCGGATCCATGCAAGCGCGCGGTGTGGTTTACCGCGCTGAAAACGGTGAGTTGATGCTGCGACTGAACTGGCGCAAGCGTTACATCACGTTGGCTTCGGTGGCTTCGCTGGTTGGAATGGCTTTCAAGTTGGAAGACCCCGACATGCTGCTTGGCGGCGACCCGCACCCGGGCATTACTTGTGCGTTGATTCCGGCCGATACGCCGGGCGTGGTTCGTGGACGACAACACGATCCATTGGGCGTGCCGTTTTATAACTGCCCGTTCGAAGGCCACAACGTCGAAGTGCCGATTGATGCGATCATCGGTGGTCCCGCTCGCGCCGGTCAGGGTTGGCGCATGTTGATGGAACAACTGGCAGCCGGTCGCGGCATCATGCTTCCTGCGCAAAGCGCCGCGGGTAGCAAGATGTTGTCGCGTGTCACCGGTGCTTATGCCGCTGTGCGCAAGCAGTTCGGTTTGAGCATCGGCAAGTTTGAAGGCATTGCCGAACCGATGGCACGCATTGGTGCTTCGGCTTACACGCTGGAATCGGCTCGTCGCATCACTTCTGGTGCGTTGGATGGCGGCGCCAAGCCGGCGGTGGCGTCGGCGATTTCGAAGTACTACTTCACCGAAGGCTTCCGCAACAACATCAATGATGCGATGGACATTCTGGGCGGCGCAGGCATCTCGTGCGGTCCGCGCAACATGTTGGCGCATGCTTATTTTGCTGCGCCGATTAGCATTACGGTGGAAGGCGCGAACATTCTGACGCGCACGCTGATGATCTTCGGTCAGGGCGCGATTCGCTGTCACCCATTTGCATACCGCGAAATTTCTGCGCTGCAGAATGGCGATTTAAACGAGTTTGATGAATCGTTCTGGGGCCACGTCGGCCACGTCATCCGCAATTCTTCGCGCTCGTTGTTGCTGACTATGACTCGCGGTTATTTGGCTAGTTGTCCGATTGAAGGTCCGTCGCGCCGCTACCTGCAGAAACTGTCGTGGTCATCTGCAACCTTCGCCTTTTACGCCGACGTGGCGATGGCAGCTTACGGCGGCAATTTGAAGCGCAAAGAAATCCTCACCGGTCGTTTCTCGGATGCGCTGTCGTGGATGTTCTTGGCATCCGCCACCGTACACCGCTTCGAAGCCGACGGCCGTCCGCAAGAAGATTTAGCGTTGTTCCGTCACTCGATGGATACGGCGATGGCCAACATTCAAAATGCATTCGACAGCATCTTCGCCAACTTCGATGCGCCAGGCATCGGCATGTTGGTTCGCGGTCCGGTGCAATTGTGGAGCCGCATGAACAGTCTCGGTCGCGGCCCGGCCGACGCCGACGTCAACGCAGTTGCAAAGGCTATGCAAACGCCCGGCGAACAACGCGATCGCTTGTTCGACCTGCTGTACCAGCCGACCGATGCCGAAGAACCGGTGGTCAAGTTGGAAGAAGCTTTCGCCGCCTGTGTGCAAGCCGATCAAACTGTTACCAAGATTCGCAAGGCAATCCGCAAGCGTTTGCTGCCCAAGGGCAAGCCGGTTGCGATGCTCGACGCCGCAGTCCGTGCCGGCATCTTGACCGTTGCCGAAGCCGATCAGGTCCGCGCTGCCGAAAAACTACGCGACGACGTCATCCAAGTCGACGGCTTCAGTGTGCGTGAGTACCTTCAAACCGCTGTCGATGGCGGTTGGGAAGGCGGCAATCGCAGTCAGTCCGAGTCGGTGCGCACCGGCACCGGATCGAATCCGTTTGCCGCTTGATTGCCGGCGGCGACCAAATTCCGCTCAATCTGCCGCACCCGGCGCAACGTCGATCGCTTCGATAAAAACGCCGGGAAGGCGCGGAACAACAAGCGCAGTGAACTGCGTGGACCGGTCCATTGCGGTCGGTCAATGCGGCGCGCGCACGAGCGGTAATAGCGGTCGGTGAATTCCAGCATCAATAGCGCCGAAGCTCGACTCAAGCTCCACCTGCGGAATTGAATGCCTTCCACCATGCGGGTGTAGGCCGGCGCTTGGGCCATTGCCAAGTCGAAGATCTGGCCGCGCGCGTTTCGAATGGCGTCGACTGCTTCGGCGGTGCGTAGCCGGGCGTCGGCATGAATTTTGGATTCGCCATCCGAGCCGGCTACCGATAAATCGGCTTTGACGTCGAAGTGCAAATAGGGCTTGAGTCCAGGGTGATAAGCCACGCCGCGCAACAGATCCTTTTCCATGTCGCGGGTGACGTTGGCAAGTTGCACCAACTCGCCGACATCCATCGCCGTTTCGCGTTCGTCGGCAGTGAGCTCGCGGCGCATCATCAAGCGCATCGCAAAGGCCACCGGGTTGCCGAGCACCGCGTTGCAGTAATGGCGCAATTGCGACGGCGAATGCAGCAGCCCATCTTGATCGTCGAACACGCGCTTGGCCCAAACCATGCCACCGGCCATATCCCGCACCAAGTGCACAATGGCCACGCGGCTGGCGGCCGGCAGTTTGAGGAACAAGCGGTCGATCAACTCACAGCGTTCTACCAGCAACAAGTGCGCTTGGTCGCGCAGGTCGACGGGATCGGCTCCGGTCAACGGTGGGGCGGGGGCATGCAATAAGCCGTCGGCGCCGGCCGGGTTTTGCTCCTGGAATTCAGGTCTAGCGAATCGCGCAGCGAAGCGCCGCATCATGCGCTGCCCTTCGCGCGGAGTCGGCGCGAGGTCTTCGTAGGTGTCCAAAATCCGGCAGTACACATAGCCAATTGCCGCCGCCCGCGCCGAGGTCGTCGGCAGCATCGTGATGCAGGCGGAAAATGTGCGCGCCGCGTGCGGCAAGATTGCCCATAAAAAACGCTCGGGCGAGCGAATGCTGCGTAATCGCTCTAAATCAGGCTGATTGCGATTGACCATGAGGTCACGCAGGAGCAGCCAAGGCCGCTGAATGGCGAAGGGCAGCGGGTACACTCCACAATCCTACCTTCGCGTGGATTCATCGATGTTCTCCCTCCTCCTCACTCTTTGCGCCTGGATTGGTTATGCCGACCAGGAACCATCGTCCGCCGCGACCTCAGCGAACGCGTCCGCCACGGCGGTGGCTTCGGCCGAACTCAGCCAGGAGCAACTGCAAAAGTGGGCCGATCAATATGCCGCCGGCGACGTGCCCGGAGTCAGCGTTGCCGTCGCTTGGCCGGATGGGCGTGTGGTTGCGGCTGCGGCCGGATTTGCCGACCTGGAACACAAGATCAAGATGACCCCGCAGCACCGTTTGATGTCGGGCAGCATCGGCAAGACCTATTTCGCCGCGCTGTTTTTGGACATGGTAGAGAAGGGCACGATTTCGCCGGATGATCTACTCAGCAAATATCTGGGCGAAGAGGATTGGTTCGAGCGCTTGCCGAATTCGTCGACGATCACAATGCGTTCATTGTTCCGTCACACCAGCGGCGTTAGCGAGCACGTGCAATTACCCGAATTTTGGGCGGCCGCCAAAGCCAAGCCCAACCACCGCTGGCAACAGCCGGAACTGCTGGAATTCATCCTCGATCGCGATCCGTTATTTGAGGTAGATCAGGGCTGGTCGTACGCCGACACCAACTACATTCTCGCCGGCATGGCGATGGAGAAGGCGCTACCGGATTCGGTTTACCGCGAGGTGTTCCGCCGCTTTTTGCAACCCAATCAACTGCTCAACACGCTGCCGAATACAACCCCCGATCTGCCCGGTTTGTGTCAGGGCTATCACATTTTGGGTGAACGCGGTTGGACCGAATGGAAGCCGGTGATGGACCACGGCAAGTTCTATATCAACCCGCAGTTGGAATGGTGCGGCGGTGGTTACTACTCGACCACCGGTGATTTGGCGAAGTGGGGAGCGCTGCTGTTTGGCGATCGATTACTAAATAAAAAGAGCCGCGAATTAGCGCTAAACGACGCCGTCGACGCTCGCTTGAACCCCGGAGATCGCTATGGATTGGGGGTAATCGTCGCCGAAACCGAATTCGGCCCGGCGTGGGGCCACAGCGGATTCTTCCCCGGCTACCTGTCGGAAATGATGTACCTGCCTGAACTTGGGTGCTGCATCGCGATTCAGGTCAACACCGACCACATTCGCCGAGCCGGGAATCCGCGCGCGAATTTGCTGTCGGTTGCCGCGCTGATGGCAGAATAAGAGCATCCCCAACCTGCCAAGCTGTCACTTTTCTGAGACAGTTCGCGGTCGGGCGACGTTTTCTTCATATGCCGCAAGGAACCCGCCCCTGCCGGGTGGAAGACCTGCTGGAACATACGGAATGGGTTCGTCGGCTCGCCCTTAGCCTTGTTCGCTGCGAATCTGCAGCGGACGACCTCGTCCAGCAAACATTTCTCACCGCACTCGAACACCCTCCTCAAGAGCAGGGTGCCACGCGCGGTTGGTTGGCGCGCGTCATGCGCAACATTGCCATCGACCGATCGCGTCGGCAATTGCGTCGGCAGATGCGTGAAGACTTGGCGGTGACGCGCACCGAGATGCGCAACGTTGGGCAGGAGGAATTGCTGCCGGCCGAAATCCAAATGCGGCTGGAGGTGCAGGAGCTGATGGCGTCGGCAGTGAAGGGTTTGCCCGAGCCTTATCGCACTGTGGTTGTGCTTCATTACTTCGACGAAATGTCGGCGGCGCAAATCGCGCGCAAGTTGAAGATGAACGCTTCGACGGTGCGCAATCAACTGAGTCGCGCTCGCGAGCAGGTGCGCGCCAAGTTGGAAGGCAGGTTCGGCGATCAGTGGGCAATGATGTGCGTCAGTCTGCTGCTCAAGCCGTTTTCGACCAGCGGTACATTGCTACCGGTTGGTTGGAGTTCGATTCTGAAGCCGCTGGCAGGTGCAATCGCGGTTACTGCCGGGATTTGGTTGTGGCAATCGTGGGTTTCCTCGCCGGCAACTCCGGGCACCGATCCATCAAGCGCGATTGAGGTTCAAGTTTCGAACGGAGGCGCAACGGCAGGATCGGGGGCCAATCGAGGGGGGGAGGCGCAGCGCACCGCAACTGATGGAGCTTTGCTGCAACATTTTGGCATCGAGGTGATCGACACTCATCACGCCGCCATCGAAGGCGTGTTCTGTCGCGTTTATGCGCTGCGCAAACCGATACCGCCTCACGAATTGCTTGGCCCTGAAGCTTTGTGGTTGGCTTCGTTCCCGGTTCTTGGAGAAGGTACAACTTCAAGCGACGGTCGCGTCGACTTGGAACTCGCTTTACCCACCGCCGACGGCCCCGAACCGCAACTTTGCGTGGTTGCAAGTAAAGCCGGTCTGACCGAAAGAGCGGTGCTTTTCCAACCAAGTTCACCGCAGCGCCAATCCGCCAAGGTTCAAATCCAACTGCACCCGGGAGTGGAGCGCAGCTTTCAAGTGGTGGATGAATCCTCCCGGCCTATCGTTGGAGCCCGTTTGATGCCAATGGTGCGGGCGAAGAATTTGCGCGATCCAAATAGCCAAGCCTTTTTCGCCATCAGCGATGACGTCGGCGCGACGCGGTTCGCCAGCTTGCATCCGCAGGTGGATTTATTGAAATGTTGGGCACCGGGATTTCTAGCCACTCAGGTTGATCTCGATGGCAATCCACAACCGCGTGATCCACCGCAATTAGTGGTTTTAAAACGCGGCCACGAGGCCGACCTCAACGTTCACTCCGCCGGCGAACCTTACGCTGGCGCGCGTGTTTTTTTGCGCCAGGGCTTCAACTTTCATTCGGCTCTGCACGGCTCGCGCGATGACGAGGGATACCTGGGTGAAACCGATGAAAACGGTTACTTGCGTGTGTCCGGCATGGACCCGCGATTGCGATCCGATCTGATTATCAAGATTGGCGGCGTCGAACGCCGTGTGGTTTCGGTTGAAAAAGATGGTCAATACCAGGTGGACTTCCCAGCCGTTCACCGCGCCCGTGGCCGAATCCTTCAAGCCGACGGCACCCCTGCATCGCACGCGTTGATCATGGTGGTGGATCCGCTTGCTCTTTCTGCTCGTCACTTGACGACGGCGTGGAGCAAACCCGATGGCAGCTTCGAAATGCTGCTGAAAGAGGGCAAATTCGCCTTTGCCGCTATTCATCCTGGCGGCACCTTGCTGCGCCAAGAGCTGCAAAGCGCCGACCACGATTTGGATTTTGGCGATTTGTATCTACCGGCGATGCCACAAATCACGGTGAGTTTGCAAGACCCGGATGGCAATGCAATCTCCGCTGAAGGCGAAATCAAGTTGTTACTAAACCCGGAGGTGGCCACCGCCAAAATCGGCAAACCGCAATTGTTGCCCTTCGCTTGGCCGATTGGATTGCAGACTGTGTTGCCGTTCCAGCTCAGCAACTCTCGGTTCCTATTCCGTCACCTTCCGATTGGCGAATACTGGTTGCGCGCAAGAGCACCGGGCTTTTGCGAAACGCGCCAGGCGATTCAGGTTCTTCCGCAGGGCGGCGACGTCGTGCTGACCATGCAGCCGGCGCTGACCGCTGACTTCCACTTGATCGATTCGGCCGAGCGCTCGCTATCGGATCGACAATTGGAATTGTCGCCGGCCGACTTCGATTGGCGGTGGAAATCACGCGAACAGCCACGCCATCCACGTCAGCGTCCACTTAAAGCCTATTCCGACGACCACGGGCGCATTCAATTTGACAGCATTTCACCCGGGACTTGGCGCTTGGCGTTGCCTGGATTTGCCGCGCATGGGCAATTCCTTGGCGAGTACCAAATCCACCAAAGCGGTTCGTTGGGCGCGGTCCAATTGCCTGAGGCGGGCACGCTCACTGTGACCACTCAATCGCCCGATCAAGTCATTGCCGATAGCGTGATTCAAATTTTGCCGATCCGCCGCGATGACGAGCAGTACTTGCGGCGTTGGCGCGGTGTCGAGCGCACGAATGGTCAGGGCAGCACTGCTGAAATGAACTTGGTAGCCGACCGCTATCGACTCATAGCGATGGTTCCGCAAACAGTACCGCGCACCACCGAAGTGGAAGTATTGCCTGGAGCCTCCGTGCATCATCGTGTCGAATTGCAAGGCCAATCCATTCACGGAAGGCTGCCTGCCGGGGCAGAAAACGGTCAGGTTTTGTTGGTAGAGCGTCTTGCCGAGGTCGAAGATTACGCCGACGAAATTCATCGCAAAATGCGCAAAGCCGTTCGTCATCCGCCGACTCCAGGCCTTGGCGGCATGCTTCACGGAACGCATGGCAATCGTTGGCAGGTTCGTTATGCAACCACCCAACCCAGCGGCGATGGAAGCTTTTCGTTGCATCATCTTCCCGACGGCGATTACTGGTTAATGGCGTCGGCCAACGGTTATCGCATTGCAGGACCGTTTGACCTAAGGATTCAAAACGGCGAGGTGTCGGCCAAATCATTAAACGATGAGTTGGACGTGAACCTGCAGCCCGGCGCCGGATTCCGCATTTTCGTTTCCCAACTCCTCGATCAGCTCGTCGTCCACCCTAGTGCGCGGCTCACCGCCACCATCGAAGTAGGGTTACCGTTGGATGGGCCGGCTCACTCCGGCGATCAGGCGAATCGCCAGCCCTTGCAGCTCGAGCTCAAGCCCAGCGCCGGTGCGGTTTTTGAGATGAACAAGGACCGACCACGCAATTATCAAATCACATTCAATTGGCAGCGGGACGGGCGTGCGCCGAAGAGCTGGAGCAAAGAGCTAAGCACCCAAGCTGGGGTGGTGCAGGACTTAGTGATCGAATTGCCCGAATAAGCTGAATCCCTTAAGTTTCCTGGGTTTTCTGCGAAAAGGAGGGTGAGCTCTGGTGCGGCCTGGAGGTTTGCGCGGGAGCGGTATCCCCATGCTCGAATTCTCCCACTTCCATCATGAGCGCACTCAGGCTTAAAGATCTTGCTTCGCGGCTAGAATCAGCCGAGAGGCGCGCTCGCCATCTCAAGCGCTTGCTGCTGCTTGGTCAAATGCTGACCACCGACGCCACCAAGGCCGATTGGGCTAAGTGTGTGCCGATCAAAGTGGTGGCGGCCGCCGGCTGTAGTTGGGCGGCATTTTTTGTCGCCGGCCGCGAGGTGGATCGCTATTACCTGCACGAGCGTCACACCGGTCGTTCCCACCTAACCATTCGTCCGTCCGGCTTTACTCGCAACGCCGCCGCCGAAGCGTGGAATGCCGATGAACCGCGCTTGACCGACGGCACCGCTTTCGGATTAAGTCGCGAACTCTGCTGGTATTTGCCGATTCGAGCCCATAATCGCGTACTTGGCGGCTTGGTTCTACCGCAAGCATGTCTGCCCAAAGATCGCTGTGGCGACGGAATCGAACTGCTGACTTTGCTCAGTCATCAGGTCTCTTTGGCAGCCGAATTGTGGAAGTTACATTCCGATCTAGTCGTCGCTGCAACCTTCGACCGCATGACCGGCGCATTGAATCGAAATGCATGGTTGGAACGGGTCGAACGCCGACTGGTTGCGATGGATGAAGAAAACATCCGCGGTGGTTTGGTGCTGCTTGACTTGGATAACTTCAAAGAGATCAACGACAGTTTGGGGCACGCTTTCGGCGATCAATATTTGATTGAAGCCGCTGCCGCCGCCAAGTCGACGTTGCGCGAAGAGGATCTGTTCTGTCGATTTGGTGGCGACGAATTCGTGATTTGGCTGGAGGGTATGACCCCAACGGTACTCAACGGTGTGGTGGAGCGCCTGATGCTCAAAGTCGGCGCGGTGGCCAGTCGCTATCAGGAGAAGTTGAAGGATGGGGCGCCGAATTTAGGCGTCAGCGTCGGAGTGGTGCATGTAGATTCCGAGAGCACATGTGGTCTGGACGCTTTGCTCGAGTCGGCCGACACCGCGTTGTATGGGGCGAAAGCCGCCGGACGAGGCACTTGGCGGTTGGCAAATTGCTAGCATGGCCGACCTCCCGTTCGGCAATCCATGCACACCCCCAAACTCGTCGCGCTGCTCAGCGCTGTTTTGATGTCTTCGTGCTCCTCGGTTCTGGTTGAAGATTCTCCTAGCTTTCTCGAAGACGCCGGCTTCTTGGCTCAACACGCCGACGGCCAGCTGGTGATCAGCGGAACCGGTGGCTACGTGTTTGCGCCTGCGCTTCAAGGACGCGTGATGATTTCGACGCTGGATTTAAGTGAGCCGAGCTTGGGCTTTTTAAATCACGACGAAGTTGCCGAACCAACTGCAGACGCCGCATTTGCCAACTACGGTGGCGAAGATCGCTTTTGGATTGGTCCGGAGGGAAGTGAGTTCTCATTTTTCTTCGACCCCGGCGCGCCCATGGATCGTGACGTTTGGCGCGTGCCGGCCGATTTGAACAATGGTGCGTTTCATCCGACCACTTCGGCGAACCGCATGGAGCGACGCATGACTTTGCACAACGCCAGCGGCGGTAAGTTCCACATACGCGTCGAACGCGCCATTGAAACGCCCAGCGATAAAGAAGTGGAAGCCATCGTCGGCAAGCTGCCCGACGGCGCGCGGTGGACCGCATTCCGCAGCGTGAATACGGTGCATAACGCCGGCAACGACGCTTGGACGCGCGCAACGGGGTTGCCGTGTATTTGGATTTTGGGAATGTTCCGACCCGGCTCCGACGCGCTGGCGATTCTGCCCTTCCGCACCGACGCAGTCGATCCGGATCAAGGTCCAGCGGTCCGTGCCGATTACTTCGGCGAGCTTGATTCCAAGCGCTTCCGCATCGAACACGGCTTCGCATTGTTCCGGGTTGATTCGGAATTCGTCAGCAAAGTCGGCATCTTGCGCAACCGCGCCAAAAACGTCATGGCCGCGTATAACCCGGAAACGCGCGTGCTGACCGTAGTGCAATTTACGCCGGTAGTCGCCGATGCACCTTACGTTTCCGAGCAATGGGTGACCGACGTGGATCCTTATTACGGCGACGTAGTGAATTCCTACAACCACGGCGGGCCGGAGCAGTTTTACGAATTGGAATCGTCGTCACCGGCGTTGGCATTGGCACCGGGTGAAAGCTACACCCACGTTTCCACCACTTGCCACTTCCGCTTCGAAACCGAAGCCCAACTCGCCGACGCCGTATGGAACGCGCTCGGCCTAGATTGGGCCAAGGTCAGCGCCGCTTGGTTTTAAGCGTCGTTGGTAGCCGGGAAAGGTCCGCCGTGCAGCACTTCTAAAGCTGCGGCGGCGCCCCACGAAAACTGCGGCACGGCGGGACGTCCGCCGCGAACCGGCGCGCCGTCGAGCGGAGAGTAGCACTCGAAATAGGCTTCGTGTTTGGCGAGGTAATCGCGCATGCGATCCCGTGCTTCACCGGCGCGTTCGCCGAGAATATAGAAGGCAATCGCGGCGTGATCGTTGAACACGCTGCCGTCCCAGAAACCGTGCGGATCGAATTCGGCTTCGGCCGCCGACAGCGATGGGAACGGCACATCGGTCCAGAAGTGGCTGGTTGATGTCATCAATTTCAGCACGCCCTGCCTTTGCACATCCGAGCCAATGCCGATCCAAAGCGGAACAAACGATGCTGCGCTGATGACGCCGGTGCTGGCACCGTTACTTGCCCGCAAATCGCAGAAGCAGCCTTTGGCTTCATTCCAAAGTGCGCGGCTAATTGCAGCGGCAAGGTAGTCGGCTTCACGTTGGTACGGCTGCGGGTCCTCGCCGATGACCGCCGCCAGCTTCGCCATCGCGGCGTAGTCGTTGCAGATGTAGGCATTCAAATCCGGCGTCCACATGTCGAACAAATGCCACGACCCATAAGGGACCAAATCGACGCCCTTAAAGCGATACGACTCATCCCAACCGGTTTCCCATGTGGCCGACAAAAAGTCGACGCCGCCCGGACGGAACAGCGCCTCACCCGGCATGCGCCGCGCGTGGCACCACCAATCCAGTTGCGCTTCGCATTTCGGGAACAACTCTCGCACCAATTCCTCATCACCGGTGCGTTGCCAGATGTGATGCAACGCCCAAGCGGCCATCGGCGGCTTGGTATTGCACCAGTTATCGTCGCGCGGATTCGGCTTAATGTGGTCCGGCACCATGCCGTCGCCCTGCTGGCGATGGAATTGGGTGCGCAGTTGATCGGCGGCGAGGTCCGGCGCGAAATAAGCCAAAGCGTGGGCGTGTTTCCACGAATCCCAAGCCCAAAAACCGCGGTGATAGAACGGCGACGGAATCACACCGTAGTAAGGCAAGTTTTCAATCGGCGCGCGCAAGTTCCAAAGCAAGGTGGCGACGCCGCGCGCCATCAAGACCTGCGAGGTTGGATTCTCTTTGCGCTGCATGCCGGTAAATGCACGCTCGAAGTATTCGTCCCAGCGTTGCCGCGTGCGCTCAAATTGATCCGCCGTCGGCATATCGCAGCTGGTGGCGTCGGCGCCGATCAACAGCCACAGCGCACCGTTGACGGATTCGGTGCGGTAGGGGAGCTTGCACTTGATTTGGCCGGAGTCGGCGTCGGAAGTCGAGCCGTCTTCGGCGGCGCGAATTTCGATCAACAGATTGCCGCTTTCGCTGAAGCCGATGCGTAAACGTCGGCCGTCGCGCAACACTGCTTCTTGGCGGTCGGGGTAAGACTTGGCTTGGTGCAACGAGCTACCCAGATCCAGCGAATAAACCTCGCCGCCTAAGGTGTCGCGGATTTCCAGCAGGCAGTCAATGCCCCAGGTGATCCCTAACCACGAGCCATAGTCGCTAAACAGAGCGATTGCCCGTCCCGCTTGGTTGCGAAGCGGTAGGAAATCACAGAACTTTTCAACGCTGAGAGCGGTGGTAGCCATATCCGAGCTCATTGGAGTTGAGCGGTGATGAATGTGGGGAGCACTTTCAGGATAACCCCTGAAGACGCGCGCCACACCCTAATCGTGACGGTCTGTAACCAGCAGCGCCGTTATTCGTGGCGCAGTGCTTCCACCGGATCCATGTTCGCCGCCCGCCAAGCCGGGTAAAGCCCGAACAGCAAGCCGACGCCTACGGAAATGCAGAATGCCAAAGTCGGCGCGGCCGGCGTGACGACCGGCTCCATATCGGTGTAGTACTCGACCACTTTAGGGATGGTCAAACCAAGGCCGATGCCCAACAAACCACCGCCTACCGACAGCACCACGGTCTCGACCAGGAACTGCCAGACGATGTGGCGCTTCTTTGCACCCAACGCACGGCGCACGCCGATTTCGCGGGTCCGCTCGGTCACCGTCGCCAGCATCACGTTCATGATGCCGATGCCGCCGACCAGAAGGCTAATGCCGGCAATGCTTGCCAGCACGATTTTGAAAATGCGCTTGGTTTCTTCCTCGCGCAGTAACAACTCCAACGGCACGATGACTTCGTAATCTTGGTCGTTGTGATACTTCTTCAGCATCTCGCGTGCTGCCGATGCGGCGACCGGAACGTTTTCACCGCTGTTGACCTTCAAAATGATCTCGTGCAGTTCGACCATTTCCATGTCGCGGCTGCCGGATCGAATTTTGACCTGCATGTCGCCGAACCAACGCAGACCGGTGCTCATCGGCAGGAAGATTTCGCCGGTGACGTCATCGCCGGGCGCCGGTTGGTCATCGCCGATGGGTACTCGCGGCAGCAGCGTGCCGACTACGGTGAAGTAGTCGGGGCCGATTTTGATTTGCTGATCGATGGGCGATTTGAATGGGAATAGCTGGCGCGCCACCTCGTAGCCGACTACGCATACGTTCGAGGTCGCCTCTTGGTCGCGCTGAGTGAGAAAGCGGCCTTCAAAAATGACTCGACCGGTGGCTTCCAAATAATTCGGCACCGTCGAAATCACGCGCGGGTTCATTGCCCGATCTTCAAAGCGCACCTCTTGTTGCAAGATGCGCATCGGCACGACGTCTTCCGCCCATGGATAGGTCATCGACAGACGGTCAAAATCATTGTTGGTCAAGCCGTAAGTCGAAACGCGCGTTTCTTGATTGCTGACCGGATCATCCGGCGGCTTGATGCTGCGCAGGATGATGTTGTGGCTGCCCAAGCGCTTGATCTGCTCTTGCGCTTCTTTGCTGGCGCCCTCGCCGATGGCCAACATCGCCACCACGCTGCTGACGCCGAATAGCATGCCCAAAGTCGTCAGCATGCTGCGCAATTTGTGCAGCATCAAACTCTTGACGCCGAGGCGGAAGGTGCGGACGAAGGTGCCGGCGATCATTGCTTAAGCAACAGGCTCCCGTTCGATGATCCTGTCGATGCGACCGTCACGCAGCCACATGGTTTTTTCGGCGCGCGCGCCGACGTTGTCTTCGTGGGTGACCAGCAGAATGGTCATGCCCTCGTTGTGAAGCTCGTCGAACAGCTCCAAAATTTCGCGAGTGGTGTGAGTATCCAAGTTACCGGTCGCTTCGTCGGCCAGCAGGATGGACGGTTCGTTAATCAGCGCGCGCGCAATTGCCACGCGTTGCTGCTGACCACCCGACAGCTCGCGCGGCCGGTGATGAACACGATCGCCCAAGCCAACGCGCTTCGCCAATTCCACCGCTTTGTCTTCGGCATCCGATCCCGGCTTCTCCAAATAGAAGCGCGGCACCAAGATGTTCTCCAGCACGTTCAATTGTTGAATCAAATTAAACGACTGAAAAATGAAGCCGATGTGTTGGCCGCGCAACTCGCTGAGTTCGTCGTCGTCCAACGTGCCCACCGACGTATTCCGCACCCGATAATCGCCGTGGGTCGGCCGGTCGATGCAGCCGAGCAAGTTCAACATCGTCGACTTGCCGCTGCCCGAACTGCCCATAATGGCCCAGTAATCGCCTTGGCGAAAGGTGCAGTTAATGCCATCCAAAGCACGCACTTCGACTTCGCCCATGCGGTACACGCGCGAAACGTCAATCAGCTCAGCCACCGGTGGGGGCAATTCCATCGCTCGATTACTTCTTCGGTGTCTCGGGCTGTGTGCTTCCCTTCGGGCCGCCAGGAACTTTGCCCTTGCTGCTGCCTTGGCGTTCGCCGCCACCCGGACGACCACTGCCGGAGCGATCCCCGCCGCGTTCGCCACTGGGGCGACCGCCGCCGGAGCGACCACCTTCGGCGCTGGACTTGCCATCACCGCCCATGCTCGGCGTCATGCCATTTGGCGGACCTGAGCGAGCTGGAGCCGGCTCAAGCTTGAAGCCGGTCGGCGGTGCCATCAGCACGGTTTGCCCTTCGGCCAAGCCATCCAGCACTTCGACCCACTTGTCGTTATCGCGACCGGTTTTGACTTCGACTTCTTCCGTGCCACCCGGGCCGTCGACGAAGCACACCGTCTTGCCGCCATTGCGGAACACGGTTTGAACCGGAACTTGCAACACGTCGTCGAGCGCGTCGACGAGGATTTCCACCTTGCACGACATACCGGGGCGCATTTCGGCGATGGGATCCAGAATGCCGATTTCGGTTTTGAACAAGCGCTGGTTCGGGTTGGCCCACCAGCTGTTGCTATCGGGCAGCAACGCAACAAAGCGAACCTCACCCTCAAAGGTGCGGCCCGGCATCGCGTCGATGGTGACCGAACACTTCTGTCCGGCTTGTACCTTTTTAATCACCGTCTCGTGCAAGCTGGCCTCAACAATCATGCCGCCTTCACGCGGAATGGTGATGATCTCCTGACGCTCGTGCAACTCGGTGCCTTCGGCAATCGGATCGCCCGATCCCCAGCGCGAACGTTGACGGGCGTAAACCACGATGCCGGCATCCGGCGCGTAGATCTTGCCCTTCGAGATCTGGTCTTCAATCTTCGTCAGTTCGTCCTCTTCCAGTTCCAGGCGCGCTTTGGACGTATTCTCCGTTGCTTCAAAATCCACGAGCCGCGCTTTGGCTTGAAGCTCAATCCGCTCCAGCTCACGCTTGGTCTCGAGGATGTCCGCTGCCAGCGCCTTTTCCTGCTTCGGGTTGTCGTAAACCTCGAGCAACTCCTTGGCGCGCTTGGCTTGCTCCAACGCAATCTTGCGCCGCGTTTCGGCCAAACGGTCGGTTTCCAACTCGTTGTCGGTTAGGAAGCCTTCTGCGTTGAGCTTGATGCTGTCGGCAAGGCGTTCCTCGGCTTGCTTCAGTTCTTCTTGAGCCAGAGTAATGGATTCTTCCGCCGCCTTGAGCTGCTGCGGCCATTCGCCATTGACGTACTTGTCCTTATCAATTTGAGCGAACTCGACCAAGCGCTTGCCGCGTTCAATATCACTGGTGTTTTGGCTTTCCTGAATTTCCTTCTGCTGAACCGCCTTGGTATGAGCCGCCCGCGCATTCTGCACGCTGATGTCTTGCTGCACCCGGCGTTCCACCATGTTCGACACATCCAACTCCACCAGCAGATCGCCCTTCTTCACCACCGTGCCTTCGGGAATCATGCTCAAGATGGTGGTGCGACCTTCCAACTCGTTGCGAATCTGAATCGAGTTCTTCGCCGACAAGTTACCGCGCTGCGTCACGCTGATGACCATCGGTCCGCGTTTGACCTTCGGCCCGGGGATCGCAGCCTCTTCTTCGCCACCGGTCATGCCGCCCATCAAAGTAGCGGCCGGACCAATGCCGGCAATGCCAAGACCGCCGATCACAACCACCGCAACAACGGCGATCGGGAGCAGGAATCTCATCGGGGATTTGTTTTTTGCCATTACTCGTTGTCAGAGTTCGTGTCCGCGGAAGGAGGTCCGGAAGCCAACTTATCTATATGCACCACAATTCCGCTCGGATCAAATTCCACCAGTTCCAGTTCTCGATATAAGGCCAGCTTGGCAAGGGTGAAATCCACCAGGGCCGAGTCGGCTGCGTTAAGGGATGCCAGCAGGTCTCGCTGTGAAAACAGCAAATCTCGCGTTTCGGCGCGACCGGCATCCAGCTTCATGCTGGCGCTCTTTACCCGCGTGCGGTTTAGAGCGACGGTTTCTAGTTGCAAGCGATAGCTCGCTTCAATGGTTTGGGTGCTACGGATGGAATCGCGCAGATCCACGCGGATACTTTCAGCCAGCTCTTCCATCGATCGCTTGCGCGATTCGTAACTAATCAAACTGCGACGGTAGCTGTTGCGCTCGGGGATTTGGTCTACAGGTAGATCCAAATCCAGATCGACGCTCCACGGCAAACGGTCGTCGGAATAACTCAGTGGGCGACCTTCGCTAGAGCTGCCGCCCAAGCTGGTGGTCAAACCTAAGCCGATGCGCAAGTTGTCGGCAGCAAGGCGAGTGCTGCGCTCCGCGTCGATGAGTTGTTCCAGCGTGTTGAGGAAGTCCAGCCGGCGCGACAAAGCGAACTTGGTCAGTTGGGCTTCTTCCCAGCCGAAGAGCAGGTCGGCGGCGTCTTGAATTTCAAGCGCGGCCAAGCCTTCGGGGTCGACGTTGATCGGCGTATCGATCGGCAGGCCCAGGAACAGTTTGAAAGAATCGAGCTCGCGCTCCAGACGGCCTTCCAGTTCGACCAAACGATTGCGCGAGCCAAGTAAGTCCTGTTCGGCTTCACTGGCTTGGATTTCGTTCAACTGACCGGCATCAGCGAAGGCACGGTTGCGTCGATAGAGCAGCTCCAGGACGTCGACGTTTTCCAACTCGTTCTTCGTCGTCTGCACCGACAACAGCAAGTTGTAATAACGACTGGCGACGTCGTAAGCGAAGCCGCTGCGGTAGCGCTCGAAATTGCGCACCGCGTAGACCAAGTTGCGTTCAGCCTGAGTCAGTGGCTCCATCACCACTTCACGCGCCGAACCGCGCAACAGCGGCTGGGTAAAGGAGATGCTCAGATCCGACAGCGCATCCCATCCATCGCCGGTGCCGATGGCGCGAAACAGTGAGGCACCAATATTGGTCACCAATTGACCCCCGGTGCCAAACAACTTGCTGGCACTACCATCGGCATCGATGGCTGCGGTGCCGTCGTCAAATCCGCTGCCGCCAACGCCTGCAGCGGCACCCAAGTTAAAGATGGTGCCAAAGCGCCAGCGCTCCAAAGTCAGATCCAAAGCCGACAAGTACAGCTGTTCCTTCTGCGACTGAAACGCGCGGCTGTTCTCAGCGGCAATCTCCAAGCACTGCTCGAAGGTCAAATTTTGAATGCGCGGGTCTTCCAATCCATCACCGCGCATCAACCGCTGCCGCAAGCTATCTTCCGGCGGTTGAATCGAAAACGGCAAATCGCTTCCAACCACCGCATCGCGCCGCTCCTGCACCAGCGTATAAACCTCGGCATCAGCCGACTCCACCGCCTCCTCAGGACTCATGCACCCAACAGGCAAAATCACCAACGCAAACGCCAAAACAGTGCCGGACTGCCACCACTTGCGCACACAAGTAGCCAAGCCACCACGCACCTCGGGCGCGTTTCGTGGAGTAGGAGGTTGATCCATCGGGGGTTGGGGCTCCATAACGAGGGAAAACTGCGTACGGCCCAATAGGCCACCCTTCAGCAGAAATTCCGCCCAAGCATACCGCCACCCCAAAAAAAACACCCCCTTCAATATCCCACCTCCACATGCACCTCCCTCCACAAAAATGTGGTGTTGCGAGTGTGCCCTAGTGGTGATGGGTGACCTCCGGCGGCTTTTGGTACCGCGAGCGGTACCCTTTGCCGCCGGAGGTCACCCATCACCACCAATCCACACCCCCAAAACCAAAAAAAAATGTGGCTTTGAATCGGGAGAGAGTGATTCAAAGCCAACCCCTGAGAGACACCTAATAGGCATTTCTCTGGACGGCGATGTTCCGCTCCATGTTCCGGAAAATCGGCCTAAAAAGGGTATTCTGTCCCGCTGCCCTAGCGCCGATGTCCTCCAAAGCCGACCGCGCCCAAAGTCCGCAAAGTGAGTCCAACTCTGGTCATTTCAAAGAGTTGCGTCGGGTGCTGCCGTATTTTCGCAAATACCGCGGGGCTTACCTGATCGGTGGGCTGACGCTGGTGGCGGCAGTGATTTTCCGCATTAGCGTGCCATATTTGCTCGGTCAGTCGGTGGATGAACTGCGAGAGGCGGCCAGTGGCGGTTCACTTGAGCAAAGCAAGATCCTGGGATTGGTTGCCAAAGGGGCCATCGCAATCGCCATCGTGGCAGTGGTCGGCGCCATCGTGCGTACAGCTAGTCGTCTGCTGGTGCTCGGTTCGTGCCGTCGCGCCGTGCATGATTTGCGCAACCGTTTGGTCGACCATCTAGCCGGTTTGTCGCCGAGCTACTTTGCCGGTCAGCAAACCGGCAAGCTGATGTCGCGCTGTGTCAACGATGTGCAGTTCGTGCAAAGCCTGCTTGGCCCGGTGTTCTTGTACCTAGCCGAAACCACCGCGGTCTATGTGGTCAGTCTTTCTTTCATGGCGTCGATCAGCTTGAAGCTGACCGCAATCGCATTGGCGCCGTTCCCGTTTTTCCTGTGGCGCGCGCGTCAACTGGCCGGCGAAATTCAAGTGCTGTCACGCGACTCGCAAGAAGCGTTGGCCGAGGTCAGCGCCAAGGTTGAAGAAAGCTTGTCCGGCGGCATGGTGATCCGTGGTTTGGCGTTGGAAGACTTCGACATGCGCCGCTTTGAAAAAGTCGGCCGCAACAACCGTGATCGCAACCTCGACGTCACCCGGCTGCGCGCTCGCCTGGGCAGCTTGATGACCTTGCTCGCCACCGGCAGCACTTTCGTGGTGTTAATGGTAGGTGGGGGAATGGTGATCGATGGTCACATCAGCATCGGCGATTTTGTCGCGACGGTGTTCTACCTGCACCTACTAGTGGCCCCGACTGCAGTGCTCGGCTTTGTGCTTTCGTCGCTGCAGCGCGGCGCGGCGGCACTCGGGCGCTTGGGCGAGGTATTCGATCAACAGCCCACCCTGGTGGATCCGCCGGCATCGGCAGCCAAGCAATTTGATCGACCCGACTTGCAGGTTCGAAATTTGACCGTCAAGTTGCCGAATCCGGCAGGCGAAACTCGCATGGTGCTGGATGATTTGAGCTTCGATGTTCCAGCCGGAAGCACGTTGGGAGTGGTTGGAGCCACGGGTTCAGGCAAGTCGGTTTTGCTCAAAACACTGGCTCGCGAAATCGAAGTGGACCGCGGCGCGATTCAAGTTGGCGGCGTCGATTTGAACGATATGGCGGCGAAGGATTACCGCGCGCGCATGGGCTACGTGCCGCAGGAGTCTTTTTTGTTCAGCATGCCGCTGGCTGAAAACTTGGCCCTCGGCGCTGACTTCGCGAAGCACGAATCCAGTGAAGTGGGCGGTGAAGGCGGCGAGGCCGATACGAGCGGTGAGGGTGATGCGCTTGCCGTCGCCGTTGCCCAGGCTCAATTGCAAAAAGATGTGGATCAGTTGCCGGACGGATTAGACACCGTCGTCGGCGAGCGCGGGCTCAATCTCAGTGGAGGGCAACGTCAGCGTGCGTCGTTGGCGCGGGTGTTGTTGATGAAGCCCGATATCTTGCTGCTCGACGATCCGTTCTCCGCCGTCGATACCCACACCACCGACGACATCTTGCACGGCTTGCAGGACTTCTTGCACCAACGCACGACCTTGCTCGTCGCCCACCGCGTCGCCACCGTGCGCGAGGCCGATCAAATTTTGGTGTTGGAGGAAGGCCGCATCAGCGAGCGCGGCACCCACGACGAACTGGTCGCCGCCGACGGCTTTTACGCGCGCCTTTACCGCACCCAGCAAACGCGCGAGGCGTTGGCTGAGGAACTTGGATTGGAGGAAGCAAGCTAATGCCCCCAGTCCAACACCACGGCATGGAGCCCGGCGACAAGATGGGTCGCGCGCTGGACCTTCAATTGCTGAAGCGATTGTGGATTTACCTGCAGCCGCACCAGCGCTGGATGTGGCGCGGTTTCGCCTACTTGCTGGCCGGCTCGGCGCTGCGTTTGCTTGGTCCGTATTTGATCAAAACTCTGATCGACCAAAACCTTACGCCGCAAACGCTGGATGGCTTCTACCCACTACTTGCGCTATTCCTTTTGGTCGTCGTCGGCGAAGCGCTTTTCCGCCGATTGCAAATGGTTGCCGTCGACACCGGCGGGCAAAACGCGTTGCTGGATTTGCGCTTGGCGCTGTTCCGCAAACTGCAAAACCTGCCGGCAAAGTTTTTTGATCGCACCTCGACCGGGCGCTTGATCGGCCGCGTCACCACCGACGTCGAAGCGCTGAACGAAATGTTCGCCACTGGCGTGGTCACCATTTTGGGTGATTTGCTGTTCCTGACCGCAACCCTGGCGATCCTGTTCAGCCTCAGTTGGAAGTTGACTTTGGTGTCACTGATCGTCGTGCCGATCCTGCTCCTGGTCACGACGGTGATCCGCCTGCGCGTGCGCAAAGCCTACATCGCGATGCGCGCCAAACTGTCGGCGATGAACGCTTATTTGCACGAGCAAATCTCGGGCATGTCGGTTGTGCAAATGTTCAACCGCCAAGCACAAATGGTCGGCGGCTATCAGGAAATCAACGCCGGCGTGCGCGATGCACAGCTGGCTTCGGTGAAGTGGGAAACGTGGCTGTCGACGATGGTCGAGCTGCTGTCGTCTTTCACCGTCGCGCTGATTTTGTGGTACGGCGGCGGATTGGCCGCCGAAACCATGGGCTTGGATCCGGTGGGGGCGACCGCCGGTGGGGCGGAAGGCGCGCTGACCCTGGGCGTGTTGGTCGCCTTCGTCGACTACATGCAGAAGTTCTTCCACCCGCTGAACGAGCTCAGTTTGAAGTACACCGTGCTGCAAAACGCGATGACCGCCAGCCACCGCATTTTCGACCTGCTCGACGCCGACGACCACCTGCCGCTACCCGACCAACCGCATGCGCCCACCCAAGTGCGCGGCGAAATCGTTTTTGACAACGTGACCTTCGGTTACGACCCGGAGTTCCCGGTGCTGAAAAACGTCAGCTTCACCGTCGCGCCGGGCGACAAGGTGGCTTTGGTGGGAGCCACTGGTGCCGGTAAGAGCACGGTGCTGAAGTTGCTGACTCGTTTGTACGACGTCACCGACGGTCGCATTTTGCTCGACGGTGTCGATATTCGCGAATACGACCTGGCCGAGCTGCGCCGCCGCATTGGTTTGGTGCCGCAGGATGTTTTCCTGTTCGAAGGCGACATCATCGAAAACATCCAACTCGGCAACCCTGACGTAGGCGAAGCCGAAGTGTTGGCTGCCGGCGAGCGCTTGCACCTGGATCAAATGATCGCGCGCTTCCCCGGCGGTTGGCATGAGCCGGTGCAGGAGCGCGGCCGCAACCTGAGCGCCGGTGAAAAGCAGTTGCTGTCGTTCGCGCGCGTCATGGTCGCTGGCCCGTGCGTGCTGGTGCTTGACGAAGCCACGTCAAACGTGGATTCGCACACCGAAATCGTGCTGCAGGAAGCGGTGCATGAATTGATGGAAGGCCGCACTTCGCTGGCGATCGCCCACCGTTTGTCCACAGTGCGCGATGTGGACCGCATTTTGGTCTTCCACAAAGGCGAAATCGTCGAGCAAGGCAGCCACGATGCTCTGCTGCAAAGCGACGGCGTTTATGCGCGATTAGTGCGCTTGCAGTATGGTTCCCCGTCCGAGGTCGCGTAGACCTCCGCTCGCCGCCGCCCGTCCGCTCGCTTTCTGCGGCCGCACCCGCTTGAGGCTGCCACCGACCGCTTGCCGTGAATTCCAAACACACCTTTTTCGCCACCTGTGCGCCCGGGATCGAACCGGTGCTGCACCGCGAGGCGCGGGCGTTGAAACTGCCCAAAGCCGAACGCCAAGTCGGCGGCGTGTTTTTCCAAGGCACGATGAAAGATGCGTGGCGCGCCAATTTTGAAATGCGCACCGCAATCCGCGTGCTGCGCCGTTTGTCGCGCTTCGACGCCGACGACGATAAGCAACTGTACAAGCAAGTGCGGCGCATCGATTGGTCGCAATTCCTTGCCGCCGACGGCACCTTTTTCGTCGACGCGCAGAGTCGTGAATCCGAGTTGGATCATTCGCAGTACGTCGCTCAACGAGTAAAGGACGGCGTCGTTGATGGCTTTCGCGCGAAGACCGGTCGGCGACCCAAAGTGGCGAAGGAAAATGCCGACTTGCGCATCCACGCCCACATTTGGCGCGATCGCTGCACCTTGTCGGTCGACACTTCCGGCGATTCCCTGCACAAACGCGGTTGGCGCGTTTACCAAGGACGCGCACCTCTAGCCGAGACTTTGGCGGCGGCGGTGTTGCTGTATTCCGGTTGGGATCAGCGCGCGCCGGTAGTGGATTTGTTCTGTGGCTCCGGCACCTTGCTGATTGAAGCGGCGATGATGGCCGCCAACATTCCACCGGGTGCTTGGCGCGACTTCGGTTTTGAAAATTGGGCCGACCACAACGCCGATGCGTTCAAGGCGTACATGCAAAAGCGCATGAAGCAAACGCGCAAAGCCGGCAAGCTGAAGTTTGAAGGCCGCGACTTGCAACGCGAACACATCGCCGGCGCCATCGCCAACGCCGAAGCCGCGCACGTGTCGGACTGGATCAACTTTGAACGCGGCGACGCCTTCGATTTTGAAGCCAAAGCCGGTTGGAATGGCTGGATGATCAGCAACCTGCCTTACGGTTTGCGCGTCGGCGATCCCGCCGAAATCGAAGATTTACACCATCGCTTCGGCGCCCAACTACGCCGCGATTGCAGCGGCTATCACGCTTCCATCCTGACCGGCGACCGTCGTCTGTCACACGCGCTGGGCTTCGAAAAGTGGGATCAGATCTCATTGCGCAACGGCGCGCTGCGCTGCAAATTGGTCAACGCTGCGCTTTAGAATTCGCGTCTTGCTGAGCATCGTCGGCCAAAGCTTCTTGGCGCTTGCCCAGCCAGCGACCGACCGGGATGGCGGCGACCCCAAAAGGAACACCGAGCAATGCCATGCCGGCGGTACCTGCAGCCAGCCACTTTTGCATGCCTTCGTAGAACCATGCAGCAAGCAAATCGCCGAAGCGATAAAGGCCAACGTCCAACAACGGCTTGGTCAAGTAGCGCTCTTGCGGGCTGACCACGGTGTAAAGAATCTCGCGCGCCGGTTTGGCCAATGCGTAGTTCATTGCGCGGCGCCCAACCATTAAGCCAGCGAAGACGACGAAGGTCGGCTGCAGAGCCAAACCGGAGAAGCCGACCACGGTGATCACCGGTACCACGATCAGTGTCAACGCCATACCCCAACGGCGGATGACTTGGGCGGTGAACAAGATCTGCGTACCGATGGTCAGGATTTGGGTGGCAAGATCGAGCCGTCCAAGCAGCATGCGGCGCTCGGCTCGATCGGGGATTTGGCTGAGGATGTCTTTTTGAATGAAGTAAAGAAAGCCGCTGCCGAAAACGAACAGCAGCAAGTATCCGCTGATGCCCAGCAAATAGGGCGACTTCAGCAAGCGGAAAAAGCCGGTTTCCAAGCGCTTAGATATCGGCGTGGAATCGCTCGCGCCAGGGGTCGGTTCGCTTTCGGCTGGAGCAGCTTGTGCTTGCTTGGCTTTCGCGAGTTCGTTGAGCGCCCACGCGGCCGGCAGAATGAAAATGGCACCGCCAATCAACAACCATTCCGGCGGCAAAGATTGGGCGCCCTCGGAAACGATGGCAGAACCGGTGATGCCGCCCATCGTCCCGGCGGCGAATACTCGGCCAGCGTGTTTCTTGCTGGCAGAACTGGTAAAGGTAGACGTCAGCGTGCTCCACAACACGGAAACCACGAACAGCGCGTACAAACTGCTGAGCACATAAAACGATTGGTTGATGACCGCCGCGTTGGCGCTGAGTTCGGCGGCGAAAATTGCGGCGAAGGCGACCAGAATTGCGGCGACTACTAAATACACGCGCGGAGCCAGCCGTGCCGCACTGCTGCGCGATGCCATCGCCGAATAAATCGGCATGACGATTAGTGACAAAACCGCCGTGTAAGTCCACATTTCGGCAACGTCATCCGGGTACTCGGCGCTGATTTCGTCGCGAAATGGGCGAATCAAATAGTAGCTGGCCAGCACGCAAAAGCTCGCCATCGCGGCCAGGATGGTGGCGGGTTTGGCGGTCGATGGGGCTGGCGAGGTCATGCTAAGTTGGAGGCGGCTTGGCGGCGAGGACCATGGTGATCCCGGCGGCCGAAGCAAAGGGGGCTAACGGTGATGGGGCGAAGGAGTAGGCTAGAGCGAAATGAACTCGAACCGTCGAAACTTCCTTCGTTCTGCCGCTGCCGCCGGCATCGCCCTCGGGGCGCCGGCGATCGGGGGAGCGCCCTCCAGCCTACGACAGCCCAATACTGAACGTGCCGCCAAGAGTTTGAAGCTTCTTATTCTCGGCGGCACGCGTTTTTTGGGGCCGGCTCTGGTCGAAGCGGCCAAAGCTCGCGGCCACGAAATTACGCTGTTCCACCGCGGCAAGAGCAACCCCGGCATCTTTCCGGACTTGGAGCACATCATTGGCGACCGCGATCCCGAGGTCGGCGCCGGCCTCAGTGGCTTGAAGGATCGGAAGTGGGACGCGGTGATCGATACCAGCTCGTACTTCCCGCGCATGACTCAGGCGGCGGTGGATTTGCTGAAGGACAACATCGGTCAGTATCTGTTGATTTCGTCGGTTTCGGCTTATCCGGATCTGTCGATCAAGGGATTGAATGAGGAATCGGCCGAGGCCGAATACGAAGGCGACGAGGTCGTCGAGCAAATCACTAACACCAGCTACGGCCCGCTGAAGGTGCTGTGCGAACGCGCCGCTGAAAACACGATGCCGGGGCGCGTCACCAATGTGCGACCGGGTTTGATCGTCGGGCCGCTCGATCCGACCGATCGCTTTAGCTATTGGCCGCTGCGGGTTCGCGCCGGTGGCGAAGTGCTGGCGCCGGGCAATCCGACCGATCCGGTTCAATGGGTGGATGCGCGCGACTTGGCGGCGTTCTGCGTGCGCTGCGTGGAAAACCAGACCGTCGGCATTTACAACATCGCCGGACCGCGTCACCCCGCCGACATGGCTGAGTTGGCATATGGCTGTAAGGCCGTGACTGGCGGCGACGCCAAGTTCACTTGGGTGGATGCGGACTTCCTCGAGAAGGAAGGTTTGATGCCGTGGGGGCATCTGCCGGTTTGGGCGCCGGGTAAAGGTCCGGTTGCCGGGATCAACACGGTGGATTGCCAAAAGGCGATCGACGCCGGATTCGAAACTCGTCCGCTGGCCGAAACGGTGCGTGACTTGCTTGAATGGCGCGACGGTTGGGAGCACGGTGGCGAAGCGCCATCGCGTGCCGGCATGCCGATGGAAATGGAACAAGCCACGCTGGCCAAGTGGCACAAGCGTGGCTCGTCGGATGCAGCGGAGGCGGTCGACGCCACCGATAACGATTAATAATCGATTTTCGGCATCTTAAATTGACCGGGGTCCGGCTGGACTCCGGTCTCTACTTTTTGCACGTTCACGGTGGTGGCGCCACCAGCTTCGTTGTCGACGATCATTTCATGCGGAACACGCATGCCTTTGACTTCGCGATAATCGTTGAAGCTGACATTGCTGGGCAGCGTGCCGGCACCTTCGATGACGTTGAACACGGTTGCGCGGCGAATATCACCGGTAGCTTTTTCCACGTAAATCGCAATTGGTGGGTGATCCGCGCGGTGACCACTGAGTTCCCAATAAGCAATGCCTTCATGCTCGCCTTCGCCCTCCAGCAACACCTTGTCGAACATGGTGCGGAAGTCGGTTAGCGCTAAAAGCACACTGCCTTCTTTGGCTTCACGCCGCTTGTTGTCGTTGAGTTCGTCATCAGGGCCGAAGGCGGAAATCACCCAGCCGTTGTCGGCGGTCATCGTCGTGCAAACGCGGCCGAACTTGCCGAAGTCGGTGTAGTTACGCATGCGTCCGTCGACATCGTGGAATTCTGTTCCCTTCAGCGGTACGCCTGATTGATCGATCATTCCGGTCACCGTCAATAGCACCGAGTTGGCTTTTTCGAACGCGGCTTGGCGATTTTCCAATCCCATCTTTTCGTACACCATGGCGATGGTCGTCACTTCTGCACCATCATCTTCCATACGCGCGAGCTTGGTTTCGCCGCCGCCCTTATGGAAAATCATCGCCGTCGGGATGCCGTTGTCGCCCATTTCCCAACTGACTTGAACGACGTCGCGCAGAGCGCGGAAAGCCCATTTGCCTTCGTCATCCGGAGGAACCAGCTCGTACGCCATTTCGCCAGGAATATCGATGGCCAAACGGTTATTGCGAATCAGCGCTTCCCACGGCTGGCCGGTGGCTTCGAGCATGTATTTGCCCAAGTACGGCTTCAATTCAGCCAGCGGCAGCTCGCCCTTGATCTCCACACCTTCGCGAGGGAATTCCAAATCCATGCCGCCTTGGTACATGTGCATGACTTCCACCACACCGTCGTCGTTCTTGTCGAACGAGACTGCAATGGTGTCGGTTAAAGCGAAGTACCACTTGCCTTCATCATTGGGATTCTTCAGCTCATAAACCATTTGGCCGGGCACGTCGACGGCCAACGAACCGTCTTTGACTTGCACGGTGAAGCGCTGGTCTTTGAACGAGCCGAAGTCGGCGACGTACTTGCCAAGGTAAGGTTCGTAATCAACCTTGTCGGCAGCGGCGAGGTCTTCTTCACCGGCTTCCGGTTGCGCCAAAACGGCCTCCCAGATCATCGGCAGGCATTCTTGCTGCAGCGGGCTGACGCTGAGGTTGTAGAACAAAGCAAAGCCAAGATTCTCTTCCGGAATCATCGCAACCGACGACGAGAATCCGTCGATGTTGCCGCCATGCTCCATGACCTTGCGGCCATCCCATTTCTGTAGCATCCAACCCATGCCGTAGCCGACGTCTTCACCCATGGTGATTTGCGGTTCCCAGCATTGCTCTAGCGTTTCCAGTTTGATCAGTTGCTGACCGTTGTAGCTGCCGTCGTTCAACAACATTTTCAACCAGCGACTCATATCGTTGGCGCTGGAAATGATCGAACCGGCCGGAGCAACATTGCTCAAATCGCGGGCAGGAAGTTTGCGCAACAGCGCACGGTCTTCATGCCAGATGTAGCCATCGAAAAATCGTCCGCTTTCTTGGGCGGGAGCGAGAGTAGTAAAGGAATTCTTCATTCCCAGCGGTTTAAAGATCCGCTGCTGAATGAACTTGTCCCAACTCATGTCGGCGGCAGCCGCCATCGCTTCACCGGCAGCTAAAAACTGAACGTTGTTGTAATAAAACTGTTCGCGGAACGGCTTCCAAGGTTTGGCGCCGGCAACGGTTTCCAGAATCTCGCCGCGGCCAATTTTGCCGGAAGCGAACAACACGCTCATGCGCGGGAAACCAGTGCGGTGAGAAAGCACGTCGCGAATCAGCACCTCGTCGGCAGCGGTGCCGTCGACGTTGAGCTGAAAAGCGGGGATGTGCTTGCTGACCGGGTCATCCCAACTCATTTTTCCCTCTTCCACCATCATGCCGATGGCCGCCGACGTGAACGACTTGGTCGAACTGCCGATGCAGAACAAGGTGTCGGCGTCGACGCGCTGACCGCTCTTCGGGTCGACGACGCCAAAGCCGCGCGCCAGCAGAACTTGGTCGTTGTGCACGATGACCAACGCCATTCCCGGAATGTGATATTCCTGGCGCTTGGCTTCGAGGTCTTCGCAAAGTTTCAGCAGATTGGCGGGTAGCTCCTGCTGGGCGGGGGCGGGCGCTGCAGAGAGCAGCAGACCCAAAAGCAGTGTGAACAGAGTGCGCATGAATGATTCGGGGCGCTGGGTTTAGGGGAGGGGGATCATGCCTGGAAGAAGGCGTAAATGGCTACGGATACGATCAACGAAAGGGAGATAAAAAACATCATGATTAAGATCAGGGGTAGCCTGAAAAAAATGCCGACGGCGCTGGATCCGTAAACACGGCGCATCGAGATTGCCATGTATGCCGGCAGGTAGCCGAGGTACAGCAGCAGGAACACCGTTGCGGACGGCACTAGGCTGCTGATGGCTATGACCAGTAGAGCCAGTGAGTTGAAATGGCTGGAGAAAAGCAGGTGTTCGAACAGATAGCGTCCGGACCCTAGGTAGAGGATTTTCATGCCCAACGCGAAGAGGGGGATGATCAGGATCAAAAAGGTTGGGAATGCGGAAACGGCTTCGCGCACAAACGTAGAAGCCAGCTGATCCCTCGGCATTTCATTCAACCGCTCCCCTTGCTCCATGAAGTAGCGGCCAATGGTGTCAAAAAATCCTTCGTCCGTTTCGGTTTCGATCTTCGTTTCCGGTTCAGACTCCGGAATTCCCTCGGTCTCAGAATCATTAGCCGGCTGTTCGACTTCCTCTTCAGCCGGCGGGTCCTTGCCAGCATCCTTTGAATCCTCATCCTTGGTGTCCTTGAAGATGAAGTTCGGGCCCGAATCAGTATTTTCAAAGGTTAAGGATTGCCCAAGTTCCTTCTCAATTTGCTCCATATTCGAAAATGGCCCCATCAACACGAACAAACTCAGTAATGACAGGAACAAGTACAGCCGAAACGGAGGTACATAACTCTGCCACCGGCCGCGCAAATTCTCCTGCGTCAACACGCCGGGGCGAAAAATTAACAAGGTGAGCGTGCGCAGCGCTCGCGAATCCGTAGCAAAAAAGTTGGACAGCGTATCACGCGCAAAACTCCAAATACTCCGGTTGCGGTCCTTCACCGACTGGCCGCATTCGGGGCAGAAATGCGCGCTTACGATGGCGCCGCAGTTGCGGCAGCGGGGGGAAGCGTCGCTAGACGGGGGGAGATCCGGGCGGGGAAAGTTCGCCATGGCCAAAGAAAGTCCGGCAAACAGAGTTTACAGTATGGGTATGGGACATTTCCGTGGCGTCTTCCTGGCCCTGTTGGTGGTGCTTGCCGCATGCAGCACGCCGGCCAAGCGCAAAGTTGAAGCGCCGCCGTACTTGGAATTTCGTGTGGAAGCGGAAGAACACGAAATTGGTGACGGCGTCGGCTTTAAGCGCGTTCAATTCAACGGCGAAGAAATTCTGTTGTCGCCGCCGCATCGCTTTTTTGTCGAGAAGGCCGAAGTGGCCGACATTGGTAGCGAGCGGATTGGGGTGAAGTATTGGATTTACCCCGAGCAGCGCGCCGAATTCAATCGCTGGACCGGCAATCACATTGGCCGACGCATGGCAGTTCTGCTCGACGGTCGCACGACCTGTTGCTTGCAGTTACGCGCCGCCCTTCCCGGCACTGGAATTTTGGTCGGCAGCTCCGATGGCTATAGCGAAGATCAAGCCGATGCCATCGTCGAATACTTGAACCGGCGCTAATCCATATTGCGCACTTGGTGGATGAATTCTTCCACCTCTTCGCGGTACTGCGGATGCTCTTTGTAGCCGCCAAAGTTTTGCTGGTAGCGCATCCAAGTGAGGTCGTGCATCGGGTCGTAGTCTTCGCCGCCGTGCTCCATCACGCGATGGGAGAATTCCAGCGTGGTTTGACTGCGGTGCTTGCAATAACCGCGTTTGACCAGGAGTTGAATCAACACCTTAAACGGATCGCGACGTCCTCCTGAACCGCTTGAACCGCCGCTCTCACTCGCGTTGAACAGGTTGTTCCAACGCGAAAAACGCATCAGCAAAACGGCGACCATTAAAACCGACGTCAGGATCACTGCCCAAAACTGCCAGGCGACCATTAATCCGGTGCCGACTACGAGGCCAATGAGGGAATCCGACTCGTTTTCGCCAAGTTCATCCTCGGTCGGCGAATCACCGTCGGGCGCCATGGCGACATCACCCTCGCCCTGCGCTGGCATGTTTTCGGTGACGTCCTCACCTGGATAAAGTCGCTCGAGCGCGGCGGCAGGCCAATCGGCTGCACGGCCGCTGCCGCTAGCCGGGGTGGCGTCTACCGGCACCCAGCCCATTCCTTTCACCGGCACCTCGGCCCAGGCGTGCGCACCTTCGGCACCTGCGAGGTAAACCTGGCGCTCCATATCCCAGCGTGTGACCGAGTAACCGGCGGCGATGCGCGCTGGTATCCCCAATTCGCGCAAACACAACGCAGCGGCCGTCGCGAAATAAGTGCAATAGCCCTGGCGGTCGCGGAAAAACGCTTCCATCGCGCTCGGCCCGCTGCCGCGCACGTCGAGTTCATAGCGGTAGTTCTTGCGGAAATGGCGCAACACGCCGCGCACCGGCCCATCCGACAAATCCATGCTGCGCACTTCTTGGCGCACCAACTCATTCACCCGCTGCCACGACGGATGGTTCGGCATCAGCATTTGAGTCGGGTGCGATAGGTCTAGCTGGTCGTTGCCGATATCACGCGCTGAAACGTCTTGCAGCTGCGAACGAATGCCATAGTGCATCACGCCCGGTTCGGTCGGAATCGCCGTCAACATTCCGCTCGCGCTGTAGCGAACCTGCGGCAAGCTGACGGCAATCAACGGCTCCAAACGCGGCAGCAGCAAGCGACCGGTTTTGGACCCGCCCGGCGCCAACAACGGTTGGAATTGAATGTCCAACTCAATGCGTTTTAAGTCGGGCAGCATCCGTCCGACTTGCGTCCATTCATCGGCACGACCATCACCGATGTCGTCGTAGCCAAACTCCGGTTCGTCGTTCGACCTCGATAATCCCGACGCGGTGAAGCGATCGTAGGTCGTACAAGTCAGAAATAGCGGATTGCTGGGATGAAAACGCCGACGTCCACCGGGGGCGAAGGGATCGGAAATGACCAAGCGGTCTTGGCGGCTGGCAGTGCCCAGTCCGCGGTCAAACTGCAACTCGTCGGCAAAACCCACCGGTGCCGATGGGAAGCTGCGTGGATCGGTCGGCACGCCACCGGCATTGCCACGGTCACCGCTGCGATTTCCATCGCTAGCATTGCCGGCCGAGGCACCTCCTCCGGTGCGCTCGCCACTGTGGTCCATCGGTTTGAGGTCCGGGAATACCGAAGTCGCCAGCGACCATGACCAACCGGAAACCGCACCAACTCCACGCGATCCTAAGTTGGTGGCGACGGCAAGGATGGGCACCAGCATCGCCATCAATAAAGCGCGCGACCAGAGGCCGGTGACGCTGTCTTCGCGGCTAGGGGCGAGGCGGAAGCGCAGGTTGAGGCGGCGTCGGCTGGTGCGGGCGTGCACCCACAAAATGCCGGTGCCGGTGATCCACAGGCAGATCAAAAACAGCACCATGCCGACGATGGAGCCAAGCACGGTGGCGACCAAAAGGCAGGTGGCCGATGCGGCAATCAAAACCAAGACCGCAGATCCGTCTTGACGATGAGTTAGCAAGCCGAAGGACTGCGCCAAAAACAGCATGACGACGAGCATCGCCGGGCCGCGTTCGCCGGCGTCGAGCAAGCCGGCCTGCACGATCATGGTGAAGCCGATACCAATGGCGGCAAAGCGACTCATCGTGCGCACCGAAACGGGCAATTCCAAGTGTTGCCACATCGGTTGCAGGCCGGGCCGCGTACCTAGCCAAATCACCAACCATGGAACGCCAAGCAAAATGGTCGGCGCCAACATGCACAACGGAGGTAATGCTTGAAGGAGGCTGGCGAGGGCCACCGATAAGGTCGCAAAGGCGGCTGCGCTTATGCAGGCAATCAAGCACCAACGGTCCAACGCCGACGGCGGATGAGCGCGGAAGTGCATGTAGCGCAGGCGGCCTCTCATCAGATCACTTGGGCCAAACGGGTGCGGGTGGGGAAGGCGCGGGATTCGCGGAAGACTTCATGAATGGCGCGCAGGCGGACGTCGTGCAACGTCGATGCGTATTCAAATCCATGCGGCAGCGCAAGCTCGGCGGCGGTGATGACGATGACTGCTTCGCGGTTGCGGAATTCGGGCGGTAGGGTGCGTGGAGCGAGTTCGTCGGGGTTAATTTTCGCCAGCGATGTCAGTATTTGGTGCAGACCGTGGCGACCGGCGCCGGGTTTGATCGAGAGCGGCTGTTGATTGGATAAGTAAGTGAAGTGCATCGGCTGATGGCGACGCAATAAGTGCTCGGTCAACGTGGCGGCAAGGTTGACGGCGCGTTCAAAGTCGGCGCGGCGGTTGCGACTGTGCCCTTCAGCCGGCGCTCCGTGCAGCACAATGTGAACCCGTGGCCGAGTAATAGCTTGGTTTTCGCGCACCAGCAATCGTCCGCGTTTGGCGCTGGCTTTCCAGTGAACTTGGCGCTGGCTCATGCCTTCGCGCCAGGCGCGCAACGCATAAAACTCTTCGCCGCCCAAGTGCCCAGCCGGTTTATCCAGATCGATGCGCGAATGTTGCGGCAGCATGTCATCAGGCCGACGAAGCTCGCCGATGCGCGGCAAACCGAGCAGGTCGGTAGAAATCTCTTGGGTGAGTTTCCAGCTGATGAGGTTGAACGGGAAAGTGGATTCAAACCGGAAAATGTAGGTGTCCCACCAACCGCGGCGCGGCAATTTGAGGTGCGGCATCAGCTCCATAGTTTCACCAGGTGCCAACCGCGGTTGATAAGAAAACGGCCGCATGCGGATGCCGTCGGGGACGCCGTGGGAAAGCAATAAATCGCGTGCCGCCCAATTGCGCGAACGATTGCTTAGGCGCAACGCAATAGGAAGCGGCTCCCAAGCAAAGGCGGCGGCCGGCGGGTCGATTGCCGCGTAAAGGCCGCGAATGTTGAACCAACCGACTGCGTAAGCAGTGCCTAACAGCGTCAGCCAAAGGGCGACGTGAGTGAAAAAGTACTCCGGCTGAATCGCCGAATGCACCACGCTAGGAACCAGAAAACCGGCCAAGTGCTTTTGCACCTGGAACTCGATCTTGAGATTCTCGGGTTGGGTCAACGCTACTCCGGTGCGGTGACGGATTGCAAAATCTTGGTTAGAACTTCATCGCTGTCGACGTCGGTCTGGCTCATCGGCGCGAGGATGACGCGGTGACTGACCACCGGTAAGAACAACGCTTTGATGTCGTCCGGAATGAGGAAGCGCCGTCCTTCGACCAGCGCCAACGCTTGCGCCGCGCGCTGCAAATCCACCGCCGCGCGCATGCTGGCACCGAGCGCAAGTTGCGGCGAAGTGCGCGTGGCATCGATGAGATCGAGGATGTAATCGACTATGCTCGGCTCGACGCGAATGCGCGGCACGTGATTCATCAGCGTCTTGAGTTGCTCCAACTCCATCACCGGTTTCAAGTCGGCGATGTTTTGCTTCAGCTCAGGTCGCGACAAAATTTGCGTCGACGCTTCGCGACCCGGGTAGCCCAGCGTGAGCCGCACCATGAAGCGGTCAAGTTGCGATTCGGGTAGTGGATAGGTGCCCTCAAATTCGACCGGGTTCTGCGTGGCGATGACGAAGAATGGCTGCGGCAATTCGCGTGACACGCCGTCGATGGAAATTCGCGTTTCACTCATCGCCTCGAGCAGGCTGGATTGAGTGCGCGGCGAGGTGCGGTTCAACTCGTCGGCGAGCACGACATTGTGAAAAATCGGCCCGGCGTGGAAATCGAAGCGCTCCTCCTTCATCGAGTACAAATTCACCCCGAGCACGTCGCTGGGCAGCAGGTCGGATGTGAATTGCACGCGCTGAAAACTGCCGCCGGTGGATCGCGCCAAAGCCCGAGCCAGCGAGGTTTTGCCGGTGCCGGGCACGTCTTCGAGCAGAATGTGGCCTTGCGCCAGCAGCGCGACGACGGCTTGCCGGATGACGTCGCGCTTGCCGAAAATCACCTGGTCGATTTGGTCGAGCAGTTCGGTCAGCAGCGAGGTAGATACTTTGGGAGGGGTCGTCGGGGCGGTCATGGGGATAGGCGGATTCGTGACTCGGCTAGAATCATCTTATGGTTTGGCGATGGCTAGGGTTACTGTTTCTGGGCGCATGTGCTTCGGCGCCGCAAACCGCTGATTCGGCAGCGTCCGAGGCGGATGCGGCGTGGGCGGCGCGGCTGCAGCAAATCGAGGACGCGCGCCAGGCGGCGTTGCAGATCGGTGATGAATATGTGCACCACTCGTGGACCGGCGGTCCGGAAAACGCTTTTCATGGCGTCGATGACTTCAGCAATCAAATCGATACACCGGATGATTTGAACATGCCCGAGCACGGCTGGTCGATGACCGCCGCCGAAAACACCGGCGTGCCTTACAAGTGGGGCGGCTTCAGCACGCTACAGCAATTCGACCAAGGAATCGCCGACGGCAAGCTGGCCGGCCATATTCCAACCCGCGGCAAATCGACGACGTCGTCCGATGCGGTGGGGGTGGATTGTTCCGGACTGGTTTCGCGCTGTTGGCGGCTTAACGGCAAACGCTCGACCCGCAGCCTGCCGAAGATTTGCGTGCCGTTGGAAAGTTACGATCAACTGCAGCCGGGCGACGCGCTGAACGTCGTCAACCGCCACGTCATGCTTTTTGTCGAATTTGAAAATAGCGATAAATCGCAGTTAAAAGTCATTGAGGCAACGGCGGGCAAAGGAAAGGTGCATTACAGTAGTTACCCGCGCGAGCTGCGTTAGCGTAACATCCTTTCTGTAAATTCCCTCGTCCCTGCAACCGCCCTGTC
>CAYFOM010000040.1:0-41297 GCA_964344765.1 uncultured Planctomycetales bacterium | reverse complement strand
CTTTGGACTGGCTCCGTTTTCTCGGACCACCTCTGAAATGTCGGTTCGAGGCTGGAAAAACGAAGCGAAAATTTCGTCGAGAGAATAAGCTGAACAGTGCATCAATGAATATTTTTCGTTCAATTCATGGTCTTGCATCCTTCTTGTTGCTCTCATTGCCGGGAATTTCTCAGGAAGCATTAATTCTGGGGACCGGTGGTGACCTTCACTCCCTCGACCTCAAGGACGGATCAACCTCATTTATTGGCTGGACGGGCCATCACTCCTACTATTGGAATTGCCTTGCCATTGATAGCCAAGGAAGGGTTTTTTCCTGTAACGGAGATGACTGGGTAGGGTTTTCGATTTACGAGATTGACCCTGCTACTGGCCAAGGCACCTATGTTTTGGATTCGGGCTATTCAGAAATTGGAGCCATGGCATTCGGGCCAAACGACACTCTTTATTTGTCGCACGATCCCCTTTGGCCAATGGCGGGTGGGATCCATGAACTTCACACGCTTGACCTGAATACGGGTGTGTCGACCTTTATCGGTGTCACCGGGACCAGGAATCTGCTTGCCTTGGACTTCTATGAAGACGATCTGTATGGGTACACAACTTCAGATGGCCTTGTTCGAATCGATACCACCACTGGTGTAGCCACCGATGTCAATGAGAACATCATTGGCTATATCGGGGCAGCGATGGCGATGTGCTTCGATGACAAGGGGGCGTTCCATTACGTAGACGACGCCCTATGGATGATGGATAAGGACTCCGGGATCCGCCACGCAGTTGATTGGGTGGACATCTTCGGCTTTTGGACCGAGATGGTATTTATTGACGGCCCCAATCAAAAGTTCTCCTTGTGGCTGGACGGTACTTCCGGGCACTACATGGGAGCCAAAATGACCGGCATCACACCAAATGGGCAAGTGGCAGTTCTTTGGGCCAAAGGAGAAGGCGGATCCACACCCATCCCTTCAGGCTTTCCTTGCGCCGGCACGATGATGGACTTGGGCACCAACATGCAAAAGCTAGCCATCGTTACCGCCAACGCCAATGGTGAAGCCACTGTTGGACCCGGCCCAAAGCGAGTCCCCGCAGCCGCAGCGGGTTTAATCTGGCTTCAGGCCATCGACCTCACTACCTGCGAGACTAGCAACAAAATCCTGATCTACGTCTAATCCGCCGGGGGCCACCGGCCGCCACGACGGATTTGCTACAAAACGTCCATCTTGACCACGTTCGAATCCTCGTAAACACCTTGATCGTAGGTGATGGCTTCGAAGTAAAAAGTCTTACCCGCCGACGCCAACGGAAGGCGGCGGGTACGAATGCCCTGACCGGCGGCATCAGTGGTACCGGTCGGTCCGGTCCAATAGGGCAGTCCCAGATCAAATTGATGACCGCCGATCATGTGGCCGCCGGTGCCGCGGCTGTATTGGATTTCGTAATAGACGAACGGGCGCGCGTTCGACACGCGGCAGGACACGTTTTGGCCGGCGATGCCGGTGCTTGGACCTTCCAGCAACAAAGTATCGGTTGCGGCCAAACCGCCGTAATCAAACGGATGCGCTTCACCCAACGTGTGTTTGCCGCCGGTGACCTTGGCGTGAATTGCACCGCTTTCAATGCCGCTGGTCGGCACGGTGAACGACACCTGAGTGCCGTTGCCGGATGCGGTCAGGCCGGACAGCTTGAACGGTTCTCCGCCGGGGTCGTCGGCGTCGAGCAGATCGGAATTGAACCAAATGCGAGTGTCGGCCGGATCAAAATTGCCACCGACGGCAATGGCGGTTGCGCCGGGCGCGGTCGAGCCGAGGATGGCGTCGATGTAGGGCATCGCCGCGTCTTTGACCCCGTAAATCGACTGAATACCGTTGATGTCGTCGGTGTGCAGATTGCGTTCGGTGATCGAACCGCGGTGGATGGCGTAGTACATCGTCGCCGCCGGGCTGGACGAGTGATCCAAACCAAGCGCATGGCCGTATTCGTGCGCCGTCACGCCCTGAATATCCATATTCAGCGAATAGATGTGGTCCGGCCCATCCTCAAACTCAAAGTCGTTGTCGGCGAACTCGATCTTCCAACCATTATTGCCGACGTACGCCCAAGCAATCGCGCCGCCACCGCTGACGTCCGGGGCATTGGCAATGTTCTTTCGCCAGTTGGAACTCGGACCGGACGCATTGCCGTTCCAAACCGGGTTGAAGTTGGCGCCGCCGTCGCCGATGCGCTGCTGAGTCGGATCGCCGCTGCCGTCGCCCATTGCCGAACTACCCCATTCGGCCACTCCTTTCCAAAACGCCAGCTCGGCGCCGGTGTAGCCGGGCCAGTTCGGGTCGGCGGTGACGTTGTTATTCGAGACCTGGTCGTTGAAGTCGTCGTAAAGTCTTGCGTCGCGCTGGCTTAGCGGCAACGAATGGCCCATCGTTTTGTACGCCAAACCGTCCACCCCCAGGGTCATGGTGGTGGCGACTAGCAACAGGGCGGACCCTGCCGAGAACTTTGCGAAGTTCCTCATTCCGGTTGGATGGAGGTGCGAGGCTGAGGCTGCCTCGGAAAAGACTACCCCATTCAGACGGGAAAAGGCGCCGTTGGGTTCCAAATCTCATTCACTGATGAAAATATTGCCACCTGGGCACGAAAAAAGGGAGCCACCCGAAGGTGACCCCCTAAGAGTTTCGTAGATCGAAACTTACAGGATGTTCAGCTGAATCATGTTGGAGTCTTCGTAGACGCCAGCATCCAGAGTCAGAGCTTCGATGTAAACGGTCAGGCCAGCTGCGCCGTTCGGAATCTTCTTCGAGATCACTGCAGTACCGGTAGCAGAAGTAGTACCGGACTTCACAGTCACCTGCGGCAGACCCAGGTCGAAGTTGTGCCCACCGATGCTGTGACCAGCGTTGGACAGGCTGTAGTTCAGCTCGTAGTAAACACTCGGGCGAGCGTCAGCGAAGCTGTAAGTAACCGTGGTACCTGCGTTCCAGGAAGTCGGGCCGTTCAGGATGATGGTGTTCGAACCACCGCCGGAACCTCCGCCGTAATCAAACGGGTGACCTTCGCCCAAGGACTCGCCGCCACCGTCAATCTTGACGTGGACGCCACCGCTTTCGATGCCGGAGCTCGGCACGGTGAAGGAGATTTGAGTACCACCACCGGTGGAGCTCAGGTTAGACAGCTTGTAGACAGCGCCACCACCGGAACCGGCATCCAGCACGTCCGAGTTGAACCACAGACGGCAAGCGGTCGGGGTGAAGTTACCACCAACGACAACGGCGGTACCGCCACCCACCAGCGAACCGGTGATGTTGTCGATGTAAGGCATGCCGGCATCCTGGACACCGTAGATGGCCTGAACGCCAGCTTCGTCGTCACTGTGGATCGAGCGAGTACCGGTTACACCATTGCTGGTGGCGTAGTACATCGTGGCCTGACCGGTGTTGGAGTGACCCAAACCGAGCGAGTGGCCATACTCGTGGCAGCCGACACCTTGGATGTCCATCTGGTTGCCGTTAATGCCGTCGGGACCATCGGCGAAGGTGAAGTCGTTATCGATGAACTCGATCGACCAGCCGCTGGAACCACCAAACATCCAAGCGATGGCACCGCCACCGGAGATGTTCGGAGCGTGAACGATGTTCTCGCCGGTGGTGAAACCGGAAGCATTACCGTTCCAAACTGCGTTGAAGTTCGCGCCGCCGTTACCCACGTTGCCTTGGGTGCCGTCGCCGGAGCCGTCGCCGAAGGAGTCGGAGCCCCACTCAGCAGCAGCCTTCCACATTGCCAAGTCGGCGCCGGTGTAACCAGGCCAGTTGGAATGCTCTTGGGTGTTGTTGTTCGACGCGTTGTCGTCGAAGTTGTTATGGACGCGGATGTCACGCTGACCGGTGCCAAGCTTGTGGCCCAACGTGGTGTAACTTTCCGCACTTTCCGTGACGGTGAGGCCGGAAGCCGCGATCAGAGCAGCAGAACCGAAGCCCAATTTGAGGAGATTCTTCATTACTTCTGTGCCATCTTGGCTTCGAGGGCCTTGGAGATGTTGACCTTCAGGTCGGAAACTTTGATGTTTTGCTCGATCGCAAAGTCGGCGCCACGACCCAGGACGACGTCGCCCTTAGGAGTTGCGATTTCGCGATAGATGCCGCCGTATCCGGCGTACAAGCAGCGATCGACGGTACCCCAACCTTCGACCTTGGAGCTAAACGCGACAACCTTGTTGCCCAAGCGATAGTCGGCAGCGGCCGGCATCGTGGTGAAGGTTTGCGTGACACCTTGGTGCGTGCCGCCCATGAAAGCCATTTCCATGGTCTCGGGCTTGCCGGTGTAAAGGTTTTCGCCTTCGATGGTTACGAAGGTGAAGATGCGCGGCTCAGTGGTGTCGTTGACTACAGAGAAACCGGTGCGGACGTTAGTGACGGTGCCGCGGACGCAGGCGTCCGTCTTGCTGACCATCTTGTTCAGGTCGAGGGCCTCGATGCAGGCCATCGTCGTACCCACCAGGGCGATGACGGCTGCGAAGGAGACCAAAAGGCGTGAGAGCTTCATGGTTTGTCGAGTTGAGGAACGTGGGGATGAGGTGACCCTGTGGGGAGACCACTAGGGGGACGCTTTCGTGATACAAGTCCAGAGAGATGTGTGGACAGTATCTGTCCGCCCATACCCAGGAATTCCGGGGGGTAAGTAGGAATGCGCCTACGGCATTTATACCCCGGAAACCCAATGCATGGGGGGCGGCACCCTGGAAAAAGGGTGCAACATGCATGCGACCCCGCAAAAAGCACTTGAGTTCCGCTCTTTTCCGCCGAAGCTAAATAATTTCCCGAAGGCTAGTCACACTATGGATACATATTTGGGGCACAGTAGTGGCATGCTCAGTTCCCTCGCCATTCTTTTGCTGTCAACGGCTCAGCAGGGCCAGCCGGCGTTGCTGTCTCCGTCCGAGACCACGCGTCGCCTGGAACCGACGCGGATCCTGTTGAAATCTCATGATTGGGACACCTCTTTTGGTGACCCCAAGCTGCCAGGTGCCCACCGGTTCAGCGCGGATGAAGCCGCCGAAGCCGGCTACTACTACGTACAGGGCAATCCCGATCAGATGCAGGAGTTGAAGGACCAGGTCCGCTCGATGGGCGGCCACATCTTCGACTACGTGCCGCACAACACCTTCGAGGCCAAGCTGCCGGCTGGTGTTGCCGCTTCGCTGGAAGCCTATCCCTTCATTTCCGATGTCCTCCCGGTGCACCCGGGCTTCAAGCTTGATCCGGAAATCAGCCTCGGCAATGTCGCCGGACCTGATTCGATGGGCCGCCTGAAGCTGATGATTGAATTCTGGGCCGACGCCGACCCGATCGTCGCCGAAGAAAAGCTGACCGAGCTCGACGTCGAGATCACCGAGTTCTCGAATTCCGGTCGCTATCAGCGCGTCACCTTGATGGCCGACCCCAGCTTGCTGACCTCGCTGGCGCGCATCCACGAAGTGAAGTGGATTGAGCGCGGTGCTGAAGCCAACTACCGTAACGAGAAGTCGAAGTGGGTCATTCAGACCAACATCAGCAACAACACCAAGCTTTGGGACCTGGGCTTGTCCGGTGCCAACGTTTACATCGGTCACATTGATGGCCGCATCGACGAAGCTTCGTGCTACTTCGATGACCCTGACGGCGACCCGGTCGGCCCGAACCACCGCAAGATTAAGTTCTGGCAAGGCGGTTTCGGCACTGATTCGCACGGTACCCACACTGCCGGTTCTGCCGCTGGTGATGACCGCCCGAATGGTGGTAACGGTACTTACAAGGGCATGGCTCCGGATGCATTCTTGGTGCACCACGGTTCCTTCCCAGGTTCGTCGCAGCTGCTGACTTACCTGAACCGCGCGCACACCAACGGCGCTCGCATTCACACCAACTCGTGGGGCAACGACGGTACGACCTCGTACAACGCTTGGTGCCGCGACATCGATGCCTACTCGCACGATAACGAAGAAGGTGTGGTCATGTTCGCCGTCACCAACGGCAGCACGCTGAAGAACCCCGAGAACGCCAAGTCGTGCGTTGCAGTAGGTGCAACCAGCAAGTCCAACCAGAACAACCACGGTTCCGGTGGTCGCGGCCCGACGGCTGACGGTCGTCGCAAGCCTGAGGTTTATGCACCTGGTTGCTCGACTCGTTCGGCAAGCACCGCCAACTGTGGAACCACCACGATGTGCGGTACTTCGATGGCTTCGCCGGTTGTTGCTGGTGGCGCTGCGCTGGTCAAGCAGTACTTCGAAGATGGCTACTACCCGAGCGGTTCGGCCAACGCCAACCACGCGCTGGTTCCGTCCGGTTCGCTGTTGCGCGCCATGTTGGCGAACTCCGGTGTGGACATGACTGGTGTGACCAACTACCCCAGTGTGACCGAAGGTTGGGGCCGCATTCTGTTGGACAACTCGGTGTTCTTCACCGGTGACAGCCGCATCATGCGCATGGTTGACCTGCGTCACGCCAACGGCATCTCGCACGGCCAGACCCTGCAGCGCAAGGTCAACATTCCTAACGGTGTCACTCAGTTGCGTCTGACCTTGGCCTTCGCCGATGAGCCGGGCTCGTCGGGCTCCAGCCAGCCGGTTGTGAACAACCTTGACTTGATCGCCATCGCTCCGGACGGCACCGTCTACAACGGCAACAAGCACGACAACACCAACGGTGGTCAAGCTAAGCCGAACACCGGTACCGCCGACGAGAAGAACACTCTCGAGCAGATCATCCTTTACGCTCCGCAGTCGGGTCGCTGGACCTTCCAGGTCAAAGGCACCGACGTTCCGGTGGGTCCGCAGGGCTTTGCTGCAGTGTTGACTTACTAAGTGAATCTGATTTCCGGTTTACCCGGAAATAGAGAAGGTCGCCAATGAAATTCATTGGCGACCTTCATTTTTGCCCGCCGCGTCGGGGGCGGGAAAGTTAGTTATCCAATTACCATCGTGGCGCCATTGGACAAGGAGCAGCTTCCGAAATCAAAGGCTTGAACCCATACCGGCAGGCCGGTTAATCCAGCAGGCACGTTGAGGTTGAGGGAAGCGGTCCCGGCGGCGTCGGCGGTTGCTTGCGGAAGCATGTTGATCGGGGTGTTCAGCGAGGCGCTCACTAATCCGCAGTTGCCGATTGCTACGGTCGTCGGACCGACGCCAACGCGGGAATACGCGAAGGCCACATCACCCTGAGGAGTGGCTTCTTCTACGGTTAGTGTGGCGGTTCCGCCCGAAACTAGGTTGGTAATGGTGAGTACCGGGTTTGCCGTCTCCACCGTTACCGAACCGACCATTCCGAAGTTCAGGTGGGGCGTGCAGAAGTAGTCGTAAACGTTCCCGTTGGCGGGTGCCGAAGCGAGGAAGGCAGCATCGAAGGTGATGCTGAAGGTGTGTGGCGGGCCAACTGGTGCGCCCGACGAGAACAGGCCGTCAAAGGAGACGACGTCGTGAGTTCCGAATACCCAGTTCCAAAGAACGGTGTCGCCTTCTTGGATGACGATGTCTGCTGGGGTAAAGGAAGTGCCTGACAGGTCGACTTGATGAGTGGTTTGAGCGGCGGCGATGTCTGCGCCGAAGGGGATGAGGGCAAGCGTGAGCATTGCCCGGAGGTATCGAGTTTTAAGCATGGTGACGTGTAAGGGAAAACAAGGAGTCTGCTTTCCAGCCATCAGATTACTTAAGAATCGAAATGGAAGATTTGGATCTCAAAAATTTAAATTTAGATATTGAATAAATCGGTGAGGGGCCACAAAGCAATTCAACGCACCTCCAAATGAACCCTTTGTAGCTCGGCATCTCATTGCCACCCATCCCGCCACTCACCCTAGTTGCTGCAATTTTATTGCTGGCGACCTTAATACCTGCATGCTTTGCATGGAGGGCGGGGAGGGAAGAACTGCGGCGGGGGCTAAGCCAACGAAGCGAGGCTAAGCAAACGGGTTCTCATCGAGCTCGATTGGAGCATCCTTGGATCGATATCAGCCGTTGCATTGGTTGTGCGAGTTGCGTGCGTGCCTGTCCGGAAACAGGTGTGCTGGATATTTTGCATGGGCAAGCTGCAGTGGTGCATGGGTCGAGATGCATTGGCCATGGAGAGTGCGCGGCGCATTGCCCGGTCGGCGCTATTGCCTTGACTCATGCCGATCGTCGCGACCGAAATGATATTCCGGCACTTCTGCCAACGATGGAGGCGTACGGGGTTCCCGGCCTTTATTTGGCCGGCGAAATTACCGGCTATGCGTTGGTTCGAACTGCGGTTGATCACGGAAAACGATGCGCTCAGGCAGCTGCAGCCAGAAGGGATCGAGGCAGTGGGTGTAGCTTGGATTTGTGCATTGTGGGTGCAGGGCCTGGCGGCTTGGCATGTGCATTGGAGGCTAAGCGCTTGGAATTAAATTTTGTCGTGTTGGAGCAAGATCGAATCGGTGGAACCATCGCTCGATATCCACGCAAGAAAATGATCAACACCCATCCGCTTGAGTTGCCGCTCGGTGGAAAGTTGGAGAAACGCGAGTATCGCAAAGAGGAGTTGATGGAGATTTGGTCGCGGCTGTGTGAGGAGCACGCGTTGCCGATTCAAGAAGGGGAGGTGCTTCAGGCGGTTCAGTCCAAAGCGGATGGCGGCTTCCGTGTGCAAACGCAATCCAGCGAGTTTGAGGCAACAAGTGTTTGTTTGGCGATCGGCCGGCGAGGCATACCCAACAAGCTAAATATTCCGGGCGAAGAAAAGCTCAAGGTGAGTTACGGTCTCATCGATGCGAAGGCTTATCGCAATGGCAAGTACTTAGTGGTTGGCGGCGGAGATAGTGCCGTCGAAGCAGCCTTGGGATTGGCGGCCCAACAAGGGAATCGCGTTTACCTTTCTTATCGACGCGCCGAGTTCTTCCGTCTTCGGTCCCGAAGTTATTTGCGCATCCAGGAAGCTATCGAAAATGGCTCGGTGCGAATGCTTTGGGAAACCACTGTTCACCGAATTGAGGAAGACCGAGTTTTGTTGCGCCGCTCCGACCCGGCTCTGCCGTTGCTGGGGATTCCAAATGATGAAGTATTTGTATTAATCGGCGGCGCTCCTCCCTTGCCCTTGTTGGAGGATGCCGGCGTCTCCTTCAATCCCGAGCACCTGGCATCGGATTCGCCAAAGCCGCGCGGGACTGGTTTGGTGTCGCCATTAGTCTTTGCCGCTGCTGGTGCCGCCGGCGTGTTGATTTGGGGTTACTGGCATGCTTCCTATTACCAAGCCGACGCCTTGGCACGGTCCCTTGATCCGCGTCATTCCATACTTCGATCCGCGTCCGGCGTCGGCTTGATCGCGGGGATTGCAGCAACCCTGCTGATGGCCACCAATCTTCTTTATCTCATACGTCGCAATGTAAGGTTGCCGATCCATTTCGGTAGCTTGAAGAATTGGATGAATGTGCACTTGGCTACTGGAATGCTGGCGCTACTATTCGCCATTCTGCATAGCAATTTTCATGCGAGTAACCATATTGGCGGACATGCGTTAATCAGCATGGCGATCCTAGTTTTTACAGGAGCATTGGGCCGCTACTTTTATTCGTTTATTCCACGAGCTGCCAACGGCAGGGAACAGGCATTAGAGTCGGCTCAGCTTCAATTGCTGAAAGATGCGCATGCATGGGGCGAAGTCCATCGGGATTTTGGCGAAGAAGCTCGAAGAGAAATTTCGCAATTGGTCGTTCGGGCGCGATGGAAGAGCGGCATTGTTGGCAGTATTGTTGGATTGATTCAGTCGCAGCTGGATTTGCGCAAAACGCTCAAGGCGTTGAAGAGTTCGGGGGGTGATCGAGGGCTGGATTCATCGACTCTCGCCGAAGTGTTGCACGTGGCAAAGCGCGCTCACCGGGATGCATTGATGGCTTCCCAATTCGAAAGTTTGCGTCGCTTGTTGGCCAGTTGGAGGTTTTTCCACCGCTGGGTGGGTTTGCTTGTAGTGCTCCTTGTGATTGCGCATATTGCAGTTTCTTTGCGTTACGGTGATGTGGGGTTGACCGAATGAATTTGCCTGCCCGCATCAGTTTGGCATTGTTGCCTTTGTTTGCCGTAGTCCTGTTTGCGGCGGCGGATTTCCAGCGCATTAGCCCCGGCAAGCTCATCGCCGCGCACCGTTTCGTTGAGGAGCTGCAGGGGAAGAGTGGTTGTGCAGCTTGTCACATCAGCGGCGCCGAGGCGATTCGCGATGCGTGTTTCCAATGTCATGAAACGATTGAACGACAGGTGATGACCTCGGAAGCGCTTCACGGAAAACTGAGCGCAAAGCAAAAGCAAGATTGCGCCGAATGCCATCTGGAGCATGTTCCAAATTCGCAGGAGGAAATGCTCGAATTTGGATTCCGCCTTGCCACCGAGCACCCGTCCGCCGAATTTAAACATCAGACCGTCGATTTTCATTTGGACGGAAGGCATGACAGTTTGAGTTGCATCGACTGCCATCCCAATGCCGATGCAGATCCATTGCCATCGGGGAGTTCGCGCTTTTTGGATCAGGTCCAAAGTTGTGATTCCTGCCACGACGATCCACACAACGGCATGATGAAGCGAGGCTGTGAGGAATGTCATGGCCAGGAACATAAGTTCGACGATCTCACTCACTTTCCTCATGACGACCGAGTGCCGCTCCATGGTTCCCATGGTGGACTGGAATGCACCGACTGTCACAGCAAGGGTTCGCCCACTTCTGTTGAGGCATTGAGTGATGCGGATATAGCCGTTGTTTGGCGCACTTGCTCGTCTTGCCATGAAAGTCCGCACGCAACTCCATTCCTGGACGCCCTGCCAAACCCAGCCTCGAATCAGGCCGAAGACGGCTGCGTTTTATGCCACTCGGAGAAGCATTCGCGATTTCATGGCAATGATGTGATTTGGGAAGACGAATGGCATCAAGCAAGCGGCTTTTCCCTAACTCCACCTCATGCCGATCAGAGTTGCGAAGAGTGTCATCAAAAGCGTGAGTCTAAGCAAGACTTCGGTGCCCGATACCCAGGCCGGTCCGAACAGGAATGTCGCGTTTGCCATGTGGATCCACATCAGGGTCAATTCGATCACGAGCCATTTTTGCAGCAAGACTGCCGCGCATGCCATGACGGTCTAAGCTTCAAAGAGCATGGTTTCGACGTCGATCGCCATAACCAAGAAAGCTTTGCTTTGACGGGTAGCCACGCGGCACTTGCTTGCAATGAATGCCATGAGCTGGTGGATACCAGTGATCCATCCACGCGCCAATTCCGCGGTACGCCACGCAGTTGTGAAGACTGTCATGCCGATGCCCACGCCCCGGCGATGGAGGGCGGGGATTGCGCGCGCTGTCACACGACCAAGGACTTCCAAGAAATGGCGGTTGAGTTCGAGCATGACAAATGGACTGGGTTTGCATTGCAGCAAGGGCATGCAAACTTGAAGTGCGAAGCTTGTCATGAGCGCACTACCGTTGCCGACGCCACCGGCCGCACCTTAGGACGCGTTCACCAAATTCATCCGGGGAAGCCTGAAGCCTGCGACGGCTGCCACGCCGACGTCCACGCTGGCAGCTTCGATCCACCATTGCGAGATGCGCTTGTAGAAGGGCGGATCGGGTGCGACCGATGCCATCAAACTTCTACGTTTAAGCAATTGCACGCTGGCGGCTTTGACCACCAAAAATGGACCGGCTTTGGATTGAGCGGAGCCCATCAGCAGGCAAGTTGCGAAAGTTGTCACGGCAAGGATGGTTCGTCGGATCGCCTCGGCAAGGTCACGGATCGATACTCGGGCGACGTCCATCAATGCGCCACTTGTCATTCCGATCCGCACGACGGTGATTTTGATTCGCCAAGATTCCCGGTTTCGGTCCAGGGTCGACAAGGATGCAACCGCTGTCATGATGACCGCTCGTTTCGGACCAGTGCCACCGGCGCCTTTGACCACGGCTTTTGGACTTCGTTCGAGTTAGTGGGGGCTCACGCCGAAGCGGCTTGCACCAGCTGTCATCCCGCATTGGACAAGCCCGGTCCAAACGGCCGCCGCTTAGCGCGCGCGGTCGGAAGCTCGTGTGTGGATTGCCATAGCGACGTTCACGCCGGCCAGTTTTTGGACCAGGGCAAGCAAGATTGTTTGCGCTGCCATGACCAGGAAATCGAAACCTTCGCCATCTCCGATTTCGACCATGATCGCCTAAGTCATTTCGCGTTGGACGCTACCCATAGTCGCTTAAGCTGCGATCAATGCCACGTAAAAAGCCCCACTAAGCAAGGGCGCGACGCCGTGCGTTATAAGCCGTTAGCTTCCAAGTGCCAGGACTGTCATACGGTTTCAGCAGTCTCAAATGCCACGACCCGAGGTGGTAAATGAGAACATCGCTGGTTGCGATTCTTCTGTTTGCCGGCGCATCAGTTCATGCCCCGGCGCAACAGGTCGAGCAGGCTCGGGTGCTGTTCGTCAACGATTCGCTAGTACAAATCGATCACGGATCCGAGGAAGGAGTGGAACCCGGCGATGTGGTTTGGTTTCGCCCGCTTGGCCAATCCCAGGTTCGCGGTGTGGTGCAATCGGTGCAGCGGCGGACGGCATGGGTCGCGTTGGAAAAGGCTTCAACCGGCGTATTGGTAGGAACCATGGCGGAGGTCAAAATTGATCGTTCCGAGCCTTCGCCAGGAAAGGATGCCAACTTGCGAAATCCGGGCGCTCGCTTGCCGTCCGAGCCTCCGGTTTGGACTTCGCCGGAGCAAGATTGGGATCCGGATCGGCCGTTATTGGAATTCGTTCCCTACGAAAAAGAAGCAACGCCGGCCGAGTGGAACGGTCGCTTGTACACGATCGTTGACTTTGCTCGCGAAAGCGATCTGGTTCACCAGGACTCACTCTTCAGCCGCGTCGGCCTGGGCTTGTACGGCAGCAACCCGTTTGGGATGGACGGCGAATTCCGCTTAGATTTTGACGTCGACTACCGCTCGTTCCAAAGTTCGAGTGGCAATGGCGACAGTGGCGCCGACGGTGATCAGCGCAGCAGTGCGATTCGACTAGAACGCTTTTCCTATCGTCGCGGCGGCAATCGCGAACAGCCTATGCAATGGCAAGTCGGCCGTTTTTTAAACAGCGAGTTCCCTGAGTTCGGCGTTTTAGACGGTGCGGAATTGGTTTATCGTCTGCCCGACGGTGCGCGAATTGGCGGATCGCTTGGCTATTTGCCGGAGCCTGGGCAGGACTATGAAACTGGGAAGGATTTTCAGATTTCGACCACTTATCGGGATTTCGTCGGCGAACAACAGCAATGGAGCTGGGGGGCCGGCTTGCAAAAGAGCTGGCATCGCGGAGCACCCGATCGCGATCTAGCCGTCCTGCGATCCGATTATTACGGCAGCCAAAATTTTAATTGGCACAGCTCCTTATGGCTGGATTTCTATGGCTCGAGTGACGCACAGAAAGATGCGGCCGTCGAAATTTCGATGTTCACCAGCATGTTGAATTGGCGGCAAAACAGCCATGGCTCTAGCTTGGGATTGCGCCACTGGCGCTTCCCTCAGTTGCAACGCTTTCAAGCGGGTGACTTCTTGATCCCCGATCTAAGCGATGCTCGCACCACACGATTGGATGGCGGCCATTGGCGGCAGCTCACGACCCAGTTACGCTTGCATAGCCGCGCCGACGTATGGCAGTCGGATAGCCGAAACGGCTGGGGCGGTAGCCTGAGGTTGGATTATTCAGCTGCGTTCGGCCCTGGCTCAAGCAGTTGGATGGAGGTCTATCGATTAGAGTCCAACTCCCACGAAGCAACCGGCGTTCGCTTAGGCCAGGTGCTGCCCATCGAGCGCGGCTCGCTGCGGCTTTGGTGGGATAGCGCCCGTTATCGCCCTATGGATGACGAGGGGAGTTTGGTCCAACACGACGCACGCCTCGCGTGGGATTTTTGGAGTCAATCCAGCTGGAGTTCAACCGTCGACGTGGGTCGCCGCTTCGGTGATGAACAAGACAGTTATTCCTTAGGCCTGTACCTGCAGAGGGTTTTCTGAGAAACATGATGAGGTCGATGCCATCCGTACTTGTCCGCCTGCTGCTCGCAATAATCGTAGCCGCAGGACTCACCCTGGTGGCTTGTGTGAGCAATCCGCAATTTGGCATCAGTGGCTGGTGGAGCGAACGCGGTCCGGTGGTTCCGCATTCTACTTTCCCGGCAGATTGCGCTTTGTGCCACACCGCCGACAGCTGGACGGAGATGCGGCCCGATTTTGAATATGACCACGAAAAGGAAACCGGCTTTCGCCTCGTCGGAGCGCACGCCGCAGCACAGTGTTTGCGCTGTCATAACGATCGCGGACCGGTGCAATACTTCATGAGCAAGGGTTGCGCGGGCTGCCACAGCGATGTGCACCAAGGGCGGTTGGGCAATCGATGTTTGGACTGTCACAACCAAACCGATTGGCAGCCTAGTGGTCAATTGGCGGAGCATGCAAGAACCAGGCTTCCATTGCTTGGAGCGCACGCGGCGCTGACCTGTGATCGCTGCCACTCCGGAATTGCTAGTGGACAAATCGATCCGCTTTCGACCGAATGTGCGAGCTGCCATCAGGATGATCTGGCAGAGGCAACCTCGCCTGACCATTTCGCCCAAGGTTGGGTTCGGAATTGCGAGCAATGCCATCGCGAAACGGGATGGGGGGAGGAAGGCTTTGTTCACGACTTCTTCCCTTTGACCGGAGGACATGATGTATCGTGCGCGTCGTGCCATCCGGGTCGCAAATTTGCCGCTCTTCCCACTTCGTGTGAGAGTTGCCATGCTCAGGAATTTGCGACGGCGACGGATCCGGATCACGTCGGCTTGAACTTGCCGATGGATTGCGAGCGCTGTCACGATATTCAAGGATGGTCTCCGGCGGGATTTGATCACTCATGGGTCACCGTCGAATGTTTGGTTTGTCACGAGGATGAATATTTAAATACTCAAAACCCGGATCACCAGCTGTGGGGCTATTCGGATGACTGCGCTCAATGTCACGGCACCGAACATTGGAACGAAATTCATTACTCGCACAGTGGAGTCGCCGATGGTTGCTCCAACTGTCACTTGCAAGATTTTCTCGCCACCGAAGACCCAGACCATCAGCTTTGGGGATATCCAACCTCCTGCGAATTGTGCCATCACCAATTCGACGCCTTCCCGCCGGCGGATTTCTTCCATATCGGCGTGGTCGATGGCTGCGTGCAATGTCACTTGCAGGATTATTTGGCGACTACGGATCCCGATCACCAGGAACTTGGCTTTCCGCTGGATTGCGAGTTCTGTCACGTGCCCGACACCAGTTGGACTAACCCGGGTCCAGACGGAAATCGTCACCTTCATCCGTTGCGGCCGGCCAAGCTAAAGGAGAAGCCGCCTGCGAAGGGGAAGAGTGGTTCTGGTAAAAAGGATCGCTAGATGCTTGCCGCCGTCAGCCTACTTCTTCCACTTTTTGCTCAAATTTCAGTCGATTGGCCTCAGGGGGCCGGTCCGAATGGTGACTGGAGTGTGGTCGGGCCGGAGCCGCCACTGGAGTTCAGTGTGCGCACCGGCAAGAACATTTTGTGGCGTACGCCGCTGCCGGAAACGGGGCAGGGTGGGATTGCGATTTGGGGCGATAAGGTGTTCGTCGCAACGCTGGCGCCATGGGATGAAAAGAATGCGTTGAGCGAAGCCGACGCGAAAAAGTTTCATCATGCAACCGAAGGGCGCAAGGTGGTCGGTAAGGATATTGATGCGCATTGCTTGGATGCGAAGAGCGGCAAGATTTTGTGGACGCGGCGCATCACCGGCGAGGTGCCGTCGATTTATAGCTATCCGTTTTCTGATGCGACCAGTGCGTCGCCGGTGACGGATGGTTCACATGTTTGGTTCACGAATGGCTCCGGTTGTGTGACCTGTTTCACCGCTTCGGGCGACAAGGTTTGGGAACGCCGATTTACTCCAACCTTTGACGGACCCTTTAACAAACAGTTTGAGCCGTTCTTGATTTCCGACCGCGGCTGGCGCGGCGACGGCAATCACCCGGAAGCCGGGCGGCGAACTGTGTTCGTGCACATGGAACCGGATGATGAAGGTTGGAATCGCTTGCTCGGGTTGGATGCGTCTACCGGCAAAGTCCTGTGGCGCAGTGAAGACGCGTTGACGCATTACAACGCGCCGACTTTGCAATGGGCGAAAGGGGAGCTAGCGGTGTTGCATGCCCGCGGCGGTCCTCACGCGGTGCCGGAACGGCCGGTAGGTTTGTCGCGAACGGCGGTGACCGGCTTGGCTCCTCCTGCTGGGTATCAAGGGGAGGGAAAAGCAGGAAGTTCGCTGGCGCGGTTTGAAGATGCGCGCGGGAATCATGAAGCCTCGTTGCAAACGATGGCGCATGACGCGAACTATGTTTATTGGGTTTTGAAGAAGCCGCGCAGTGCGGTTGCGGTGTTGGGGGCGGAGCGGTTGGATGAGCGCAAGGAGATCTCGTTGGATAAAGGTGTGAAGCGCACTTGGCGCGATGCGGAAAGCGGTAAGTTCAAAACGGCGACACAGGACTTGGAAAAAGGAGTCTTTCCGGCGCGCTACTCTGCGATTGCCGCCAACGGATTCTTGTACTTCCAGTGCTACGCCACAGCATGGGGCAAGCCTTCGTTGGATCCGCCGTATTCCTTCGGCCGCGTCAACGCCGCGACGGGTGAAGTCGCCTACTTGGAAGTCCCAACAGGAGTCACCCGCAGCGCCGACGGCGATCAATACGTCTGGCGCACCAAACAATCCGCGCGCGCCATCAACTCCCGCGGAATCGAAGTCACCGGCGACGATCGCAGCCGCTGGGACGGCTGGGATTGGGTCTTCAACGGCAGCCCGACGCGGGTGAATAACCGCTTGTACTTCACCTTAGCAAGCGGAATCGTCTACGTGCTCGACGCCAACGCCACCGAGTTCGATGAACATGCTTTACTTGCTGTCAACGATCTCGGCAACGCCGGCGAAGTGTGGACTGCGAACTCAATCTCCTATGCAAACGGCCGTTTGTACCACCGCACCGCGGCTGAGTTGATTTGCATCGGGGCCGAGTAAGCCGTTATTGATTATTGGACTTTCGAGTCGTACCGAGCTCAACCACTGTGGTGAGCTGGTTCATGTCCACTTGGGTCAACTCGGTTTGTAGGTATTCGCCATCAGCGAGCTTGGAGGTGAATCGAACCTTCTCCTGCGGGGCGGGCGCGAAGTAAAACCAACCTTCTTCATCGGTGATGTGGCTGCCGAAAAAGGGTGAATTCCATTTGGTCCCAGGCATCGGGAGTCCGGTGTCTGGATGTAAGGGCCGGACCTTTAACTCGCGGTAGAAAACCTCAAAGTTTGCCGTCTTGGTTTCGCCGCCGTTTACATCAACGGATTCCGTGCTCCGTGCTGGGCTCAGCCAATTTAGGAAGTCGCCAGGGTTGTCGAGCAGCACGGCATAAGTGCCCGGCATGATGTCCTTCACCTCGAACCTTCCGTAGGCGTCGGTGATGATGGGTCCCAGCGTCGTCGACCAGGATGACTTCACATTGGTCACCCTGTGCACAAGGTTGACTGCCATGTTCGCCGCCGGCTGACCATCCAGCGATAAGGTGCCGTGCAATTGTGCTGGAGCAAGGTGAGTGGCGTCCAGGTTTAAGTCCGGTGCATCGCCCTCGCCGACTACTATTTCTGCTAGCGGCGGGGCCATGCGAAACCACTCCCTGCCGCCGAATCCGATTTGGGGATAGTAGGCGTTTGGATACATCGCGATGACGTGATATTTGCCCGGTGCCAAGGTGATTTCAAAGTCGTTGTTTTCATCCGGCTTCAAAATGAACTCATCATCGGGCGTCATGCGCAATCGACTATTTTGAAGTTCAAAGTAAAGGCGAATGTTGCCTGCCGCGGAGGAGTGCATGGCGACGTTGCCGGAAACCGTTGCCGCTTCATCTGCAACTATCGTGATGATGTCGGGTAGACCAATCGGGTCGCCCACTTCTTTATCTATAGGAGTGTGATTTCCGGATGCACGGATCAAACCGGCGCCATGGGAAGGTGGCCAAAGTAAGTCGCACATTCCATTTTCGTCGGTAGTCGCCGAAGTGATTGGGGATTGGAACGGAGGCTGGCCGACAAGGAGGGAAATCGTGGAGCCTTGAATCGGCGTGCCCGCCTGCGTCGTCAATCGTATCGGCACAGGAATCATTCGCACCAGGCGAACGACAAGAGGTTCCAAGGATTCATGAGTAGGTTGAACTTCGACGTATTCGTGGTTGACGTAAACTTCTTCGGTCGGCAAAACTTTTAATACGTTTGTGCCGGGACTTAGATTGTCAATGCGCAGCTTTCCGTCGGCGTGAAATCCATCATGGCGTAAGTCGCGCGAATTGTATTGCCTGCGATATTCCTCTTGCTTGCAGACGATGGCGTAGTTTTCAATCGGAGCACCAGTGGCATCATCGACGACTTGGATATCCAGGTGCAAGGTCGGCTGTAATTGAATGACAAGACCTTCCTCGCCCCAACTATAGATGGCCTCGGTCGTGAAGCTTTGCACTCCAACGGGCCAATGGTCCGAAACTTTGATCGCAATCTTCGATTCATTTGCAATCTCAGCCGAAGCTGGAAGCGTGAAGCTGCCATCGGAATTCGACCATGCTGCGGAAGTTCCTCCATAGCGATGTCCGGCGCCGATCCCTTCTAAGTAAACTCGGCCTGGAACGGTGCCGTCGGCCAGCTCCACTCGGCCGGAGATTGCCGGCAGTTGGTTGATGTGAAATTCCGCGTGCTGTTCCGCTACACCGTTTGGGATTTCAACTGTGTAGGAATCCACCGGCGTGTAACCAACTTCGCTGAGGTCCACTTTGAAATTACCAGGCGGGAGTCCTTCGGTGGTTCGGAAGTTGCCCTGCTCATCGGTTAGCGCATAAATGTTGTATTCGATGGGCGAGTTTGGAAATAAGCTAAATCCACGAATTCCCTCGAAATGCACAGCCATTTTGCTCGGCAATGCACCTTCATCGCAGATGACTTGGCCGTGAACGATTGCTCCTTTTGTCAATGTCACATCGCCGAAGTCGTGGCTTTGCAGCGCATCGCCAGCGAGTTCCCAATCCGCTTTCAGGCTGACCCTTCCCGGCGCGGAGATCGTCATGTTTTTGGACGATCGTTTCGGTGGGGCGGGAAAGATCAATTCGAAAAGCCCGTCCGCTTCGGTAATGATTTCATCTGGGTTTTCCCATTCCACCTCCTCAGAAGCTTTGCGAGCGACGGATGGACTCGCATGAAACTTCACCGTGGCACCGGCAAGAGGCTGACCGGATTCATCGACGACGCGCCCCTTAAATTCAATATCACCTTCCTGCGCAAAATGATTGTCGTCGGTAGTAAACATACGAAGCGTTTCGCCGCCGCCGACGAAACCCATGCCGGAATCAATGACCACTCCATTGAGCTCATCCGAATCACCATCCATGGTTGATCCGGCTGCTTCAATCGGTGCATCTTCAATATCTGAATCATCGGATAAAACCCACGCAGTTGCCGCGGCGATCATGGCTATGCCTGTCAACGCCCAGGTCGCCGGCCCGGCCAAGCTCGCCGTGCGACCAGCGCCGGAAAACGCCAGCAATGCAACACTGCATTGATTCCAATCCTTCCCCCAGGATGTACTCAACGACCGCCGCAGTTGCTCTAATCCCCGTTTCAAGTGCGAGCGCACCGTACTCGCCGGAATCCCCAGCTGGCGTGCAATCCGCGCCGCCGAACGCCCTTCGTGAAACCGCATCAAAATCGTCGTGCGGTACGGCTCATCCAATTCCATCACCGCATCGGCCAACAGACGATTGATTTCGCCGCGCTCCACAACCTGAGTTTGATCAGCAATGGCATCCTCCCGCGCAACACGCTGTTCCCGCGCCACTCGCCGCTTTGCCGCACGATAATCGGCATAAAAAGTATTGCGCAACAACCGCCCCAACCAATTGCGCGGACTTTCAACGCCCTGCGGCGGCCGCTCCATCGCCTTGCTCCAAGTCGCCTGAACCAAATCGTCCGCCGCCTGCGGATCACGAACCAGGCTGCGAGCTAAATCCCGCAACCAATTGGAGTGCTGAAGCAGCTCCTCAATAGGTGTCGAATTTGAATGGAATGACATGACGCCGAAGCAGATGCCGCCGACCGGGGAACCGTTGCAAAAAATCGCCAATTGACGTTTGATGGCAATATCGGCTTACGAATACTAGCACGACTCCTAGCGATCGATTGAACCGTGAATTATGCTGATTTCACCATTGACGGCCCACACTCCATGATGACTTCCGCTCGTTGGATTTTCCCTACTCTCCTCGTCACCGTGGCAGGTTGCGTGCAGCCCGCGCCGCATGATCCCGATGCAACCAAAGGCTCCGGGACCGATCCAATCGTCACTGGAAACCCGACTTCGGATGGGGCTCCGCAGAACTACACCGAAACCATTCGCGGAACGGATATCACATTTGAAATGGTTTGGGTGCCGGCCGCTCATATTTGGGTGGGCAAGACTGAAGTCACTTGGGATGAGTTCCTGATCTACTGCGATTTCGAGGAAAACAACGGCATCAAACCCAACGCCGACGCGGTCAGCAAGCCGTCGAAGCCGTTGGATTGGACGCCATACGACCGTCATTGGGGTGCCGGCAAGCGGCCGGCGGTCGGCATGAGCTGGAACTCTGCGCAGAAGTATTGCGAGTGGCTGAGTTGGAACACGATGATTCAATACCGCTTGCCGTCGGAAAAAGAATGGGAGAAATTTGCCGGTGAGCCGCCGTACGACGCCGACGAGGCGATGGTTGCCGCGTGGTGCAATGAAAACGCCGACTACAAAACGCAAGAGGTCGGCTTGAAGCCTGCGAACGAACACGGCTTGCACGACGTCTATGGCAACCTTTGGGAATACTGCTCCACGCCATTCTCCAAAGCCGATCCCGAGCAAGCGGTGCTGCGCGGCGGTTCGTGGCGCAACAAAGCCATCGAACTCAGCCCGCCGGCGCGCTTGCCCTTCGATTTCGATTGGACTTTGCGCGATCCGAACTACCCACCGGGTGTATGGTGGATTCCCGATGGCGACCACCTTGGGTTCCGCGTGGTGCGGAACGGCCCCGACAAAGGAAGCAAACGATGACCCTCTCCCGACGCGATTTCTTCGACCGCTTGCTGGCAGCTGCCGCAGTGGGCGCGACTACTTTTAACGGCCGGCAATTGTTCGCCGCGCCGCAGCCGATGCGGATGTCGCCGAACGAAACGGTGCGCGTCGGTGTGGTCGGTTTGCGCGGTCGTGGACGAGCGCACATTGCCGAGTTCAAAAAGATGGAGAACGTCAAGGTGACGGCGATTTGCGATGTCGATACCGAGATGTCGAAGTTGGCGTTGCGTTCGGTGCCCGAGGCCAAGTTCTATCAAGACATGCGCCGCATGTACGAGGACGACATTGTCGACGTAGTCGCAATTGCCACGCCCAATCATTGGCACTCGCTGGCGTCCATTTGGGCGTTGCAGGCCGGCAAGCATGTTTATGTCGAGAAGCCGCTGAGTCATGACATTTATGAAGGACGTCAGCTGGTTCATGCTGCCGAGGCGTCTGGCTTGGTCGTGCAACACGGCACTCAAGCGCGCACGGCAACGGCGACTCGCGACGCAATGGCATGGTTGCACGCCGGCGGTTTGGGCAAGGTCAAGTTTGCTCGTGCTTTGTGTTACAAGCGTCGCCAATCCATCGGCAAGGTCAACGGCCCACAGGAGCCGCCGGCGACTTGCGATTACAACCTGTGGTGCGGCCCGGCCGGCGTGCATGAGCTGCGGCGCAAAAACTTGCACTACGACTGGCACTGGGATTTCCGCACCGGTAACGGCGACCTAGGCAACCAGGGGGTGCACCAAATGGATATCGCGCGTTGGGGGCTGGGTGTGGATCGCCTGCCGAGCGCGGTGATGAGTTTGGGCGGTCGGGTTGGATACGACGACGACGGCGATACGCCGAACACCTTGCTGTCCCTGTTTGATTATGGCGATAAGCAATTGATGTTCGAAGTGCGCGGATTAAAAACGCCAAGCTATCGCGATGCCTCGATTGGCGTAGTGTTTGAATGTGAAAAAGGCTACTTGGTCAGCGCCGCCTACGGTCAAGTGAAGGCATTCAATCCTGACGGCGAAGTCATTCGAGTCTTTGAGGGCATGGATAATCACTTTGCCCAGTTCATGGACGCCGTCCGCGCCGGCAAACCGGAGATGGTGAATGCCTCACCTTTGGAAGGTCATTTGTCGAGCGCGCTTTGCCATATCGGCAACGTGTCGTATCTCACAGGTGAAGCCATGCCGCTGAACAAAATGCATCAAGCCTATGACGCATTTCCAAACGGCGCCGGGGTGGAAATTGGAGCTGAGTCACTCACTCGGTATTACAAGCACCTGCGGGATAACGGCGTCAACATCGCGACGGCGGTCGGCCTGGCCGGTCCGCTACTACGCTTTGACCCCTCAACGGAGCGCTTCATCGGCGATCGTGCCGATGAAGCCAATGCGTTGTTGCGCAAAAATCCGGTGGAAGGATTCGAGATTCAGCGGATTTCGTAGGTCGCAGGGAATTGCGGTAGGGGATGGATAGAATCCAATTTTATCGATCAATATATCCGGTATAATGATCGATAGGGGCTCAGCCTATCGATCATGACTTGGAATTGGCAACTTGCAGACTGGCCTGAATTTCGTTGGCCGAAAGACCTCTTAAATGAGGTCGAGGGGCAATTTTTGCTGAATGGGGGCGTCGTGATTGGACGAATGGAGGGGTTGGCGGGCGCCGACCAAGCCCTAGTTAACTTGGAGATCCTATCCTCGGAGGCTTACACGACCTCGGAAATCGAAGGGGAGATCCTCGATCGGGCTAGTGTTCAATCATCGATCAAACGGCAGCTGGGCTTAGGGGCCGATCAAAAAATCCTGCCCGAGGCGGAAGAGGGAATCGCCGAAGCCATGGTTGACCTTTACTCCCGCGGTGGTGAATCCCTCGATGAGAAGTCCCTGTTTCGCTGGCATGAAATGATTTGTCGAGGTCGCTCGGATTTGGCCGTGATTGGCGGATACCGCACTCACAAAAACCCGATGCAAATTGTTTCAGGCCGGGTGGACAAACCAAAGGTTCATTTTGAAGCTCCGCCATCCAGTCAGTTAGCGTTGGAGATGAAACAGTTCTTCCACTGGTATCGGGCCACAGCAAATGGCGCAAAAAACCAGCTCGCCCCAGTTACCCGAGCTGCGGTCGCCCACCTGTACTTTGAGAGCATCCATCCTTTCGAAGATGGCAATGGCCGCATAGGCCGAGCGATTAGCGAGCAGATCTTGATGGAAGGCTTGGGGCGAAGCTGTGTCGTCGGGATCTCAACGGCAGTGCAGGCAAAGCAATCCGAGTATTACCAATTGTTAGAAGCAACGAACCAAAGTTTGGAGATCTCCGAATGGGTTCAGTGGTTTGGGCTACGCGTGTTGGAAGCCCAAAGAAGTACTCTATCTTTAGTTGGCTTTGTTTTAGAGAAGGCTAGGTTTATCGAACGATTTGAGGGCAGGTGGAATGAGCGCCAGCGCAAAGCGATACTGCGAATGTTTGCTGCAGGACCGGCTGGGTTTAAGGGCGGATTGAGTGCATCGAATTACATTCGCATCACTCGTGCCAAGACGGCGACGGTAACTCGAGACTTGCGTGGCTTGGTTGAAATGGGCGCTCTCATTCGAACAGGCGAACGTCGATACGCACGTTATCACCTAAACCTGCAGGATCAGTCCAACCGCAAGCGATAGCCAATTCCACGCGCGGTGAGCAAGTACTGCGGGTTGGCGACGTCCGGCTCAAATTTTTTGCGTAGCCGAACCACGAAATTATCGACGGTACGCGGAGTTGGATCGGCTTCGTCGCCCCAGACTTCGGCGATGATGTCGACGCGTTTGACTACGCTGCCGTGAGCTTCGACGAGCAGTTTCAGAATGCCCAGTTCTTTGGCATTCAGCGCGGTGGTGGTGCCGTCTATGTTTTTGGATTCGGCGCGGTCGAAGTCGATCCAGCATTCGCCAATTTCCACGCGTGAAACGCTTTTCGCATCACTCCAGCCCGAACGCCGCAGCAGCGCATGCACACGTGCCAGCAGCTCATCCAAGTGGAACGGCTTGATCAAATAATCATCGCCGCCGACCATCAAGCCTTCGACGCGATCCGGCGGCAGGTCGCGCGCAGTGACAAACAAAATCGGCGTGTTGACGCCTTCCGAACGCAATCGCCGGCAGACTTCAAAGCCATCCAACTCGGGCAGCATCACGTCGAGCAAGATCAAATCATTGCCGCCTTGGCGCGCCGCGCGCAATGCCGCTTCGCCGTCGGTCGCCAACGCCACGCGATAACCTTCGTCTTCAAGGTTGTCGCACACCAAATTGGCGATGCGGGGCTCGTCTTCGACAACCAGGATGCGTTGGCCGGACATGGTTTGATTTTACGCTTTCGCCGCCACCGCGGAAATGAATCGAATTAGCCGGAAGCCATCGGCCACATCACGCGGAAGGACGAGCCCTTGCCGGGGCCGTCGGAATGAGCTGTGATCGAAGCGCCTTGGGCTTTGAGCAGCTCGCGGGTGAGGAAAAGGCCAAGACCAGTTCCCGGAGCGGTGCGCACGCGTTCGTCGCCGGCGCGCCAGAAGCGGTTGAACAGGTGGGGGAGTTCGTCGGCTTTGAGGCCGCGGCCGGAATCGCGCACCGTCAGGCGGACGTAACCGGAATCTTGGTCCAGCCGCAGCGAAACCGGTTTACCCTCGCCGTACTTCAGCGCGTTTTCCAGCAGGTTGCGCACCACCGGTTCCAACGTGGTCGGGTCGGCTTCACCGAGCAATTCTTCAACGAGCTCCATTTCGATGCGCTCGGCCTCGGTTGGGTGAGCGAGGCTGAAGCGATCCACCACCGCTTCGATCGCCGGCTTCATTTCGACAATTTGCGTATGGGCGCGGAACGGCTCAGCTTCCAGACGACCTACAGCGAGTACGTTGTCGACCAAGCTGTCCAGCCGCGCGATGTCTTCCAGCATGTTGTCGGCGTATCCACGCGCGCGCTGAGGATTGGGGCGGCGGATCAGCGTTTCCAGCGTTAGCTGCAGCGATTGCAGCGGCGAACGGAATTCGTGGGTCACCGCGTGTAGGAAATTGCTTTGCTGCAACGCCAAAAACGCCTCGCGCCGGTAGGTGCGGATCAGCAAGCCCAAACCCAGCACAACCACCACCAAAAACGCCGACGCCTCGCCAATCACCATGGTGCGCTGGCCATTTTGCTCGGAATTTAGCTCGTCAATCGCCTTGGCGCTGATCTGCAATCCCGCCGGCGGCACTAAAACAATGCCTGGAAATTGTGGTCGCATCACACCCCAAGCCTCGCGGCGGATGTCGTCGGCGCTGGCGGTGGGGGCGCCCTCCATGCGATATTCCAGGGTCAATTCCGCGCGTTTCAGGCGTTCTTGCAGCACTCGCAGCTGGATCTCCCGCTCGGTATCGGAGTTACGCCACAATAGCAAACTCCACCACATCCCCTGCAAGATGAACAACGCCGCCAACAAGGCGGTCCAGAAGGGCAGACGCGACTTCATTTTCTATGGCAGAATAAAGACGCATGCGACTCCCCTCCCTCATTCTTCTAGGAATTGGTGCGATTGCCGGTGGACTGGCCTTGGCACCACTCGACGCCGGCTCGCCCGAAACCAAACTCGGCGAAGGCCCGGTTCACATTTTGCCGTTCGGCCTGATGGGCCACGTCCGCGAACTCGAGCACACCGTGCCGATGCAGGTTCAGGCCTACAACGGTGGTGACGGCGCTATCCACTTGCAAAGCCTTGACGTGCGCACGGTCGACGGGCGTCAACTGGCGTTCATCCAACTGTCCGCCGAACGTCTGCTTGGCGACTCCGGCGAAATGCTCGATGTGCACATGCTGCTGGAGCAGCTGCCGATGGACATCAGCCACCGCCGGTCGGATCGCATGTTCATCCCTGCTGATCAGGTGCCCGAGCTGAACCCGGCGCAACAAGCCGACCTCGCCGCCGCCATCGAGCAGAAGATTTCGCGCATCCGCGACGCCGGTCTGCCGCAAGCGCGCAACCTGACTTTCGACGTCCCGCTGAGCACCTTGTTCCCGCTCAACGCCGAACCCGGCGATGAAGCAATCATGGACGTCAACCTTCACTACACCGACGCCTCCGGCGAAGTGAAGACCATCACCCACAGCCACGCGGTGGAGCTACTTCCGCCGTACCTCGGCCCGCCCGCCGAGTGGATTGCTCGCTATGGCACCTCGCGCATGCCCGGTGGTTTCTTCACCGGCGACTTGCACGTGCACAACTGCCGCGATCAAGCCATCGCCGGCTGCCCGAGCTGTGGCGCCGAAAGCTTCAACATTACAGGTTCGTTCACCAACGAGCAGCTGCGCAACCAATTCCTCGGTTTGGGTTACGACTGGTTTAGCACCACCACTCACTCGTACTGCATCCAAGGCGACAACGAGTTTGCGTTGGTCGACGCCGAAGCCAGCTCGCTGGACCAGGCCGACTTTGTCGTGTTGTTGGGTTTGGAAATGACCAACAAAGAACACGGCCCGCAGTGGGGTTCGGACATTTTCGACACCACTTGCTTCCTCGGCGGTCACTGGAGTCGCGGCATTTCCCACATGGGTGGCCACGGCATTACCTCGGATAAGCCGGGCGGCCAGGATTACTTCCTCGGCAACTGCGACGGCCCGATCAAAAACCAGGACGTCAACGTTGGCGAAACCGTGGCCGAAGGTGGCTTTGCCATCGCCAACCACCCGGGCGGCGACACCATTTCGTTCAACTCGGTGGATCTGTTCGAGGGCATGGAGGTCAACATGACCACCGGCACCGAGGTTTGGAACCACGATGTGACCACCGGCAAAGCGTCGCCCGCCCACATGCAGTGGTGGACCAAGCGCTTGCTGGAAGGCAAGATCACTTACCCGTTCTCCGGTTCGGATACTCACGACGAAGCCGTTGAGTTCGGTGCCAACCACACTTACGTCACCGGCGCGCTCAACGACGCCAACGTGCTGACGGCGCTGAAGTCGGGCAAGACCTACTTGTCAAACGGTCCATTCCTGTACAACAACCTGCGCGACAACGCCGGCCGCGAATTGATCATGGGTGACATCTTCCAGGTCAACGCGTCGCAGATTCCGCCGAACTACCCGGTCACGCTGGACTCGTACTACAACACCGGCACCGAGGTCGCGACCGTGCGTGTTTACCAAGGCACCGTCGGCGATTCGGCTGAGGTTTTGCTGGCTGAATACACCAACGTAACGGGCTCTGGCGTGCTCAACACGCCGACCACCATTCCGACCGACGGCACATCCTGGTACCGCACCGAGTTGGAATACGACAACGCGTGGAAGTCGGCTTACGCCACTCCTTGCTACATCTTCCTGAAATAAAGAAGTAGGGTCGGCTGTAGAAGGGGGCATCGTTGCCCTATGATGCCCCCCTGTGACCCTAGCCGACTCAAAGCGCTGGCCGAAGGCGCGGCTTATCGATACGCCCGAGGCATTCTTCCATTGTGTAGAGCAATGGAATGAGTTGGATGTATTGGGCGTCGACTCCGAATCCAATTCCTTTTTCGCCTATCGCGATCGCCTGTGTTTGCTGCAAGTTACGGCCGACGGGGAAGACTTCATCGTCGATCCGTTAGCGCTGGGCGAAGACCTGAAGGCGTTGAATCCGCTGCTCGCCAATCCGGATGTGGTCAAGATTTTCCACGCCGCCGAGTACGACCTGAAGTTGCTGAAGCAGGATCTAGGGGCTGAAGTTCGCGGGTTGTTCGATACTCAGGTTTCGATGACTTTGCTGAATTATCAGCGCACCGGTTTAGCGCACTTGCTCGAGGAAAATTACGACATCAAAGTGTCGAAGAAAGAGCAGCGATCCGATTGGGGACGTCGTCCGCTGAGCGAATCGCAAATTGAGTATGCGCGGACGGATACGCACTTTTTACCGGACCTGTATCAGCGTTTGCACGGCGAATTGGTCGAGCGCAATTTGTTAGAGATGGCGACCGGCGAATTCCAGCGTCTCGAGACCGAGGTGCTTGAGCCGCGCAAGATGAATTTGGACGGTTGGAAGAAAATGAAGCAGGCGCGCGGGCTAAACGGCGAAGCCAAAGCGCGGCTGCGTGAGCTGTTCAAATGGCGCGAGCTGACTGCCGAGCGCATCGACAAGCCGACGTTCCGCGTGCTGGCCAACGAAACGCTGATCGATTTGGCGAAAAGCCCGCCAGCCGACATGCGCGGACTGGCGACCCGCAAAGGAATGGGCTGGCCCAAGGCCAAAAAGGTCGGCGATCAGGTGATGGCCGCGCTGGGTAAGGCGGTGGGTAAAACCATTGAAGGGCCGATGGTGCCGAAGGTGGATCCGGCTGAAAGACGTCGGCGTAAGGTTCAGCGCGAGAATTACGAGGCGCTGCGCTCTTGGCGCAAAAATACCGCCGATGAGCTGGGATTACCGAGTGAGCGGCTGATGCACCGCCGTCACCTCGAGCAAATTTCTAAGCATTTGCCGCGCACACGCGAGGATTTGCTGCGTACGGTTTCGCTGAACGACTGGCAGCGGCAGAACTTGGAAGAATCTTTGCTCGAGCTGCTGGCCACTCTCCCTGAACCGAAATAGACCGATGAAGAAACTCCTCGCCGCCGCCCTGATTCTGCTGTTTACTCCTAGCTGTATTTTCGTCGTAAGTGACGGCCACTGCGATGACTGCGACGACCACTACAGCCGTGAATCCGACCGCGACCACGACGGCGACAAGATTCACTACATGGACGAGAAGAAGTAATCGTCCTCAAATAGAAAAAACCCGGTCCGATTTGGGCCGGGTTTTTTTGTGCTTCAGCGGCGTGGTTTATGGAGTGATGGTGACGGGGACGGCGACCGAGGAGATCGTCGGCATGCCCGTTTCATCCAGTGCAATCGCGGCTAGGTAGAAAGTGCGGCCGATTAAGCCACGAAGATTGCCGGCGGTATGTTGGATGGCAATTTCGGCGTTGCCGTTGGCGTCGAGGGTGCCGTGAAGCGGAGCGGCGGAATGGCTGGAATGAGTGCCGTGCCAACTGCGGTTCATCATCGCATCTTGGGTGAGCGGAATTTCTGTACCTAAATGGGTCGGCCCAATTCCATTGGCCGAGGCTAGAACCTTATAGTCGGCGTCGGCGGCAGCCGTGGGAAAATCCAAACTTAGAGTGATCATTTCCGGGTTAGCGTTGGAAATTTGATGGTGGGAGGATTGCAGATAAGGGGCAAAGCCAACGAGTCGGACCCTGCCTGGATTACCGAATCCAACGCCACCTGCTCTGTCCGCGCCAACCAAGATTTCACTCATACTATTTCCATCGACATCCGGAACTCCGGAAATTGCAACGCCGAAGTTGTCGCCGGGCTGGCCGTATTGGATGAGTCGAAATGGCGCTCCGTCGGCGCCGGAATGAATCATCACTTTGCCGACAGCGTGGGGAAAAAAATAGCTTGGTCCGGGTGCGCTGACCGCGAAATCGGCGATGCCATCGGCAGTGAAATCGGCGAGTGGGCAAATGCGAAAACCGAATCCCTCTGAATCTTGAGGGACGGCGAGTTCATAGAGTTTGTTGCCATCGATGCCGGAGTAAACCTTGGTGGATGAATGAGCCAAGTCGCTAATGGCAACATCGGCATAACCATCTTGGTTGACGTCGCCGATACCTGCAACGGCGTAACCGAAGTCGCCATCGGTGGGGCCGACCCAATCATGAAGCAGGGATTGATCCGCACCGGAATAAAGCCGAACGCGACCGAATTGAGTGTCGAGGTGCGAAGTGATCAACAAGTCGGGTATGCCGTCGCCGTTGGTGTCGCCGGCGTTTGCGGCTGTAACGCCCATTCGTTCAAAGTCGTCGGTGCCGCGAAAACTAAAAATGCGATCGCCGGTTCGCCCGGAGTAGACGAAAACGGCACCGGCCTCTTCAATAGAGCCATAACTGTGACCGTGTGAGCCGACGAATACATCGCTATAGCCATCGCCATCCAAATCGCCGGCGTTGCCGACAATTTGGCCTAAATAGCCATAACGTTTTTTGCCGGGCCAACGGTACAGTTCAGAGCCATCGCTGCCTGAGTAAACGTATGCAGCCCCACTCTGGTAGACGCCACCGGAATTTTCCAAACGAGCACCGACGATGACATCGTTGATACCGTCGCCGTTGACATCGCCGGCATTCGCAACCGAATAACCGAATGCGCTATCGCTTCTACCAAACCAGCGTTTCAACAGTGCGCCATCAGCGCCGGAGTACAACAGCACTTGCCCGTCCTGGATAAATAGCGATGGGCCCCAACCCCAGTCGCCGACGACTTGATCGGAAATGCCGTCACCGTTGACGTCGCCGATGTCGGCAAGCGCCCAACCAAAGGTGCTGGATTGTTGCGGACCGACCCAGCCGTGGATCACGTAGTCGTCACCGCCCGCCATTTGCGCTGGGCTGGAAGTTGCGAACAGAATAGGGAAAATGGAAAGTTGGAACGTGCGCGTGAGGAGTTTCATTGCTACTGTTTCACTGTTGCAAGCAGACTAGCGCTCACCCCGATAGCCACTCTTTGAAATCGAGTGCCAAGTTTTTTGTGATTCAACAAAATCCTTGTCGCGGAATTTTGCCGACCGACTTAGAGCACCTTGCAGGGGGATCGATTAAAGATCTGCCCAACAGGCGTTCAATCCGCGTTGCAAAAACTCGGCATCGATTTCGCGGCCGATGAAAACGAGTTCGGTCACTCGCGGCTCGTCATCATTCCATTCCTCGCCGGCTTCCACCGAGTACAACTCGTATACGCCTTGCAAAATGCCGCGCCACGGCCGGCCGGCGAGATCGAGAAAGCCTTTGTAGCGGATCAGGTTGCCGCCGAGCATCGTGGCGCAGGCATTGAGCCAAAGCTGCACCTTCATTTCATCCAGTGGCTTTTCGCAGCGCAGGCTGACCGACTTCATATCGCCATGACCGTGGGTGCCTTCGCGTTTGGCGCGCGGTTGTAAATCTTCTAATCCCCGCGGCGTCCGCGCCTTCAGGATTTCGGCGACGTCGATCTGCGCGCTTTGAGTTTCCACCACCGGCGCGGCCGGATTAATTCCGTGTAACTTCTGGCGGGTCTCAACCGTCTTCTCAGTAGAGACCAAATCCGTTTTGTTGAGGATCAGCAGGTCGGCCAACGCCAGTTGTTCGACCGCGCTGTTTTCCTGTAGCGCCGTTTCCAAATTGCGGGCATCGGCCATGCCGACCACCGACTCGACGCGGTAGGCGACCGATATGTCGTCTTCGACCAGGAAGGTGCGTAGCAGCGGGGCGGGTTCGGCAATGCCGGTGGTTTCCAGCAGTACCCAATCGAAATCGCGGCGGCGGAACAACGGTGGACGTCGCTTGCGCAAATTCTTCAACGTCTTGACCAAGTCGCCGCGCACCGTGCAGCAAATGCAACCGTTACTCAGCTCGACCAAGTCTTCGCTGGATTTGGTGACCAATCGATCGTCGACGCCGATGTCCCCGAATTCATTCACCAGAACCGCAAATTTATGGCCTTGTGGGTCGGCAAGGATGCGGTTGAGCAGCGTGGTCTTGCCCGCGCCAAGCCAGCCGGTCAGCAATGTAACCGGGGTGCGGGCATCTTGGTTTTCGGTGGCCATGTTCGGGGTCGGCAGGAGCGCCAGGGGTCGCCGGGCATTATGACGTGGCCGGTTCCTACAATGCCGCCATGAGCTCGTCCTCAGGCAACGGCTGGCTATTCGGTGAGCCGGAAGCGGAAGCAGCAGCCGCCACTTATTTAAGGGTGGCGCTCAACACGCCTGTGCGGCGCGAGTTCAGTTACGCGCTGCCGACGTCGATGGGCGAGGTTGAAGAGGGCATGCGCGTCAAGGTCCCGTTCGGCCAGCGGTCGATGGTTGGCGTCGTCGTCAAGGTCGACCCGCATCCACCGGTGGACGTACCTGTAGCACGCATTCGAAATGTTTATGACGTGCTCGATGAATCGCCGCTGCTGACACCGGCGTTGCTGCGTTTGGCACGAACCATTGCCGATGACTGCTATTGCTCATGGGGCAACGTTTTGGCGGCGATGCTGCCGGCGGCGCTGCGCAAAAACCGGCCGCGTCGCACTGTGCCGGTGGTTGAGCTGATCCAGGAAAAAGCGCTGGACGAAAAGAGTCTGGAAGCGCTGGCGAAGCGATACCCCAAGCAAGAGAAAGCACTGGCCTATCTGGCGCAAGCCGGCGGACCTGTGGACGTCCGTCAATTTTTGAACCGCACCGGCTTATCAAAATCGCCGCTCGACACTTTGGCCAAGAAGGGCTTGGTGCGGTTTTCGCGACGTCAGGATTATTTGGATCCGTTTGCAGGCAGCGAGGTCGAGCGCGATACGCCGCACCAGTTGACTTCGCAACAGCAATACTGTGTTGATCAGTTGGTGCATGCTCAGCAGTATCAACCGGGGTTGGGTTTTTTACTGTTTGGCGTCACCGGATCCGGCAAGACCGAGGTTTACTTGCGGGCGTTGGAGGAGTGCGTGAAGCAAGGACGCGGCGCCATTGTTTTGGTGCCGGAGATTTCGTTGACGCCGCAAACGGTTGCGCGCTTCCGTGCGCGCTTTGGTGAAGTTGCAGTGCTGCACAGCGGTTTGACCGACGCCGAACGTCATGATCAATGGAAGGCAATTTATAGCGGTCGTATTCAAATTGTGGTTGGCGCGCGGTCGGCGTTGTTTGCGCCGGTGCAACGTTTGGGATTGATCATTCTCGACGAAGAACACGAGACCTCGTTCAAGCAGGAATCAGTTCCGCGTTATCACGCGCGCGATGTGGCTTTGGAACGCGCGCGGCTGGAAGGTGCGGTTGCGGTGTTGGGTTCGGCGACGCCGTCTTTGGAGTCGTGGCACTCGGCTCATCAAGACAACGGGCTCAAATTACTCGAACTGCCGGAGCGGGTTGCCGGCGGCACCCTGCCGCCCATTCAACTCGTTGACCTGCGCGACGAAAAACCCGAGCACGGTCATTGGTTGGTGTTGTCGTCGCCGTTGCGCATTGCGATGCAACGTGCCATCGAGCGCGATGAAAAAGCCATTCTGTTTTTGAACCGCCGCGGTTACGCACCGGCATGGCATTGCCGTGCTTGCGGTTCGGTGGTGCAATGCCCGACTTGCGATGTTCCGGTGACTTATCACAAATGGCGACGCCGCGCGGTTTGCCATATGTGCATGGCTGAGTCGGCAACCCCGGACTTATGTCAGGTTTGTAAAGCCAGCAAGGTGCAGTTGGTCGGCGTCGGTACGGAACGCGCGGAGGAATCGGTGGTGCGCATGTTGCCATCGGCGCGCATTGGGCGCATGGATCGCGATACGATGATTCGGCGCGAGTCATATGAAGAAGTATTGGAAGATTTCAGCGGCGACAAGCTCAACGTTTTGCTGGGCACGCAAATGGTGGCCAAGGGTCTGGACTTTCCGACGGTAACCGTCGTCGGCGTCCTCAACGCGGATACAGCACTGCATCAACCCGACTTCCGCGCTGCAGAGCGCTGCTTCAACCTAATCTCGCAGGTCAGCGGGCGCGCCGGTCGCAGTGATCGCGGCGGAATGGTGATTGTGCAGACATTCATGCCCGACCATCCAGCAATCCGCCATGCATCCCAGCACGATTATCGCAGCTTCGCCGCGGAGGAGTTAGAGGAACGCAAGCTGTTTTCCTATCCGCCATACAGTCACTCTTTGCGAATTACCTTCGAAGCTAGCGATGCGCACAAGGTTGAAGACATGGCACAAAAAGGTGCGGCGATGATAAACCAAACCCCGGCACCGCATTGCCAATTGCTTGGGCCGGCTGCGCCGCCAGTCGAACGCGTTCGCGGACGCTATCGTCGCCAAATCATGATTAAGGCAGCGAGCAAAGCCGCGCTGGAACCAATGCGCCCGGCATTGTTGGAGCTGTGCCAAAAGCCGGGCATTGTCGTGGACCGGCTTTAGCCAAAGCTTTCTTCTATCTATTCTTCAGCTTCAGCCTTCTCGTCGCCTTCTTCGTAGTCTTCCTCGAAACTTTTACGTAAGTCAACCGAGGTGCCGCCATTCAAGATCGCGAGTTCGTTAAGGAAGTTGCCATCCACGTCGCCGGCAACAATGGTGTGAAGGCGAATGCGGCGGCTGCGATTCATTTCGACGACGCGGTCGATGATCGCTGACTTCAGCGTAGTGCCCACAGTCGGGTCGCCGTCGGTCATCACGTAAATCTGCTGCACCTCGCCATCTTGAAACGCCGCTTCCAGCGAAGCCGCCAAGTTGGTGCCGCCCCACGGCTTTTGCTTCTTTACATAAGCCAACGCATCGGCTTTGCTTTCATCGGTGGCTTGCACCAGCTTCTCCTTCCAGCGCCAGGCGCCGCCATTAAACAGCACGATGTTGAAGTAGTGCTCGCCGTGCAAGCGGTCAATCGTCGCCATCAATTCCTTGGTGAAGTAGTCGTGGAACAACTGCGCATCCGGCGTGTAGTTGAATCCCATCGAGCCACTCAAGTCCAAGATAAAAATGACGCCACCCGGGCGCACCGCAATGCCGTGGTATTCCACCGATCCATATCCGGCTTCGTGCTTCGAGCGCGACGCTTCCAATTCCTTCAGCATCTGTTGCGCTTCCTCCGGCGACGGCAGCTCGTAGTCGTCGGGTTGCGCCTCGAGCCATTTGCTCCAAGATTGCGCAGTTGGGCCAAAGTCTTGGCCGGTCAGTGCCTTCAAATAGTTCCAGGTCTCTTCTTTAACCAAACCGCGCGCACGCTTCATGTGTTCGGCAAGCAAGCGGGTTGCCGGAATGTTGCGCATGCCGGCCAGAGTTTCCACCGCAACGTCGCGAACCGCCCAAGCAGGATCTTCCAACCGTTCTCCTAGAGCCGGAATACTGATTTCTTGGGAAAGGGTTTTAAGGGCCATCGTCGCCGACAAACGCACAACCGGATCGGGATCGGCGCTCATCTGTGCGATGCGTTGGGCATGTGCTTCAGGTACCGACGAGAAAGTGCTCAAAGCACGAACTGCGTCGCTTCGAATCAACAAAGTTTCGTGATCGAGTAGCTCGATAATCAACGGCAATGCCGCTTCATGTGCGGTGGCTTCAATACCGCGTAACGCCAACTTTCGAATGCCGGCATCTTTGTCTTCCAGCAACTTGCCAAAGGCCTCACCGGCAATCGCAGGTTGAGTGACGCCAGCCTCAATCAACGCTTGAGCAATTAACGCGCGACCTTCCACCTTGCGTGCCCTCAACATGACTTTGCACAGCACGGTGATTTCTTCTTCGTCATCGGCTAAGCGCATGCCACGACGCAGACCGGAGCGCAGCGCCGGCGGACCCGCTTCCAAGGCCAAGTTCGCCATTTCCTGGAAGGCATCAGTGCCGCCGTAGGTGCCGCAAGCAATCGCAGCGCCGGCGCGCACATCCAAGTTGGCATCTTTCAATGCCTTCAACGCAGTCTTGCGACCCTTCTCAATTCCCAGCTCGGCAACTTTGCGCAACGCGTTGCCTCGAACCACAGGGTTTTTCTCTTTGATCGCTTTCAGCAGCAGCTTTTCTTCATCTTTGCCGTTCTCAAGGCTGCGCACCAAAATCGCTTTGACCGGCGCATCTTTGAGCTTCGAAAACTTCTTGATCATCCACGCCTTGCCGCTGTCGGTTTTGACCATGACCTGCGCCGCCGAAATGCGATCGGGCTGGTGCTTGCTCTTGGTGATGATCTGGGCCAGAACCTCATCGCGGTTGTCACTTTTACATGTGCCCAGCGCCATGATTGCCGAGTGGCGCAACTGTCCTTCCAAATCCTCGATCATCTTGGCCAGTGCGACCGCGCCATCGGGCTGATTGAGCGCCGCCAAATTCATCAGCGCGCGGCCGATGTCATAGTCTTCGGCCTTCGCCTCGCGCAGTTCTTCAATCGCGGAAACCGCCTCTTCAACGGTGCCGGGTTTCTGGGCTTCGCCTTCTTGGGGGAATAGGGCGAGGCTCATGCTCAGGAGGAGGGTGGAGAGGAATGTCATCAGCTTCGATTTGCGCCGGAACAGGATAGCTTGCAGGGCCTAGGTGGATTCACGATTTAGGAAAGAAGGCGTGAATTGAGAGTAGCGTAAGTTGTTCTGAGAAGGTTGCTTACGACGCCTATTCCGAAAACTTTAGAAAAACCGGCAAAAACTGCGAGGTACACAACCCCTTTGCGCAATGTGGTATTCGAAGAGACACGGTTGGGTATTCCCAGTTTCGGTCGCCTTCAAGTTGTGGACAGGACAGCGAGAAGGATTAGAAACTCGGGGATAGAAGGCGAGGCTGGGAAGCTTATATTTTTCCTAGCCTCGTTTTTTTTGTGGGTTGGGCTAAGGAAAGCTCGGATCATCCAGATTCGCCCAAAGCTGCCCAGACATGTTTGAGCCCAAAACCATTATCGAGCCGTTCCGCGTCAAAGTCGTGGAGCCGCTGCCTCAGTTGACTCGCGAAAAACGCGCCGAGCACCTTGTTGAAGCCAAATTCAACGTGTTCACCGTGCCTGCGGATACCGTCACCATCGATTTGATGACCGATTCGGGCACATCGGCGATGAGTCAGGAGCAATGGGCGGCAATCATGCGCGGCGACGAGTCCTATGCCGGCGCACGATCTTTTTACCGCTTCCGCGACAAGGTGCGCGAGCTGACCGGCATGCGCCACATCATTCCGACTCACCAGGGCCGGGCCGCCGAGAAGATTCTGTTCAGCATGGTGGGGGGCAAGGGCAAGTTCATCCCTGCCAACACCCACTTCGACACCACGCGAGCCAACGTCGAGTACTCGGGTGCCGAAGCCGTCGATTTGGTGATCGAGGAGGGCTTACACCCGGAAAGCGAGCACCCGTTCAAGGGCAATATGGACACAAACAAGCTCGACGCCTTTTTGGCCGAGCACGAAGGTTCGGTGCCGATGGTGCTGCTGACGGTGACCAATAACTCAGGCGGCGGCCAGCCGGTGTCGTTGGCCAACATCAAAGAGACGGCGGCGGTGTGTCATCGCCATCAGATTCCGCTGCTGCTCGATTGCGCGCGCTTTGCTGAAAACGCTTGGTTCATCAAGATGCGGGAACCGGGGCAAGAAGGGCGCAGTGCGAAGGACATCGCCGAGGAAATGTTCCGTTTGACCGATGGCGCGTGGATGTCGGCGAAAAAGGATGCATTCGGCAACATTGGCGGCTTTTTGGCGCTGAACAACGACGATTTGGCGGTGCAGTGCCGCAACATGCTGATCCTGACCGAAGGGTTTCCAACTTATGGCGGATTGGCCGGCCGCGATTTGGAAGCGCTGACTGTCGGCTTGGATGAGGTGTTGCACGAGGATTATCTGCACTACCGCATCCGCTCCACTGCCTATGTCTGGAATGCGCTTGATCGACTGGGCGTGCCCTTGCTGCGACCGGCCGGCGGCCACGCGGTTTATTTGGATGCGCGCGGATTCCTGCCGCATGTACCGCCGGCAGAGTTGCCGGGGCAGACCATTGCCGTCGCGCTGTTCCTAGAGGGCGGTGTGCGGGCTTGCGAAATCGGCACGGTGATGTTTGGCCACACCAACGAAGACGGTACCCAAGAGCCGGGGGCGATGGATTTGGTGCGCCTAGCGATCCCGCGCCGGGTCTACACTCAGTCTCACATGGACTACGTAATTGAAGTCGTGAAATACGTTTACGACCGACGCGGTGAATACCACGGGATGCGAATCGTCGACGAACCACCAGCTCTACGCCACTTCACTTGCGGTTTCGAACCGCTGGGCTGGGATCCACTGAGCTGAATCGCACAGCGGAAATCGACGGAAACTCAATAGCCACGCGGATTTTTGCTTTTTGGGCCGGGTGCTGCCGCCGACAAGGCGGTGAACCCTTCCTCCGCCCATGAACCAATTCCGCCTACATAAGCTACTTCTTACCTTGCTGTTCTTGCTGATTGCCTCTTGTGGAGGTGGTGGCGGGGCCAGCACTTCCGGTGATCAACAGTCCGGTAATTTGCCAGGTAACCCCGGCGGTGGCGGTGGCGGAAACGACAGCGGCGGGGATGGTGGTGATCCCGGAAATGACGGCGATGACGGTGACGATGAAGAAGAAGACAACGGCGCCGAGCAATTGACCGCTGAAATGTCCGGCCTGCACCAAGATGGTGGCGAGCTGGCGCTAGACCTTGACGTCGAAGGCGTTGGCACGGTGACCCTGGTTGCCTCGCTGGGTCAGCATTCCGATACCGTCGAAATTGACACTTCCGGTTTGAGCAGCCACAGCTTCCGCATTCCGCGTCAGGGTGAACCGCTGGCGTTGCGCGATATGACGCTGGAAGCCTTCGACTCGCAAGGCGCACTGCTTGCCATGCGCGAGTTTGAAGTGATCGAGCCGTTGGATTTGCCAAACCGCGCAATGTTGGCGATGACCGCCAGCGACCAAACCACGCTGCAAAACCGCACGTCGAGCAGAGGGTGTGCACGCAACGTGATGAACGGCATGTTGCGCGATGTGGATGCCGACCTCGCGGAAAGCGTCACCATTCCGGCGGAAAAAGGGGGCGATGCTCGTGGCTATCGCTGCCCGGATCATGGCGATCCGCTGCAAGTGATGCCCGGCGATGACAGCCGCCACCGTTGCACGGCCGACGGCCACGTTTACGGTCCGGAAAACACCACGGAAGAACAGTACGCCTACATCATGGGCGCGTTCAACAGTGGTCGGCACAAGGCGCTGGCCGAGCAAGCTTGGTACTCGGGTGTGGCTTACCAGCTGACCGAAGACATGAAGTACGCCGAGCGCGTCGCCGACATCTTGACCGGCTATGCAGCGGTCTATAACAGCTACCCGATGAACGACCGCAATGGCGACGCCAACGGTAAGGGTGCTGCCCGCGTTTTGACTCAGTCTTTGGATGAGGCGCGCTGGCTGGTCGGCATTGCGCGTTCGTTGGATTGCATCCGCGGTTCCGGCGCGCTGACGGAAACCGAAACCGACGACGTACTGGATAATCTGATCCGTCCGTCGGCTGAAATGCTCAACGCCAAACGCGTGAGCTTCGGCATTCACAACATTCAATGCTGGCACAACTCGGCGGTACTGTTGAGTGCGCTGCAACTGAATGATTTCGAAATGGCGCGCGATACCGTTTACGGCGAAGCTGGAGTGGTTCAGCAACTGCAAACCGGTATTCTTGAAGACGGCATCTGGACCGAAGGTTCGTTCGGCTACCACTTCTTCGCGCTGCGCGCTCTGCTGCCGGCTATGCAGTCGATGCGCCGCGCCGGCATCCTGCTCGATGACTCGCGCATTCGCGAAATGTTCATCGGCCCAATCCAATTCGTGCAACCCGACGGCACCCTGCCACTGGTCAACGACGGCTCGCTGCAATCCTACGCAACCAACCTGCGTGAACTGTATGAACAAGCTGCTGCGTTGTTCGACGATGAAGAAGTCGCCGCACCGCTTGAGGTGTTCGGCCGCGGCAACACCGTCGAAGGCATTGTTTATGGCTTGAAGGTGGTCAAAGAAGGTGGCTGGGAAGACCCGGAATCCATCAACAAACCCAACAACGGCATGAGCACTTTACGTTCGTCTACGCCTGCCGGTGAAACGTTGGCGTTGGTGGATTACGGTCCGCACGGCGGCATCCATGGTCACCCCGATAAGCTCAGCGTTTCGTTGTGGATGGGCAGTGACTTGCTCTTGCGCGAAGCAGGCCACAACGGTTACGCCGATCCTTGGTACCACGGTTGGTACAAGCGCACGTTGGCGCACAGCACCTTGTTGCGCGACGGCATCGACCAAACTCCGGTGGAAAACGGCGCCTCCAGTCGATCGTTCGCGAAGGATAGCGGTGCAACCACCTTGGCTGTCGAATCCGACGGCATCTACCCCGGCAGCACGCTGCAACGCGTGATTCACACCACGCCAAACGGCCGCTTCATGGACGTCTTTGGGGCGACCAGTGATGAATCTCACACTTGGGATTATGTGCTGCACGCGCAAGGAACTCCGTCGACCAACCTGTCGCTGACTCCGGTTGGCAACATTGGCTTCGGTGGACCTTACGCATACTTGACGAATAAGCGCGCGGCTTACGTAGACAGCGACATCATCGTGACCTTCACCACGGCGGAAGGGGCGAAGAACACGGTGCGCATCCTCGGCGAGCCCGGCACCATTTTTGTTCTGGCTGAAGCGCCTGGTTTCCCCAGTAACAGTAAGCACCCGGTGCTGCTGGTACGCCGCGAAGGACCGGATCCGGTTTTCGCTACGGTGGTGACCGAAGGCACCGACCTGCCGAACGGCATGAGTCTCTCGATGGATATCCCCGGACGGGCACTGACCTTCCAGGAGCCTGAGGCGAGCGAAGCGGTAACGCTTTCCCTCGATTAATCGCAAACCCTCTCCTTCAAAAAACAGAATCTCACAAACTAACCCATCATAAAAACTTGCGCCGGAGCCCCCAAAAAGGGCTCCGGCTTCTCTTATTTGGGGTATGGCGTGGACCGACAAGGATTCGGTGGGGCACCCCGCTCCACAGGTCATTGTCATGGTTCCGTTCACTCTCCTCAGTCCTTACTTGGCGCTAGTTGCCGCCATTGCTCCATCAAGTGCCGTTCTCCAAGAGGGCGGCACTTCTTCTATTACTGTCCTCGGACAGGAAGAAGATGCCGTCATCCTTGTTGTGCAAAGTCAAGAGGCAAAACTCACAACTTTGCGCATCGAAGATGGATTGGAGGTGGAGGATACACGCGTGCCGGCGAACACCGAGCACACGCACTACTACCGTTTGCAACAGCGCAACGACCCGCTGGGTTTGCGACCTCTCACCATCAGCTTGTTGGATGAATTCGAAAACCTAATTGTTGCCACGAATACGGTTGCGGTTGAGCCGTTGGAGCTCCCGGATGAACCGTGTTTGACCATAACCCCAAGCGAAATCGTCGACTTGCAGAAGCGGTGGGGGCGCGACCGACGCACTTCCCACGAGCTGGATAAGTTGCAAAACCGTTGCGATAACCAGTTGCTGAACAATCTTGAAGTTCCGGCAACCGGCGGTGCTTGGACGCAGCTTTATCGCTGCCCGGATACGCAGGTGTACTTGCAAATGATTACGTACACTCTGCACCGCTCACCGGCGACCGGTAAGGAGTACAGCGGTGACTTTACCCAGTTAACCGCAATCCCCTCAAAGTCACACCTGGCAGGTTTC
>CAYFOM010000039.1:0-43812 GCA_964344765.1 uncultured Planctomycetales bacterium | reverse complement strand
TGGAAGGCATTTGATGAGTCTGCTGCTTTTTACAGAAAAGATGTTGCTTGATCTATTCTTCGCGGTGGTTGATATGGCAGTCAAACGAATCTGGCGGGGTTGGACCACCAAAGAAAACGCGGACGCGTATCGCAAGGTGCTCAACGGCGAAGTGCGTCCGGGAATTGAGGCGAAAAGCATCCCCGGTTATCAAAGTCTTGAGCTCTACTCGCGTGAATTGGATGAAGAGGTTGAGTTCATGACAGTCATGACCTTTGACTCACTGGAGAACATCATTGACTTGCAAGGCGAAGATTGCGAGCGTTGCTACTTACCCGACGCCGCGAGAAATGTATTAAGTCGATGGGAGGTGGTTTGCCTGCACTATGAAACAGACTCATGTTAAAGGGACTCTTGATTGAATTAATTTGGTTGGATCGAGACATGATTGAGCTCATGGTCCAAGTTTCGAACGAACGCTTTTCAGGAGAGTCGCGCTTCTACGAGAACTATGGAGTTTTGAGCCAATTGGCTTCCGCATTAAGAGGCTTTCCTCAGTCCGCCGGAGATTCGCGAACCTTTGAGCTCGGCGGACTCGTCAGAATTCATGCCAATTGCGATGACGCTTGTGGACACTTGAGGTTTCAAGTGGTACTGAAATCGGACCCGCATGACGGAACGCCGAAGGAGAGCGTTAGTTTGAATTTTCCAGTCGAGCCGGCCGGTCTCGATTCTTTCGTCGAAGCACTTGCTTTGGCAAAAGATAAGGTGGGGGATCGTGCACTTCTTGCCTTGGCGATTTAGTTCTTTGGTTTTAGCAGTGTTTTTGGATGCTAATCTGAGCATCGGCCATTTGGTCGGTCACCCATGCGTAGAATGCGGCAACAATTCGTTGGGAGCCAGACTCGAAGGAGGATGAGGTGAAACTTGGTGTCAAAGTTGTCGCAGTGATTCTTGCTGCCGTAATTTGCTTGTACTTTGTGCTGCAACCACCACAGGGCGAATTTCCTGAGATGGAGTTGGGGGGTCGGTCGACGTCAACCGAGCAGTTGGGAAATGCCGCGACCGGGCGAACGGGACCGGACGCAAACATCGGGCAACGTAGTTTGATCGAAGCTGAGCCGGTGAACGAAGAAGTTTCAACTAAGGAAGTAGCCCTGTCAGAAACCCATGTATTGCGCGTGATTCTTGAAGGAGTCACCGAACCTGAGGCACTATTGGCGACCATCCACGTCAAAGGAATTGATGAACGTGATAAACGACCCATTCCTATCGAGCAAACTTGGCCGAGTCAGGGTTTGGTGAGTGAGTTTGAAATTACTTCATCATTCGCCGCCGTCACGCAACACCGTGACAACCTGCGCGATGATCTATTAGAGGTTGAAGTCGATCACCCTTATTTCCTTCGCGATGAACCGCGCACGCCAATCACGCGAAGTCAAAACGCAACCGATGGCCGCGTGATTTACGAGGCCAGGGTGGAATTGGTCCCAGCCGAATACTGGCCGGAGTTCGAGCTATCGGTGCTGGACGCACGCACCCACGAACACTTGAAAGACATCGAGATGCACATCTCTTTAGATGGAACTGCGTTTTGGGGGCGAAACAATACGCGCATTTTCTTCGGCGACGGATTGCGGTCGCCGATCGGCATGCTGGGCGGGCGCGAGGCGGATCAACCAGAAGAAAGAGTGGCGGCACTTGCGCTGGCGCCTGAGTCGGGGGAGTTGCCGTGGGTGATTGAATTGGCTCGGCGATTCCCGCCGGAACGCGGGGTCAGCATTGTGGCGCGTGCTCCTGGTTATGCGTGGGGCAGAACCACGGTGAATGTGTCGAAGGGTGCGCGCGAAATACTGCTTGAGCCGGCGGCTTCCATGCACATCGGATTATCGAACGCGCAACTTCAAGCCTACGACGACCTCAACGTCGTGCCGATGATTTGTGTTTATTGGATTCGCGAAGACGGCGGCAATCAATACGTACACTTCGCGCGCATCGATCAAGACATCATCGACAATGGTTTGCAACTCGATGGTTTGAAGCCGGGTGGATACCGCGCAGTGGTGGAACTTGGCGGCGGCGTGTGGGGAGAGCATCCGGAGCTTGCGCGTGATGAGGTAGAAATTGTCGCCGGTGAAGAGCGCGAGTTGAGGCTGGAATTAGCCGATCCTCCAGAAGCGCCAAAGCGCGCGACGTTGGCCGGCACCATTTCCATGCCCGATTTCGACGGCGTAGAAGATGTGCGTTTGCAGATTTACTTTCAGCCTACGCAGCGCTGGCGCAACCCGGATTTCGAGTTCAAGCTAAGCGAGCTTCAGCGGGTGGATGGCGCCGAATCGGAGAGGGCCTTTGAGGTGCACGACACACCGGTTGGCATGTATCGCATTCAACTACTGCCCTTCTTAGAGGTCGCAATGGTGGAGCTGCCGCCGGAAGGTCGCGATGACGTGGAAATTGTTGTTCCTGAACTTGCCGAGGTTTTTGTAGAGACGGTTGACGGAAAAACCGGCTTGCGCGTGCCGGTGGAAGAATTTGCCTTCCGCAACCAGGACCGTATCCCCGGCCAAGAGCAAAACGATTGGGCTTGGGCGGAAATGCTCGAACCCGGACGCTTTCATTTTTGGGCGACGCCGGAAACGGTGCGCATTTGGCCACGTGGCCAGCGCGACCTCGGTTATGGCGGCAGTGGCATGAGCGTCGACCTCGGCCCCGGTCCACAATCAGTGCGTTATGAATTGCCGCCGATTTACGCAATGCGCATTGAGTTTCGCGAAGGCGGTACTCCACTGCCCACTGGTCCGATGGGCATGTATTCCAGCCGCGACGTCCGCCCGATCGATCACGACGGCCGCGTCACCGGTGACGGCTTGCAAACCGATATGCACCTACAGTTCAGCGATCCCGGCTTGTACGAAATCAATTTCGACCGCGTGACCGGTGACGTCTACGAAGCGATTCCGCCGCGGATTGTGGAAGTGAGCGCCGGCAAGGCGGTGGACGTCATTGTTGAGTTGGTGCGGAGGTAGGCGATCTGCTCGGTCGTACAATGGATCCACGGATCGATGAACGACGAGTCAGAAAAAGAAGAATTTGAAGCCGCCGCGATGCAATACATGCTTCATGGAGCATGGCGGCGCTGGCTGATTCGATTGGCGATTGGAATTACTTTGTTAGTCGTCATCATCAACCGTTGGCCGGACCTTTGGTGGCTGGCTTTGATCTACCTGCCGGCACCCATTTTTAGCGCGGTATGGAATGTCAAAATGAAACGGAAGTATCGCAGTCCTCGTCAAACCTAAATGCAATGAACAAAGCCCTTACACTTCTCATTTTATTAGCCACTCTTTTGTCTTTGAGCGCGTGCTCCAATAAGATCGACCAACCCATTGTTGGCCAGTGGGTGGTGTCCGAACCGGCGGATGAAAACGATGCTTTTGACTTTAGGGAGGATGGAACGGCTTACTATTTGGATACCGGAGAACTCATGGGTCAATGGGAGTTGGAACAAGAAGGTGAATCAACTCTGCTAATTGTGCATTTTGAAGGGGAACTGAACATGAAGTCACTTTCCATCGCGTTGGAGATTCGGTTTATCGACGACGATAATTTCGAAGCGACTCACTCCAAATTTGCGGAAGACGGTGAGTGGATGCCCGCAGATCCCCCAGCGGAAACGGGAATCTTCACGAGGGTCAAGCCCGACTAACTCCTGCCATTTAGCGCTGCTAAGCTTGGATCAATGCGCGGAATCCACTTGGTCCTCCTTGCCTTCGCTTGCAGCATTCTTGGTTGTCAAACTCCAGCCGCCTTCTCCAGCCAATCCGACTTGGGGCAACCCACTCACGATCTAGAGCAGTGGTTCGGAGATTGGCAAGGTGAAATGGTCAACCTGCGCGGCGGCACATCGTCAAAACCGATTCCCGTATCGATGCGCATCCAACCTCTCGCCGACGGCAGCATCGAATGGCGCACTGTTTACAACAACGACCTTGAGCGTGGCTTGAAGGATTATCGCGTCATCCCAAACCCGAACGACCCGACGCGCTTCACGCTGGATGAGCAAAACGGAATCCTGCTCAAGCTACGACTGATCGATGGCGTTCTCATTTCCCCGTTTGAAGTCGGTGGCCACTATCTAGTTTCGCAGTACACCCTCAAAGACGACGGCAGTTTGGTCCACGAAATTCTTGTTTGGAATGCTGAATCCGCCTCGACAACCGCAGCAACCAGCACCGCCGGCGACGATTTTCCGCAGGTCCAAGCATTCGAAATATCCAGCATTCAGCGAACGATCTTCCGACGCAAAGCAGTCGACTAAAATAGATCGAGACCTTCCCCCCAAATGACCCCAGAATCGATCATCACGCTCGTCGTTCTTGCGGCGATGATACTGCTGCTAGTCACCGAGTGGATCCCGCCCGGGATCACCGGCTTGTTGACCATCGCAGCATTGGCAACCGGTGGGGTGCTCGGAACTGGAGAAGCCTTCGCCGGTTTTGTGAATCCGGCGGTGATCACCGTGGGCTGCATGTACGTGCTCACCGCCGCGGTCGAGCGCACCGGCGCGGCAGCAATGGTGGCCGACCGAATCGCTGCCGGCGGCAGCGCAACGCCGATGCGCGCCTATTACGGAATCCTATTGATCACGATGTTGCTGTCGGGTTTCGTCAACAATACGCCGCTGGTGCTGATCTTCATGCCGCTGGTGCTCGGCTTATCCACCCGCATCGGCGACCCGCCCAGCCAACTGCTGATCCCGCTTTCATTCGTTTCGATTCTGGGCGGCGCGTGCACGCTGATCGGCACGTCGACCAACCTGATCGTGGCGTCGTCGCTCAGCGAAATTTCCGACGGCACCCTTGAGCTGGGCATGTTCGCTTTTGCTCCGCTTGGTGCGATTCTGGCGCTGTCGGGCGGCGCGATCATTCTGCTTTTCCGCCGACGCTTGCTGCCCAAACGCGCGTCGCTCGATCTGCTGACCCAGCGCGGAGTCGCGGCCGAGTACATGACCGAAATCGAAATTCAGGAGGGTTCGGCGTTTTTGGGCAAGAACCTGGAGACCGTGCAAAGCGAAGGATTGCTCAGCGACGATCTCACTCCGCTGGAGGTCGTGCACGAAGAGGTCATCCACATGCCGCGCCCCGACGCTCAGTTGCAAGAGGGTGATTTGCTGCTCGTAAAAGGCAGTCCCGAAGCGGTTATGAAATTGCGCACCGCCGAAGAAAGTCGCGGCCAAGGCGGCGATACGGTGCGCGGCGTTGCCCATACGCTTTTTGAGGTCGTGGTCACGCCCGATTCCGAATGGGTGGGCCAACGCGTATCCGAGCTTGGGCTGCGCGACCGTTTTGACGTCGGCGTGTTTGCGTTGCAGCGTCATGGATCGCACCTGCGCGAAGAAATCGGCCAACTGCAACTTCACGCCGGCGACGTTTTGCTGCTGCAGGGATCCGACACGGCGCTGCGTAAGTTGCGCACCTCCAGCGATCTGTTGGTGGTAGAAGGCGTCGATCAAATCGCCAGCGACACCCGACGCGCACCGTTTGCCGCTTTGGGCTTGGGATTGTTCGTGCTGCTCGCGATCACCAAAATGGTTCCCATCGAGGTGGCGGCTTTGGTGGCAGCGCTTTTTGTAGTGTTGACGAATTGTCTTTCCAGCGCCAAAGCATACGAAGCAGTCAGCTGGGACGTGCTGTGCCTAGTGGCCGGCACCCTGGCACTGGGCAAGGCATTTGAAACCACCGGACTCGCCGAATCCACCGCGCAACTAGTCGTCGGCTTCACCGAACCGTTTGGACTGCGAGTTGTGCTCGGCGCGTTACTGGTTTCCGCGGCCATGCTGACCCAAGTGCTTTCCAACAACGCCACCGCCGCGGTGATGACGCCGATCGCTTATCAACTTGGTTCGGCGGTTGAAGGTGTGGGTCCGCTGCCGTTCGTCATGGCCATCGCGTTCGGCGCCAACTGCTCGTTCTTGACGCCGGTTTCCTTTAAGACGAACTTGATCGTTTACGGACCGGGCGGCTATCTGTTCCGCGACTTCCTGCGTCCGGGCATTCCGGTTACGATCGTCTACCTTCTGCTGGCATCGCTACTGCTGCCGGTGTTCTACTAGATGGCGACAGGATCCACTGCAAATCAAAAAGAACGAAATGAACTTCGACGAACTTGTTCAAGAAAGCAACCCGGATTTAGGCCCCATCTGCGTGGCGTTGCGGGAATTGGTGAGCGAACTCCACTCCGAGTTTTTAGAGATCATTTGGCCGAATCAAAAGATTGCCAGCTATGGCGTCGGGCCGAAAAAGATGAGCGAGCACTACGTGTACATCGCGCCGCAAGCTAAGCATGTAAACCTTGGTTTTTATCACGGTGCGTCCATCGCCGACCCCGATTCCCTGCTTGAGGGCACCGGCAAGAAGCTCCGCCACATTAAGGTTCGAAATGTGGACGCCGTGGATAAAGCCGCAGTTCGTTCCCTGATTCAAGCTGCGATTGAAGAACGTCGGCAGGCGTTGGCGTAAAAGTAATTGCTGGAACCGCCGAGGGAATGATGAATCAGCAATTCACTCGAACCGGATTCATTCTCTACGTGGAGAAGTATGAGGAATGTGTCCGCTTTTACCGTGAGGTGCTCGGGCTGGAAATTATGTTCGCTACCGAAACCCCCACCACTTTTGAATTTGGTGGCTGCTATTTGATGGTGGAGGTGGATGACCCTCGAAACGGCGTGGAAAAACCGCCACACGATTTCACCTGCTTGCGAATGAACGTCCCCGACGTCAAAAACTTTGCCGAGCAAATCCAAGCCAGAGGTGTCGAAGTGGATTACCAAGAACACACCTGGGGGACCGTCGCCAAGTTTAGGGACCCCGATGGGAATCTTTGCGCATTCAAAGACGATGAGAAGTTTGAGCAACAGGTCTCTCCATAGAATTGATGACGGTCAGCCCAAATCGGTAAATGAACATCCTCGACTCAATTGGAAACACGCCGCTGGTGGAGCTCTGCAATATAGTCCCAGATGGATCCGCGCGTGTGTTGGTCAAAGTCGAAAGCCAAAATCCAACCGGCAGTATGAAAGACCGCATGGCGCTTTCGGTGGTTGAGGGTGCAATTCAGAGTGGTCGATTGAGCGCTGACGGTCGATTGGTGGAATACACCGGCGGAAGTACCGGAACATCTTTGGCGTTTGTATGCGCGGCGAAGGGCATCGACATCACGCTGGTTACGGCGGATGCGTTTAGCCGCGAAAAGCGTGATCACATGCGCGCGCTAGGTGCAACGGTGGAGGAGCTGGCTAGTGAAAATGGAAAGACCACGAAGGAGTTGATCCAGCGCATGATTGCGCGTGCAGCGGAACTCAGCGCGGAACCGAATTGTTTCTACGCGGATCAGTTCAATAATCCTGATGCCGCTGCCGGCTACGTGCCACTCGCCAAAGAGATGTGGACGCAATCGAGCCAGCGGGTTGATGCCTTCGTGCAATCGGTTGGCACCGCACAATGCATCACTGGGGTTTCGCGATTCTTGCGCAGCGTGCAGCCGAACATTCAAATTGTCGCTGTAGAACCCACTGAATCGGCCGTGCTATCCGGCGGCAACCCCGGCCCTCATAAAATCGAAGGAGTGGGTCCCGGCTTTGTTCCACCGCGATGGAGCGCGGACCTTGCCGACGAAATTTGCACGGTTTCCACCGAAGAGGCCATGCACATGACTCGACGATTGGCCGACGAAGAAGCTCTGTTTGCGGGAACTTCAACGGGTGCAAATGTAGTCGCATCTCTGCAAATCGCCGAACGATTAGGCGCGGGTCATACCGTCGTCACGTTGGCGTGCGACACTGGTCTAAAATATTTGTCGACGGATTTGTGGTGTTAAAATGAATAGAAGCGAAGCCCAGGATTTTGCATCAAGGTGGCTACCGGCATGGACCGGCGGCAACGCGGAGGCTCTAGCGGATTTCTATTCAGACGATTGCTTCTACGCTGATCCCGGAATCCCCAACGGAGTGAACGGCAAAGCTGAATTGCTCGCCTACCTAAGCAAATTGCTGGCGGCCAATCCGGATTGGATTTGGCGACAGACCGACGCGATTCCGATGGAGGACGGATTCGTCAACAAGTGGTGTGCGGAAATCCCAACTGCCGACGGAACCGTAGTTGTGGATGGCGTGTGCCTGGTTCAATTCGATGAACACGGGCGAATTCGAAGGAACGAAGTCTATTTTGATCGCACTAAATTGACGAGGCGGAAGTAGACCTCGCCTAGCCCCCGCAGAGCGCGGCGTCCAAAATTTCCAAAGCCTCGGGCCAGTTGTCGGCGTGGCCCTTGCATGATTCTTGATGGCAAAACCCCGAGTGAGTGAGCCGCAACAAGGTGCCGTTCTCCTGGGGAGTCAGCTCGACGCGAATGACGGTTTCGGCACCCTCGGTCCCGCCCTGACCAGTCACCCAAGCCATTTCCACCAGCTCATCTTTTTTCAATTCCAAAAACCGACCGTAATGCGCATGACGCCCCCAATCGTGGCGGTTGTAAAAGAAAAACGGCACATCCACTTCCGGCGTCATCAAAGTCTCGCCGGGCTGAGAAAACCAGCAATCAAACCGCTCCGTCCACGCCGCATAAATTTCACCGGCCGACGCTTTCATCAACCGTTCCACGGTCATGGTCAGTGGTCGTTCATTCGGATCGGGCACGCATTTGCTTCTCATTGCAACGCCAGTTTATCTACCATGGTGCTTTAAAGGGATCCAAAGATAAAACTGTGACTGATCAATCCAACCCGCGCATTCGAGTTCATGGGGCAGAAGTCAACGCCAAGCATCTGCGCCAAACTGTTGCTCTGGCGCGCTCTGCGGACTGGGAGCCCCTTGCGGGCCAAAATGAGGACGGGCACCTTCACTGCCTAATCTGCAACGCCCCGAGTAGCGGATCCAACCGCAAGGAGTGGTTACAGTCTCCGTTAGGTGAGCTATGCTGTGACTGCTATGAAAAATTTATCCGTTCCCCCAAGGATTAAAAAAATGGCAACTTTGAAGTCACTTCTTGCTTCCATGCTGATGTTCCCACTTCTGCTGAGTTGTCAAGCAACCGATGATCAGTCCACGGACGCTCAATCCTCAAGTGAACAAGAACCAGAAGCGCGTGATTTTGTCCTATGGATTTTGGAAGACGAGAGTCTTGTTTTCCATGGCGAGGCCATTCCGCTTGACGGAATCCCGAACGCTTTGAAAAAGCATGATGTCTCTGAAGAACAATCTATCACGATCAGCGCCCACCCCAACACCAGGCACATTCGCGTGGTTGACGTCATGAATCAAATGGGCGAGGCAGGACACCCAAACATCATCGTCCGCGTTTCCGATGTAGAGTGAGCATCAGCCTCATTATCCCTTTATTCATCTGCCTCACCGTCATTGGGCTTCCCGATGGATTGGGGCTTCCTCTCGAATGCAGTGTGCAAGCTGAAGCCCAGCTTGGAAATCCAACTATCGTCGCGGCGAAACGCTTTTCGAAACTAACCCGAATGACTCGGCATCGAAATGGTAGACCCAGTGAAGAAAAGACGACTTATTCCGCGTGGACAGCGAGCGAGGAAGCCTTGGTTCGCTTACAGGAGCTGGTAATTGAGGGGGAATGGATTTCGCGAAATGGACGATGGAAGTTTAATCCGGTTAGCGATATGGAGATCCGGTCGTGAAGTCTATGACAGTACAAACTCTTTTGAATTGGATGCTTCGCAAGAGTCATGCCGGAATGCAACGGATATTTCTTTCTGGGATGAAATCGGATACCCAGAGGGAGTCCCTTTTCCCATATTCGTAGTTCGCGATGGGCTCAAGAATCGCTTGTCACGTGGAAGCATCAAACTGAAATCTAGTCTGAGCTACGAACGCGGTACTCAACGTCCGGCCATCCTTTGTGCGGAACGGATCATTCCCAAGCAGGAATACACTACTGCCGATGGAGAGCTGCGCGTCGAAGAGAAAAAATCCTTAGGCTGGGCATTTCCCCAAACCATGCAGGAATTGGAAAGTTTGATTTTCGGAGCTCGCTATTCCTCCAGGCTGTACAAAATTAATGGGGAAGCGCGTTTGATAAGACGAGATGAAAAGCCCCAAGAACAAATCATTTGCCGTATGAGTGATGGCCAAGATGTGATCGTTAATGTTTTCCCACGCGGACAAGCATGGCAAATTGCTGGAGAAGAGGGTTTTGGGTTGAAAGATCCTCGCGGCAGGAATTCATCGATCTTGTCGAAATCTAAGTGGAGTAAATCCGTTCAGGTTCTTCCTATCTATAGTTGGCCGTATCGTTGCGGCGTGCACAACCTTGAGATGGGGGCACTGAAGATTCCGGAAAATTCGAATCTTGAATGGGAGGTCGCTCTTCCCAGTTATCCGCATTCGATTTTTTATGGAGACACCACAGCTTTCTCTACAACCATTGACGCCTTCCCAGGTGTTTTGACCCTGCTCTCTTGCCCCGCATGCGAACGGTATCGTTGGGACCCAAATTCAAACACGCGTATAGAGAGCACAACTTCCCGTCGACTGGTGCCTCCCAACGGATCTGCGGGTAAGTGCAAAGTGCATTCCACGGGAATGGTCTGGGTGTATAACCCGAGTTGGTTTGCGCGAGGGAAACAAAGTGCACCCGCCGCGAAATGGGCGCCGAATGATCCGCTGGCTGAATCCTTCGAATATTCCAAAGACGCGCATTTCGGAACTTGGAGGTCTGCCTGCGCGGATTGCATCGGCAAATTTGGTAAGCCGGAACCGAATGGGGAACCGGAACCGCCTCAGGAAGACTGAACCCGCGCGTTACTCCACAAAAGTATCCGTCGCATTCCAAAGCGACTCGGTCCGGTCAATCCGTACCTGCGCATCTTCCTTCAGCTGCATCGCGACGAATGCGACCAGCATTTCCGCCATTGCCACGCTTGGCACCGAACTATCAAAAGGCCCGATCGCCGGCACATCCAGCGCCACCCAATTGGGAGTCAGTGCGGCATAAGGGGAGAGGGGGTCGTCGGTGATGGCGACGAGGTCCACACCCATTTCCACCAGTGCGCGGGCGGTGGTGACGGCGTGACGTCGGTAGCGGGCGAAGTCGAACACGATCGCCGCGTCACCTTGGCCGGCGCCGCTGAGGTTGCGGCCGCTGGAGTGTTCGGAAATCAGGTGTACGTTTGAGCGCACCATGGTCAGGCCACTGGCCATCGCGTGGGCACCGGCGCGGGAGGTCTCGCCGGACAAGATCCACACGTTGTTTGCCTGGGCCAGTGGCGTACCCAACGTCGCCAATTGTTCGCCCTCAATCGCATCGAACAAATGCCGGATCGACTCAATCAACCGAACTCCAGCCCGTCCGGCCGAACCTTTTTGATGGCGAATGCGCTGACTCGGCCGCGAAAGCTGGGCCGAAACGCTGTCGCGCGCGTGCTCGCGCATGTCGGCGTAGCCATCGAAACCTAACTTCCTGCCGAAGCGGACGATCGACGGGCGGCTGGTGCCCACTTCAGCCGCCAGGTCCGAAACCGTGCCGAAGGCCAGCAGCGTCGGGTCGGCCAGCACTGCCTCCGCGATTCGGCGCTCAACCGGGGTCAGGCGCTCGCTGGTTGCGGCAATGAGTTCGGCTAGAGTCATGATGGCGCGGCCTTGGGCAATATGTTACAATATCTGGTGAAAATTGTCCAATCCGTTACAGTCTTCCCACGCACCATGAGCGACGAAAAATACACCCCATCCGCCCGCGAGCAAGCCTTCCTCGATTCCGTCGAAAGCCCGCGTTATGACCGCCAAAGCATCAACGGTTTGAAGCCGTTTTTTGGCGATAAGGTCCCTGAGGACATGCGCGGTTTTTACACCGACGAAGAGCTGGAAACGCTGAAGGCGCTGAGTGGAACCGAGCGCGACGTCGAAGCGCGTATGCCGGTGAAAATGACTCGCCATTACTTCGAAATGGGCAAGAAGAGCGAGGCCATTCGTCGCTTGGTCAAAGCTAGCCCCAACGAGACCGACAGCTTGGAAGGCTCGGAAGACCCCGGCAACCAAATGGATTACAGTCCGGTCGAAGGTCTACTGCATAAATACGAAATGGGTTTGATGTACGTCGCGTCGACGTGCTCGGCGCACTGCCGTTTCTGCTATCGCGAAGAGCTGATCAGCCGCAAAGAAATCGAACGCCAAGACGGCACCGTCGCCAAAAAAGGTTTGGCGCGCATTCCCGATGTCATCGGTTATGTGAAACACCATAACAAAGCTGTTGCTGACAATGGCGGGCGTCATCCGGAAACCGGTCGTGAAAAATTGCGCGAGATTTTGCTGTCCGGCGGCGACCCGATGGTGCTGCCGAATGCAAAGATCGCAGCATGGCTAGGCGCGTTGGCCGAGGCGGGCATCGAAACCATCCGCATCGGCACGAAGGAGATGGCGTTCTTCCCGCAGCGCTTCGACGACACCTTCCTCAGCATGCTCGACAGCTTCCACGCAACTTATCCGGAAGTTGGTCTACGCATCATGGTGCACTTCAATCACCCCGATGAGTTCCTGCTCAAGGACGACGACGGCAACTACATCGAAGAGGAAGGCGGCACGCTTGCTTGGCACCCGGAAACTAAGCGCGCCATGACCGGAATGGTCAAGCGTGGTTGGCTGTGCATCGAAAACCAAGCGCCGATTATCAAGGGCATCAACGACGATTCCGATGCCCTGCGCATCATGCAGCGCGCCATCAAACGAGTCGGTGCCAACAACCACTACTTCTTCTGCGGTCGTGATATCGTCGCTTACCGAGCCTTCAACATTCCGATCGAGCAAGCTTGGCAAACTTTGAACGACTCGCAAAAAGGTTTGTCCGGCGTCGAAACTCACGCGCGTCTTTCGATCACCCACTACCTGGGCAAGACCGAAGTCGCCGCCGTCACCAACGAGCCGATCCCGGGCATTCCCGGAACCGAAAACGGCGTGGTGATCTTCAAGCTTCTGCGCAACCCCGCAGACGCTCCCAACCGAGGAAAAGTCTGCATCGTTAAGCGCAATCCCGATGCCATCTGGTTCGATGATTACGAGGATCGCGTCATCTACGACGAAGCAGGCCTGTTCGACTACACCCGTTTTAAGGCAATGTCGGAAAGCAGCCTCACGGTTTAGAACCATGATTAACAAAGAAGTACCTTCCGTTGCGGAAGCCGTCGCCGATGTCTTTGATGGCGCGACCATCATGATCGGCGGATTTGGTGAAGCCGGTAGCCCGCTTGAGCTGATTCATGCACTCATCGATCAGGGCGCCAAAGGACTCACTGTTGTGAACAACAACACCGGAAGCGGCGAGGTCGGCCTTGCTGCTTTGATCAAAGCGGGGCGCGTGGCGAAGATGATTTGCTCGTACCCGCGGTCGCTGAACTCGACTGTGTTCCCCGATCTTTACCGCAACGGCAAGATCGAGTTGGAGCTGGTTCCGCAAGGCACTTTGGCCGAACGCATTCGCGCAGGCGGCGCCGGAATCCCGGCGTTTTTCACCGCCACTTCGGTCGGCACGATGTTGGCCGACGGTAAAGAACAGCGCGAGTTCGATGGCCAGCAATACGTGATGGAGCGCGGCTTAAAAGCCGACTTCTCGCTGATCAAAAGCTACGCCGCCGACACTTACGGCAACTTGATCTTCAACAAAACCGCGCGCAACTTCGCGCCGCCGATGGCGATGGCCGGTGCCGTCACCATTGTGCAAACGGCGAATGTGGTCGCGCCGGGTGAGATCGATCCCGAAGCAGTCGTCACCCCCGGAATTTTTGTCAATCGCGTGGTCAAGGTGGAAAACCCGGCCTACGAATCTGAGCTGGTTGCAGCAGGAGTGTCCTACCCATGAAATCCGACGCACCTAAAATTGGATTAAGCCGCGATGAAATGGCGCAACGTGTTGCCCAGGACATTCCGGACGGTGCTTACGTCAACCTCGGCATCGGCATTCCCGAGTTGATTGCGCGCTTCGTGCCCGAAGGACGCGAGTTCATTTACCACACCGAAAACGGTTTGTTGGGCATGGGTCCGTCGCCGGCTGAAGGCGAAGGCAACCCTGAACTGATCAACGCCGGCAAGCGTCAAGTGACCGCTCTACCCGGCGCAAGTTTCTTCCAGCACCCCGATAGCTTCGCGATGATTCGCGGCGGCCATTTGGATCTTTGCGTGCTGGGCGCGTTGCAGGTCGCGCAAAACGGCGACCTCGCCAACTGGTCCACCGGCGGCCCCGACGCCATCCCGGCAGTCGGCGGTGCGATGGACTTGGTTGCCGGCGTGAAGTCAGTGTTTGTGATCACCCAACACTGCACCAAGCACGGCGATCCGAAGTTGGTCGACGCGTGCACCTATCCGCTCACCGGCCCGAAGGTCGTCGACCGGATCTACACCGACTTGGCCGTGATCGACGTCACCGCCGAGGGGTTTCAATTGGTTGAGTTAAGCCCCGGCGTGTCGTTCGAGTACGTCGCCGAACGTACTGGAGCACCGCTGATTCCCATTCCAGAACCTTCCAAAGCTTGAGCCATGACTAGCTCGAAGACTACCTCCAAAAGCGCGGCGATTTACGAACGAGCCCTGCAAACCCTTCCAGGTGGGGTCAGTCGAAATACGATTCTGCGCAAGCCGCATCCACTTTACGTGGACCACGCCTCCGGTTGCCGGGTGACCGATATCGAAGGCGAAGTATTCATCGATTTCTCGAACAACATGGCTTCGCTTTTGCATGGTCATGCGCATCCGGGAATCGTCGACGCGGTTCATCAGCAGCTGCAGCGCGGTTCGGCCTTCATGATCGGCACCGAAGTCGAGGTGGAGTACGCCGAATACTTGTGCGGGCGCTGTCCGTCGTTTGAGAAGTTGCGATTCGTCAACTCCGGCACCGAAGCGGTGATGGGTATGTTGAAGGCATCGCGCGCGTTCACCGGTCGGCCGAAAATCGCAAAGGTCGAAGGCGCGTATCACGGGCTTTACGACTACGCTGAGATTAGTCAGACGTCTAATCCGGAACGGTGGGGAAGTGTGGATAGGCCTCGCAGTGTTCCAGTCGCTCACGGCACACCGCAGGCCGCGTTGGATGATGTGGTCATCATTCCGTACAACGACATCGATCGCGCGCTGGCGATTTTGGATCGGCACAAAGACGATCTAGCCGCAGTGCTGCTCGACCTGATGTCGCATCGCGTCGGCTTGATGAAAATCCATGCCGACTTCTTGATGGCGCTGCGCAAGTGGACCGAAGAAAACGGCGCGTTGCTGGTGTACGACGAAGTGGTGACCTTCCGCTCTGAATTCGCCGGCGCTCAATCGTGGTACGACTGCGATCCGGATTTGACCGCCATCGGTAAAGCCGTCGGCGGCGGTTTCCCGGTAGGCGCACTCGCCGGTCGCGCCGACGTCATGGATGTAATGAATCCACTCGCCGACAAAGTGCTATTCCCACATTCCGGCACCTTCTCGGCCAATCCGGTGACCATGGTCGCCGGCCTCACGACGATGCAGCTTTTTGACGAGGCTGCCGTCAATCGATTGAATGGGCTGACCGATCGTTGCATCAAAGGATTGGAGGCGGCCATTGAGCGCACAGGGATTCATGCGTGTGTAACCGGTGGCGGCTCAATGTTCCGTGTTCACTTCAAAGAACATCCTCCAAGGAATTACCGCGAGGCGTATCCCACCGCAGCGGAAATTGATTTGGTGCATCGGCAATTGGCTCACATGTTCGAGTCAGGGTTCATGATGATCAATACCTGTGCCGGCGTGCTCTCCACGCCGATGGGCGAAGCCGAAGTCGACGCCTTCGTTGACGCCATGGAAGCAGGATTCCGCAAGCTGTAAGCGGACATATAGTTGCGGATCCACGTTACTCGCTGTCGGCCGAATTCATTTTCGGCCGACAGTCACGCTAGGCTTGCTAGAGTGGAGCTCGGATGAAAAGATTCACACTGGTCTGCTTAGCCCTCATTCTCGGTCTTTGCGCCTCAGGATGTGGAACCGTTTCCAGCGTCGTCCGCGACGATATTGATTCCCAGTTTGGGGTTTACAGCGGCCTGCAAGCGGATTGGGAATTATGGAATCGGGGCTATTTCTCCGATGACGCGATCGTCGCAGGCTATCAATTTATGTTTGACATGCCGTTCAGCGCGGTCGCCGACACTTTGTTGCTGCCGATTTCAGTTCCGCGATACTTCGTCCATAAAAATAGAGACGACGAAGCAGCGCAGTGATCGATTTAGTATTAGCCTTCACCTTCGCGGTGGCGTTCCCGCTGATTACGTCGCCGGTATATAACCGCCGCCGTCCGCAGCTCCAAGCCGGCGATTGGACGGTGAAGCGGCAGGAGTATTTGGAAACTATCCTGTGGTTGGCGTCGATGGGAGCGGCGACGGTTTTGGTTTGGTGGTGGCAGCAAAGATCGTTTGCTGAACTTGGCTTTGACCTTTCCTGTACTTGGCAAATCGGCGCTTCGCTAGCGATCGCCGTTGTGGTCATCGCGCTACTGGTATTTCAAGTCAGATTGGTTCGACGTGATTCCAGCTACCAAGAAGCGGCTCGCGACGCGATGCATTCCGTCGACGAATTTCTGCCGCACAACGATAGGGAAGCCAAATGGTTCCGTGGCGTGTCGGTTGCCGCTGGTGTAGGGGAGGAAATCTTTTATCGCGGGTTTCTGATTTGGTACTTGAGTTCGTTCCTGCACATTTGGCTTGCCGTCGCGCTGAGTTCGGTTTTGTTTGGTTTGGCTCATATCATGCACGGCACCCAGGCAACGATCCGCGCCACGATCACCGGCTTATTGTTTGCGATTCTCTACTTGTTCAGCGGCGCACTGTGGGCACCAATCCTCTTGCACGCGGCAGTAGATTTGACCAGCGGCGAGGTTGGATTGGCCGCACTACGAGACCGCACCAATTCCGGCGACAGCGAGTAGACTGTCGGCATGTATTTGACCCTTCTTTACAGCTTGATGGCTTTGCCTCAGGCGCCGGCCGACGATGTCATCGTCGTGCCGATGCAGCCCTGCGACATGACGCGGAAACACGAAAGTTTCTACACCAATTCCTCGAGCAAGTTGGTGCTCAAGGGAAGCGTGAAGGTCGGCGAAGAGACCTTTGACATCTTTTTGCCTAAGGACAAGGACGGCTGGAGCATTCAACCACGCCCGAAGCGGCAAAAACTCCTGACTGCATTCACTTCCACCTATCTTTCGGTGGACCAAAATCACGACGGCAAAATCACCGAAACCGAATCCTATTTCGCCGAGCACCCGATTCGGCTTGGAGATTCCATGTTTCAGCTCACATCCATTGCCGAAGATGGAACCCTCACCCTTATTCCAAGCGATTCCCCGCTGATGGGTCCCGTCATTGGTCGCAAAGCTCCCGACTTTGAATGGACGACCACCGATGGCAAGGTTTTGCGCCGCGACGATTTTTTAGGGCGGACTTTAGTGGTAGATAGTTGGGCACCATCCTGACACACGTGCTGGAAAGCTTTTCCCTTCGTGAAAGGGATGCAAGATTTCTACGGCAAGGACAAGATTGATTTCATTTTGGTCAATCAGGGTGGACACGACAAATACTCGGTGGCCGGCGAGGCGGATTGCATCGAGCGATATGGAATGGAGGGCTTCCATGTGGTCCGTTACGACAATGACGAATACAACGCCCATGTGGCCGCGCCGTTCGGGCAATTTGGTTATGGCAAGTTCGTCATCGATGCCAAAGGAATTTTGCGGGCCGTGGATATTCGAAAGAACCAAATCCACGACATGCTCGATCAATTGTGTGGCCGCAGCAGCGAAATTCAAGCAGACGGATTTGCGCTTCAGACTAAATCGCGCGTGGTGGAAAGTGGGCGCGACGGCTATGAAAACCGCTTGGGTACCGACCACAAAATGCGTGTGTTAGTCGAGCTCGAACTGCCGACGGGCTGGCACGTAGGCGGCGACGGATCCGAAGGGAACATGCCTACTAAGCTGAGTATTGATTACGCACCCGGCTTAACGATCGGCGAATTGGAGCTTCCGGAAGGCGACCATTGGGGTAGTCCGGTACGCATGGTGTTTCCGGTCAGCGCCCCTGCCGGAATGGTCATTGGTCGGCATCTTGTGCATGGAACTCTTCGCTTTGTCGCGTGTAATGATGAAGGCTGCTTACCCCCGATGGATGTGCCGTGGAAGGTTGAACTCACCGTGATGTAAGGTTGACGCGGTGCAGCGAATTTTCTTTTACGGCTTGTTCATGGACCAGTCTTTGCTGGTTGCGCAGGGCTGCCGGCCTGTGGTAATCGGCGGGGCTGAAGTTCAGGGCTACCGCATTCACATTGGCGAGCGTGCGACGATGTTGGCGGATCCGTCGGGCCGTGTGCTTGGTGTGGTCATGGAGTTGGCGGAAGAAGAAGCGCGCCGCTTGTATGCGGAGCCCAGTGTTCGCGATTACCTCCCGCAACGGGTGCGCGCTAAGTTGCAAAGTAGTGGGCAATGGGTTGATGCCGACTGCTACATCCTTGATGAGAATTTCGTGACGGGCACCAATCCTGCCTATGCAAAGAAGCTGGCTGAGCTGAGCAAAAGTCTTGGCTTCGAGCAAAGCTACTGCGAAGAAATCGACGCATTCGGTGCATTGGAGTCATGAGCGATTCGACGTTCCCTACTACGGTTAGGATTCACGGCTGGAGCAAGGGTCGAATTGTTGATGAGCTTCACAATTACCGAGTCCAGCTCAACCAGGCGGCGCGGGACCTTTTGCACGATCCGCGTTTCGTGCCGAGTGATTCCGTCGGCCTTGTGAAAATTCGGGCGGTGACAGTTGCGGAGTTGGGATTTCCCGACGGCGCGACCTATCCTGAATTCGTCCAGACAGCACATGGATGGGGTTTGGTGGAATGTCCGTTGGAATTGGCGCCATATTTGCGAATGCAGTTCCTCGATCAACCTGAAGCCGAAGGTCCCATCCGATCTGGTGAAGGCCGCGCACCGACCGGTTCCATCGCCATCGCGTCGCCGCCGTTGTGCGAAGATGTGGAGGTGCCGAAAGGGTTTTACCTGAAGCATGCGGAACAAACGCTTTGGCTACGCGGGTACTGGTCGGATTTCGAGCACCGGTGGTCTGCCAAAGACGTGCTGGTTTTCGCCGAAGCCGAACAGGGATAAAAAGAGTAGACCTCATGCGCCGTTTGCTCAGGCGGTGTTGCGGGGGATTGATGATTGGAAAAGGTCCCGGGTTGACTCCGCGCATACAATGAACACGACGAACATGGACACTTACGCCGGCGTACCCGCGGATCGAGGCACCAAGCTGAGCTTGCTGTTTCTGGGTGGCGTCCTGCTGACCAGTTTTGGGGGGATGTGTTTGTATTCCCATTTATTCCCACCAGTATCTGATTTGGATACAGATGGGATCGTCTGCATCGAGCGAAGTTGGTTGGTCGACAATCCATGGACCGGTACCCTCTTTGTCTATGTTGGATCGCTCTGTTTGAAAAAATGGATTCTTCAACTGCGCAAGTAGGGCTGATCCCATTTGACTTGGAGCGTCACTCCGATTTGCTCAGCAATTGGTTGCACATGCCTCATGTTTGCAAGTGGTGGGGGGACCCCGTGACCACCCTTACCCAATTGCTCGATCATGCACGCGATCGTTGCGCGATCATTCAGACCGGAGATCATCCAGTTGGGTTTCTCTGCTGGCAGACTCTGCCACAAAATGAAATCGACGAAGCCGGTTTGATTGGACTGCCGGAGCGGCTGATTGACGTCGATATTTTCATAGGCGAGAGCAACAAGCTCACTTCCTCGGCATGGCTACATCCGTCGAAAACCGACCCGCCATCCGCGCCTTCGAGAAAGCCGGTCTCTGCCCGTTCCGCGATTTCGACGACTCTGAAATCGGCCCGGCGCGCTATCTGATCCTAGATTTAGACGCGCTGCCGTTGACCGACGGCCGCTAGAGCGGAATACTGAGCGGCCCGTGCACAAACTCTTCCTCGCCCTTGGCCTGTGCGCCGCGTTGGTTGGATGCTCCAGTAGCATCCCGCGGATTCCGGTGCATGCCGATTTGGCCGAGCACACTGTTTGCACGACGGTGGATTCCGATTTGGCGAAGTACTATCTCGAGCAGTATTTGGCTGGGAAGCACACGGATCCGATTGCCGATGCCGAGATTGCTGCGGTGGAGAATCGGATTTTTTCCGGTGGTGGGACCTCGGCTTATTTGGCGGAAGTGACCGAGCTTTATTCGGCCGACTTTGTCGCGCTGGTTTTATGGCAGCACATTCAGCGCCAGCCCGACAACCTGCGAGCGCAGCGCGTTTACCGATCCGAGGTTCGCAAATTGCTTGCCGCATCCTTCGGCGGGGAGGTGGGCGAGCTTGCTCATCAACAGGATTATCTGTTCGTTTTCTTGCCGGGTTGGATGTACGAATGGCGGCCGGAAAGCGGCGGTGACTTCGCCGAGCCGCGGCGGGTGATTCGCGAAGCCGGAATGCGCACCTTGTTGTTGGAGACCGATGAAAACGGCACCATTGAGAATAATGCCGAATTCATCTGCAACGAGCTCAAGCAAATTCTTCCGCACGAGGAAAACGTCATTTTGGTTAGCGTGAGTAAGGCGGGCGCTGAAGCGGCGCTGGCGTTGACCATGCTGAATGAGGAAGGGAATGCGGCAAACATTAAAGCATGGTTGAACATCGGTGGAGTCTTGCGCGGAACTCCGTTGGCAGACTTGGCATTGGAATGGCCGATGAGTTGGGCCATCAAAATGTTTGTGCTGACCGGAGGTTCACTCGACGGTCTGCGCAGCATGACGCCGGCGATTGCCGGTGCGCGCGCCGATCGCTACTCCATTCCATCCGACTTGGTTGTGTTGAATTTCATCGGCATTCCGATGTCCGGCCAGGTCACACGATTGGCTAGGCCGGGGTTTTCCCGCTTGCGCCAGGTTGGACCGAATGATGGAGCCACTTTAATCCTGGATGAAATTTTGCCGGGCAGTCATTCCATTACCGAACTTGGTTTGGATCACTTTTTCCTCGATCCGAAAGTGGATTTGAAAACCTTGGCCTTGGCGAGGTCGTTGATTCGATTGGTGGAAGAGAATGGGGAATAGCGAGATCGTCCTGAGCAAAGTCGAGCAGTCTGACGTCGACGTTTTCTTTCAACACATGCAAGAGCCAGACGCCATTTTTATGGCGGCATTCACCTCCGAGGATCCAAGCGATCGCAACGCACATGATCAGCATTGGGATCGAGTTTTGGGCAATCCGGCGATCCTTGCGCGCACCATTCATTGGCAAGATCGCGTCGTCGGTCACGTCGCTAGTTTTGATCGCGGCGAGCAGCGAGAAGTGACTTATTGGATTGGGCAGGAGTATTGGGGAAGGGGAATTGCAGGGCGGGCTTTGGCGGAATTCCTCCAATTAGAGGCTACGCGGCCGCTCTATGCGCGCGTTGCTCACGACAATGTTGGATCGATTCGCGTGTTGCAGAAGAACGGCTTTGAAATTTGCGGCACGGATCAAGGCTTCGCAAATGCTCGCAACGCCGAGGTTGAAGAATTTATTCTGGTGTTGTCCCCATGACCGCAGACTCGCCGGCACGCAAACCATCCCGCCCACTTTTCAACTTGGCGATGGCGCTGATTTTTGCGCTGGCTTTGTGGCTATTCACCTACACGCCGGACCGGCCGATTGCGCACATCAAGCCTGGGTCTTCCGCGGCGCCGGAATTTGCGGTGCAGATCATTCGCCCGCGGATGGGCTTGCCGCTTGGAGGAATTCTGCCGCCGAAGATTTTCGGACTTGAATCACACATAGGTTTTGATTCCACAAACTCCGGTGCCACGATGAGGCGCGAAGGCGACACCATCGTTTTCTCCGCCGACGACTGGGAACTCAATCTTGTGCTCGATTCACAGGGCCGGGTTTCGCCGCAGACCAGCGTCAGCTTCGAACTGATGTTCGAAGAGAGTTTGCGCAAGGTGCGTTGTAAGCCGGCCGATCCGGTCGTCGGCGAATTCAGTGAGATTCAACTGGCAGGCGCCGGCGCTCTAAGCGGTCATTTTGAAGTCGAATTAACTCATTGCGAGGACGCGGGGACCGGCAAGCCATTGGGGTGGCCGCCAAAACCGTTCCTGTTGCGCGGAAGCTTCGATCAACTTCCGAAGCCGAAGTCACTCAAGGTGATCTGCTGGAATGTGCTTTATGGATTCAATCATCACAAGTCCGTTGAATCGACGCAGCGATGGTTGGCCGAACAAGCACCTGAGGTCATCGCCTTTCAAGAGCTCAATGGAATTAACCAAGATCGCCTAACCGAAATCGCAGCGGCGTGGGGGCATGGTTTTGCTGCTACGCATAAAGAGTCTGGATTCCCGGTCGGCCTGTCTTCCAAGCAGCCCATCGAAGTCATCGAGCGCCAGCACGAAGGCTTCCATCACGGCTTCCTTCACGCCAAAACCTACGGCATTCATTTTTTCGTCGTCCACTTCTGGCCGGGAAAGCCCTTCGACGTCGAACAAATCCTCAAGCGTGCAACGCCTCTACTCGAGCAAGGCGAACGCGTCGTCATTCTTGGCGATTTCAACGGATGTTCGCGCAGGGATGAGGAGTTTCTTATCGCAAACGCAACTTTGAGGGAGCGCGACTTCACATTTGTGGACATGGTCGAAGCCAAGGGTTTTGTAGACGTTGTGCATCAACATGACGCCGACGCGCTCATTACTTGCCCGTCGCCATTGACCATACCCAGGTGGTCGGCCGACTTGGATGAGTTGCGGAAAAAACAGTATCGCATCGACTTCATTTTCACCGACCCAGTACTCGCAGCACGCTCCAAGCAGGCATCCGTTTCATTCACCGAACACCTCGGGACGCTATCCGATCACTACCCAGTGTGGGTGGAATTAGAACTTCCCGCGGAGCAGTGAGCGGCTACAGCGCGAGTTCAAACGACTCGCCGTTGAAGCGATAGATGCCACCTGGCTTCTCCCCGGCGAACAACAACTCGCCGTCGCGCTTTTGATAAATGGTCCAGACATTGGTGCACGGAAATCCTTGCTCCGGACCAAAGTTGGTGAAGCTGCCTTTGCGCAAAGGATCATCGGTTGAAGGTTGATAGCGCCAGATTCCGGAATACGCGGTTCCGATCCATATATTTCCGTCGGCGTCTTCGTGAATCGAGAAGGATCGATCTAGCGGTTTGCCGTCGGTGTCCTCGTCGCGCAATTTGTGATGAGCGGTGAAGTGCAGCACTTCTTTGCCATCGAATACAAACACCCCGGCGCCGTTGTCTGCAAACCAAAGATTATCGCGACGATCTAGGTGATAACCGCGGTATCCAATATGTCGCGGATCGTCGGTGCGCCCCATGCGTTCGCGCCCTAGAAATTCGAAATCTTCGCCATCGAAACCAAACGCCGCCTCGAAGGTGCCGAACCAAATTTTGCCGTCTTGGGTTTGCATGGCTTTCGAGGTCAGCGCGTAAAAGCGATTGGTTTCACTCGCCGGTACATCGGGGAACTCCAGAAAGGTGAACTTGTCTTCGTGCAGTCGATAAACGCCCCACTTCTTTTCCCCAACGCTCAGCTCGACGCCGTTGTCTACGCCGAACCAAAGGTCGCCGTCGGCTTTGGTCCATTGATTTCGGTGGTTGTAATCACGATCTTCCACGGCGACGAATTCACCATTGTTATAGCGATGAATTCCTTCGGCATTTTGCATCCAAATTTGACCGTCAGCGCCTTCTTGGAAACCGCCGATCAACACACCGCCGCTTTCATTCTCGAAATAAGTAAAGCCGCCATTTTCCGAATTCCGCTTGGCCGGTTCGTACAAGCAAGACCAGTCCGTCGAGGTAATCCACAGATTTCCGCGACTGTCCTCCATGATTCCGCGAATCCCGCTGCAGGGCTTGAGCTTAGATTCCTCGATAGTCGCTGTGCAGGAGCTCAACAAAGTAAGCGCAAGCACGTCACGGAAAAACCGGAGGGAGGAGTGCAATCGATTCACGGCGATCGAGCTTAGCAGTCGGCAGATGCGGACGGGCCGTGTCGGTCGGCCGGTGCAAAGAAATGTGCTTATGATGGATCCTGTCCCTTCCGCCCCAACATGAGCCTGCTCCCACGAATCAAGTTGCTCTGCTTCCTGCTTGTGCTGTTTGCCCTCCAGCTGACGGCAGCGCCGCCGGCCGCCGCGCAGGAAGTCGGAAGTGAGCGAGTCCAAGTCTTCCAAGACGACTTGGTTCTCTACGAACCCGGCAACATGCCGGTGATTTTGCTCGCCCCGCACGACGGAGTGGTCAAGCCCGACGGCGTGCCGTTGCGCAAGAACGGAATTCGCGATGTGAATTCGTCGAAACTGGCGCGGCAGATTTTGGCCGAGCTGAGTTACGTCGACGCCGATGGGGTCGAGCGCAAGCCGTACTTGGTGATGAGTTTGGCCAACCGTGCAGTGGTCGATCCGAATCGTTCGTGGAAACAGAATGTGGACGCAGGCTGGTTCCATCCGAATGGTGAAAAAGCCAAACCGCCGTCTAGGGCAAAGAGGATTCATCGGGCCTTTCATTCCAGCGCCAAACATGCGGTGTCTTCGGTGCAAGGTGAATTTGGGACGGGTTTGCTGCTCGATATTCACGGCCTGAGTGCCCGGCGCAAGTTGGACATGTATGGATATTTGATCCGCGCTAGCGACTTGCGCATGAAGAGTGAGAGTGGCGAACCGCTTGCAGTCGACGCGCTTGCCGATGCCGTCCGCACGCGAAGTTCCATCCGCCACGCAGCGTCACGCAAGCAGAGCGACGAACAGATAGTCAATCTGATTCGCGGGCCGCACAGTTTGGCGAGCATGGTGAATCAGGAATACGTCAGTTTGGCGCAAGGTGACAAAGGTGGTCGAAAGCCAACCTTGATGCGGCGGGCGACTCCCAGTGAACATTTCCCCGATCCCAAAGCCGTCGATACTCCGGATAAGGATTGGGTGTATTTCAATGGTGCGTACGACATTCAAGCGCACAGCTCATTCCAAAACGGAATCACTGTCGACGCGATCCAGATCGAAACTTTGCCGTCCGCACGAAACACACGCGAGCAGCGCCAGCGGTTTGCGCAAAGCATGGCCAACGCTACGCGACGTTTCATGGAGCTTCACTATGGCTTGGTGATTGACAACAAACCGACCGAGGCAACCACCGCCTCGTGGAATCCAAGCGAGCGGAAGATTTCGTTCAATCGCGACGTGCGGCCGATTCTGTCGGATAATTGCTTTCATTGTCACGGGCCTGATATCGGCACGCGTGAAGCCGGATTGCGTTTGGACACCGCCGAAGGATTAGCCGCCGACCTCGATGGCTTGCCGCTGATTGCGCCCGGTGACCCCGATGACAGCGAGCTGTATTTGCGCCTCAAAGCTTTCGATCCACGCGATCGCATGCCGCATCCGGACTCCGGCAAGACTTTGACTGCCGCGCAGATCAAAACCATTCGTTTATGGATTGAGCAAGGTGCAGGATGGGAAGGGCATTGGGCTTATCAAGCACCGCAACCGAATAAGCCGCCTGAGCCTACGAATGAAAATTGGCCGCGCTCGCCGGTGGATCACTTTGTCTTGCAGCGCCTCGATCAACTGGATTGGCAGCCTGCACTCGATGCCGACGCGCGCACTTTGGTGCGTCGGCTGTATCAGGATTTGACTGGGCTGCCGCCGACCGATCGCGAGGTGCGACACTTTGTTCGCCAAGTGGATATTGACGGAAGGTTGGAGCCAGCCATTCATCGTGTGGTGGAACAGCTCATGCAAAGCCCGCACTTCGCCGAGCGCATGGCGGTGCATTGGTTGGATCTTGTTCGTTATGCCGACACGGTGGGTTACCACGGCGACCAGGATCGCAGCATGTCCCCGTATCGCGATTACGTGTTGCAAGCATTTCAGAGCAACATGCCGATGGACCAGTTTTTCATCGAGCAGTTAGCCGGCGACCTTTTGCCGGACGCAACTTTGCAGCAAAAGATTGCGTCGGGGTACAACCGCTTGAATCAAATCACTGCCGAGGGCGGGGCGCAGGAAAAGGAGTATCGAGCGATTTATGCCGCCGACCGCGTGCGCACTACGGGGACTGTGTTTTTGGGATCGACGATGGGTTGTGCGCAATGTCACGATCACAAGTTTGATCCAATCACCGCAAAAGACTTTTATTCGATGGCGGCGTTTTTCTCCGACTTGGAAGAGCGCGGCGTCTTCTTAAATGCCAATCGCGACGGCAACTGGGGGCCGAAGGTGGCGGTGCCGACCGCGGAGCAAAGCCAAGCCATCGCTGAAGCGGAGGCGACCATTCAACAACTGGAGGTGGAGCTGGCGACAACTATACCGGAGATTGCTGCACAGCAAAAAGAGTGGCAGCAAAGCCTCAAAGCGAAGCTTCCGATCCAAGCGGAGGATTTTGATTGGATTGATGATGCACAAAACAATGGCGGCTCGACCGAGGGCGGTTGGGAATTCGTCGGCGCGGAGGTGATTGCGCCGTTGGGTGGTGACAAGGTGCGTCGTCAGCAGGGAAGCGGAATTGTGCAGCACTTTTTCCGCGACGCAACGCGTACGGTACGCATCGGTCCGGGGGATAAGTTTTATGCCCATGTTTGGATCGACCCGGACAATCCGCCGCAAACGTTGATGCTGCAGTTTTATGAAAATGGCAGTTGGAATCATCGCGCGTTTTGGGGTGCCGACAAGATTAATTTTGGCGGGATCGGGGCGAAAAACGGCGGACATTGGCCGATGGGCGAGCTGCCGTCGCCGGGGAAGTGGGTGCGATTGGAAGTCGATCCTGCGACGGTCGGCTTAAAAGAAGGCACGGTGGTTCGTGGTCTTGCATTCACCCAATTTGACGGGCTGGCATACTGGGATCGCGCCGGTTTGCATGCAAAGAATCCGCTGCACTCGTTGCATGGCATTGACTTGGCGATTCAATATCTCGTTTCAAAGCCGGATGAGCAAAGGTCGGCTGAAGAACGGCAAACTTTGGCCGCACACTACCGAGGGAACAGCCCGTTACTGAGCTCCACCCGCGCAGAGCTGGATCAAACTCAAGCCCAACTAAGTGCGGCGCGGGCCAGCGTGGCGACGACCCTGATTTCCAAATCCACTCAACCGCGCGAGATGCGCATCAAGCCGCGCGGTAATTGGATGGATGACTCCGGCGAAATCGTGCAACCGGCGGTGCCTGCATTTTTACCGCAACCCGACAACGCCGACGGCCGACGGCTTACGCGTTTGGATTTGGCGCATTGGATTGTGGACTCGCGCAATCCTTTAACCGCACGCGTTTTCGTCAATCGCATTTGGGCAATCTTCTACGGCCGCGGCTTAGTCAAAACCCTAGGCGATTTTGGCTCGCAAGGCGAATGGCCGGAGCACGTCGAGCTATTGGACTGGCTGGCGATGGATTTCATCGAGCACGATTGGGATTTGCGCCATTTGATTCGCCAAATTGTGACATCACGCAGTTACCGCCAAAGTTCAACCGCCGACGCGGCGTTGCGTTTGCGCGATCCGGAAAACGTTTACATTGGGCGCCAAGCAAGTTTCCGCTTGGATGCGGAGTTTGTGCGCGATCATGCGTTGGCGGCGAGTGGATTGCTCAACACAACGGTGGGTGGCAAGAGTGTGAAGCCGTATCAACCGGCTGGGTTTTGGCGCGAGTTGAATTTCCCAGTGCGCAAGTGGGAGCACGATCCATCGGCGAATGGATTGCGTCGTGGCTTGTACACCTATTGGTGTCGCACTTATTTGCACCCGAGCTTGGCTGCTTTTGATGCAGTCACGCGCGAAGAATGTTCGACCGAACGCACGCGCTCGAATACGCCGCAGCAAGCGCTGACCTTGCTCAACGACCCGACCTACACCGAAGCGGCGCGCGGTCTGGCTTTGCGAATTTTGCGCGAAGCCCCAAACGACGACAGTGCGCGAATTCGTTTTGCATTCCAAACGACTTTGCAGCGTGAACCTCGCAGCGATGAGCTTGATGTCATGCGCAAGTATTTGCTCCAATTCCAGGTGCCCACCGATGCCAATGAAGTGAACGCCTTCCTCGGCGTCGGCGATCATGCCGCAATTGGCGACGCCGATCCCAACGAGGTCATGCGCTGGACGGCGGTCGCGCGTGTACTTCTCAACCTGCACGAATTCATCACTCGCTACTAATGCCGCTTTCCCCACTCGACATGATTTCGCGCCGCAGTTTTTTACGCCGAACCGCCGGTGGTCTGGGCGCCATCGCATTTGGCGCGATGCAAGAACCGGTGCCGTCGGCAGCGTTGCCGCACTTTGCGCCGCGATGCAAGCGCGTGATTCACTTGTACATGGCCGGCGGTCCGTCGCACCTGGAAACCTTCGACTACAAGCCTGAGTTGGCGCGGCGCGGCGGCGAAGTAATGCCGGCTTCGATCACCGACGGACAGCCCATTGCGCAGTTGCAAGGCCAGGAGTTGAAATGCTTGGCGCCGCAACATCCGTTCCAAAAGTATGGTGAATCGCAGCAAGAGATTTGCACGCTGTTCCCGCACATCGGTGGCATTGCCGATGACATCTGCATCGTGAAATCGATGCACACCGATCAGATCAATCACGATCCGGCGCACACCTTTATGAACACCGGTTCGCAGATTTCCGGTAGACCGAGCATGGGTTCGTGGGTGACTTATGGATTGGGTAGCGAGTGTCAGGATCTGCCGGGGTTTATTGTGATGACGTCGGTGGGCAAGGGCGGTCAAAGCCAGCCGATTGCGTCGCGGCAGTGGAACTCGGGATTTATTCCGTCCAAATTCCAGGGAGTGCAATTTCAAAGCAGCGGTGACGCGGTGCACTACCTCAGCAATCCGCCCGGGCTGAGCGTCGCGGATCAGCGCGCCGCGTTGGACGCGATTGAAAAGCTGAATCGCTCGCATAATCAAACCGTCGACGACCCGGAAATTGAAACGCGAATCAGTCAATATGAAATGGCTTTCCGCATGCAGGCAAGCGTGCCGGAGCTAGTCGACTTATCCAGCGAACCGCAATCCATCCTCGACGAATACGGCACCCAAGGCGCCGACGGCAGCTTCGCGGCAAATTGTTTGTTGGCGCGACGCATGGCCGAACGCGGAGTGCGGTTCATTCAGCTTTACCACCGGGCTTGGGACCATCATGGGGCGGTGAAGCGCAGCATGGAGATCACCGCCAAAGAAGTCGATCAGGCGTCGGCGGCATTGGTCAACGACCTCAAACGCCGCGGTTTGCTGCAAGACACGCTGGTGCTATGGGGCGGCGAATTCGGGCGCACGCCAATGGGCCAGGGCAACGGCCGCGATCATCACATCAAAGGCTTTTCGCTGTGGATGGCCGGCGGCGGAATCCAAGGCGGGATGAGCTACGGCGGCACCGATGACTTCGGTTATCACGCCGTCGATCGGCCGGTGCACGTCAACGATCTACACGCTACGATTCTTCACCTACTCGGCATCGATCACACGCGGTTGACTTACCGCGCGCAAGGCCGTGACTTCCGCCTCACCGATGTCGGCGGTCATGTGATGCAGGACTGGTTGGCCTAACGCCTCACATTCATGGACACGCTGCGTCATATCATTCATTATTCCTGCCACTTGATCGTGCCGTTCTTGATCGCACGTGTGATTTGGAAGCAGCATTGGCGCTCCGCAGGATTCTTGATGGCAGCGACCATTTTGATCGACCTCGACCATTTGCTGGCCGACCCCATTTTCGACCCCAATCGCTGCAGCCTAGGCTTCCATCCGCTGCATACGGTTTGGGCTGGGGTGGTTTACTTGGCGCTGTTGGCCATCCCGTCATGGAAATGGCGCGCAATTGCCGTCGGATGTCTATGGCACTTGGCGACCGATGGAATAGACTGCATGCTCGCAACAGCATTTTCTTAGCCAAGCGCTCGATCCATGTTCCTGCTCGCCTTCCCGCGCCTCGCCTACCGCAGGTCGATGAAACGTGTGCTCGGCAAATCGATAGACCGGGCCGCCCTCGTGCAAATTTGGACAGCTGCAAAATTCCAACAGCAAGAACTCAAACCACTGCGGCCACGTCACTCGTTTGGAGTGAATTTCATACTTCCCTACTTTGAGTGGAGCATTGCACTTTATCGATCTCTGATCGATGCCGGACACTCGCATGAGGAAGCCGGCCAATGGGTGGAAGAAGTCAATTGGGATGCGCTGGGCCCAGCCATTTGTTCTGCCTATCCGTTGTCTCGAATCCACAGCAAAAACCCTCAGGCGCGATTGGGATGGGTCAATCGATTCCTATTTCAATTCGTATTCACCGCTCCCTACGAATACAAAATCATTCCCAATACCAACGACCTTCATTTCGACGTCACCGTCTGCCCCTTCGCTCAATACTTCGCCGATCGCGGCATTCCAGAACTCACTGCGTTTGCTGCCTGCAATTTGGACCATCGAATGGCTGACAAATGGGGCGTAAAACTTGAACGCACCGAAACGCTTGCCGAACAGAAGCCACGCTGCGATTTTCGATTTAGTATTGACGTTTAATCGGTAGGATCTATATAGGGCTGTACTAGGATGATGCACGCCCACGAACGGGCGAACCTCCCACTGCCCCACTTAGACTCACAGGCCCGCATAGGCGGGTTTTTTGCATGCTGAAATGAGCCAGCAAAAGCTCAGCTACGAAGAACTAGAAGCCCGGCTGAAGAAAGCCGAGGCGGATCTCGCTGCCGCTCAGTTAGATGAACGGCTGCGCACTACTTTCGACGCGGTAAGCGATGCCATCTGCCTGCTGGACGGCGACCTGAAGGTGATTCGTTGCAACCGTGCGGCGACTCAAATATTTAATAAAGGGCGGAAGGAGATCATCGGCAAGTCTTGTTTTGAGGTTGTGCATGGCAGCACCAAACCTAGGCCTGACAGCCCGGTTGCGCGAATGAAGAAAAGCCTGAAGCGCGAGCGATCCGAAATTCAAATTGATGATCGTTGGTTTGAGGTCACCGTCGATCCGATTTTGGATCAAACTGGCAATCTAACTGGTGCTGTTCACATTGTGACCGATGTCAGTGATCGGCGTCGGATTGAACTCGCGGCTCGGGAAAGTCGTCGGCAGTTGGCCACGTTGATGGACAACTTGCCGGGAATGGCTTACCGCTGCTTGAACGATGAAGATTGGACAATGGAATTCGTCAGCGGCGGTTGCTTGCCGATGACCGGATATACGCCGGAGCAGTTGATCGGCAATAAGGACGCGGCGTTTGGCGAATTGATTTTTCCGGAGGATAGGCAACGAGTTTGGGACGAGGTCCAAAGGGCGGTTCGAGATCAGAATCATTTTCAGTTGGTTTATCGAATCCGCGCGCGCTGTGGGCAAATGTTCCATGTTTGGGAGCAGGGCGTCGCCATTCGCGATGACAACGGCGAAGTGGTGGCCGTCGAAGGGTTCATCATTGACATCACTTCGCAGCATGAAGCCGAGAGCTTGCTCAACCGACTTGGCCGCATTCTGGATCGCTCCGCAAACGGAATTTATGTGTTCGGCAGCGATTCTCATTTCTTGACTCAGGTCAATCAAGGTGCAAAGCAAAACCTTGGCTTTAGTGACGGTGAGTTGATGAAGATGACGCCGTTCGACTTACTGGCCGGTAAGGATTCGGAAGAGTTGAAATCCGCTTTGACCGCATTGAGCGACGGGGCCAAAGAGTCAGTGACGTTAGAAACCGAGTTCCGGCGGAAAAACGGCAGCAGCTATCCGGTTGAACTTCGCCTGCACTTTGCCGCCAATGAAACGCCGGCTGTCTTTGTCGCGATTGCACTCGATATCAGTGAGCGACGTGCCGCCGAGGCGTCGCGCGAAAAATTGCGCAACCAATTGATTCAAGCGCAGAAGTTGGAATCCGTCGGCCACTTGGCTGGAGGTGTGGCGCACGACTTCAATAACATTTTGAGCGTGATTTTGCTGAACGGTGAGATCACCTTGGATCGCTTGCCTTCCGCCGATCCGTTGCGCGACCCGATCCAGCAAATAGTCGACGCGGCCGAGCGCTCTGCAGGGTTGACGCGGCAACTTTTGGCTTTCAGCCGCAAGCAAACTCTGCAACCCGAGGTTTTGGATTTAAACGAAGTCATCCAAAATCTAAAAACCATGCTTGGGCGATTGATCGGCGAGAACATTGACTTGGTGATGAAACTGCAGCCGACGGTTGGATCCATACTTGCCGACCCGGGCCAAATCGAACAGGTTGTGCTAAACCTCGCAATTAACGCTCGCGATGCAATGCCGACCGGCGGGCGACTGACTCTTGAAACTTCACCGGCCTCGTTCTCAGAAGGCGAAGGCCCGGCCGAGCTAGCCGCTGGCGATTACGTCCGCTTGTTGGTTTCCGATACCGGCAGCGGCATGGACGCCGACGTGCTCAGCATGATCTTTGAGCCGTTTTTCACAACCAAAGAAATGGGCAAAGGTACCGGGCTTGGTTTATCGACGGTTTACGGAATCATCAAGCAGTCGGGTGGTGAGATTGACGTAGCTTCAGATCCCGGCACCGGCACTCTATTTTCGATTTACTTGCCGATCACTCAAGAATCGGCGCGAAGCAAATCGACCGAAGGCCTTGGTGAAAAGCCAGCCAATGGTAGTGAACAAATTCTGGTCGTCGAAGACGAATCCAGCCTGCGCAACCTGTTCCACGAGCTCCTGCCATCGTTGGGGTACCAAGCAACGGTTGCCGCCAATGGCGCCGAGGCTTTACAGATTTTGCAAGAACAACAGCTTGCTCCGGATTTGATTATTTCTGATGTGGTCATGCCCAATATGAGCGGTAAAGAGTTGGTAGAGAGAGTGCGAAAAATGCATCCTGGCCTAAAGGTGCTCTACATGTCGGGCTACACCGACGACATCATCGAAGCTCATGGCGTCGTTGGGCCGGATCAGTCTTTTATTCAAAAACCGTTTAAGATTGGCGACATCGCGGCCAAGGTGCGTGCCATTCTTGGGCATGCCTCGCCGCAGGAGTAAACATGCGAGGTTTTGCTTGGATTTTGTGTGGATGGCTGGTTGCCTGCAGTGCCGCCCCATCGGAAGTTGAAACTCAAGCGCAGCCTGCGACACCTTTCGCCGGAACGGACCTGCGTGAAGATCTGCTTAACCGGGTGAGCGAAGACCAAGCGCTGCGCCAAGAATGGGCCGACGTCGGCCTGATGAACGCAAGCGAAGAGTTGTTGGAGCGCGTGCGGCTTTGCGACGAATCCAATACCGCTGCGTTAAAGTAGATTGTCGCCGAACATGGTTGGCCGACGGTGGAGCTGGTTGGTCGGGATGGAGTCGAGGCGGCATTTTTAATCGTGCAACATGCCGATCGCGATCCTGAATTCCAGCAGCAAATGTTGCCGCTGTTGATCGAAGCCCATCATCGCGGTGAAGTGAAGGGCGGAGATGTTGCGCTGCTCACCGATCGCGTGCTGACCGGGATGGGCAAGCCGCAAAGATACGGCACACAAATTGAAATTGTTGGCGGGGAATTCGTAGTGAAGCCGGTGGAGGACAGCGAGCAGCTCGACCAGCTTCGTGCCCAAATGGGGCTGCCGCCGATGGAAGCTTATTTGCAACTGATCCGCAAAGCTTACGGATCGCAAAAGTGACCCACACTGCGTCAATGACTTCAACCCGCCGCAAGTTTTGGGTGGCGACGATTTCAATCGCCGCCTTTTTCAGTATTTTTCCACTCTCGCAAAGCTTCACCATTCAGGCAGCGCTGGCGCCCATCCTCGGACCGTGGTGTTTGCATTTGGGCAGCGAGGTTTCCAACGGTTGGGGCTATCAAAGCGGCACGCTGGTGCTTGCCCAATTCCTTTCCGCCCTACTACCGATCGCCGCGGTTCTACAGTTTTTTCCGCGCCCCAGCACCGAAACGCGCGGCATTCGCATCCTCATTTGGTCAATTTGCTGGATTCTTTGGTGCGGTTCCAGCTGGATCATGATCCTCAGTACACTGGGTTAGCGTTGGCTCAATCGGGCGGCGCGTGAAGCTTGTCATGAGTCACCCCAAAGGATCTTGCCTATGCGGCGCCGTTGCTTTTGAAGTGAGCTGCGACCTGCCCAAAGCCGACGCCTGCCATTGCACTCGTTGTCGGCGACTTTCCGGACATTACTGGGCGTCGGTCGATCTGCCGCGCGATGCGGTGACTTTGTCCGGCGAAGAAAACATCACTTGGTTCTTCACTGCCGACGACGTCCGCCGCGGCTTTTGCGCGACCTGCGGCTCGGCACTTTTCTGGGACCCGATCAAGCGCGACATTTTTGCCATCGCTCTTGGTGCATTCGACGAACCGACAAATACCGAGATCGGCATCCATGTCTACGTCGCCAACAAAGGCGATTATTACCAAATCACAGACGACCTCCCGCAGCGACAGTGAATCGGCACTGGGTAACTAAGGCTATGATCACAGCTCTTTTGCTAAGCGTTTGGGCCGCCTGCCAACAAGCTCCGGCGGTTTCCGAGCTTTGGGGCGAAGCCGGTGAAAGGTGGAGTCCATATTCCAATCTTCCCGATTTTTCTTACGCTGGTTATCAAGCGGGTGAGTCGGAAATTCCAATGGTCCCCGTGACCGCAAACTTGCGCGATTTCGGTGCCGTCGGCGATGGGGAAACGGATGATACTCAAGCTTTTTTGGATGCCATTCAAGCAACCGAGCGCGGTGCGATTTTTGTTCCGGCCGGACGTTACAAAATCAGTAGTTTGATTGAAATTCAAAAGTCGGACATTGTGCTGCGCGGTTCCGGACCTAATCGATCCACTTTGGTTTTCACCAAGCCATTGAACGACATCCGCCCGAACTGGGGCGCAACTACAAGTGGCAAGAGAACCAGCAATTATTCCTGGTCGGGCGGGTTAGTTTGGATCAAAGGGAGTATTAAAACGCCGGTGGTCACTGGAATAACCGCACCTGCCAAACGAGGCGACACACGGCTGCAGGTCTCTAAAACCCAGGGGCTTAAGGTCGGCCAATGGGTGCAGATCCTTCTGCGAGACGACGCGGATAAATCGCTGACCAAGCATTTGTATAGCGGGGACCCTGGGGACATCTCCAAACACAAGGGAGCTCGGGTGACGCTGGTCACGCGCTTAACTGACGTTTCGCAAAACGCCATCTCTATCGAAAGGCCCTTGCGTTGTGACGTGCGTGAGGAATGGCAGCCGGTGGTCTGTGGCTTTGATGCTTCGGTTCGCAATGTCGGCATTGAAGACTTGGGATTTGAATTCCCGGCTGAACCCTACCAAGGTCACTTCACTGAATTAGGTTTTAATGCGTTGGCGATGAGCAATGTGGTCGATTGTTGGGCGCAAAATTTGCGCATTAAGAACTGCGACAGCGGCATGTTCATTAGCGCTCGTTTTTCCACGATCCGCGACGTCGTCTTTGAATCCGATCGTGAACCGCACGGACGCAATAGTGGCCACCACGGGATCATTCTTGGCGGTAGCGATAACTTGTTCTGCAACTTTGATTTTAGAACTCGGTTCATTCACGACCTCGGGCTCAGCGCCAATCACGTCGGCAATGTGTTTGCGGACGGCAAAGGTGTGGACTTGGCATTCGATCATCACAAGCGCGCGCCGTACGAGAACTTATTCACCAACATCGACGTAGGGGCGGGCAATCGTACTTGGCATAGCGGTGGTGGAGCCGCGCTTGGAAAAAACTGTGGGGCGCGAGGTACTTTTTGGAATATCCGCGCGGATAAAGCGATCAGCGCGCCGCCACCAAACTTTGCACCGAGCACGATCAACCTAATCGGGATTGAAGGATTGACGGACGTCGAAGAGGTGTTTCCGCTGAATCTCCATCAAGCTCAAAAGCAGCGCCGCCTGCAGAAGCGTGCTGCGGCTTCGCGGGCGCGGCCGGGCGAAGACGGCAAATAATCCAATTTCCTTTATCCTTGGAGCATGCTCTTCTCCGTGCTCCTCCTCGCGGCTGCCGCGCAACAGGGACCGATCCAGCTGGACGTCCCGCAAACCCTGCCCGACCATTTCCAGACTTCGGTACGCTGGAATGGAGAATGGGTGACTTTGGACTTGTATAAGCGCTCTTTACGGGCCGAAGATTTCATACTTGAAAACACTGACGGTGCAATCGCTCAAATACCACCATCGCGGACGTACTTCGGCACGGTGCGCGCGCCGCAGCACATCATGGTGGATGGCGGCGCAGGGACTAATGGGCAGGTGCAACTCAACGGAGCATCGGTAGCCGCGAGTTTGGAGCCGCGCGGTTTGCTGGCGTCGATCTTGTTGCCTGACAATTCGATTTGGCGGATCAAGCCGGATGAAGCGATGGGCGGAGCATGGCACCAACTGGCACCGGCGGCGTTGGAGCCTGTGCATATGTGCGGTGTGGGCGAGAAGCATGGATTGCCGAGTGATGCAGCTGCAGGTGGTCACGGATCCGGCGGTCGCAACACCAGCACTCCGCCGCCGACCGGTGGGCAGGCAGGCATTCAACCGAGCTCTTGGAATTGGAGCATGCGCAAATCGCGCATCGCCTTTGATGCCACCTACGATTACTGGCTGCGCGAAAGTCAAACCGTCGCCGGTGTGACCGCAGGTGTTGAGTATCAGTTAGCCGAAAACGATTTGACCTGTTCGCGCGATGCGTTGGTCACTTACGAGTTGACCGGAATCGTCATCCGCCAATCGCCGTTTTACGTCGGCACCACGGCCGGCGCACTGCTCAGCGAATTCGGCAACGAATGGGATGCCAACCAAGGTCACATTCCACGTGAGTCGGCGGTTGCGCTTGACGGTTACCAAGGCGACGGCATTGCCGGGTTGGCTTGGGTAGGAACGCTGGGCGGCGGATTGGCTTACGCCGGTTTGTATTGGGATAGTGGTTACAGTCCGGGAATCATCGCCCACGAAATCGGCCACAACTGGGGGGCCGGTCATATCGATTGCTGGCCGTGGGGCGGTTCGGCAATGTGCGGATCGTGGTTGCTTTACGGACCCGGCACCACCGACATCATTCTGTGGCGCGCGTCATGGCTGAACTTGCCGGTGCAGCCGCCTTACGCCGATCCGGTTCGGCCATACGCCGACCCCGATTGGCTCAGCGCCAGCACCGCCGACGACAACGGTTTGGACGTGCTTGCCAATGATTACGACGCCAACATCGAACCGATTTATGTTGGCGCCGTCGATCCAGTGACTGAAGCAAACGGCACCGCGTCGGTGTTGCCACGTTCCGGGCCCGGCGGTCGCGACTTGGTGCTTTACCAACCGGATCGCACGCGTTTGGGGCCGTATACCGACACCTTCTGGTATGCCGCGGCCGACGCCGATGGCAACGAGCATTGGACGCCTACCACGATTACGGTGCGCGAACCCTTGCTGGCCGGCATGTGGAAGATGGAAGAAGGCAGCGGTGAGGCGTTGCTCGACAGCTCCGGTCAATCCAACGATGCCACCATTTTGAAGCCGGTGGTTTACGCCGAACGCCCCGACCCGAGCACGTCGTTGGCATGTTTGGCGACGCCGGGTTCGCCGGGTAGCAACTTGTGGGATAACGATCCGCAGACTGAATTCACTTCGGCGAATCAAGGAGTGATCAGTTCCAACTTCACACGTGATTTTGCCGACGGCACCTGGTTGGAGTTTGATTTCGGTAGCAATACCACCTTCCACGGCTTCCGCCACTTGGATTTGGATTCGTCGTCGCAGTGGATCAAAACTTCGGTGCTGTGGTTCTCGAGCGACAACACCTTCGATAGCAGCGACGCGATGGTGCAAATCGACCACCACAGTTACGGCGACTTTGTCGAATATGGTTTCGGCATGGTGAGCGGTCGTTATGTGCGCTGGGAGGTCACCGAGCAGTACAGCCCAAGTTCAGGTAACTATGCGTTGGGCGGCAAAGAAATGGCCTTCCTTTACGACGGCGAAATGGCCGAACTTCCGGTGCCGACGGTGACGTTGGCGGCGAACGCTAAAGCCGGGATGGAAGCCGATAACTTGGTCGATAAGTTCGTTTCGTCCGAATACGCGTCGCCGGGCCAAGGGGTGATTAGCGTGGCGCGCACGACGAATCCGTCCGACGGCACGTGGGTGGAGTTGGATTATCAGCAGACGCGCGATTTCAAAGGCGCAAGCTTCTTGGATCGCGGATCGATTCGCAATCGTTTGGGCAAAACGCGGTTGTGGTTCAGCAACAATGCCACCTTTAGCCCGACCGATATTTCGATTGATTGGGTGCACGGCAACCAGAAGTTCACTCAGGTGTTGGCGTTCTCGCCGATTCAGGCACGCTATGTGCGTTGGGAGGTGGTAGAGAAGGACCCATCGTCGTTCCAGAATGATTTGGGCGGCGCGGAGCTGTCGTTGTTCACGCAACAAACCGCCGGTGCCAGCTACCAACGTGTTGCCGGACCTTATGGCGATTGTTTGGATGTGCTGGGTCGAATTACGGTCAGCAAAATCGATGCGAACAAGTTGCCGGTTGCGGCCAATGATCCGTTCACGATGAATGTGTTCATCAACCCCGCCGCGGGTTTGGGAGAAGGCACGATGATCGCTGGTTTCGGCGATCCGTCTGATGGCAGCGGTCGGTTCTTTGAACTCATCGGCGGCAACTTGCACGTTGGTGGAATCGATACCGGATGGGTGCCGCCTGTGGGTTCGTGGAGCATGATTACCGCGAGTTTCGACGGCAGTCGCTTGAAGGTTTTTGCCGATGCCCAACGCTTAGGCGCATGGGATGCAAGCTTTAACGCGACGGCTTCGGAAATGCACTTGGTGCCGTCGGCGTCGACCTATTCAAGCTCGTACTATCGCGGCTTGATTGATGAATTCGGCGTGTGGAACTACGCGATGAACGGCGGGCAAGTTGCCGGCTTGTTGAGCGGTGGCGCGGCTCACGGCCCAACGCCGTTTGATACGCGCACCATGGTCGATAACTCGCCGCGTTTGAGTTGGACTGCCGGTCGCGGTGTGCCGCAGCATGATGTTTACCTCGCCACCGATTTCGATGCGGCGCGCGACGCGACTCCGGGCTCGGCCGAGCATCTGGGTCGGATTAGCAATGACTTTGTTGACCTGCAAAACCTGACGCCGAAGACTTGGTACTTCTGGCGCGTGGATGAGGTGCACGGCAACGGCGATACGGTACCGGGCAAGGTGTGGCGTTTCCGCACCGAACTGCCTTGGACCACTACCGTGATGGAAGGATTCGCCGACGGCGCCGACGGTGACCACATGCACGGACTGGGGGGAGGCATCGGCTTTGGCGATGTTTGGAATGTGCCGTCCGGCAATGGGTACAAGCATCGCACCGGCAGTTTCGGCGCTTACCCGGCGAATGTTCCGTTTACTGAAAGTAACGGTTACTTCGAGCGCAAAGCGGTCAATGATCTGCCGATGGAAGGCCAGCGTAATTTGGATACCGCCGCAGTTGACGTCGACCTTGCAGGCGATGCGACGTACTACATGTCGTTTGCCTTGCGCTTGAACGGTACCGACGATGAAATCACCGCGATGTGCGGGTTGCGCGATTCATCCACCGGCGCCACCGTGTTGGCTGGAGTTGAGAATGGCAATTGGCGCATCAACGGTGCCGTCGGCAGTTCGGAAAGTTTTGCTGCGAGCACGGGTCGCACCTTCTTTGTGGTGGTGCGCATCGATTCCAGCGGCTTGAATGAAGACGTGTTGTGGATGAAGTTCTACAACAGTGCGCATGATGCTGTGCACGCCAACGACGCGCTGTTGAACGGTGTGGGATCCGGTGTCAATCAGTGGTCGCTGATGAGTTCCGCCGATGCCAGCGGAAACTTTGATCAACTGTTCCTGCACGCCGGCGGCAATCGCGCTTTCTTCAGCCTGTCGCTCGCCGAACTCGACGAAATCCGCCTCGGCCGCACGTGGAATGATGTGACGGGGCTATAGTCGGGAATTGAACGCCGCGCGCGTAGGATGGTTGCATGAGCGAATCACCTGCGGAAATGGCCAAGACTTGGCTTCGGGCTTGGGATAGTGGCGATCTGAACCTGCTGCGTTTGGCACCGGATTTTGTCCACACCAGTCCGTTTGGTCGGTTTGAGGGTTCGCAGGAATACTTGCGCGTGGTCGAGCCGATGTCGAAGAAGAGTGTGAATAGTATTCACATCAAAGATGTGATTGAGGGCGATGGTCGGGCAGCGATTACTTACGTGGTGCGCACGCCGGCGGGCGACGTCGAAGCTTGCGATTGGGTTTTTGTCAAAGATGGATTGATCGTCGAGGTTAATGCGTACTACGACAGCGTGACCAACCGCGAGGCATTGGAAAGTTAAACGAGGTTGATGACACCTTCCGTTGATACGCCGTGTTTGCTGCTGGACCGCGACAAACTGAAGCGCAACATTGCGCAGATGCATCAGCGTTTGTCGGCGCTAGGCGTCAACTTGCGCCCGCATGGCAAGACGGCGAAGAACATCGACGCGATGCGCATGGCGCTGGTAGGGCAATCCGGCGGCATCACCGTTTCGACTATGAAGGAAGCGGAGTATTACCTTGAAAACGGAATCCGTGATTTGGTTTACGCCGTTGGAATTTCGCCCTCCAAGCTCCCGCGCATTGCCAAGCTCATTCAAGCTGGTGCAGAAGTCAGTGTGCTTTTGGATTCCGACGAACAAGCTCAATTGGTCGCCACCGCCGCCCGGAAGTTAAGCGTCACCATTCCGGCCTTCATCGAAATTGATTGCGATGACCACCGCGCCGGCATCGCGCCGGACGATCCACAGCTGCTACAAATTGCAAATACCTTGCACCAGCAAGACGGCACCGAACTGCGTGGCGTGCTCACTCACGCCGGCGGTTCTTATGACTGCTGCAGTCACGATCAACTTCGCGCCATGGCCGAGCAAGAACGTGCCGCTGCAGTTCGCGCCGCCGAACGCATTCGCGAAGCGGGAATCGCCTGCCCGGTGGTCAGCGTAGGATCCACACCTACCGCAACCTTCGCCGAAGACCTGACCGGCGTCAGCGAAGTCCGCGCCGGCGTATTCATGTTTCAAGATTTGGTCATGGCCGGCCTTGGTGTATGCAACACGGATGACATCGCCATCTCGGTGTTGACCTCGGTGATCGGTCACCAACGCAGCAAAAATTGGCTGATGATCGACGCCGGTTGGATGGCGTTGTCGCGCGATCGCGGAACAGCAAGTCAGGAGATCGATCAGGGGTACGGTTTGCTGTGCAATGCAAACGGCGAGGTGCTGCAAGACCTCATCGTCGTCGGCACCAATCAAGAACACGGAATCGTCGCCCATCGCAACGGCGACGCAATCGACCCGGACCAATTCCCCATTGGCACCTTGCTGCGCGTACTCCCCAATCACGCCTGTGCCACCGCCGCCATGTTCGACCGTTACCACCTCATCGATGGCGATTACTCCTTGAAGTCCGGCGCCCCGCCTAACCAAACCTGGCAGCGGGTAAATTATTGGTAGCTCATCCATGCCCAAACTCACTCCCTTCGCCACTGCCGCGCTGCTCTGCGCCTGGATCAGCGGGATTGGATCGAGTTGCGGTACAGCAGATCAGCCCACAACCTCGTCGAAAAAACCCTTCGCTGGCGCATACGGAATTCCAAGTAACGCTTGGGACGAACGGCAGAGCAGCGAAGACCCGCCCCTCATAAATATCCCTTGGATATCCAAGCCCGCCGTCCACAAACAAACGCATAGGTTGGCCGTCAAAGTTGCCAACCTTGGAGACACGACTCTCAGCTACCCCGGTTATTCCTCATACACGCCGCAAGCTTTCCAAGAGATATTCGACGGCGAAACCTGGCAGGCAGGCAATTGGGACTGGTGCGGTACCGGATTGTCCACTTACCAGTTAGAGCCCGGTCAATCCGTTTGGATGCTCATCCACCAACCTGGTGGAGAATCATCCACCCGAGTCAGCACATGGTTTAGCGAATCCAATTCCGAGCGCAGGTCCGCAATTGTCCTCGCCGAATTTGAGTCGGCTCAATAGCGCTCAATCCAAACCGAACCCCAACTATCATCCACGCGTTCGGCGACGACCAGCTGGCCGGCGAAAATGCGCACTGCCAAGTAACGCTGGTCCTTAGCTCGGGGCGCGTTGAAGCAAGGGATATTGCGTCGCTGATAGCGCGCCGTCGCGTGGTTGTGGCCACTGAAAATCGCAATCACGTTGTAGCCTTCCAACGCATCCAAATAGTCCTGTCTCTCCTCGGCCGTCCACCAATCGCGGCCAAATGGATCAAAACCGTAATGATGATAAATCACAATCGGCCGGCCGCTGGTGCCGACTTCAATCGCTAAATCACTAATCAAAAAGTCCAAGCTGAACTCGGCATCACCGGCGCCACCCGGATAAGCGTTTAGATTAATAAAGTGAACGTTTTCCCAATCAAAGGAATAGTGATATCCATTGGCCGAAACATTCGCCAAATCCGGTCGCTGCGAATTGCGCGACGCAATTTCACTTTTCACAACCCCAGTCGCCGTGTTGTGAATGTCGTGATTGCCATAACCCTCATAAACCGGATAGCGAACCACGCCGTTGCCGCTGCCACCAGCGACCTTGTAATCATCGACAAATCCATCCACATGGCCAAAAAACCAATAGCCATACAAATTCGACGACGTACCTGAATCGGTCAAATCGCCCGGCACAATCACACCGCGGATGTCGTCGACGGCTCCACCCGCTTCAGCCGGCCAAAGCGTGCCTTCCAAACCATTCATGCGGTTAATGGCTTGCTTGTTCAGCGATTCATTATTGGCCCATTGATCCTGGCCGTAATGAGTATCGGAAGCCACCAAAAAAGTGACTTCGGGTGTTTGCTCGGGGGCGGCGGGTTGCGGCGTGGCTTGAGCGAGCAGCGACAGGAGGAGGATGGACCAACCCATGCAACCAATCTACCTGCCTAACCGAAATCCGCCGTCGGCAAATCACAGTAAAGTGGGGATATGGGTAGTCATTCATCCAAACGTGAAATTGTGCGCTCAGGCATTTCCTTCGGCACCGCGCTGGCCATCGCGATTTCCTACACCACGCACAAGCACATCCTGTGGGCCATGATTCACGGCTGCTTCTCGTGGTTCTACGTCGTTTATTTTGCGCTGACGAATTAATGCGACTTCCACTCATCGTTTCCCTGCTCACCCTCGGCGCCTGCTGCAGCCCGCCGCCCGAATCGTTCCACACGGGTAGCCGGTCCCATGCCGACAATCCGGAAATCGCCGCGATGATCGCCGACCCCGACACGCGGCAAAATGCTCGAGACTTGTTGCGCGAGCGCGCCAAAACCGGGCCCATCCGCCTGCATTCCGCAAATGAACCCGGGAAGTTGCTGGGCATTTTCGGGCAAATCCAAGACGCGGCTACCGGCGAACCCATCGCCAACGCGCTGGTCGAAATCATCCACGCCGACGCATCCGGCAAGTACTTCGACGAGAATTCAAAATGGAATCCGCGCTTATTCGCTTACGTCAAAACCGACGCCGACGGCCGCTTCCAAGTCACTACCATTCGACCCGGTGGCTACGCCGATGACAGCGGCGAAATGGTGCCGCCGCACATCCACTATTCCATCACCGCCAACGATTACATCCGCCGCGATAGCGAATTCCTATTGAGTCAAAAATCGTTGAACACTGGCATAGCTGAGATCGTCTTGGAATTAGACCGCTATAATCCATAGGTCTATTCCTGTCATATGAACTTGACAAAATCTAACCACGATTCCAATTACGATCAAGCAACATCTTTTCTGTAAAAAGCAGCAGACTCATCAAATGCCTTCCA
>CAYFOM010000038.1:3192-46494 GCA_964344765.1 uncultured Planctomycetales bacterium | reverse complement strand
AACTAGACTGAATATGCGCAATTCGAACTGGCCCGGCTACGGGGTGCAGATCACGGCGATGCCAACGTCTACTCGGGTGCAGACAATAGCCTGATCTATTCTTTTTTTGGACCACCCGACTCCAGCTTTGGTTGGTCGGCGGCCTTCGGCGGCGACATCGACGGTGACGGCGTCGACGACATTTTGGTCGGTGCGCCGACTCACGCTGAAAATAATATGACTATCGGGATGGTTGTTATTTACTCCGGTGCCGACGGAAGTGAGTTCGGTGCGATTAAACATTTTCAGGATGTGAATTTTGGAGTTAGCGTTTGCGGCGCCGGCGACGTCGACCAGGACGGCTATGGCGATATCCTTATGGCCGAGGGCACAGGTGGCATTCACTACCAGGGCCAGGTTCTGCTGTGGTCCCAGTCCCAGGGGACGATTGCCACTGCCACCGGCGATACATTTTTTGCCGGCTTCGGACATTCGATTGCCGACGTGGGTGACGTCAACGGAGATGGCTTCAAAGATTTCGCGGTGGGCAGCCCACGCTCGGAAACCCTGAACAAGTCTGAAGCGGGCGCCGTCGAGCTGCTTTCGGGCACCGACCTCAGCGTGATTTGGAAGAAGAAAAATTCAGCCGCCTGGGAACACTTTGGAACCAGTGTTGCCGCCTTCCCAGACCTGAATCACGACGGGATTGGAGAAGTTGTGGTTGGAATTCCCGACTACAACTGGTCAGCCGGCGCAGTCGAAATCTTGTCTGGTGCAGATGGAAGCCTCTTGCTTCGAGTGGAAGGCCAGAATCAAGGATCGAATTTCGGCCATTCGGTGGCGAATGCCGGCGATGTAAATGGCGACTTGATCGCCGATCTCTTAACCGGAGCCCCCAACGAATCACCCGGTGGCGTTGGACAGTCGGGCGGCGTCTACGTTTATTCCGGCGCCGACGGAAGCTACATCGACACTGTAGATGAACCCCTTGCCGGCAAGCGATCGGGTTGGGCAGTGGCCAATATTCAAGGTGGAGCAACGCTATCGCCAAACATGCTGATGTATTCCAGTCCAAATGACTCAACCCATGCGACCGATTCCGGCTCCGTCACCGGTTTCGGCTTCAATCCTTATCTGACTGCCTCGACCGGCGAGTTGTCGCAAAGCGCGGGCGGCTCCATTTCTTACGAAATCAACTTCCCCGATGATGCGGCAGGTGACACCTACCAGCTTTTAGCAAGCGGTCTTGGGTCCGGCCCGACGCTATTCCCAAACGGCATAAATGTTCCACTCAGCCTGGATTCAATGCTGGTGCAAACCTACTTGGGCATCATGCCGCCGATCATCCAGAACGGCGTCGGCACCTTGGATGGCGAAGGCAAGGCAAGCGTTCAACTTAATGCACCGGCTGGGGTCATCCCAGCCTCATTGATTGGAGTGGAGTACACCTTGGCAGCTGCGTGCCGCTATGGCTTGGACCTTTGGCGCTATTCCTCCGTGGCAATTGGGTTAACGATTACGCCTTAACCAAAACATAGATTTCCACTTCAAACCTACGCCATCCCACTCCACAGATGAAACGCCCTCTACTCCCCAGCTTGCTTCTGCTTGCCGCCATTCTTTGCCTGCCAGCAACAGCCACCGCTAACCTCCTGCTTGCCAGCTCCGCCCAATTCATCGGCGGCGAATGGGAAGACAACTTCCATCACGACGGAAGCCAAGCCCTGGGCCAATTGGGCTACTACATCGGTACCGGTGGCGACGTCAATGCCGACGGCACTCCGGATTACATCGCCAGCTCGCCGTTCCTCGATCACGCCGGCGCCAAAACCGGCGGCGCCTACGTCTATTCGGGCGCTGACAACAGCCTGCTGTATTCCTTCTTCGGCACCCCCAATTCATACTTTGGCGATTCCGCCACCATTTGCGGCGACATTAACGCCGACGGCCACGACGACATCCTGGTCGGTGCACCCAGATTCCAAGTTGGCGGCCAGTGGAACGGACGGATTTACGTTTATTCCGGCGCCGACGGCAGCGAACTCATGCAATTGACCGCAACCGCGGAAGTTTGGTTTGGATCGGAGGTTTGTGGGGCAGGCGACATCGATCTTGACGGATACGATGATTTTCTAGTGTGCAGCCTTTGGGGAGGCCCTGCGTTTGAAGGCGAAGTTCAAATGATCTCCGGCGCAACCGGACTGGTCATGGCCACTGCTACGGGAGATTCTTGGAATGGCATGTTTGGCGCTGCAATGGCAAACGTTGGTGACGTCACCGGTGATGGGATCAACGACTTCGCCGTAGGCAGCCCGGAATCAAAGAATCAAGGATATCAGGGTGCCGGCGACATCGATCTTCTGTCAGGCGCAGACCTGAGTGTGATCTGGAGAAAAGAAGGCACTATACCCTTCGGCTACTTAGGGTACAGTGTGGCCGCTATTCCAGACCTCAATCAGGACGGAACCCCTGATGTATTGGTCGGTAATCCCAACTACGGAGTGGAAGTCCTGTCCGGCGTAGACGGAGCCCTTCTCTTGATGATTTATGACACTGAATTTTCCCGGTTTGGTTGGTCGGTTGCTAACGCCGGTGATTTAGACGGCGACTTCATTCCAGAAATCTTGGTTGGCGCACCCTTTGCCGATGGGCCTTACGAATCCGGCAAAGTTCACATTCATTCCGGCCTTGACGGAAGCCTTATCCGTACCGAGTATGAATACCTCCCCGTCAAACATTCAGGATGGAAGGTAGCCAATATTGAGGGCGGAGCAACGCTGTCTTCTCGCATGCTGATGTACTCCAGTCCGAATGACACCGATCAAATCTTTGGTGCGGGTTCCATCACCGGCTTCGGCTTCAACACCTTCCTCAGCGCACCCTCGGGCGAGCTTTCGCAAAGCGCTGGCGGCTCCATCACCTATGAACTCGACTTCCCGGATCATGCAGCTGGCGATACCTACCAACTCTTAGCCAGTGCGCACGGCACCGGCCCGATGCAATTCCCGAATGGCTTGCTTGTTCCGCTCAGCCTGGATTCGATGCTGGTTCAAACTTACTTGGGCGATTTGCCGCCGATCATCCAAAACGGCGTCGGCGTTTTGGACAGCGAGGGCAAGGGCACCATTCAGCTGACTGCACCGGCTGGAGCAATCCCGGCCTCTTTGATTGGAGTGGAATATTCATTGGCCGCCGCTTGTCGCTACGGCCTGGATCTTTGGCGCTATACCTCGGTTGCCCTTGCGATAACCATTACGCCTTAAGCGTCTAAACGAAGTAGACTCGATGCCATGGCACATTTTCTGCTGCATGGCTTCGGGCTCCTTTTGCTGTTCGGCTCTGTACGGACCACGGATGGGCTCGACGTGCCGCATGCCAGTGCCCAGGCGTCGATCGAATATGAGTTGGTGTTCAATCCCGCGACTGCTTTTCCTCTGAAAAGCCGGCCGACGTGGCTGCTCACCGTCCGCGGCCGCGGCCTGGACCCCAATCAAGGCGCGGCCAATTTGGTTTTCAATAGTTGGGGTAACTGGCGCGAAATCGACTCGCTTTATCTCGACGTCCTTCACTGCGAACCGCCGCTGGAAGTACCCGCCTTCCCTGGCAACTCGCTGTTGATGCTGCGCCCTGACGACTGGAACGGCAGCTTTGAAGTGCAAATCGCCATCCATCCGTTACGCGCCGGATCGGCGGTGCAAAGCCGGTACGGCATGCTGCCCACTTGGTCGCCGACTTACTCCTTCGGCCAAACGCGGAACGTCTTCCCTACCCTTTATCAAGATCACGGGTCCGCCAAGGTCAAGTCGAAGGTCACCCTGCGGGCACCGCGCAACTGCCCGATTGCTAGCGGATGGGCGGGGATCAGCAAGTCGCCGCAAGTGATCGACGTCGACCCTACGGATGGCAATGGCTTTGTCGCTTTTGGCAAACCGCTGGATCGGCAGGATCGAAACATCGGCAATTTGACCGGCACGAAGAAGCGCAAGCTCGGCGACCGGAAATTGCAGGTGCTGCAATACGGCGAAGCCTTCAAGGCGGCGTCGGCGGTGGCGGATTTGGTGGTCGAACTCGATCGCCACATCACCCAGGTGCTGGAAGTTCCGCCGCCCGATCCTTCGCTGGTTTTCATCACCGACATCGGTGGCGGCGGCATGGGCGCGGAGCACGGATTGGTGCTTGGATTCATGCGCGATACGCCGGATTGGCAGGCAACAAACCCCTACTACTACCACTTTGTTGCTCATGAGTTTTATCACACTTGGCTGGGCAACAACGTCAACGGCGGCGAGTCGTTTACTTGGTTCCACGAAGGCTTCACCGATTACTTTGCGCTGTGGCATTTAGCCGCAGCCGGGTTGATCAGCCAGCAGTGGTTTGGGCAGCGCATTCTTGAGTTGGGCAACGAAGCGCGCGACAACTCATCATGGGGCAAAATCTCCTTCGCCGGCACCGATCATTGGCGCGACGGCGACGGCCCGATTGAAACCATGGCCTACAAAGGCGGCGCGATTCTGGCTTTCGCCATGGACGTAGAACTAAGGGCGATCGGCAAACCCGGTCTTCCGCAATTGATGCGCGACTTCCTGCGCCGAGAACATCCCGACGTCAGCCTCGACGATTTGCGGGATTGGTTTGAAGCACACGACCTGGAGGAGTTTTGGCAGCAGTACGTCGAGCAGCCGAATACCTTCGATCCGCGAACTTACCTCAGCCGGATTGGCTTCCACCCCGACGGCAGTCCACTAGCGTCGACCGATCAAGTCGATGCGGAGGAACTTCGGCAGCGCTTCTTCCAATTCACTGCCGCGGATTAACGGTCGAACTTAGTAACGCCGAGCCGCGTCCTTAGCCATCAGCTCTTGGCGGCGTTCCGGTGTTTCCCATTGACCAATGCCGATCAAAATCATCGGCGCATAACCCGCACCGCAAACGATGCCCCAGAGCACCAACTGAATTCCATCGGTAAAAGTATTGCCGGCGAGATAAACCATGCCCGATACGACGACGGCGATCAGCCCAATCATCATGACCAACTCAATCATCGAGCGCGTGGCCTGCAAAATGAAAAAAGCAGCAACGTACCCGGCTGCGACTGCACCGAAGATCTGGAGGTAGTTGACCTCGGTGTATTGATAAACCCCGAGCGTGCAGATCAACGCACCGAGCCCGAGGAAGGCTATTAGGGAAAGGGATCTATTGAGAAGGAGCATGCTTAGGGGAGTTCGCATGTAAGGGATAGTATCCATTTTACCCCTCGATGGGAAGTGTTTCAAAATAAGACGTTACAGCAAGCCTCTAGATTCCATAGCGCCTAACCCGGCTCCCGTATGCTAGCCTCAACGGACCTTAGACTGGCCCCCCTGCCCAAGAATGCTCGCCCGCACCCGCCTCGCCCCACTGCTTTTGCCCTTTCTAATTCTGGTTGCGCTAACGCAACCACTGTTGGCACAAGAACCTACGGACGCAGTCCCAGCACCGGTTTTGGAAGGCAGCGCGGATGCCCCGGTCGCCGAGCAAGCAACGCCCGCGGTGCCGGCCGAAGAGGGCGGAATTGATGCCTACTTCGCCATCGTCAACGGCAAGATGCAGGCTGTCTTCTTCTACCCGGTACCTCTCTTCGGGTTGGAAATGGACACTTGGGACGCGGCGACCCAAACCACAGTTTCTGCCCCGGCGACCGTTCCACTGGCGGTGCTGATCCTAGTTTGCGGCGCGATTTTCTTCACCATCCGCCTGGGTTTCCCGCAAATTCGCGTACTCGGCCACGCGGTCAAAGTCACCGCCGGCAAGTACGACGACCCGAACGCACCGGGTGAGGTCAGCAGCTTCCAAGCGTTGACCGCAGCGCTGTCTGCGACCGTCGGCCTGGGCAATATTGGCGGTGTGGCCATTGCCGTCGGCACCGGCGGACCGGGCGCGACGTTCTGGATGATCCTCGCAGGCTTCATCGGCATGGCGTCGAAGATGACCGAATGTACGCTCGGTCAGATGTACCGCCAAACTCGCCCGGACGGTCGGGTCATGGGTGGTGCGATGTACTACCTCTCGAACGGCCTGAAGGAAATGGGCTTGGGCGGCTTGGGCAAGGTGCTGGCCGCAATGTTTGCCGTCATCTGCATCGGCGCCAGCTTCGGCGGCGGCAATACTTTCCAGGTCAATCAGTCATATCAAGTCGTTGCCTCGACCTTCAACTTCATGTCGGACAAGGATTGGCTGTACGGCGGCGTCATGGCGGTGCTCGTCGGCCTGGTGATCCTGGGCGGAATTAAGCGCATTGCTTCGGTGGCAGAAAAGATCGTGCCGACGATGTGCGGCTTTTACGTCATTGCCTGCTTGGTCATCCTGTTCAAAAACGTAGGCGCGATCCCGAGCGCCTTTGGCTCGATCATTAGCGGCGCATTTGGCCCGCAAGCCATGTTCGGTGGCTTCCTCGGGGTGCTGATTACCGGCTTCAAACGCGCCGCGTTCAGTAACGAAGCAGGTGTAGGTTCGGCAGCCATCGCCCACTCGGCGGCCAAGGTGCCCTACCCGATGCGCGAAGGCATCGTCGCCGCGCTGGAGCCGTTGATCGACACCATCATTGTCTGCACCATGACCGCGCTGGTTATCGTCATCACCGGCGTTTACGACGACCCCCAGTTCGCTCACTTCGTAGTCAACGACGAAGGTGCAGCGCTGACCTCGGCCGCGTTCGAACAAGAGCTATCGTTCTTCCCCTACGTGCTAGCCGTCGCGGTGATCTTGTTCGCCTTCTCAACGATGATTTCGTGGTCGTACTACGGCGAACGCTGCTGGGCTTACCTGTTCGGCGACAGCTCGTCGATGGTCTACCGCGTGATCTTCGTGATCTTCGTTTACCTCGGCGCGATCGCATCGGCGAAGAACATCCTCAACTTCGGCGACTTGCTGATCTTCGGCATGGTGCTGCCGAACATCATCGGCGTGGTGCTGCTGTCCGGAAAGGTCAAGCGCCACTTCAACGAGTACTGGTCGATGTACAAGAACAACGAGTTCCCGGTTTACAAATAGACCGACGTAATTGTTCTTGCCAAGGGGGCTTAGGTTAGACCTAAGCCCCTTTTTTCGTGCCTGGACCGGCGGTTTTTGGATTTTCGATTACATTTGTAGTTACAACTACAGGCGTAATCGATAAGCTCGGGTCATGAGCAAATCCCCCCGAATCAGCTCGGCCGAATGGCAAGTCATGGAATTGGTGTGGTGCGAAAACCCGGTGTCGGCCGGGGAGGTCGCGCGTCGGCTTGCGCCGGAGCAGGATTGGTCGGAGGCGACGGTGAAAACGTTGCTGTCACGGCTGGTCAAAAAAGGGGCACTGAAATTTGAGCGCGAGGGGAAGCGCTATTTGTACTCCCCCGCCGTCGCCCGCGAGGCGTGCGTGCGTGACGAGGCGAAGAGCTTTGCCGATCGCGTTTTCGGCGGCAAGTCCAGCCCGATGTTGAGTTGGTTCGTGGAAGAAGCGCCGCTGACCGACGCTGAAATTGAAGAGTTGCAGCAGCTGCTCCAGCGCAAGAAGCAGTCGCAGGGGGAAGTGGAATGAGCGATCTGCTGCAAATCAGTTTTCAGGCCGGGGCGTTGGCGGCGTTGGTGCTGCTGACCAACCAAATGCTCAGCAAATGGCTACCGCCGAAGGCGCGCTACACGCTGTGGTTTCTGGTTGTTATTCGATTGTTGTTGTGGACGCCGCTGAGCGATCCACTGGCGATGGAGCGACCGGATTGGTGGACTTGGGATCAAAAGGAAAGCCCAGCGGAATCGGTAGAGGTGACGCTTTCCAGCTCAGACGAAGTCGCGGCTTCAGGGGGAATTGCCGCGCTGATGGCACCGCCAGCCAGCGAAGCCAAAATTCGCTTTACGTCGAACTTGGATGAAGAAGAAAACGGTGATGGGCAACCGAAGCTTGAAGGCATGCCCGACCCGATTCCTGCGGTTGCGGAAGAATCCACAGCGGTCATGGAAGAAGAGCGTCCACGTCCCAAACGACGTAAGGCCGACTCCACTCCCATCGCCGCGGCGTCCATGAATGAGTCCGCTGACGGCAGCACAAACAACTGGCTGTTTGCAATCTGGCTGATTGGCGCCGTCGCCATGTTGCTGCGCGCCATCGGCAGCGAATGGAACTTGCGTCGCCGCCTGCGCAGTCAAGGCAAGCCTGCACCCATCGATGCGCAACAAATGGTCGAGCAATGCCGTGCGCTGTGCGGCATCGACCAAACCGTTGACGTCATCGAAACCGATTTGGTCAGTTCGCCGGCCGCATATGGATTGCTACGGCCCAAAATTCTGCTGCCCATCGGCGGTTGGCGCGACTTGGATGCCGACGAACGCGAGCTGGTCATCCTGCACGAACTCGCCCACCTTAAACACAAAGATGCTTGGACCAATTGGCTGATGGCACTGCTCGCCGCGGTGCATTGGTTCAATCCACTGGTCCACATCGCCTTCGCTCGGTTGCGTGCCGAGCGCGAAGTGGTGCGCGATTGCGAAGCCATCGCCGCGCGCCCCGGCGTCGAACCGACCCGCTATGCCGCCACCATTTTGAAAATGGTGCCGCGGGTCACGTCGCCGCAGCCTCGTTCTTCACTGTCTGCCATGGTCTCCGACCAAAAAACCACCCGTAAACGAATCACGATGATCATGAAAAATCAAAGCTTTAAAAAGCCGCACCTGCTGCTCGGCGCAACCGTTTTTGCGCTGCTGGGCTGGGTCGGCTTGACGCAAGCGAGCGTCAGTGAAGAACCGCAAAACAGCGAGCCGACGGAATCCGTCGACGCGCTACTGGAGCAACAAAGCATTCGCGTGACCCGCCAAGCTCCGGAACCGGAATGGCGTCCGGCGTTGCAGACGCAGTTGGAAACCGAGGTTGACTGGAGCGGCCAAGAAATGATGATCGACGAATGGGTTGAGCAAATGCGCGATCGTTATGACGTCGACCTTTACTTCGAAGATGCGCCGATCGATACCAGTTACGACCTCTTTGTTCCAACCAACCCAATGTCGCTGCGCACCGCGCTGGACTTGATCTGCTGGTCGTTGCCCTACAACTGGTACCTGACTCCGGAAGGCATCAAACTCAACGATAGCGACGATCCCGGTAGTCCATTGGAGTTGCGCTTCTACGATATCCGCCCGCTCGCCCAAGGCGATCACGAACGCGCCGACATGGTGATGAGCATGTTGTTCGACAGCATCTTCGGCATCCCGTACGGCATGAAGCCGATGATCGAAGTTTGGCGCGACGGCACCGATGCGCGTTATTGGGACGGCCAGTTGTTAATCAAGCAAAACGATGAGATCCACGGCAACATCGAGGATACATTGAACTTGTTATTAGCTGGGGAATCGAGCAAAGGCTTGCCCATTTCCGATCACATGAAAGCGGCGTTGAAGCAGCCGATTCACATCAAAGAAGAAGACTTCGAAGCGCATGAGTTCTTCCAAATCCTGTCCGAGCAAACCGGCACGACCATCTTGCTGCACCCGGATGAGTGGGGAGATGAGTTCGGAATTCAAGTCGTAGGCGCAACTTTGCAAGAAGTCCTGGACACGATCAGCAGGCGGATGGACCTGAATTACCAAATCTGGGATAACGCGGTGCTGTTCGGCCACACTCTGCCGATGGAGGTGCGCAGCTACCCGATCGGTGATTTGATCCACCCCAGTGAAGAATGGATTCGCCGGGCCGAAGCCGAGATCCGTGGCGAAATGGAAGAGGTCGACGAAGTGGTGTTGCGCGAAGAGCTCGAGTCGTACATCGCCGACATGACTTACAACAAGATGGACGAGCTCGAAGACCTGCTCTACACCATGGTCGCGCCCGAAACTTGGGACGAGATGGAAGGTGCGCGGTTGGTTTATTGGGACGACCGCATCATCGTGCGCCAACTCACCACGACCCACGATTCCATCCAAACCTTCCTACAAGCGGCACGCCGTGCCACTCAGTGACGAACATTAGCCGACAACCTCGGCGCGCCCCTTCCCGTGGCTGGGAAGGGGCGTTTTTTTAGGAACGCTTGGCTGCGTCCGCCAAAAACTGCCAGCAGTAATACTGCATCCGAGGCAGATGGAACGGACCCTTCCAGTGATTCCCTTTAAGGTCGCTGGAGCGGCTGCCGTCGCGGTGCAAGTATCCGAACCATTCGCCATGTGCGGGGTCGGCGAAGTGCTTGTGCGCCCAATCATTGACCTGGTGGAACTGGGCGGCGTGACGGGGTTCGTTACCGAGCAGATATGCCAGTAACGTCGCCAAAATGGCTTCGTTGTGCGGCCACCAGAACTTCATGTCGTGCCAGTATTCGCTGACCGGCTTGTCGTAGACGTCGCGGAAGTAATAAATACCACCGTGCTCTTCGTCCCAGCCGCGCTTCCACGTCCAATCGACGATTTGCGTGCCCAGTTCGAGCAAGCGCGCACTACCGCGCACCCGCGCTTCGTACAAAATGAACCACGCCGCTTCAAAAGCGTGCCCGGGGTTCAAAATGCGGCCATCAAAGTGATCCAACACCGAACCGTCTTCGCCGACGCATTCCATCAACGCGCCGAGTTCAGGTTTGCAGAAGTCCACTTCGATGGATTGAATGCAGCGATCGATCCACAGCTCGGCCTTGGCGTAGCCGACGTTTTCGCGCAGGACCTGCGCAACATTCATGCCGATCATCCACGGGCCCATCGCTTTGCTCGGACGGGTGCCGTCGACAAACTTGGGCTCCATCGTGCCCGGGGTGAAGTTGCCGACGGCAAACTGCTCGAACAACTGCACCGCGCGCCTGGCGTAATCTTCATTGCCGGTTGCTTTGGCGCAAGCGGCGTATGCCATCGACGCAAAGGCTTCGGAATAATAGTAACGGCGCATACGCAACGGCTTGCCGTCGCGAGTCAGCATGAAGTACATCTTGCCGGTGTCGCTGAAAGCATGCTTCTCCATGAACAGCAAACACGACAACGCCGCGTCGATCCATTCTTGGCGCGCTTCAACGGTGTTGTATAGCGTTGCTAACAACCAAGCAAAACGACCTTGAGGCCATACCGCTTTATCGGTATCAACCACCACGCCGCTGCGATTCAGCGAGGTCATCAAACCGCCATGTTCGCGGTCGATGCCATGCTGTAACCAAAACGGCAGCGTGTCTTGCAACAACGCATCTTTAAATGCATTGCGAAGCTTGGGATGATCAATCGTTTCCACGACAGATCCTTGGCTAATCGGATTGGATTCCATTTGGGGGCATGGAGTCGGTTTGCGTTGGATGGAGGAGGCTCGAAAGCATTCCAACTGCGACGCAAGTCAGACTACCAATAACTGCGTACAACAGAAAGTGAATTGACGTAAAAAATGCTGCCCAAATGGTTAACGACGACCCAAGTAGTAGACCAACCATCGCCCCACCGGCTTTACAGCGGGGAAAAAAGACCGCAAGAATGAACACTCCGGACAACGCGCCGCCGAACAAGCCGATGAGTTTTTGGAAGAAGTCGAACAGATATTGGATTTCGTACTTGGCCAGTAATAAAGCTGTGATTGTGCCGATGAAACCAAGAACAAAAGTCAGCTTACGCGCAAGCTTGAGATCATCGGTTGGCGCTTGAAGATTTCGTGGAGTTTCATTTGGTCGCAGTCGCACCACAAAATCGTTCACCAATGAAGTGGTGATGCTGTTGATTGAACTATCCAAAGAACTCATCGCTGCGGCAAAAATTCCGGCGATGACTAAGCCCGATAAACCGTCCGGCAACGTGTTGACGACGAACCAAGGCACCAATTGATCTTCTTTAGCAGGCAAGTTTGCCATTTGTCCGGCGTGTGTTTGGTAGTACGCATATAGAGCAGTTCCCAAGCCAAAAAACAAAACGCCGGTCGGCAAAGTGATCGCCATATTCAACCACATGCTGCGCGCGGCTTGCTTTTCGTCCGGCGTCGTTAGGTAGCGTTGGATAACAGTTTGGTCGGTTGTATAGGGAACAAGATTGGTGAAGAAAAAGCCAATGATTAACACCCAGCCGACCATTTGAGTTGGGTCCCAACTCCAATCGAACATGTGCAGTTTGTTGTCCTGCATTGCGATGTTCCAAGTCGATTCCCAACCGCCGGCACCGTTGACGGCGAGGATCAAGCAACCGATTGCACCACCAATCAGCACGATGACCTGCAACACGTCGGTCCAAATCACTGCCGAGATACCGCCGAGCACGGTGTATGCAGTGGCCAGCACCCCCATCATCAGGATGCAGGATTGCGTCGTCATGCCGGTGACCGCCGATAGTGCGATGGCCGGTAGCAGCAGCACAATTCCCATGCGGCCGATTTGGAAGAGGATGAATAACGCAGCGGAAAACAAACGGATGGAAAGGGAAAATCGTTGTTCGAGGTATTCGTATGCCGTCGTGATATTGAGACGGCGGAACAGCGGCAGGAAGGCGTAGATGACGAGTAGAAAGACCGGCATCATCATCAGCGAACCGACGAAGCGTCGCCAGTCACTGCCGTATGCGGTTGCCGGAATCGCCATGAAAGTGATCGCCGAAAGCTGCGTGCCGAAAATCGAAATCCCTGCCGCCCACCACGGAATTTTTCGCCCGGCGAGGAAAAAGTCTTCGGTGGTCTTTCCCTTTTTCGAAAAGTAAACGCCGACGGCGATCATCACCGCGAGATAAAGAAAAAGCACGACCTTATCCAGCGCACCGAAATAACTCGCTCCAGCAGTCGCAACGTTGCCAGTATTCAAAGGAGGCGCTTGCACCTCCGGCGTGTGCACCTGCACCGCCGCCGTTCGAATGCCCGGCCGCGTTTCGCCGGACGGGATGATGACGGAGTCACGCCAATGAACCGCCGTGGTCGTCACGACTCCGGTTTGTAAATCACCAGCCACAGACCATTCGTCGCTGCGTGGGTCATAAACGTGTATGCGGGTCGTAAAGTCCGGACGTTGATTCAACGGCAACATCTTGCCGTCGGCGAATAGATCGGCATCGGTGGAGCCGGAATAAACATAGATGCGGCCGTCGCTCGAACCGATTGCCGTGGCCGCGTTCAGGGCTTGCGGCGGTGTGGATAGGAGTTGCCACTTATTAGTGGTCGGGCTGTAGCAGTAGGCATCTTGAATCGCGCGATAGTCTGCATTCGATCCACTGAACATGAATAAACATGAATCGCCGTTGCGATCCTGTTGCACCGCAGTCGCCATTTTGAACTGCGGTTGCCCGGGGTAGGCCGCCAGCTTATTCCAACCTGCGGATGGATTGGCGAGGTTTAACGACCAAAAAGCGCCGCTTTGCGAGGCGTCGTCTTTGGCGGACTTACCGGCGAGCACATAACAAACATCGCCGATGATTTGCGCCGAACCAAAGGCGCTTGCTTGCGGGAGTGATGGGAGCTGCTGATAGCTGAGGTCTTGCTTGCTGGCATCCCAACGAATCAAAAACGCGTCGGCGTAAACCCGATCGGCGTCGCTGCCACCCACGACGGCAATCCCATGCGCGCTCGATGCACAGGCTGCATAAGCCAATGGCTGCGGTAGCGGCTGCACTTCGCGCCATTGATTGCCTTCGGGCCGCATTGCCCACATTTGCGCATGCCAAACCTTTTCGCCTCCTTCCAACAAAGGAGTTGGGAAGTTGGCACCGCCGCCGACGATTAAAGTTTGCTCATGGACGCCGACGATGGGACCGCCCAAGCCGACTGAGTTTGGCAGCGGCGGGATCCCCGCATCCCCAGCGCTCGACTGCAGCGTTATCGCGAGGCTAAGCAGCAGATTCAGCACCCAGCACCTCTTTGAGTTGTTGCAATCGCGGAGCAGCAAGCGGAGTGATCGGCAAACGCGGAGGACCGCAATCCACGCCAAGCACCGCCATCGCCGCTTTGATGGCGTTCATTCCGCCACAATCCAAAATGTCGTGCACGGTCTTGCTGACGTCGCTTTGCGCGCGTTGCGCGGTTGCCATATCGCCGGCCACAAATGCGTCGATGACTTTGGCGTAGTGTGGCGCCAAATAGTTGTAAGTACTTCCAACTGCGCCGGTCGCCCCCACCGACAAGCCGGCGAGCAGCATTTCGTCGGCACCGAATAGCATTTCAAAACACTGGTTTTCGAATTGCACGCAACGCGCCAAGTCGTCGAGTTGCGTGCTGCTGAATTTGATTCCGGCAAAACTCGGCACCTGCTCGGCGACCAATGGCAGCAGGTCGGCCATGCGCACGTGCGCGCCGGTAAGCGGCGGAATGTGGTAGTAGTACAACGGCGTTTGCGGCGCGGCCGCTCCGACTTCGCGCAACAGGTCGGCAATGACTTGGGCATCGCAAGTGCGGAAGTACGACGGCGGGGAATAAGCGATGGCGTCGGCATTTTGCGCGGCGGCATGCTCGGCCAGCTGTTGGGCTTCAGGCAAACTGTTGCTGCCCACATGAGCGAAGGTGCGCACGCGTTCGCCGATGGCTTGCAGATACGCGGCGGCAAGCTCTTGGCGTTCGGCAACGGTCAACGAACTAAATTCGCCGGTGCTGCCGCCAATAAACAAGCCATCGACGCCCTGGCCGAGCACAAAATCCACCACTTGCGGCACGCGTTGCAGATTCAGCGAGCCGTCGTCATTCATCGGTGTGAACGTGGCGGCAACCAGTTGTGGGCGATTCATTGTTGACCCTCCAACAACCAAGTCAGCGGTACCCGAGCATAGTCGATGCGTTCGTATGCCGACTTGTCGCCGCATTCATACAGCACGCCTATGTCGCCTTCGGGCAGCAAGGTCATGCATGAATAGGCCGTCGGACCTGCTTGCAGCAGCCGCGCATTCGGCCATGTCTTGCCACCGTCAAAGCTGACCTTAATCGTCAGGTTTTCTCGTTTTTTACTCGCCGGATTGCAGAACAGCAGCCACTCTCGTCCGTCCGGCGTTGCCGATGCCGGCACGACCAATGTGCTCGCTTGGCAAACGGGTTCCACCAACGCCGGATCGTGAACTTGCTCGCTCCAACTTTCGCCATCGTCGCTGGACCGACTAATCGCACGCTGATTCAATCCGGCAGTCGAGCGCATGTTGCAACGCAAAGTGCCGTCGGCGAGTTGAATGATCATGCATTCATTGGTTTTCGACCCCATCGGCCCGACGCGATGCCAACTCTTGCCATGATCGTCGCTGACCACTGCATAGGAATAAACTTCGCCGCGAGTGTGCGCCGCCGAATACGGCAGGATTAATCGACCACTTTGCGTTTGCACGCCGACGCCGGGACTAAACCAGGTACTGATCCACTTATTGTCTTTGGCCGCCTTGGTGATGTCGCGCGGATCGGACCAACTCAGCCCATCGTCATCGGAATAGATCAGCAGAGTATGGAACGAATCCTCTCCGTAACCCGGCTTAGAGTTGTACCAACCGACGTCTTTCGCCCAAGTAATCGCGCACCAAATGCGGCCGGTTTCGCGATCGACCAACAGACTAGGATCGGCGGTACCTTCGCCACCGGGCGGTACATGAATGGGCTGGATATTGCTCCAAGTCCGACCGCCATCCGTACTGCGACGAATCACCGTATGAATGTCGTTCGGTAAGTCGGCGCTGCTTGGCAAACGCGCATCACAGCAAGCAATCAAAGTGCCGTGCGTAGTGGTCGCCAATGCCGGAATGCGGTAGGTATGCACGCCGTTTTGCCCACGCTGGAACAAGGTTTGCTTGGCCGGCAAAGCCGCAGCTTTGGCATCCAGTTCATCGGGCGTGAATCGCGCGCACAAAATGTACGGTTGCTCGCCTTGATCCCAATGGCCATAAGTCGTCGTCACCACGGTGCCGTCGGGCAACACCTCCAAGCCGGGGTAAGTGGTATCCCAGCGATGTTTGTTGTCCTTAATCCGAACCCGGTACTGGCCCTGGCGGCCGTAGTACAAATCCTGCCAGGTGCCGACCCATGCAACCCAATCGCCTTGGGTGGGACTGTCATGCGCGGTATCGCGGAAGGTCAAAAACAACCGGCCATCCGCCAAATATGTCGACGTGTGACGATCGCCGGTCAAACTTGCCGGCAACTCGCGCGGTGCGCTCCACGTCTTGCCTTCATCGGTCGAGAAAATAACGTAGCTATTTCGACGCCGACTATTTTCGCGCAACAACACCGCCAAGGTTTTGCCGTCAGGTGAACGCACACAACCGGGTTCGCAAAGGTGCACGTCGCTACCGGTCCAAATGGTTCGCGGTTCAGACCAAGTCAATCCACCATCGGTACTGCGCACTTGATAAAGCGTGAACACCGGCGGGCTTTGCCGATTCGGTTTGTCAGAAATGAACCGTCCATCGTCGTGGAACATGGCAATGTAATCGCCGTTGTTCATGCGCTCAACAAAGCCCATGACGACGATTCCGCCCCACTCACCTACCGGTTTCAATTCGGACCAATTGCCACCGTCGTCCTCGCTCACCGCCAAGCGCGCCGGGTACAGCCCCGACCACATGATCAATCGCTTCTTCCCGCTTTGCGGATCAATGACGCGATGAATGGTCGGCACCTCTTTACTGGTCGCCCAATTTTCAGGAGTCGGCAAACGCTCCGACCAAGTCTTGCCACCGTCATTCGAGCGCTTGTACACCACCGAGCCGCGGCCGTGGCCTTTGGGGTAAACCGCGAGAATGGTTTTTCCGTCCTCGAGCAATTCGGTCGAAACGTGACCCAAATATTGCCCCTTCTCGCGGTCGACGACGATGTGCCGCCCGGCATCTTGATCCAGGTCCACAATCGGAATGTTGTAGCCACGAGTCGGCAGTACTTCCTGAATCAACGGCAGCAATGAATCGACCTGCAAATCAATCAACATCGGTTGCAACCTCAGCTTGCCGCGACTGCCTGCCAATTTCGATTGCGGCAAAATTCGACAGGTCAACCTGCCCTCTTTTTGCTGCAGCACGTCGTCGAGCGTGCCGATCCAAGCCACCCAACTATTGCGCGTTGGGCTGGCGGCGTGGGTATCCCAAAAACAAACCGCCCACGATCCATCCGGCAAGCGATGCGGCTGATGCCATTTTCCAGTCAACGCCGCCACAACTTCGCGGGCATCGCCCCATTCTTTGCCGCCGTCTTCGCTGACGCGCACGCGACTATTGCCATGACCATCGACAAAAGGCAGAAACTCCACCACCCGTTTGCCATCGGCCGACGTCATCCGCCCCGGCGGTACGCCAGCTACTCCGCGAACTTTCAGCCATTTATGGCGATCGGGACGCATCGACAAATCGATCCACGGCGTGTTCACCGTGCGCGCTTTCATCTGTGGCAGCTGCAGTTTGCTTAGATGACCAATCACCGATAGTTCTTGGATTTCCATCTTGCTGCGCATCGCATCGAAACCGAATCGGTCGATGACGCCGGGGATCAAAGCCATGTCAATGACTTGATCGTTGACGATGAACCACACCGTTTGCTCGCGACGCAGCACGTGGAAGTCGATCCAACTATCGCGTTCCCACAGCCACTCGGCCGGATGCAACAACCGCAGGCCTTTCATTTGCGGTCCGTTGCGAAACGCGGTGCCGCGCGCGCCTTCGAAGCCGAAGAAGTTTGGTCCGAGAATGAAGCCGGCGGCCGAGTTTTTCTGACCGATCATGCGCAGGCGCGCGCTGATCAGGAAGTCACCGTCGCCAATTTGGTAATTGGCAAGTACCTCCTTCTTGGCTCCGGGGCGCATGCCGGTGGCTTTACTTTTGCTGACCAGTGAATGCGCTACACCTTCTAACGGAAAGAGTGGGTGAATACTGGCATCGGGCTTGGGCTGCTTGTTGGTTAATGCGTGATAAGCCGCCATCGCCATCAGCTCATTACCGGCGGTATTCGGATGCAAACCATCGGGCAATAGCAATCGTTTGTTTAACAACGGCGTTTTGAAATCAATGACCGGTAGGTCGAACTCAGCCGCCACCTCGGCAATGATGCTTTCAATCACCGGCCGATTCGGTTCGCATTCCGCCGTTCGTGGATGGTTTTCCAGCATCGGCGTCAGGTTGCTGAGCAGGATCTTCGGCTTTGAATCCAGCGCCGCGTAATGGCGGACCAGCGCACGGTAGTCGTCGGCGAATTGGTCGCCGTGCTTGCTCCAATTGTTGGCCACCGCATCGTTAGTCCCCAGGTTGATGATGACGATTTGCGGTTGGAAATCGCTGCCGCGTTGGAAGACGTCTTGCTGCCAGTACGGCTTTTGGCCGTTTTTCAACAGGGTCGCGCCGGAACGGCCGAAGTTGACGGCTTGGTATTGGCCGGGAAAATCGCGTTCCAGCAAGCGGTGAAGGATTTGCGGCCAGCTATTGAGCTCGTGGTCGGCGTTGCCATTGCCCTCGGTGATGGAATCGCCGACGCAGGCAATGCGTTTGGGGCGCTGGGCTGAGTCCGGAATGGCCGCGACATCGGCTGGGGTGGCGGCAGCTGTCGGGGTTGCGCCGATCAGGGTCAAAAGGGCGCCGAGGATCAGGACGAAACTGGAGGCAAAACCGTCGAATTTCAGCCGAAAACGCAGGTTTTCAGCCTTGACTAAGCCCTGGCTCCACGCCAAAATGGTGCGATGATCCATCATGATGGTTCAAGCATAACAGCTCGCGCCTATTTGCACATCCGCAGCAAGGTGCTGAGCGGCGAATACCCTGCCGGCCACCGGCTGGTGACACGTCAGCTTGCTGAAGAAATCGGCGCCAGCCTCAATCCGGTGCGCGAGGCGCTGGGGCGATTGGCGGCCGAGGGAATCATCGATCACCTTCCCGGCGCCGGATCCTTCGTGCGTCGACCGGAGCTCAATGAAATCCTCGAGCTGTATGAATTTCGCCAAGCGCTGGAACCGTTTGCGGCGCGCAAAGCGGCGCAGGCGATCACCGCGCCGGAGTTGGCGATTCTGCACGAGGTCTGCGCCCATCAACATCGCGTCGCCGAAAACTTGCGCGGCCGCGGTAATGATGACGGCGACGGCGGGCAAGCCAATGGCGTAGCCCCAACCGGCGAAACCCACGGCTTTCTCCAAGGCGACGATCTGATGGCTTGGTTCGAGCAAGAGGAACGCTTCCACAACACGCTGATCGGCGCGGCGCGCAACCGCCACTTCGATCGCACTATTCGCAACTCCCGCGTTCTCACTCAACTGTTTCACGGCCATCGCAGCTTGGGTGTGCGCGTGACCCTCGCCGTCGCCGCTCGCACTTGGGGAATCCACCTGCGCATCGTCCGCGCGCTGGAAAATCGCAACGGTGATTTGGCCGCCGACCTGATGCACACGGCGTTACTCGCCGGAGCCAATCAATCGGTTCAAACCGCCGCCCGCCTATGATCCGGCATGCGCCGTCGGATCCCTGCCTACCTCATTGCTGGTCTTGGTGCGCTGCTGCTCAGCGCTTGCCAAAAACCCGCCACAGACGAAAACTCGGTCGACAAGGCTAGTCGGGCACAGCAAGCCGACCGCATGGTGGTGTTGAGTTACAACATTCATCATGGTGAAGGCAACGATCAGGTCTTCGACCTCCCCCGCCTCGCCGAGGTGATCAAAAATTCCGGTGCCGATTTGGTCGCGCTGCAAGAAGTCGACGTATTGACCAAGCGCGCAGGCGGCGTCAATCAAGCGGCCGAACTTGCTCGCTTGACCGGCATGTATTCGGCCTTCGGCCGCGCGATTTCTTATTCGGGCGGCGAGTATGGCGACGCGGTTTTGTCGAAGTGGCCGATTCGCAAAACTCAGATCATTCCGCTGCCGGCGCAACCACATCACGAAGATCGGGTCGCGGTGGTGATTCACGTCGAGTCACCGGTCAGCGGTCGGGAAATTCGTTTTGCCAGCACGCACTTTGATCACACCTCCGATCCCAGTGATCGCATCGCCCAGGCGGAATTTTTGACCGCCAAGTTATTCCCGAGTGAGCTCCCCACCCTGGTCCTTGGCGACCTCAATGCGCAACCGGGCAGCAAGCCCATCGAAATCATGCAGCGCTGGACCAACGCTGCCGCGCCGGATGATATGCCGACGATGTCATCCACCAACCCAACACGGAAAATCGATTGGGTATTGATGAGCAAATCCCACAATTGGCAAGTCCGCGAGGTTTACACCATCGACGAACCAGTTGCCTCGGATCACCTGCCGTTGCGGGCTGAATTGGAATTGCTTCGCTAATCCGCACCCGTGCCCGAACTGCTTCCCCTAATCGACCACCTGCTCGCCGCGCTGTTTTTGCTCGGAGTTCCGGTGTTCGGTTTGATTTCCCACCGCAATCTTCAGGCGGCTATTGCCGATGGATTGTTCCAATTTCGCCGCGACACCTATACGCGCCTGATTTTGGTGCAGTCGATGACCGCAGCCACGCTGATCAGCTATTGGTTGTGGGCGGGACGCACACCGGAGGAGCTCGGCTTCCTCATCCCTGGCGGCAAACAAGCCTTAATCGGCGTCGGCATTTTTGCGGCGTGCGCAATTGCGCTTTGGTGGATGCGGCGGCGCTTGCGTGGTAGCGAAGAATTGCGCACCGAAGCCTGGGATCAGTTGATTGGCTTTATCGATCTGCTTCCGCACAACAAACGCGAATTGCGCTTGAGTTATTTGCTTGCTGCGGTGGTCGGCATTTGCGAAGAGCTGGTTTATCGCGGCTTTTTGATTTGGTGGCTAGAGATTTGGTTCTCGCCGTGGCCGGCCGTGATTCTTGCGTCGATTGCTTTTGGCTTTGCGCATCTTTACCAAGGCAAAAAAGGCATTTTGAAAACCGCCGCCGCCGGCTTCGTCTTCGCGCTGGTGGTTTGGTTCAGCGAAACTTTGCTATTGGCGATGGCGCTTCATGCGCTGGTCGACGCCCACGCTTTCCGCGTCGCGCTGCTCCTGCAAAACCGCTTCGAATGGACCGATCAACTGTTGGAACCGACGACCGATCCATTCGACGACAGCGATGAGATCAACGATTAGCGTGCACGCATCCGCGCATCCTTGATTTTCAACCCGCCCGGTTGACCGGCAGTCAAGCGAATTTGGGTACCGTTGAAACGGCGTTCTTTATCGGAAACCAAATTAAATCGAATGCCGTTCAAGAACACCGACATCACTCGACCGCCGACGTTCTCCTCGACACGCAACACCAGGTCGAACCAAGTCCCCGCTGGGATTAATTCAGCAGTGATCTTGTTCCAACCATCAATGGAACCGGTCTTCATCGGCGCGTTCGGAGTTCCATTCAGCACTAAGCGATAGCCTTCGTCGTCGGCACCGGTCAGGAAGCACAGCTCCGACGCCGGCCCATCCAGCAACATGACCTTGGCATTGAGTTCGAACGAAGTCGGCACGTTGTCAATCACACCGCTACCGCCGTCCAAACCTTGCTCCAGCACAGGTCGCCATACACCGTCGTCGGCGCCCGCGGTTTGAGCAGCAACCAAGTCGGCCATTTCGCCCAACGGCTTGACGCGAATGTCGCCAATGCATGCTTTGCCGGCCGTGCCTTGGAAGTACATCGGCGCAAACGGCACTTCTTTACCGCCCTTGCCGCCGCCGGTTGGGCCGCCGGCTTCGGCCGCGCCAATCACCATGACGCCATCAATGGAAATCTGTTCAAACTTAGCGTTAGCGATCTTGTTGCCGGCTTGATCAAAACGCGGCGCCAAAAATCGGCCGGTCACCGTGTGCCAATGACCATGGCCGCGATAGGCGGTACGCGACCGTGGCCCCTTTACGCCAACCACACCACAGCAATCGCCGACGTTATCCGACAGCTGCAACTCATAGCGTTCCATGAAGTACAGGCCGCTATCGCCACCCTTTGGCAGCATGAAGTTGAAGCGGAAATCGACGTCGCCGAATTCGTCTTTGGTGCGGAAATGAGTCGGTGAATCGCCGCTGTTGACCAGCGCGCCCATTCCCATGCGAGTGACCAATTTCGACGGGTCGGCCGGATCGAGCTCGACGTCGCACAGCTCCCATCCGCTGGATTCAAAGCGATCAAAAGCATCGCCCCAACTCAGGTGCAGCCAGCCTTCGGAATCGCTGGTTTTAGCATCCGGCGGCTCGACCATGCGCGATACCAACTCGGTGGTCAGCGGCCCTTCCGGCATTTGGTTGATGGTGTAGTGGAAGGTGTCGTGCAGCAGCGGGACGCCGTCGGCATCGAGCAGACCGTTGAAAGTTAAACGCACGCATTGCGCCGGCTGCAGGCCATCGACCTGCACGAACAAACGCTTGCCGTCGGCGGACAACGCAGTGGAACCGACGGTCAGCGGCTTCAAGTTCATCATCGGCGAACCGTAATCCCACCAATAGTTGTAGTCGTACGACTCGGCTTCAATTGCAGCGGCAATCGGCGGAATGGTGATCGGCTTGGTGAAGTTAATTTCAAAGCCGTCGTTCTTTAAATGCACGCTGTGCATATCAAACGGCGTGTTGCCATTCCAACGCAAACGCGCAACGCCATGCCCCGGCGCTAGGCCGCCCCAACCGCGGTTGGTGAAGCCGGTGAACAGCGATCCGTCCGGCGCAAACGCAACGCGACAAACCGAACCGATGTTGTCGCGGAACTTAAACGCCGCGCCTTGGTACTGCCCGCGCACCTTTTCCATTTGGGTGCGAATCACCGTTCCATTGGTCAACTCGGCGACGAACATCTGGCCGGCATAAGGTCCAAACTTGCCGCCACTTTGATCTTCTTCCAAGTTACCGGCCGAACGCGACCATTCGTAAGGCAGCATCACCGCCGCCGGTTTGCGCGATGCAGTAGGCGGAGTATTGGTGTTCGGAATGCGTCCTTCTTTGCGATAACCCTCGGTCCAACGCAGCGACGCCGGATGGCCGAAAAAGTCGCCTTGCTCAACGTGGAAAATCGGGCACACCCCCATCCAATCGCCTTGGTTGTCGGTGTAAAACAAATCGCCGACCGAGTTCATGCCCAATCCGCAAGGACTGCGCACGCCACTTGCCCACGGCGTCACCACACCATCGGGCGAAATGCGCAACACCCAACCGCGGTACGGCGCTTTGGAAATGCCATGCCACCATTCCGGACTCCAAAAGCCGACGTTTAGGCTGATGTAAAAATTACCGGCGGCATCGCTGGGCAAACCAAAAGCAAACTCGTGATAGTTGCCGGTCATGCCCCAATCCTGACTCACGGTGCGCACCTCATCGCAGACGCGATCGCCGTCGTGATCGATCAACTGCGACAACTCGCCTCGCTGCAACACGAAGATGTCGTCGCCTTCCACGTTTAAACCAAGGCCTTCATGCAAGCCTTCGCAGAAAATGTGCCAGCGCGCATCGGCCGGGTTATCAGCCAGCGGATCGGCGACGTACCAAACACGTCCGCGACGGGTGCTGACCAACAAGTCGCCGTTCGGCAAAAAGTCCATGCCGCCGACTTCCACAACCTCGCCTTCGGGAGGAGTCAGATACTCGACGGTGTAAGGGTTGCCCTGTTGCGGAGCAGCGAATGCAAAAGGTGCGTTCAAAGCGCATGCCATGAAAGTTGAGCACAACATTATTGGATCTCCTTTTGCAACTTCTTCCAGGTTTCGACGTCGGCGTTGGGCAACAACAGCGTGGTCAATTTCACTTTCAATTCGCCGGTGCCGGCCGGCAGCAGCAATCGCGACGTAGTGTTGCTATTCATCATCGCGAACGGAATGCCTTCAATTTGAAAGCCGTAAGCAATGGCGTGATTCTTCCACGGGAACCAAACCCAAGTGGCCCCATGATTCGACACCAATTCCGACGGCCCGCTGAATTCACTCGGTAGATTGAGCGCCAGCATTAAATCCGGCCGCGCTTTACCGTCGCCCGGCTTCACCGAAAGATTGCGCCTAAATCCGCTGGCGTTCTCAAAACTCACCGCCTCGCCCCACTCGCTGACCTTGGCGACGGCCAGTCCAGGCTTACCGCTTTGAGGTGCCAAGTGCTTATCGCTTTGCGCCGCACTTACCGCCGACAACGCACCGGCAACCAACTCTCCATAAATGACGGCGCGGCCATTTTGAATGCGCGTCGACGTCAGCTTGTAATGCAAATCGCGCGACGCGCTTTGACCTTCGCCACCATGCTTCAACTTTCCGGCCAAATCTTTCTGCAACCTAAAAGTCGCCGGTGGCTGACCGTCTTGTAGTAAGTGCACGATCTTGCCCAGCGGTTCCACCGGACCACCTCCGCGTCCGCCCCAATCCTTGCGATTGACGAAAGCACCTTGGCGCACGGCCAGCAAACGCAAATCGTCGGCGCGGTATTGCCAGCTCAAGCCATCGGTGGTGCCGATCATTAAACCGCGCGGCAGTTCGTCGCCGCCGGCGACCAATGGCGACAGCTGACCGCGCACCACCACCGGGCGATCACCGACGGTCAGGATCGAAGTATTGCCGACCTTGGGCACCGGCTTTGGTCCCAACTTAATCACATACTCCACCACCGCACGGCGCTCGGCTTCGCTGAGCAGTGCTTCAAAACCTGGCATCGGAGTGCCGCCGATGCCGGAGGTCACGGTGCGGAACAAAGCTTCCGGAGTATTGCCGAACGAAAAACCACCCTTCTTAAAACTACGCGCCGGCGGATCAAACTTGACCATGCCGTCACCGTCGCCGGTTGGACCGTGGCACACCGCGCATGAGGTCAGGTAGATGTCCTTGCCGGAGCGCACCTTTTCCTGTTGGTCAGGTGCAGAGGCCATCCACGCCGACTCCAACGTAGGAGCGGTTGCAGCGGCTGACGTCGGCGTGGCGAGCGCGGCGAGCAATACCGCTGCCGAGGCGGCCGACCATGAGGGGATTCGAGTTCGGAGGAGAGGTGGCATGGGCCTGTTATCCTACCGCGCCTTCATGAGTCAGCTGGAGCCAGAACATCGAACCCTGCAATCGTCCGGCGTGCCGCTGCACGTTTGGGATTACGGCGCCGCGTGCCGACGCGACGACCCGGTGGTGCTGTTCCTGCATGGTTTTTTGGACACCGGCCGCAGTTTTGAATTTGTCATTCAAAATTTGATCGGTCATTGCCGACCGCTGTGCATGGATTGGCGCGGTCACGGATTCAGCCAGCCAGCCCCTCCCGGTGGCTCGCACCATCAGCTGGATCACTTGAAGGATTTGGCGTTGGCGCTGGATGAGCTGCAAAACGATCACGGCATACGCCCCAAGTTGTTGGTCGCGCATTCGCTGGGAGCCATCGTCGGCTTCATTCACGCCGCCGTCGCACCCGATCAAATCGACCACTACTTGTTCCTCGATGCCTGCGGCGGTTTTACATCACCGCCCGAGGAACAAGCCGATGCCTTGGCTCGCATGGTCAAAGCGTCGCGCAAACCGCCGCCCGCCTTTCGCATCTTTAAAGATTCGGCTGCCGCCGCCGACCGCATCATGGTCAACAACCCTGGCTTAAGTCGTCGCGGGGCTGAGTTGATGGTGCAACACGCAACCGAACCCACTGAAGACGGCAAAGTTCGTTTCCGTTTTGATACGCGTTTGCGCGGTCCGAACCCGTTGCGGTTGAGTGAAGAAACGTGGCGCGAGCTGGGTTCGCGGGTGCGCGCCGAAGTCCGCGTCTTGCTTGGCGAAACCGGAATCATTGATCGCGTACCCGACATCCCCGGGCGCATTGATTCGATTCGCAATTCCAGTTGGGAGACTGTCGATGGCTGCGGCCATCATTTGCACCTGGATGCGCCGGAGGTTGTGGCGCAGAACATCGTGCAAATACTTGAGCGCGCCGATTAAGCGCGCCCAAGTATCGGTAGTCCTTTAGTTGTCAGTGAAGACCGGCGTCAGGTTTTCGTTGAACGCGGCGGTGAACCCGTAACGCATGTTCAACTTTTGCCCCGGCGTCAGGTGCAAGCGCCAGCGATAGATGCCGCGCTCCTTGCGATCCTTCAGGTCTTTTTCGCTATCCAGCGCGCCTTTGTGCAATTCAACTGCGGCGATCTTCATGCGATCATCCTGCGACACCGGCAGCACGTCCTCGACAAGGATTTCAATCGGCGCCTTCGCCGACGACGACAAGTGCATGCGCGCTTCAAACACGCGGGTCAGCTTCAGGATTTTGCCGAAGACACCAGGTTCGTCGCGCTCCTCTTTGATTGTGTCAAAGTCCACCGCAACCATCGGATCCAAACCCAAGTTCAGTGTGGTCGAGTCGCCCTGGCGCATCAGCGGGAAGGTCGCCTCGCCGATGTAATCCGGACCGAGGAAGATGCGCGCACGTCCGCCCAACAACGGCGCGTCGGCCGAACTGGTGACTTCAGCGCGCAGATAACACTCTTGGCTCAGCGACGGAACGATGTAACGCTCCGGACGAATTTCCAACGGCACATCAATCAAGCGAAACTGCTTGGCTTCTTCGCCACTCGGAATCTTGACGCGATCCGGCAGGCGGAATTGCTGAGTTAGTCCGTAGTCCTGCACCGTCACCGTCGGCGCCGGGGCATAAGCGGCTTCGCGGCTGAGTTCCATCGCGTCATTGGCGTATCCGGCCCGATCCAAAGAAGCGCCGTCTTCCATGTAACCAAGCGCTTCCAGCGTCTGCGTCTCGGCCCTCGCCAATCCACGACGTGCCTTCGGCGGGTCAAATACGCGAGCAAATCGCTCCGGCAATCCCGGCGGATCCAAACCTAAATGCGGACGCGCGGTCGACAGCAACACCTCGACGTCGTCCCAATCCTCTTCGGTGCTTTGCTGAACAAACGCAACCAAGCCAACGTTCACTTCTTCCAAATTCGGATCCACGCGCACGTCATAACTGGGCTCCCAACCTGCGCCACGCACCAAATAAACCAAGCGCATTTTTGCCGTTCCCGGTCGCTCGAAGAACAGGTTCAGCTTCAGCTGGTAATAAGGCACTTCCAAGCTGCGCGAATGGGCACCGAGCTGGGCTTCCAAATCCTTAATCTGGACCAAAATCTCGCGGTCACGGCGCTCAATATCGGCAGCCTGGCGTGTCAATTGCGTGGATTGGTTCGAGACAAAATTGAACAAACCATCCAGCGTCATGCCGGAAAAGTCATTCACGCCCTCGTTTTTGACCGACTCCATCACGTTGGCCAGCATGGTTCGGCCGCTTTCCACAGCGGCGATTTCGGGCTCCAGCGCTTTGCGAGCCTGCTGAAGCTCGTCGATCATTGCGCGCAGACGATCGCGATCCGAGGCGTCCACAACTCCTTTGCGAGCAGTCACTTCCAGCCCTTGCACCACCACATTCCCGCGTTCCAACCGGGTTTGGAAGGAATCTGCATCGGCGCTCATCGGCAGCGGCCCGAGGGTCACTGCCACCGGCCCCGGGGCGTCGGCGGACACCTCGAAGGTCCGTTCGGCCATCGCCTGGCCGCTATAAACCGTCACTCGATCCAGCGTGGATTCGATAGGAATAGCGTCCTGCTGGGGTAGGCAGAGCGCAACTAGGGTCAAGAGTTGGGCACAGATCACGTTTTCAGTCTAATCCTCAGTAAGGACCAGTGGAACGACGGCCGGCAGCCCAGCTTGGAAGAATCTTGGGCTTTTTGCCCACCAAGCGCCTAAACTCTTTGGATGCGTTCCAACCCCTCCGCATCCCTATTCCTGTTGTTGCTGCTGGGCTCGTGTTCCTTCGTAAACGATTATGAAGTCAAGCAGTGGAATGGTCGCCTGAGCGCGCCGCTGTCGATGACCGGTGATGTTTCGATTGACGGAAGCACCGGTTCCGCCGATTCCGACTTCACTGAGGAGAGCTACGCGATCACCATCGAAGCGGAAAACGAAGACGGCTTGGCTCCGTACTTTGAGTACGGTCGCGGCAGCTGGAAGTTCGATTGGCCCCAGGAGGTGGACTTCGAGCGCTATTCCGTGGGTAGTCGCTATTACCTCGACACCATCGGCGACGAAGATTCGTTCTTGTTCGCCGACACGCGCCCCTACCTCAATGGCGGCTTGACCGTCTACGCACCGGATGGTTTCTTTGCCGGTGCGGATCGCCACACCATGGAGTCGGCATTGTCCTTCCAAATCGGCGCCGGTTTGCAGCGCAACTTTAAGGAAGACATGTTCTTGGAAATCGGCGCGCAATTCACCTTCGGTGCGTTGGATGAAAACATCCGCAACGAGGTCACCAGCGCCACTGCCACCACCGATTGGGATTGGGATGACTTCCAAATCCTGTTCGGCATCGGCAAACGTTTCTAGAAGCTGGCCCCTTTCATTGGCCCAAATCCAATCCGATTTGAGGCCATCGCCAGCGTAATAGATCCACCCGATTCCACGCCTGCTTAAGTACTCCCAATGCTTGAGCAGGCGTCGTTTTTGTTAGGACTGTGATGCCCCGGACGTAATTCCGATAGCAAGCCCAAATCCAAAAGTGCAGGTCAAGCCGCTGCCGAATTTTCGACGCCGCCCAGGTCCGCCGCACCAATCTTGAGATGCTGTCCCGCATCATTGCAAGCGTGTGGTTAATCGGAAATAACCGATTGGATTTGTCACGTTTCTTCTTTGAGTGCACTCGATAGTGTCGAAAGTAATCCGGTCCGGCAATCTTTCTAAATTCTTTCTGGTAGGAAGTCTTACGGTCGCTTTCTAGAGTGATTCCAACGCCGGGACGATTCACAAACTTCATTCGATTCAGTGAATTGATTACGGCCTGTCGCGACCCCGACCGACGCTTCCCAAACTTGCGATCTCGCTTCTCCTTTTTCTCCCTCATGCCCTGGGTAAGGTTTCCCCGGGCTCCCATGGGTGCCGTTTCTCCATGGATGACGAAGTATGTGCTTCGCTCGATCAAGACTGGCATTGTGACCGGGGAAAGCCTGCGATCCGTTTCATACGTCTCCAATTCATCGAGTTGATAAGTCCCGCTGACTCCACCGCATTGCGCCTTTTGGGCGAGGGCAAGCGCATGAAATTCACGGCAAACTTGGCCCAGTCGTCGCAATCTTCGCTCAATGGTCGGACGCCTGACGCCATGAATGCGAGCCATTTGCCGCATGGTGACTTTGGATACGAAGAGGTCAAATACCCGGAAGTGCAGCTTGGGCTTCTTCCAGCGGTAATCCGTTTTAAAGGTCTGAGTGCTAAAGCGACGTTCGCAAACCTTGCAGCTGAAACGCCTTACCCAGCGGCCATCGCACTTGCGGTAATAGTGGCCACGGGATCTCCAGGCGAAGGATTGGTTATTCGATTGCGATTCACAATCGGAGTAAGGGCAGAATGGCGGTCGAAACATGAAGTCATCCCGGCAAGAGGTTTCCTGCCGGGATGACGGGTGAGGCTGCGGGAAGTTACGCGGCTTCTAACTATTTGGGCCACTCAAAGGGGCCAGCTTTTACTCGGCCCAGCGACACCAACCTTGGTCCGGTGAAGTGCGCCTTCCGCGCATTTTGCCGGACCAACCCTTTTCCTCCTCGTCTGCAGCGCTCATCGGCCAACCGAGGAAGATTTCACCGATGACGATTTCCTCGTCGGCAATGCCCCACACCTTTTTGGCCGGGCTTTCTCCGAGGATCGGCGCACTGCACCAATAGCTGCCGATGCCGCGCGCTTCGGTAGCGAGCAACAAATTCTGAGTTGCAGCAGCTGCGGCGGCGGCGTGCTCCCAATTGCGCGCCTGCAGCTTGGGCTCGTCTTCGGTTTCGGGTAGATAAGTGGCCACGACCACGGCGCCGGCGTTGTCGAAAATGCGCGGCAACTTGCCGTACAGCAGCTCGGCGTCGGCCAATTGCTGCTGCGCGCGCTTCATCGCATCACCCGCATACACATGAAAGCGCCACGGCTCGGGCACGTCGTCGGTGCGCGGGTAATGGAACGGCGCCATGCCGGCTAACTCCAGCGACTCGCGCACGCCGCGCAAAAACAGTTCGCGCTGCTCTCCTTCCCCGCTCCCCGCCAGAATCTTGCGGGTGCAACGGTTGCGAATGGCTTGATCGACGGCGGCGGGCGAGGTGGTTTGCGTCATGGTTTTTGAGAGAGTGTGGTCGGGCACTTGAACTATTCGCAGAATATCTCATCCTTAGGCCATGGACCTCCTGGAAGCAATCCGATCTCGTCGCGCCGTCAAACATTTCGACCCCGAGCACAAGATGTCCGAGCAGGAAATTCGCCACCTGCTCGATCACGCCATGCTCGCGCCGACGTCCTTCAATATGCAGAACTGGCACTTCGTCGTCGTCACCGACCAACAGGTGCAGGACCAGCTCTGCGCCGCGTCGTGGAATCAAGCGCAGGTCAAGGATTGCCCGGTGGTCATTGTGCTGGCCGGTGCGCTGAAGGGTTGGGAGAACATGGAGCGCCAGCTGCGCCACGCGCCGGACGACATCAAGCAGATGTTTAACGGCATGGTGCCCGGTTTTTATGGCGGCAATGATCAAATCCAGCGCGACGAAGCGATCCGTTCGATCAGCTTCGCCGGTCAGAATTTGATGCTGGTCGCCCGCCAAATGGGCTTGGATTCGTGCCCGATGATTGGTTTTGACCCGGTCAAGGTAGCCGAGATCCTCGGTTTGGATGAGGATCACCCGCCGCTGCTGATGATCACCATCGGCAAAGCGGTTGAGCCGGCGCGGCCGCGCATGGGATTGCTGCGTTACGAGGATTGCGTTTCGGTTGATCGCTTCGGCAATCACGCGCTGAGCGGCGAGCCGGACGAGTCGTAAGCGCTAGTCGTAGCTTTGATCGTGCACACCTTTGACCGCGCGCCCACTGGGGTCGGCGTTGTCGGCGAAGGATGCATCCCAGGCGATTGCGGTCGGCGTGGAACAAGCCACGCTGGGTCCGCCCGGCACTAGTTTGGCGGCGGTTTCGCCCGGGAACAGTTCGTCGAAAATGCTGCGGTAGAAGTACGCCTCTTTGGTGGCCGGCGGGTTGATCGGGAAGCGCCATTCGGCGTTTTCCATCTGCTCGTCGCTGACGTTCGCGGCGGCGTGTTCGCGTAGCGAATCAATCCACGAATAGCCGACGCCATCGGAGAACTGTTCTTTTTGACGCCACAGGATTTCGTCGGGAATGCGACCGTTGAAAGCTTGTCGCAGGATGGATTTTTCCATCACCTTGCCGCCGCACATTTTGACGGCCGGGTCCAGTGACATGGCTAAGTCGAGAAATTCGCGATCCAAAAACGGCACCCGCGCTTCCAACCCCCACGCCGCCATCGATTTGTTGGCGCGCAAGCAGTCGTACCAATGCAACTGGTCAAGTTTGCGCACCGTTTCGTCGTGAAACTCGCGCGCGTTCGGCGCTTTGTGGAAGTACAAGTAGCCGCCGAAAATTTCGTCGGCGCCTTCGCCGGACAGCACCATTTTGATGCCCATCGCTTTGATGCGGCGCGCCATCAAGTACATCGGCGTAGACGCGCGGATGGTGGTCACGTCGTAGGTTTCGAGGTGAGAAATCACGTCCTTCAGCGCATCCAAACCTTGTTGGAAGGTGAAGTGAAACTCGTGGTGCACCGTCTGCAGGTGGTCGGCGACGGTGCGCGCTGCGGCTAGATCGGGTGCGCCTTCCAAGCCGATGGCGAAGGAATGCAGCCGCGGGAACCAAGCTTCGGAAACGCCGCCTTCTTCGACGCGCATGCGCGAAAATTTCGACGCCACCGCGGCAATGATCGATGAATCCACACCGCCGGAAAGTAAAACGCCGTACGGCACATCGCACATCAATTGGCGCTCGACCGCGGCTTCCAACGCATGGCGCACATCGCGGTGATTGGCGGTGTTGCCATCGACCGCATCAAATTCGCGCCACGCCGGTTGGTAGTACTGCACCGGGCCTTTGGCCTCGTCGTCGGCCGCGCCGGAACCGCCCAACCAGTAATGCCCCGGCGGGAATTCTTCATAGCTGCGGCAGACGTCGACCAAGGCTTTGACCTCGGAGGCGACCAGGATGTTGCCATGCTCATCGCGGCCCCAATAAAGCGGCACCACCCCAATTGGATCGCGCGCGATCAGCCACTTCTGCTCGGCGCGATCGTAGAGCACGAAGGCAAAAATGCCGTTCAGCTCGTTCAAAAAGTCGGCGCCGTTTTCCCGCCACAGCGGCAGGATGACCTCGCAATCGGAGTGAGTGAGGAAGGAATACGGCACGATCAAGTCCTGCCGCAACTCCAGGTGGTTGTAAATTTCGCCGTTCACCGCCAACCACTGATGCTGGTCCGGCGACATCAGCGGCTGCGCGCCGGAATCCACGCCGACGATCGACAGTCGCTCGTGCGCCAGAACCGCGTTTTCATCGGCGTAAATGCCACTCCAATCCGGGCCGCGGTGGCGCAGGGTTTTGGACTGAGTCAACGCCAACTCGCGTGCGTCGGCGGGGTCGGAACGAAGGTTGAGGAGGGCGAAAATCGAGCACATGGCAGCGCCGGGGGCGAAATGCGGGCAACAAATGCCCGCCTTCTGGAATATCGGCAATTCCCGGCAAGAATCCCAATTTTGGGGCAAAATTGGGCGATGAACCTCCTGCCCCTCGTCCTGCTCGCCGCTGCCCAGCAGTTCACCGTCGAGACCGCGCCCGAATGGGATGCGGTATTCGACCAAACCAGCGGCTGGACGGGTGCCGACGGGATTTATTCGATCCCCTTCACCGGCAACGACGCCTTCGGCGCTCACAAAACCTGCCGCACTCTGTTCGTTTTCAGCGACACTTTCATCGGCGACGTCAACACTCAGGGGCAGCGCTTGGCGGGGACCACGCTGGTCAACAACACGATTGGCGTGCTGCCCGCCGGTGCCGGTGCCGACCCCAATGCGATTCATTTTTATTGGCCGAACAACGGCCCGCAGCAGCTGGCGGTTTTTGAACCCAACACGCCCAACACGCAGCCCGGCGAGTTTTACTGGCTGAAAGACGGCATCATCATCGACGGCGACACCCACATTTTCGCCGGCCGCTTTTCCAAAGATCCGCCGCCGTTCACGCGCGAAGGCATTTCGCTGATTACCATCCCCGCCGGCATGTTGCCGCCGTTCAATGGCCACACTCAGGTCGAAACCTCGTTGTGGCTGGACGATGCGCCGCAACGCGGTCAAGTCAGCTTCGGCGGCGCGATCATGGACAACACCATCGAGGGCAACGCGATCAACCCGGATGGGTACATTTACGTCTACGGCATTCAGGAAGACCCGTTCAACAAGAAGGCGCTGGCGTCGCGGGTGCCGCGCGATCAGTTCACCAACTTCAGCGCATACCGCTTTTGGGACGGCAACAACTGGGTCGCCGACATCAATCAAGCCGCGCCGATGTGCGGGCGGCTGTCGAACGAATTCAGCGTGACTCCGCTGCCAAACGGTCAATTTTTGATGGCGTTCCAGCAGGACACCATCGGCCGTCAGATTGCTGTCCGCCTAGGACCTACGCCGGTTGGGCCGTGGGGTCCGATTACCGAGGTCTACGACTGCCCGGTGCCGAAAAACTTGGACGTGTTCACTTACAACGCCAAAGCCCACCCCCACCTAAGCGAACCGGGCACCTTGCTGATTTCCTACAACGTCAACGCGGTGAATTTCTGGGACCACTTCACCTACGCCGACATCTACCGGCCTCGCTTCATTCGTTTGCGGGTCAACTAGGCGTGGCCTAGGCCTCGATCCCGATTTCGCGCAGCGCCTCTTCGGTCTTGCGCGCGTACTCGAAGTATCGTTTCGGCGTGCGCGCGATGATGTCGAGTTCGCGCTCGCTCAACTCACGTTTGACCTTCGCCGGCACGCCGACGACCAGCGATCGCGGTGGAATTTGAGTGCCCTCGCGCACCACCGCGCCGGCGGCGATTAGCGAATGAGCCCCGATCCGGCAGCCGTCCAGCACGCGCGCACCAATGCCGACCAGGACATCGTCTTCGATGACGGCGCCGTGCACCGTGGCTTGGTGGCCGATGGACACGCGCTCGCCCAACTCCACCGGCCACTCACCGAGTTGGCCGTGCAGCACCGCGCCGTCTTGGATGTTGCTGTCGGCGCCGATGCGGATCGAGTTCACGTCGCCGCGAACAATGGCTCCATACCAAACAGAAACGCGGTCGGCCAACTCTACGTCGCCGACCACGATTGCACTGGGAGCCAGAAACACCTGCGCACCTAGGCGCGGTGACTTGCCGTCGTAAGGGAGGATCAACTGGTCAGATGTGAAGGACCTTTTCGCTCTTCATCACCGAGACGCGCTTGATGCGGGCCAACGGGATGAATTGCTTGGTCGTCTCCGACGCCGCGCTGCCGCGGATGTGCTTGAACTCGGTCAGCAGCACGATGTGGTCGGATTTAACGGCCATGATTTTTGCCTTGTAGAAACCTGTCGTCAAGCGGTGACCTACGGGGGCGTCCTCGTAGGACTCTGGGTTGGCAACGGTAATGAGCTTGCCAACCAATGCCTTCAACACTTCCGGCATGGTTTCCATCGCATGGGCGACGTGTTGGTCAGTAGTAGTTTCGGTTGTCTCAGTCATAGGGCTTCCGTTCTTGGGGGTATTCCTGGTATAGCTCCAATCCCACCATAAGCAACCCAATCTGTAAAGGTTTGTACCTTGCCGGAGGCTCCGCTGGGCTTAATTGAGTCCTTGGTGGCGTCTAGTCTTCGAATCCTCCATGTCGATCCGGACCCATCTGGACGAGACATGTTGCAAGCCGCGGTTGACAGCGGCCTGAGAGGATCAGAAATCATTCATGCGGAAGACTGGGAGACGGCGCGCGAGTTGCCGCGGGCGCGCATTGTCGACGTCGTGATTTGCGATCAAAGCACCATGCCAGACGAGCCGCATGCGGCTTTGTTCCAGCCGCCCAAGCAGTTCTTCCAATCGCTATATGTGGTTAGCAACTCCGTGGATCAAAACACGGCCACGAGCGCGACTTTGATCAACGCAGCCGGCAACTATGAAAAGACCGATGCCGGCATGCGCGACTTGGTAGCGCGATTGCATAGTGATCGGCGCGACAGCAACGCTTCGCTAGGAAGTGTGATCGAGTTGCAGCGTTTGCAGCCTGCAACCAATCGCTATCGCAAGTTTTTTGAAGACTCGCCGATTGGTTTCATTGAGCTGGAAACCACGGCTTGCTTCAAGTTGATGAGCGAGTTGCGCAATCAAGGCGTCGACAGATTAGGTACCTATTTGGATGCCCATCCGGAGTGTTTTGTTCGCTTGTGCAATCGTATTTTGGTGCGAAACGCAAATACTGAAGCGATGCGCACTTTGGGCTTGGACGTGAATGCCCAGGTCAGCGGATCGGTGGGAAGACTGTTCTGCCGTAGATCCATTGGCGTGATGCGCGATGAAATTTTGGCTTTATGGAATGGAGCAGAAGGCACGCGTCGCGAGGCGGAACACGTCGGCTTGGATGGGGTAAGACGCCAAGTGTCTTTCCAGTTCCACAATCAGGTGCCTGCAACCGGCGGCCGAATTTTTAGTTCATTGGCGTTGGTGGATGTCAGCGAGCACCATGACCTGCGGCGTGAATTGGAACGCAGCAAGGTGCGGTTCCGGTCGCTGGCGCAGGCGTCTTTCGAGGCGATCTTTTTTAGTCGCAAGGGTGAGTGCATTGACCAAAACCAAACCGCGGAACGCTTGTTTGGATACAGCCAGGAAGAGGCTGTCGGCAGAATGGGGACGGAATGGATTGCCGAATCCGATCGCGAATTGGTGATGAAAAAAATGATGAGCGGCGATGAGGAGCCGTATCAGGTCACCGCGCTGCGAAAAGACGGCTCGACATTTCCGTGCGAGATTCAGGCGCGAATGATTCAATTCCCGGGCGAGGAGCCGGTGCGAATAACTGCGTTGCGCGACATCAGCAAGCGGGCCAAGGCGGAGGTGTTTAATGAGTTTTTCAGCCAAGTGTTGAACAACTCGCCCAATGAAGTGCTGATTATGGATTTGGCGAGCCTGGAGGTCATCGGCGCGAACCGTAGTGCGCGTGAGTCACTCGGATTGGACGAAGCGGATTGCGCCAATCAATCCTTCCACACCATGTTCCGCGCCACTGGCGAACAAAGCTTGACCGATGTCGTGGCGTCGTTCACTTGCCAAGATCAGCCGGAATACGAGATGATCACAGGTGAGTTGAAGCGAAAAGATGGAAGCGTTTCTTCGGTGGAAGCGCACGTGCAAAGCGTGCAGAGCAATTCGCCGGCGCTGACTTTGGTGATGATTGATATCACCGAACGACTGGAGGCGCAGCGTGAAAAACAGTTGATGGATCAGCGACTGCAGCAAGCGCAAAAAATGGAAAGTCTTGGCGTGCTCGCCGGTGGCGTCGCCCATGACTTCAACAATATTTTGATGACCATCCTCGGCAATGCCGACCTGGCTTCTTATCACTTGCCCGACGACGCGCGCGCGCAATTCAACTTGCAAGAAATCATTCGTGCGTCCAAACGCGCCGCCGATCTTGCCAAGCAAATGCTGGCATATTCCGGCAAAGGCGCGTTCGTGATTCAACCGGTCAACCTAAGCGCCATCGTGCGCGATATGTCGCACCTGCTGGAAGTGACCATTTCTAAAAACGCATTGCTGCGTTTGAACTTGGACGACCACCTCCCCACCGTGCTCGCCGACGCCACCCAACTGCGTCAGGTGGTGATGAATTTGATCACCAATGCATCCGAGGCTCATGGCGAGCAATCCGGTTTCATCGATATTTGCACCGGCGCGGTTGAGTTAAATCAAAAGGACATCAATAGTTTTTCGCATCAAATCCCAACCGCATGGTTGGAAGACATTCAGCCCGGCAAGTTTGTTTACTTAGGTGTGAAGGACTCCGGCTGCGGCATGTCGGCGCAAACCATGGAACGAATTTTCGATCCATTCTTTTCCACCAAATTCACCGGTCGCGGATTGGGTATGTCGGCAGTACTAGGCATCGTGCGCGGACACCACGGTTTGATTCGCGTAGAGAGCAAACCCGACGAAGGAAGCAGCTTCCAAGTGTTCCTGCCCGAATCGCTGGAGAAGCCGGAAACTCGCTTCACGCGGTCGGACCAACCGGGCGCGGCGCCTATGCAAAGCAAGCGCATCCTCGTCATCGATGATGAACGGGATGTGCGCATCATCGCCGAGGAGATCCTGACTCACCTCGGCCATGAAGTGATCGCGGTGGATGGCGGCCACGCGGCGTTGGAGCAACTGCGCGATTCGGATTCGGGCTTCGATTTGGTGCTGCTGGATTTGACCATGCCCAATATGGACGGCTTGCAAACCTTCAAGGAGCTGCACCAGCTCGCGCCGGACCTGAAGGTGGTGCTGTGCAGCGGTTACAGCAAGCAAGAAGCCACCCGCAACTTCCCGAGCGGCGGCCTGCACGGATTCCTGCAAAAGCCGTACGGCGTGCGCAAAATCCGCGACGCGTTGCAGCAGTACTTCAGCTGATCGAGCATTCCTCGGACCGCCTGAGGTGAACCATCGGCCTGCTAAAGTGGCCGACGATGGAACGCCGCCGTTTTGCGCCTCAGCGCCGGTTCCGGTCTAGCCGCCGGAGCAGGTCTGGCCGCCGCTGGGTTGAGCAGCTGCAGCCAGGACGCCAGCCCCGCTCCCGCCGAAGAACCGATGGACTCACAAACCGCCGACCTCAACGCCGCCGCCGACGAACTTTTTGCCGAGCTCAGCGACCAGTCCCACACCGTGGATCCGATCCAGCGGCACGAGCATCAAACGCGAGTCGCGCGATTGGCGGATCTGCTGAAAAAGAGCCCGTTCGACGCGATGATCTGCGAAGGCGGCGCAACCATGCGCTACTTATCAGGCATGACCTGGGGTCATAGTGAGCGTTTGTTCAGCCTCCTCGTCACCGCCGACGGCGAGCAGTTCTGGCTTTGCCCGCATTTTGAAGCCGACCGCGCCCGCCTGAAGGTGGAAGCCAAGAATGCTGACGGTAGCTTGCGCGGACCGGGCGGCGAGATCGTGACTTGGCATGAACACGAATACCCCTATGCACCGCTTGCATCGGCGCTGGAGGAGCGGCGAATCGATCGCATTGCGGTGGAGCCGGCGCTGCGCCATCGATTTGTGCACGGCATGGCCGAGCAGCTGGGCGAGTATCGCGTCGGCGTTGGTTTGGATTTGTTGGTGGAGTTGCGCGGCCGCAAGGATGCGCACGAATTGCAATTGCTGCGCAAGGTCAATGAGTTGACCCAGCAAGGCATCGTTGCCGCGTCGCAGCACATCGTGCCGGGCATGACCGGCGCCGAGATTTCGCGGCTGATGCAGCGCGCGCAACGCAAGTTGGGGCTGACCGGGATTTGGGACCTTTCGCTGATCGGCGATGCCGCGGCTTACCCGCACGGCGGCGCATCCCACCGTCAACTCGACCCGGGCGAAGTGCTGCTGGTCGACACCGGCGGCGACCTGCACGGCTACAAGTCCGACAATACGCGCAGCTGGGTGCCGGCCGGCGAGGTGCCGTCGCGGGTGGAACAAGTCTGGAACATCGTTCGCGATGCGCAAAAAGCCGCCTTCGACGCTATTCAACCGGGCGCAGCCTGCCAAACCGTAGACCGTGCGGCTCGCCAAGTCATTGCCGGCAGCGGGTTTGAAGACGGCTACCGCTATTTCAGCCACCGCCTAGGGCATGGCATCGGCATGGAGGGTCACGAGGACCCGTATTTCGACGGCGGTTCACAGGTGATCATGGCGTCGGGGATGACGTTGTCCAATGAACCAGGGATCTACATCCTTGGCGAATTCGGGATTCGTATCGAGGATGTGGTCGTTGTGACCGATATAGGAGCCGACCATTTTGGTGGCTGGCAGGCCGGACCGCGGTCCCCAGCGGCCGAATAGTCTGGGAATATTTGTTATTCCCCATTCCTAAAAGCTGCTGTATGCTTTCGCAAACGCGGAAGGAATAGGCGCATGATAGGAATGCGCAAACGCCGTCCTCGGTTGACTTCAATCCATAACCAACCCTCTTGGCGGGGGGTGGAATTTGTTGTTAGCCGAGGCGGCTTTTTTTGTTTGGGGGAGGTGGAGTGAGGCTACTTTCGGCGGCTAGAGAAGCGCGTTGCGCTTCAAATGCCGCCGAAAGTAGCCTCACTCCACCTTGTCGCCAATCACACAGATACCGCAGCCTCGCCCAACACAGGCATGAAAGCTAATTTGAGTGTGAATATTCGGGGGTTGGGAGGTTAGCTTTGGGAGTGGATTAGGTCTATGGAGGCTTGGTCAATTGGGATGGTGATGGGGGTTGGATTTGGAGTGATGGTTGTGGTGTAGGTCGGTTGGCCGGTGGTGGTTTTGGCGAGTTGCTTGGGGGCGTAGGGGTCGATGGGACCGGTGCCTGGGCCGCAATAGATGAGGGCGAAGTGCCATTCGCCGGTTTGCGGGATTTGGATGGTGGTGGTTGCTTGGCCGGGGTGGATGCGGGCTAGGGCTTGTGGCGCCCAGGTTGCTAGGTTGGATTGGTGATTGGCGTCGGTTTGGCGGCCGGCGATTTGCCATTGGGTGTTGGGCGGAAGGGTGATGTTGCTGGGGAGGTTGACGGCTAGGGCGATGGCCGGCTTGAGGGTTTCGGTGTGGTGTTCGCCGACGATTAGGAGCGGGCTGGTGTAGTGATTGGGAGCGCTGAGGCGGATTAGGGCTTGGGGTTCGGGGGTGACGAAGTAGATTGGGTTCTTGCGGTTGGAGGTCCAGATGGAATTGCCGTGTTGGTAGCTGAGATCGACGAGGTCGAGCAGTTGGCCGGAGGTATTTTTGACTTCGACTTGGTGCGGGAACAGCTTGCCGGTGAGGTCGATGACTTGCCAATCTTCGGGAATGGAGTTGGTGCCTGATTCGATTTCGAAGCTGGGCGATTGAAGGATTAGCTCGTGGGTCAACGAGGTTTGGATTCGAAGGCTGGCAGTGCCTTCTTTCAGCGCCGCGAATTGGAATTGACCGGTGCCTGCTTCGATATCAGTGAACCTGAAGGTCTCTTCGCTTTGACCTTGGGCTTGGAATTTCAATTCGACTTTGACTGCGTCGGAAGGAATGCCGGCGTCCATTGCGATGCGTCCGGCGACTTCGCCTTTGCTTTGCAATTGGAAGACTTGATTGGCTTTGCCGAGCTCGAAGTCGAAGGTTTGCAGGTTGCGGGTATTCAGCGATTCGTCGGGCGCGATGCTGAGGCGGATGTATTTGCGCAGGTCAGGTGCCGACCACGCTAGGTATGCGCTGGAGTCGCTGAAGGTGCCGCGGATTTCGATTTGGCCGTTGGCGTCGGTGCGTGCGTTTAAAAAGCGTGTCTCCCACGGCCAGTTTGGATTGCCTGTGATCGACGGCACCCATGGCAATTCGAAGCTGACTTGGGCATTGGCCAGGGGTTGGCCGGCTGCGTCGCGCACCTCGCCTTGCAGGATGAGTTGCTCCCCCATCACCACTTCATCGCTGAGTTGTTGATTGGCGTCGACGTGAATCAAGCCCCATTGAATGCGGCCGCCGTCGGCGTCGGCCCAAGTCACGAGTCCGTGTTGCTGGCCTTTTTCTTCGAGCCAACTGACCTGGCCATTTTCATCGGAACGCGTGCGCATGCCGTGTTGAATCAATCGAGTTTCACCGTCGTCTTGCGGACGCTGCAGATGGAAATCAATTTCAATCAGGGCGCCGGCGAATGGGGTGCCGTCGGCGTGGGTCAGGCGGGTTTGATATTGGGTTCCTTGCGGCGGCGCTTGCAACAGGATTTCGCTGGAGCCATTCGGCACGTTGCTGGAAATTCCGCGTGCTACGGTGAAACTGCCTCCCGGAAAATGGGTGCCGACAACCACCGGCAAAGCAACGCCGACGTGCTCGAATCGGGCGATTCCGTTGCGCACATAAGCCATCGAAGCGTCTTGCGAACCCTTCAACTTGTAACTGCCTTCGGCCGCCGTCTTGCCGTCACTCAGGTGCAAAAAGTCGGCGTGCATAACCACTGGGAAGCCGTCGCGAATCGGGCTTCCGTCGGCATGTTCCACGCGCACGTCGACCGAGGTCGTTTCCGGAAGTTGGAAAACGATTTCGTCTTGCGGCGGACTGTGCAAAGCAAAACGATGATGCAGCGCTTGGGCCAACGGCAAATCCACAGCAATCAAATGCGCGTGATTGCGATTGGCGTTTTGAAAACGCACCTGCATATTTCGCAGCACCGCGCGGCCGTCGTCATCGGTGATGACGCGATCCAAGTTATTGCCGTGGCCGTCGGCGTATTGCGATTGATAAGCCACCGCGATTCCAGCCATCGGTTTGCCGGCCGAATTCAGCACGCGCGTGTGAATGTTGACGCGCGGTTGCAAAACCAAACCGACTTCGGCGTAAGAGTTGCTCGATAGATCCTCAAGCAAATACTTCTGCGCATACTTGTCCTCATTCCGCGCCGAAATCCACATATAACTTTGCCGTTGCGGCAACCGCACTTGACCATTTGCGTCAGTGCGAGTGCTGTGCCCATAGCGCGCCAGCAAGGTTTCCATATCCAAGCGCTCGACGTACATGCCGCGCTTAAAGTCATCCTGGTTTGGATCGGAGATGTCGAAGTAGTAGACCTCGACGTCGGCTGCTGGAGTTTTGCTGTCGCTGCTCCAAACGGTCAGCAAGTGTCCGCCGGTTCCAGCATTTGCAGATTCTTCCTCCGGGATCGACGCCAACGCTTCGGTGCGCTCCCCCGCCTCGGTCATACCTTCGTTATCCAAGCCGGGTTGCGTCGCCGGTTCAACCTGTGCGACTTCAATCTCATTGGAAACAATAGGATCAGGATCCGCGCTCAACACGGAGTAAATCGGAAAAGCCAGCAACGCGATCGCGGCGATGGACCATTTGGTTTTGGCGGACATGGCAGTCAAAGCAACAGTGGTGACGGGGACCGTCGCCGTCGGTAACGGCGCCAGGAAAATCACACACCTTTGCTTCCAATCCACGCCGAAGCGCGCCTTCATGCGCGAGCGCAGCTTGTCGACTCCGCGATGCAAGCGCGTTTGCGCGGTGGCCGTCGGCACGCCCAAGCGGGGCCGATTTCGGCGACTTGCAGGTCTTCGAAGTAGCGCAGGTAAACGGCCGAACCGTAGGGTTCTTCCAACTCCGACACCAACGCAGCCAATGCCTGGAAAGTCTCCATGCGCGAAGCAATCGCGTCGGGCGGTTGGGCACCACCGACCGTTGCCCCTGCACCAGCCGAGGCCGACGTGGTGGCGTCCGCTTGCATGCGACGGTCATAACGCTGACGACGCTCGCGTTCGCGGTGACCCTGACCGACCACGCTGCGCACCACCGACGACAACCACGCCTTCAAATTGCGCGAGTGCCGCGGCGGCCGCTCCATGGCGGTCAGCCATACCTGCTGCTCCACGTCGTCGGCCGAACTACCGTCGGCGACTAGGCTTCGGGCGAGCGCCCGCACCCAACCGCTGTGCGCCAGCAGCTCTTCAAGGCTCGGAGTGGAAGCTTGGTTTTTCATGATCTTCGCCACCCCAATGAGCGCCGGCGCGCAAACCTTTCAGGAAATCCCGAAATATTTTGGCCGACTCCCATCACACGCGAACTGGCCGCTCTCAATCCTTCCAGAGCTTCTTGTTGTTCTTGTTCTTATTCCAAAAACGCGTCCACGCCAAACTGCTGTCGAACCGCTCACCGGTCAAAACCGTCAGCGCTTTGATCATCGGCCCCTTGGCCCAGCCCAGGCGCTTGCCGGCACCGGTTTCACCACCGTTGGCCTCGTTATCGAAGGCTTCCAGCTGCTTGACCAAACGCTTGGTGCACTCCCAGCGAATTTTGCCCGGCGCTTCGCCGTAACTTTGGAAGGCGGTCGCGGCACCGGCGATGACCTGGTAGTCGTGGTGTTTGAGCAGGTCGAGCAGATCCTCGTACTGGTCGTAATCTTTAGTGCGACCGATCTGGCGAATGCACTCGGCTTGGGCTTTGGAGTCTTTGCGAAAACGCTTGTCCTCGAACGCCTTCCATAAATACTTGCTGCCGTGCTCGGTCATACCGCCGAACACCCAAATCGCTTTGGCCCAAATCTTCTTGTTGTCGGCGTTGTCGCGAGTGCGGAAGCGCAGCGCCATCCACGCGTGATCGGCCAAATCTTTGCGCAGCCGTTCGCTGTCGCGCAGCACCTTTTTCCAATCCGAGGCACTGCCTTGTTTGCGATCGAGCATCAACTGAGCCTGCTCTTCCTCTTTCAAAGCATCGGCGTACATGCGCCCGATCTGCTCCAGCGCGACCGACACCTCGGTGGTCTTCTTCTTGTCCTTGACCAAGGTGACGAATTCGTCGAGGAATTCTTCGGCCGTCGGTTCGGTCTGCCCGGCGGTTCCTTGGTCCTGCGCGACCGCAGGATTCAGGGCGGTGAACGCCAGCAGCAAAGCCAGCGCAAAAGTTCGACCGGGGACGGACATCTTCATGGCAACTCCTCGAGTCCAGCATACCTGCTGCGGCTAAAATCCGCGTGCTTATGGCCTTTTCCCGTCCCCGCGCC
>CAYFOM010000038.1:0-3092 GCA_964344765.1 uncultured Planctomycetales bacterium | reverse complement strand
CCCCGCGCCGCCGCGACCGCACCGAGCATTTGCCTCGCGTTCGCCGCCGCGCTGCTGCCGACGTCGACCGCAGCTGCGCAAAGCAGTTACTACGACTCGGTGGATTCCAGCAACAGCACGACGCTGCGCACCACGCTGCACGCGCTGATCGACGACCACACGCGTTTTCCGTATACATCGAGTGGGACCGACACCTGGAACATTCTGGAATCGGCCGACGAGGATCCAAGCAATTCCAGCCGCATTCTCGACGTCTACCGCAACCGCAGCTTCAACAAAGCCGGTGGCGGCAACTCCAACTACAACCGCGAGCACACTTGGCCGAACAGCTACGGCTTCCCGAATGATGGTTGGGATAACTACCCCTACACCGACTGCCATCAGCTGTTTTTGTGCGAGATCGATTACAACGATTGGCGCGGACGTCTGCCGTTTAAAGACTGCGGCGGTGGTCCGTCGTGCGTCGAGTGGCCGACCGATTTTTATAACGGCGTCGGCGGTGGTAGCGGTGTCTACCCGGGCAACTCGAACTGGGCGATGGGCACCAACGCATATGGCGGTTGGGAGGTTTGGAGTGACCGCCGCGGCGATATTGCGCGCGCGATGTTTTACATGGATGTGCGCTACGAAGGCGGCGTGCACGGTGTGACCGGCGCTGCCGAACCGGATTTGATTTTGACCGATTCCAGTTCGCTGATTGATCAATCGTCGACGGGTAATAACGAATCGGTTGCGTATATGGGTTTGTTGAGCGTGTTGCTGCAATGGCACGAACAAGATCCGCCCGACGCCAAAGAGATCGCCCGCAACGATGTCATCCAGGGTTTCCAAGGCAACCGCAATCCGTTTGTGGATCACCCGGAGTGGGTCGCGTGTTTGTACAACAACCAGTGCAACTCGGTGACGTTGACGGCAAGTGGTTCGATCGCCAATCTGACCACCGGTGACAGCATTGATTTGGTGTTAAGTGCAGGATCGAGCTACGCGTTGGTGCCCTACCAAGTCATCGGTTCCACCGACGGAACCATTCCGGGCTTCACTTATCAATCCATCGATATTCCGCTGAACCCCGGCGGTCAGTACTTCTGGGATACGGTGAACGAAACCACGCCGTACTTGCTCAACGGCAGCGGCACCCTCGACGCCAACGGCGACGCCACCGCAAGCTTTACCATTCCGGCGGGACTGCCGGCGTGGTTGGATGGATGGATTGTCAGCCACGCTTACGTGGTGTTTGATTCCTTCGGCTTTGGAGTCGTCGACGTCAGCAACTCGGTCGATATCCTGCTGCAAGCAAGCAGCGGCGGATCAGGAAGCCTAGTCATTAACGAAGTCGACTACGATCAACCGGGCACCGACTACGACGAGTTCATCGAGATCTACAACCGCGGCACCGGCCCTGCCGATTTGAGCAACGTGGTGCTTGAATTGTGGAATGGCTCCGGAACCGCAATCTACGATTCGATCAGCCTATCCGCAGCCGGCTCCAGCCTACCCGCCGGCGGTTACCTAGTCGTCGGCACCTCCACCGTGGTCGCCAACCTACCCGGCGGCGTCATGTCGGTGACCTTCAGCGCCAGCGACAACAACGTGCAAAACGGCGGCTCCAACGGCGACGGCATTCTGCTGCGCGACGGCACCACCACATTGGATTCGATGAGCTACGAAGCCATCGTCAGCGGCATCACCGAAGGCACCAACCACGCCGGCGAAGAATCAGATGTTGATTCACTCAGCCGCGTGCCGAACGGCACTGACAGCGACGAAAATGAGGACGACTTTGAGAAAAAATCGCCCTCACCGGGAACTTCGAACTAAGCCACTATTCCATTGCGATGTAAACGCGCTTGAGATCATTGATGTCAAGCTTCTCCCAAGTCACGGCATAATAATCAGGAATAGCTGCGGTGGCGAAATAGCCATAAGTTGCCGCTGGCCGTCGAATCCCTGAGAAGTTAGAGTTTTGATCGGAATCGACCAGGGTTTGAGTTCCAGGTGTGGTGTATGGATTCCAATGAACCAGACTAGTTGGATGATTAGATGAGGGAGGATTTCCAGTCAGATAGCACCTACGAATCACGTTTTGAGCCATCGTCCTCCCCTGTAGAGGGACCGGTCGATCCAACCAAACCGTATTTGTGAATTCAATGGGATCCCAGATAGGCAATGCGATCCCGGGATAAGTCGGAGGCGAAATCAAACTCCCCCCTTCGTATTCCCAGTTTTCGTAGACCACATTACTCGTAGTGTCGTTTGCGCTGTCGTATGAATTCACGGTCGCGAAAGATATCGAGACTACATGCTGACCTGATCCATCCGGGAATGAAGAAATCATCGGCCTACGCTTCCAAGACCAGAGGTTATTTGACCCCTGGAAGGTCTTGGATGCCTTTTGCATCCATTCGCCTGGATCCGTAGAAGTTCTCCCCTCAAGCAGGTAATACTCAAGCTTAATTCGCCCATCAGGAGCCTGAGGCAAACCAATGCCCTGTGGCTTTACTTTCTGACGTTCATGGACCATCCAAAATGCACGGTCCTCGTCCGATGGTGCCAAGTCAGGTAAAACCAGGCCTGGTGATGAAACACCGTTCGGCGCCGGATCACCATCGAAAGAAATACTCGTCCAGAGTGGAGGGTACTCCGTTTTGCTTCTTGCCTTCGTAGTAAGGTCAAACTCACAGTTCACTACTCGAAGTTCGAATTTTCTACGAGTTGGAAGGAGTGGGTCATCCTGCAACGAAAGGAAATGTGGATAGACTACCGCTACCTCCAGCAAATTTGGGTCATCTCCTTTAAGTGGAACAGCATCAGCCACGCCAGCGCACTCCCGCACAAAAAAGTCATGCCCTCCGGCCGCCACATGTGCATCAAGAGAAAACCCTTGGCCGGGAGTTTCAATTGGGCCATCATTACCATGAACCTGAATGGCCCCATTGTCGAATTCAATCCATGCACATTCCAATACTGCTGGCTCATCACCCTGCCCCGTAAAACTGGGATGGCTGCTGTATCTCCTTGACCAAACCACAAAAAACTTATGTTAGCGTAACATCCTTTCTGTAAATTCCCTCGTCCCTGCAACCGCCCTGTCT
>CAYFOM010000037.1:0-47996 GCA_964344765.1 uncultured Planctomycetales bacterium | reverse complement strand
GGAAGGCATTTGATGAGTCTGCTGCTTTTTACAGAAAAGATGTTGCTTGATCTTGCTTGCGGAAGCGACCGAGGTCACTCCCAGATCACTGCATTATGTTGGCGGTGAAAAATGAACAGGAACAGAGTTCTCGGTGGAAGACACGAGAACGCTGTTCCCATTCAAGAAGATCACGTTGGCGCTGAGAGTTAGCCTTGCTCCCAGTCCGTTCGAAAATAAATTGGGGTTTGGAGCCCCACCTTGAAAGGAAATTCCCCCAACCGTTTCGGTCGCTTTGTCGCAGATACCCGATCCCCACCAGGGTCTGCTCTTCGGCAGTTGAATCGGCTTCAGGGGGTAGTTGTGCATGACAGGAAACTGGTGTTGAGCATCGCGCTCATATACACATTCCCGCCGACGCCGGTTTCTTTCCCAGAAATCCAGAAAATTACGATATTTCCAATCGGCGGATCATTCCGCCCTCGTGGCTGGTCCACACCATCAGCAGCGCCAATAGCAGTGCGACGGCGAAAATCCCCCAGCGCAGCGGCTTGGCCGGCGGCTGACCTTGGGCGTATCCAAGCAGCGAAACGAGCGATCCCAATCCCAGTAAGATCATTCCTACAAAGGACGTACGTCCCATCACCGCGTGATCCTCGGTGCGCACCTTCATCTCTTCGGTGAACCAATCCATCGCCTCGAAGGCTTCATAAGCCCCAGGGCCGGTGTAATAGGCGACGGCAGTTAACGCCGTGCAAATCAGAAAAACCAAATAGCAGAATTTCTGCAGCCGCTCATCCCGCCAACGCAACGCCAAACCAAAAAGCAGTGCTGCAAACAGGCAAGCGACCACCGGTCCGTGGACCAGAGCAATGTGCAGCTCAGCCGCACTCACTTCTCGCCGGTACCGATCGCGTCGGTCGGGTCCACGCCTTGCTCGAGCGCTTCGTAATTCAGCTCGCTACCGCGCATCGAGTGCGGGATCAGGTAAACGCCGATCATGACCACGGCGGCTACGGCAACCACCGCGCGACCGACGCCTTCCTTCGGCTTTGCCTTAAATCCGATCACGCCGCACGCCAGAATCCAAACGATCCATTGGATCAGGTGCTTGTTGTCGGTCAGGTCCGAGCCGTACGGGAATCCGGTCCAGTAATGGCCGAAAGCGTACTTCTGCACAATCGGGCCGAGCACCATGCCGCCCACCGTTAGGCAGAACAGCGTGAACCAAGCCAGTTTGCGCATGTTGATCGGATCCACCAACGCGGCGAAAAACGCGCGCATACCGATCAGGAAGGAAAAGATCATGAAGATGATGTGCGGCCAAAGCACACTTCCCGGCACCGGATCCTTGTAACGAAGAACGATGTTCTCCTCGCCGGGCTCGGTTTCACTCGTGATCTCCGGAATCCGCAGCGACTTGCCGTCGGCTTCGACTTCTAGGTAGTACTCCAGTTTCCCCGCCGCAGGTTGCTTCGGTAGGTCGGCGACCATTCCACCCACTGTGTCCAGTTTGTCGACTTCAACATCCGCGGCAAACGCCAGTTGCACCGCGGTGAAGTCGTCTTGAGTGGGGTAGCGCCGCCAGTGAAGCGTTGCCTGCACACCAGATGACGGGGACGGGAGCACCACCTGCGCGTGTCGAATCGTTTCTTCACTGCGGACCAAGCGGTATTTCCACTCCTGACCCTCAACCGTGATCGCACCGCGTTTCGGGTAAGTCGGACCTGTGGAGCGCTGATAGATCACAGCAGCTGCCATCAGGACGAATGCGACTACCCACAACAGGGTGTTCAGTAGGAAAGAGGGCTTCTTCATCGGTGGCTTGTCGGGAAATTAACCCAAGCATAGAAAAAACTGTCATCGAAGCGTCATAAAGTGCGCGAACTTGTACCGCGCGGCGATAATTCCGACGCGCTGTGGCCGCGCCCGCCATGCCTCGTCAAAAAGTCGCCCTGTTCCCCCCGGAAATCAACCCAGATCAGCTCGAATCCGACGAGTTGCTTGATGCGATTTGCCGCAAGCTGAAACTGAATCCGGATCATGTTGGGCGGCTGCGCATCGACCGCACCAGTTTTGATGCGCGCTGGGACCGCATGCAGTGGCGCGTGGCGGTGACGATCTGGGGAACGGATGAGGTAGAGGAGATCGATGACGATGATTTGGCTGCCGCCGATCCAAGCGATTCCGCTTCCGAGTCCGCGCAGCAGGGGGATGTATCTACAACTCCTCGCCGGCACGTGGTGGTCATCGGTTCTGGTCCGGCGGGCATGTTCTGCGCGCTGGATTTGCTCCGCGCCGGTCACCAAGTCACGCTGCTGGAGCGCGGTAAAGCGGTGCAAGCGCGCCGTCGTGACATCGCCCAACTCAACCGCGGCGCCGACGCAAACCCTGAGTCCAACTACTGTTTTGGCGAGGGCGGTGCCGGCACCTATTCCGACGGAAAGCTGTACACCCGTTCGGGTGATCGCGAGCAAATCCAGCCGGTGTTGCAAGAGCTGGTCGAGCACGGTGCGCCGGAGAACATTCTGTGGTCGTGGCGACCGCACATCGGCAGCAATTTGTTGCCCAAGGTAGTGCAATCCATTTGCCAGGCTATTGATGCGCATCCGCAGGGTCAGGTGCGCTTTGAAACGCGGGTTGATCAGCTTTTGACCGCGGGTGAGCAACCTGAAGACCATCCAGCCACCGACCCAACCAGCGAGGTTGTACCTGCAACCACCGCCATAGCCGGCGTCCGCCTGAGCAACGGCGAAACCGTCGACGCCGATGCGGTTGTACTTGCAACCGGACATAGTGCCCTAGAAGCCGTCAAGATGGCGCGCGAAGCCGGCGCACAGTTGCAGCCCAAGGGTTTTGCCATGGGCGTGCGCGTCGAGCACCCGCAGCATTGGCTGGATCAGCATCAATATCACAAGCACGAAGCCATTCCCAAACTGCCGCCGTCGTTTTACGAGTTGCGCACGCAAGTCAACGAGCGCGGCGTGTACAGCTTTTGCATGTGTCCCGGCGGATGGATCGTGCCCAGTCAAACCGAGCCGGGCGCGTTGGTAGTCAACGGCATGAGCTTGTCCAAGCGCGATTCCGATTTCGCCAACAGCGGCATCGTTGTCGAAATCCAACCCAAGGATTGGTGCGGCAAACGCGGTTGGCGCTGGGGATGGCCGCAGTTGCTGCAACATGCGGCGCAACTTTCCGATCACCCGATGCTGCATGAAATCGTCCAGGATCCGCGAAGCGATCGAACCATCGACGTCGCCGCCGGACGTTTACCGGTGCATCCAGACATCGATCCGCTCTTTGGGGTGCGCCTGCAAATCGCCTTAGAAGTCGTAGCCTCCAACGCCGGCGGCGGCGAGAACCGTGCGCCCAGCCAAATCTGCGCCGACTTCGTTCAGGAGATCCGTAACCAAGGCAAGCCACTGCCGACTAGTTTTTTGCCTGGGTTGACCGCCACCGATTTCAGCCGGCTGTTCCCCAAGGGAATCGCGGTGCGATTGCGCGAAGGACTGCTGGCTTTTGATCAACAAATCCCCGGTTTTGCCGGTCCGCAAGGTCAAATCATTGGCGCCGAAACGCGCACCTCGTCGCCGGTACGCGTGGTGCGCAACCGCCACGACGATGCCAACCCGTTGCAAAGCCCGACGCTTGCCGGCCTCTACCCATGTGGCGAAGGCGCCGGATTCGCCGGCGGAATCGTGTCGGCTGCCATCGATGGCAAACGAGTGGCCGCAGCCATCGCCTCGCGCTGAGCCGGCTAGGCGAAAGCTGGGCCAATGAAAGGGGCCAGCTAGCTTGATCTGAATTAGACTCGGTGCATGCTCGCCCCAACGCTGCTCGTTTTTCTCGCCGCCTCCATTCAGCAGCCGGAAGCCGCCGAAGCGCAAGCCGCCGCCGACACAACCGGCGACGCCAAGCGCAAACCCAACGTCGTGCTGATCATCGCCGACGACCAGGGTTACGCCGACTTCGGCTTTTTGAAGCGCATGGATGACGTCAGCACGCCGCGTTTGGATCAGATGGCGGCGGAAGGAGTTTTTCTGCCGAATGCATATGCGACCAGTCCGATTTGCAATCCGTCGCGCGTCGGCATGATCACTGGGCGGTATCAGCAGCGCTGGAACAACTTTTATTACGGCGGCGGCAAAGGCATTCCGCGGGAAGCGGTCACTCTGCCGGAGCGCTTCAAGGAAGCCGGTTATGCCACCGGTTACTTCGGCAAGGTCCACACCGGCGGACCCGATCGCAAACCTGAAGCTGCCGGCTTTCCGCTGAATTGGGGCTTCGATCGTTTTTACGGCACCACCACTGGTGGACGGGTGCACTACCTATACCACTCCAAAGAAGCGGTTGAGCGCTACGGCAAAGCAGCGCGGCAAATGATGGTCGCGCCGATGTGGGATCAAGATCAACGAGTCGAGTTTGACGGCTTCACCACCGAAGCTTTCGGCGAAAAAGCGCGCGACTTCATTGCCGCGAATCAGGATCAACCCTTCTTCGCAGTGATCTCGTTTAACGCGGTGCACAACTTCGCCTGGCAGCTGCCGAAGAAAGAACTGGAAGCGCGCGGTCTGGAAGAGTTCCCCGACTGGGATGGCGAGCAAGATTACTACGAGTGGTATGAAGGCGTGCACCGCCGCGATTGGCCCGAAGGGCGCAAGTATTACTTGGCGCAACTTGAGTGCTTAGATCGCGAAGTCGGCCGCATCATGGATCAACTCAAGCAGCTCGGTATCGACGACAACACCATCGTTATCTACACCGTCGACAACGGCGGATGCGTGCCGGATTGGGCCGACAATACGCCGCTGGCTGGGTCCAAATATCACCTGCTGGAAGGCGGCACGCGCACGCCAACCATTTGGCGCATGCCCGGAACCATACCCACCGGGCGCATTAGTTTCGGCGTGCACTCCGCGCTGGACTTCGCCCCGACCTTGTGCGATTTAGCCGGCATCCCGCACAAAGCCGACGCCTTCGACGGCAGCAATCAGCTCGCCATTTTGCAGGGCCGCCAACTCGCCGGCGAGCGCGTGCTGCATTGGGATGTGGGCTGGCAATGGTCCATCCGCGCCGGCGATTGGAAGTTGATGGTCACCGAAAACGAAAAGCGCGCCAAAGGCTCGGCCAACTTCGAACAAGTCGGCGTGCGCATGGGCGTGCACTTGTACAACCTGAAAGACGACCCGAGCGAAAGGAATAACCTGGCAACAAAAATGCCGGATAAAGTAGAAAAATTAACTGCGCTTCATCGCGAGTGGAGAAATAGCATAGGAAAGCCGCTATCTGTGAAATAAAGCCAACCTAGTCGAAATCTATAATCATTTCAGCTATATGAAATATTCTTGACGGACCATATTTTTCGTGGGAGGCTTGCTCCTGAAATCAATTAGGAACAGGCATGGCTGACATCGTTGTACTAGGCGCTGGAGTGGCTGGCCACACGGCTGCATCGTTCTTGCGCAGGTGGCTAGGAAAGGAACACAAAGTTACCGTTGTGTCGCCGCGGGCGAACTACAACTGGATTCCATCAAACATTTGGGTAGGCGTGGGCAAGATGACCATGGATCAGGTGCGCTTCCCGCTGGCCAAGGTTTATAAAAAGGCGGGTATTGAATTTGTTCAAGCAGCCGCAACGGAAATTTGGCCAGAGGGATCAGAAGCCCACAATAGACCTTTTGTAGTGGCGCAAAAAACGGATGACGCCTCTCGATCCAATTCAGCAAGTCAAAGCGAGGTCCACATTGAATATGACTATTTGATCAATGCGACCGGGCCCAAATTGAATTTTTCCGCCACGGAAGGCTTAGGGCCAGATGGGCATACGGTTTCGGTTTGCGCCGAAACTCATGCGGTCGAAGCTGCTGTTGAATTGGACCGTTGTATTTCAAAAATGAAAGCTGGCGAACGTCAGCGCATCGTGATTGGCACTGGGCATGGAATGTGCACTTGCCAGGGTGCAGCATTCGAATACATCTTCAACGTGGAATTCAAACTGCGAGCCGAAGGGGTGCGTGACCAAGCGGACCTTGTTTGGTTGTCCAATGAATATGAACTTGGCGATTTTGGAATGGGCGGCATCCACATCAAGCGTGGCGGTTACGTCACTCACTCCAAGGTATTCACAGAATCTCTATTCGCCGAACGTGGCTTGGATTGGATTCTGCGCACCCACGTCTCAAAGGTTGAAGCCGGTAAAATCCATTACGAAACACTAGACGGCGGGGAACACGAACTCGACTTCGATTTCGCAATGTTGATCCCACCATTCACCGGTGTAGGTCTCAAAGCATTCGCGAAAAACTCCGACGACATAAGTGATGAATTATTCGCCGCCAACGGCTTTATGAAGGTAGATGCTGATTATTCACCCAAGCCTTTCGCTGAATGGAAAGCGTCAGACTGGCCGCGCCATTACCAATCAGAAAAATATGCAAATGTATATGCGGCGGGCATTGCGTTTGCGCCCCCGCATGCCATTTCAATACCACGCCAGAGCCCGAATGGAACTCCAATTGCGCCCACTCCTCCGCGAACCGGGATGCCGTCGGCAATGATTGGAAAAGCGGTGGCTCAAACAATTGCCGATCAAGTTCGAGGAAGGTCCACTCCCCCACATTCCGCAAGCATGAGTGAAATGGGCGCGGCATGCGTGGCCAGCGCTGGCGCCAGTTTTTGGAGGGGAACGGCTGCCTCAATGACGGTTTTCCCGATCGTGCCTGACTTCGAAAAATATCCCAAATACGGGCGCGACATCAAACATACTTTCGGCGAGATCGGCTTAGCCGGCCATTGGATCAAACATTTGTTGCATCACGGCTTTTTATACAAAGCCAAACTCAAGCCCCTGTGGTGGGTGATCCCGGAATAACCATGGCAAACCTCGACCCACACCATTGTGAAAAGCAAGCATACTTTGTGCCCCAACCGACACGACTCACTTGCTTCATGCGCGTATTTTGGCCTTGGCAATTCGTGCGTTTTCTTTGGATCAACTTCAAGATGACCATGTTGATCCTTAGGTCCCATCGCTAATCACGGCCTGACTCAGCTGCGCTGCTTTTTCTCTTTGGGTTTCAAGAGTAAGTCCGCCTGCTTGAGTTGCGACGGCGAGAGGTATTGCTTCCAATTGCCCTTCAAGCTTGCGTTGACGCGGCAAGCTTGCGCTTCGGACATCGGCACTTTTTTCAACGCCGATTGCAATAGGTAGTACTTCTGCTCCTTGTCCATGCGCAAAGGTGGGCGGTCCTTTTTGCCAGCTGCTTCGGTGGCTTCCGGCTCAAACCAAAACTCTTTGCGTTTGGCGAAGGCGCGCAGTTGCTCGAGCTTGACCACCTTCGGGTCGTAGACCACTTCCACCACTTCCTTTTTGCCGATCCACGCCTGACGCGTTTTGACCACGCCGTCGATGAGACCGAACTCGGCCTCGCCTACCCAGAATCACGTCATGCCGAAAACCGCGGTGGACGTGCCGCGTTTCGCCGCCAACTGTTCCGCGGCGACCAACTCCAACCACTTCGGCACCGGCTTTTTAGCAGCCTTCAATCCGGCAACCATCGCGCGGGTGACAGCGGCGGTGGTCCAATCTTTGGCCACGCGCGGGATCAGGTCTTTGCCGTCGGCGTCGACCACGCGCACGACCTGGTAATTCCACGCCGGCTCGTTGTAGCGCTGCAACACGCGCTGGTCAGCGTCGCCTTCGGTGTTGTTGTAAATCGCGATCGGCACGAACAACTCTTCGGCCGCCTCCACCAGCAAAGGGTGCGTCAGAACCTGAGCACCATAATCTTTGCAGCCCTGTCAGCCGGGCACCTCTTGGAACTGCAACAGTGCGGGTTTGCCGCTGCGCTTGGCCTCGGCTAAACCGGCCTCGAAATCGCGCCGCCATTTGACTTGGCCGAGCTCGACCGGTTGATCCACGCGGCCGGACATCGGCTTCAGCGGTATGGGTTCGGATTGAGCGGCAGATCCAAGCACAAGCAGGGTGGCGGCCAAAATGGGCATGCCCGATCCTAGCTTTTTTAAACACGGCATCGGCATAATTACCCCGTGCCGACCGATCAGAATTTCCCGCTTGAACCCAGCGCCGAGCAAATGCGCGAGTGGGTCGAGCTGGCCATGCAGCAAATCGTTCCCTATCTACAATCGCTGCCGGATCAGCCTGCCGCCGTTTGGGAGGGAGGCGCCGACGTCGCCCGTTCGTTGGCCGAGTCGACTGCCCCCGAGCACGGTGCGCCGTTGGAGGAATTGCTTCAACATTTGTTCCAAGAAGTTGTGCCGCATTCGCTGAATACCGCCGGCCCTGGCTACTTGGCTTACATTCCCGGCGGTGGGATTTTTCATACTGCATTGGCCGATTTGATCGCTGATTCGGTCAATCGCTACGTTGGGGTTTGGATTGGTTCGCCGGGCATGGTGCAGCTGGAGTCCAACGTGATTCGCTGGTTTTGCAACGTGGTTGGCTACCCGCCAGGTGATGCCGAAAGCGAAGGGTCTGCCGCCCCGGTTCCTGGTGGAATTTTGACCAGCGGCGGCTCGGTCGCGAACCTAACCGCGTTGGTCACCGCGCGTCGCCATCACTTCGGCGACGACTTTTCGCGTGGCACCATTTACGTATCCGATCAAATCCATCATTCGATCACCAAAGCGGCGCTGATCGCCGGCCTACCGACGCAAAACGTGCGTGTGGTCGCGGCCGATCGTGATTTCCGCATGGATGTAGACGCATTGCGCAGTCAAATCCACAAAGACCGCGCCGACGGCTATCAACCCTTTCTGTTGATTGGCAGCGCCGGAACCGTCAACACCGGCGCGGTCGATCCGATGCACGAGCTCGCCGATTTGGCAACCGAAGAATCGCTGTGGTTCCACATCGATGGCGCTTATGGTGCCTTCTTCGCGCTGACCGAACGCGGTAAACAACAACTTGTCGGCATGGAGCGCGCCGATTCCATCACCTTGGATCCGCATAAGAGCTTGTTCTTGCCGTACGGCACCGGATGCCTGCTGGTTAAAAACCGCCGCCACTTGGTGCAAGCACATTCGGTTTCCGGCGATTACATGCCGGCTTACCAGCAGGACGACGACTTGGTTGACTTCTGCAACTCGTCGTCCGAATTGTCGCGTTCCAATCGCGGCTTGCGTTGCTGGCTGCCAATCAAAATGGTTGGCATGCAAAGCTTCGCCGACACGCTGGATGAAAAGATGGACCTGGCGCGATATGCCGCCGAGCAGCTGCGCGAAATCAGCAACGTCCGCGTGGTTGCTGAACCTGCGTTGTCGTTACTTGCCTTCCGCATCGAGCACGACGACCTCAGCTTGCAGCAGTTGAATCCACTCAACCGCGAATGGATCGACGCGGTGAACCGCTGCGGCAATGTTTATCTAACCGGAACTTGGCTGGACGGCAAATTCACTCTGCGCATTTGCGTATTGTGCTTCCGCACGCACCGCGATCGCGTCGAGCAAATGATGAATGATTTAAGCGCGACGGTTAAGCAACTACTGGCGGCGCAAAACCTTCGCGGTAATCACGCTTAACAATCGTCTTGGTCGCTTCTTCGTGGTTGGTAAACGCCAACTTCGAACGATCCCACGCCAATTCCACACCGGGGTACTTGGTCGCCTTCACCGCCAATAACGCGGCTTCGGTAATGCGAACTCCATCCGGGAACGGGGTGCGCAACTCAGTTTTCTTGCCGATGATGTTGTCGACCCAAGCATGCCAGTGATTCAGCGGTTGGAACTCGGGCAGACCCGGCATTTCCAAACCAGGCGTCATCTTGCCGTCGCGCCAAATTTCGATGTGGCCGCCAGCGGTCAAAGCTAGCACTCCGCCTTCACAAACAATCACCGTCATGTTGGCGTCGCCCCAATTGCCGGGCGGCAACCCCAACGCAGCGCGCGACGGCATTTGTGCGCGGTCGTTGTAGTAAATCGAGAAGTGCTTGTTGAGGAAGTTCGGCGAATCCACCGCGTAAGTAATCGTCGACTGGCACGGATGCGCGTGGAACGGGTCCACCTTATCCGGCGTGTGGGTAACCACTGCGATCGGCGACTGCAGTTCGTCGTAACCGAAGAAGATGACGTCGAGCACGTGCACGCCCCAGTCGCCCAATCCGCCGGTGCCGTGATCCCACCACGAACGCCATTTCACCGGCGCAAGGTCGGCGCGAAACTCTTTGGCTTGGCACGGGCCTAACCACAAACCCCAATCCAAGTGCGACGGCGGGTCCATCGGCTCACTGAGTTTGTGTTCAAAGTTGAAGTAGTTGCCGGCGTTTGGAGAACCGGTCCACGCGTAAGCTTTGATCGCCTTGCCCAACGCGCCGGAGCGCAAAATTTCAACCGCAGCACGTCGGCCGTTGTACACCATGCGTTGATTACCAACTTGGGTGACCAACTCGGGCCGCGCCTTCATTGCGTTGTCGATCATCGACAACTCTTCGAGCTGATGCACCAACGGCTTCTGCCCATAAACATGTTTGCCGGCCGCCAATGCCGTCATCATGATGTTGGCGTGACTATGATCCGGCGTGGCGACAATCACCGCATCAAATTGATCCCCATATTTATCAAAAGCCTCGCGGTAATCCTTGCAGGTGAACGCATCGGGGTGGTCGCTTTTCGCTTGTGAAAGATAGTTGGAATCCACGTCGCACAAGCCGGCAATGCGCACCGACGGATGAGCCGCCACCTGCTTGCGATCGTGCCCGCCAATGGTGCCGATCACACCCACGCAAAGCACATTAACCTTACTATTCGCGCCGACGTAACCCGTGCTGGCACAAGCCAATGTGGAGAAGCCAAGACCTGCGGCAGCAGAGGTGCGCAGAAAATCACGTCGCGAAATGGAGGAAGGCATGAAATCACTCTAAACCTTCCCGCGCATGCAAACAGTTCAAATCCGTTATTGCCGCGTGATGCTTTTGTGAGGATTCAAATGAATAATGATTCCCATCATGATTCCCGCACTTTCCCTGCTTCTTCCTCTGGCAACCGCTACGCCCCTCGCGTTGCCACAAGGCTGCGACCAACCATTGGAAGCTCGCTACAAGGTGACCTTTCAAGCGGACTGGAGTAGCCAAACTCATCCCACCGACTTCCCCAACAACCCGCACTTCTCCGGCCTGATCGGCGGCACCCACGCCGACGGCATTCACTTCTGGGAAGTCGGCGCGCTGGCCAGTGACGGCATCGAAAGCATGGCCGAAACCGGTAGTAAGACTAAGCTGACTCAAGAGGTCAACGCCGCCATCAGCGCCGGCGACGCCGAGTTCTTGCTGTCGGGTCCTGGCGCCGGTTCGCCCGACACCGTGTCGATGACCTTCGACATCACTTCCGATTTCTCGCAGGTCACGTTGGTTTCGATGATCGCGCCGAGTCCGGATTGGTTTGTCGGCGTCGATGGTTTGGAGTTGTTCCAAAATGGTCGCTGGGTGGATCAAGTTGTCATCGACTTGTTGCCCTATGACTCGGGCACCGACAGCGGTACCACTTACACCTCAGGCAACTCGAACACCAATCCAGCCGATCCGATTTTCGAAATCACCGGTTATCCGTTCTTCGGCGTACCGCTCGGCACCTTCACCTTCGAGAAGCTAAGCGGCGATGATTTGGGCTTGTGCGTAGATCCGTTGATTGCCGGCAGCAATGCCAACATCGATGTCAGTTACGGCACCGCGTTCGAAACCGTCGCCGTGATGTGGAGCACCAGCTTGGGTTCCACCGTCGCCAATAGTGGTGGATGGTGCGTAGACTTTGGCATTAACTTCCCGTTGGCCAATCCAATGTCGCAACTGGCAGCGATGGGCAACTGCGATGCGAATGGTGACTACTCCATCAACCTGCAAGTTCCCGCCGCAGCCGCCGGCCTGACCTTGTACTTGCAAGCCGCCGAGAAAAACTCGTGCCCGGATACGCGCATGAGCAACATCGTCACGCGCACAGTGATGTAAAACCCAAGTCGGCGCACCGCGCTAAGGGGAACTCCGAGTCGATTGGAGTTCCCCTATTTCTTTTTGGCGTTGCGTTCTTCGATCTCGGCCATCAAAAAACCAACCTGATAAAACTTACCGCGACCCTTTTGCGTTTCTTCGTGCAACGCCCGCATCATTTCATCGAGGATGCCATTAATCCGACGCACACCATCGCGGGTCAAGCGCACGTCGGTAGCGACGGTGGTCAGGTCGCGATCGTTGCCGGACTTGATTGCATCGGGGTTGGCCAAGCCTTGCTTGAAGCGTTTGACCAGCGCGCGGAAATCGTTCTCGGCCATCTTGCCGAGCGGTTCGTTCCACGGCGAATCCCACTGTTCGGACTCGGCCGGCGTTTCGGCGTGGTCGGCGATCAGGTCAAACAACACCTCGGGCCGACGCTTGGTCGCCCGCGTATTGCGCTCGACCACCAAACCGACTTTGATCAGCGCTTTGAGGTGGTAATAAAGCGCATCGGGCGCGCGGCCGAGGCGGTCGGCCAGCTGGGTGGCGCTCAGCGGCCCTTCCGCCGATAACGCGCCGATCATTTTGCGACGCAGAGGCGAAACCAACGCTTCGAGCTGCTTGACGTCCTCGAGCAGGTAGGTCCCTGGTCTGCGCCGGCCCTGGTCGGGCTCATCGCCATCATCGGCGGGCGGGGAGGAGGGCTTTTGGGGCGGCATCGCTGAATTATGACGGTTGTACCGCCTTCAGAGCTTGTTAGGGGCGACGGAATTCTACTGATATTCCGGAATATATTTCAATTTTTCATATATCATTATTCGCCACGCCGCTCGCCATCACCTGTGAAACGTTTTGTGCCGGCGGCCCGATTCTCCAAGGGTTAGGGCCTTGATAGGTTATTTAGCCGGGGTGGGAGTGAGTGCGCTCCTGCCCCTTTTATTGGCCGATTAATTGAAAAGTTTTATCTTTTTTCATTTTTTGAGTACACTTCATCGGCCTCAGTGAACGCATCCCATGATCTACTCCACCCTCAAAACCATCCTTGTTGCAACATTGCTTTCTGCTAGCGCGATTGCGCAGGTGCCTCCTGGACATGGGGTGCGCTTCACTATGGGCTCCACAGCGCCGGGGATTGAGATCATCGACCTGGACTCCGGCCAGAAGGTCAACGTCAGCGGCTTGCCTGGGTATTTCGACCAGTTCAATGCCGGCATCATCGACCCGACCACTGGTGATCTGTACGCGATCGGCAACGACGACGTCGGCACCGGCAACTACTTGGTGCATATCGAACTCAACGGCACCGCGGTGGCGTCGATCCGCGACGTCGCTGACACCGGCAGCACTTATTCGCTGAGCTCGGCGGTGTTCGATCGCGACGGCAATCTGTTCCTGCACGACATGTACGAAATTTGGATGCTGGAACGTTCCACCGGCGCTCTGATTCCGTGGGACACCGCGCAAGCCGGCAATGGTTCGTTCAACTCGCTGACCATCGATCAGGAAGGGCAAAAGATGTGGGCGGTCACCTGCAATACCACCGGCATTCAAGGTTCGACCATTTTGGAATACGACCTGACTGCCGGCCCTGCCGTCGGCACCGTGCTGATGGATTGGATGGGCGCCGGCCTGCCGCCGTGCCAAACCGGTGTCGCCAACGACGGCAACGGCATGTTGTTTATCAGCACCTTTGAAACCAGCGGCAATCCGCACACGCTGTTTTATTACGACACCTTGACCGGCAACACTGGACCCATTCCTGCCGGTCCCAGTCATAGCTTGAACGATGTTTGGTATGACCGCCGCAACGGCAATCTGCACATGATCGGCGCCATCGATAACAGTTCATGGAAAACGCTGGACGTATTTACAGGGAATCTAAATACCGTGAATAACGGTTGGGGATTGTTCGGTCCGACGACGACAAATATTGCGGTTAATGATGTATTACATCAGACATCGATGTTCCCGCATTCGGTGTCGTCGTCGGCCGGCTTCCGCGTCAATGCAAGTGCTCACGGCAACCCTGGTGACGACGCGGCAATTTTGATGACCTCGCTGGCTGGATTCCCACTGCAACCGCCGACGATTTTGGCGATGGGGAATTGTGATAGCGGTGGTTATTTTGGAATGGAATCGGTCAAAGCGCCGAACACCATTCCTGTTGGAATGACTGCTGGAATCACTGCAGTAGTTCGCGATGCGGCGACTGGCACTTTGATCTACGGTGCTGAAGAAGAATTAATCGTTCTGCCCTAATTCTTCTTTGACCGCGTCGAACTCGGGGTTCACCGCCTTCTTGCCCCAACGCTTCCAAACGCCGCGCAAGCTGTCGACGCTTTCCGCTTGCATTCCCTGGTCGTCGCTTTCTTCGATCCAATGAGAAAGAATGTCGCGATGCTGTTGCAACACTTCGGCATACTGCGGATCAGCGGCCAAGTTGTGAATTTCCTGCGGATCGTTTTCTAAGTCATACAACTCTTCGGCGGTGCGCTTGGGGTTCCAAAGGAATGCCTGCACGTCGTTGAGTTTGCCTTCAGCGAAGAGTTTGCGCCCGACCTCAATCGCCGGTCGACCGTCGCGATATTGCGCCTGCATGAAAGGGCGATCGGTGAGAAAGTTACGCAGGTATTTGTAACGCTTGGTGGTCACAGCGCGCACTCGGTCAATCGTGTAATCGCAACGATCGCGCGCCGAGATGACGTAGTCGCGTGATTGATGATCGGCAGCGAAGAGATTGCGACCTTCCATGTGAGCAGGAATGGCGACGCCGGCCAAGCTCAACGTCGTCACCGTGATGTCGATGCCGCTCACCAAGTCTCCGCGCACCTGACCCACTTTTTCATCCGCCTGCGAAACCGCCACATCCGCTTTATTGGGCAGCCGCCCGCGCACGACCAACGGCACCCGAATCCCACCTTCATACAACCACTGTTTATGCCGCGGCAAACGCATGCCGTGATCGGTCCAGAAAAACACGATGGTATTTTCAAGCAGTCCGTCTTCGCGCAGTGCGTTTAACACCAAGCCGACTTCGTTATCGGTTTGCTTGATGCAGTCATAATGATGCGCAATTTCTTTACGGTAAATCTCGTGATCCGGGTAATACGGCATCACGTCGACGCTTTGCGGGTCAACGCGCTCCTCAAGCGTGACCTTGCTTTTGCCGCCCCAAAGTTGAATTTGCGCAAAAAACGGTTTGCCGTCCGGCCGCTTGCGCCATTGCGGATCCAAAGTCTTGCTGACATTGACGTCGTAAAGCGCGTTGACATCAAAAACAAAGTTAAAGTCATTTTTCTTCGCTCCTTGTGAAGTCACGAAGTAACCGGCGCCGCGCATCATTTCATAAACCGTCGAAACTCCTTCCGGTAAATGAATCACTTCCTCCGGCACACGCTTGCGCGAAGATCGATGATTGTGCACCCCCATCGAAGTCTGCATCGCGCCCAAAGCAATCGCCGACCGCGTCGCCGAACAAACCCCGGCCGGCATGTAGGCGCGATCAAAACGCACTCCGCTTTCAGCGATGAAGTCGATGTTGGGCGTGGTGACTGTGTCGTCGCCATAACACCCCATCCAATCGTTCATATCCTCGACGAAAATCCAAACAATGTTCGGCCGCGGATCCACAGGTGGTTGCGCTTCTTGGGCGGGGCTGAGCGCGCAGGCTAAAAGAATGGAGGCGAGCATCGTTTGCATTCTAACGCTTGGAACCCCGCCGTTAGTTCTTGCTTTTTGACGGCTTCCTTAGCAGGCCACCACAAACGCCGAGTGCTAGAACGACGATCAAGAAAAACCCTCGGCCCGGAGGGAGTATGCCCTTTCCCATTACGTCCCCGGTATCAAATCCAACCGGGTACTCCTCAAAGGCTCTCTGCAAAAACTCCAGCTGTTCAGGCGTGTACTCGACGTGCTCAAAGTCAGCCAAGCTTTGCTCCATCATTTCATGGAACTCCCAAACAACTAAGCCCAAGGCCTTGGCTTCTTGGCCCCACTGATATTGGATGGGTCTTGGATTGTCGACGAAATATTCGGTGATGTCGCTCCAATTAAATAGAAGAGCGTAAAACAAAAAATAAGAAACCAGCGTCATTGCATGACCCAAGTTCCGCCTTGCCGGCGTGGATTTCAACCTTGCTTGACGTTCGTTATCCGTCTCGCAGAACAATACCTCTCCTGCTTTAGCGAGACATAAGAAAGCCATAAAAACAAGCAGCACAAAGTGAATCAGTAAAAGGAGGATGGAATAGAGGTCATCGTACACCCGGTCGGAATATGCCCGAAGCCCAATCGCAGCCCAAAAAACCAAAGTGATCGCAGGATAAAAATCGCTGGATTCCAGTTTGCTCAGCATAAATTACTTTTAACGAAATGGTTCAGGTGAAATAAGAGTTAATTCCTTGTCCAAAGTTGGGTGTGGCACATGAAGTTCACGTGCATGCAGTCCAATGCGCTTGCCAGCCATCGCCGATTGTGCGCCGTATTTCAAGTCACCCATCAACGGCATGCCCAGCTTCGCGCAAGCTAAACGCAATTGGTGGGCGCGACCGGTGACGGGTTCTAACTCAAGCAAAGTCTTGCCGTCGGCAATGGATAAGACGCGCCAGTTGCTGCGAGCTTCACGGGCACGGTCGGCTTTGGAAGAATTGCGTTCGTTGGCCGGCGGCTGCCAGTTTTCGGGAACTGCACGAACAACATTGCGCTGTCGGTCCTTCACCAACCATTGCACAACCTGACCTTGATCCCCCACCGCCAAGGTCGGCGGTGCGTCGCTGATCCCGCGATAGACCTTTTTCACACGACCCTCGCGCCAAGCCGCGCTTAAACGACTTGCGCCTTTACTGGTGCGGCCAAATACAACCACTCCCGATACCGGTCGATCCAGGCGGTGCACCACCCCGAGAAAAACGTCGCCTGGTTTGTTGTATTCACGCTTGATCCACGCTTTGGTCCATTCACTCAGCGCCTCGTCGCCACTTGCGTCGGGCACCACCGGCATACCGGCAGGTTTGACCACGGCGATGACGTGGTTGTCGCAGTGAAGGATTTCAGGCATTGATGTAGCGAGCGCAGAAGCCACAGGGGAGCAGCCGGCCGCTTTGCCCCCCCTCCTCGGGTAGAACCAATTCCCCGGTTTCGACTGAGCCATCGCCGAATTCGCGCAGCATGTTTTCGAAGGCGATCGGCGAGTAGCCAATGGCGTAGGTCGACAGGATCAACCACGACGGTTGATCCGGGTCGAGCAGCTGGCGGCAGGAATCCAGCAGCGGGGCAATGTGCTGCTCGAACTGCCACTTTTCCCCCTTCGGCCCGCGGCCGTAGTGAGGCGGATCGAGCAAGATGCCGGTGTAACGGCGACCGCGGCGCACCTCGCGGGCGGCAAATGCGGCGGCGTCGTCGCAAATCCAGCGAATGGCGCGATCGCCGAGGCCGCTGAGTTGGGCGTTTTCGTTGGCCCAGGTAATTGAGGTCTTGGATGCGTCGACGTGGGTGACGTCGGCACCGGCCTGAGCGGCCAAAATACTGGCAACTCCGGTGTAACCAAACAGGTTCAGAACCGTCTTCCTGGGTGAGGAAGAAGATTCTTGATCCCGCAACCGCTGACTCACCCACTTCCAATTGGCCGATTGCTCAGGAAACAAGCCCACATGCTTGAAAGGTGTCGGCCGAATGTGAATGCGAGCACCAAACAGGTCCATCTCCCAGCTGTGCGAGCCCTGCTTGCCGCCTCCTGCCTGCCACCGCCCACCTCGATCCGATTCACGAACGAAGCTCAGGTCCGCCTTCTGCCACTCTTTGCGGTCTAGACGCGGGTGCCACAGCGCCTGCGGATCGGGTCGACGCAACACGTACTTGCCGAAACGCTCCAGCTTCTCGCCGTTACCGGAATCCAGCAGCTGGTAGCCGGGGAAGGAGGGGTGTGGAAATGCAGCCAAGGCGAAAAGAATATCTCCTCGGATCGATTCCCCTCTCACTTCCCAGCATTACGGAAATGGAATCCCCTTTACTGCCTGAGATAATGGAATCGCGATCACCCCCTCAGCTATTGGGTATTCCTTGTCACCCGGATAAATGACCGAGACGGATTCCAACCCAAGATCCTTCATTGCTATGGAAATCGACTTTGTCATTTTCGGAGCATCCGATCGCTTAAATTCCATTCCTATCATTTTGGTGCCTTTCGTGAGGAGCAAGTCCATCTTTGCCCCCTGGTGAGTTGACCAAAAGAAAGCCTCATCATGGTCGCAGGCTTGGAGAATCTGCTCCATGGCAAAGCCTTCCCAAGATGCTCCAAGCTTTGGATGGGTGAGCAATTCGCGCTCATTCCGAATACCCAGTAAATGATGGAGTAACCCACTATCGCGGAGATAGATCTTTGGCGATTTAACTTGGCGTTTACCGATGTTGACAAAAAAAGGCTGAAGTTGTCGGACCATAAAGGCATCAGTTAAGAGGTCCAAATACTTCCGTGCCGTGGGGACGGAAGAGTCCATAGAACGAGCCAATTCTGATCCATTCCAAATCTGGCCGTGATAGTGGGCAAGCATTGCCCAAAATCGCCTTAGAGTCGCAGCCGGGATCCCCACACCCCAATTTGGAAAGTCCCGTTCAAGCAAATCTCCAATGTAGGCATTCCGCCATTGAAAGCTGCGCTCCTGGTCCTCGGCTAGGAAAGAAAGCGGCAATCCACCATTCAGCCAGAGCTTGGATGCGTCGCTGGAATCGACTTCTCCTAACCCGAAGCCGCTCAACTCAATCCTTTCAGTGCGGCCAGCAAGGCTTTGCGACACTTGGCGGAGAAGCTCCCCGGAGGCACTCCCAAGGACTAGGAATTTGGCTGGACTCCCCGCCCTATCCAGCAATACCCGAAGGAGCGGAAACAGCTCCGGTCTTAACTGAACCTCATCAATTACAACTAAACCCCTGAGCGGCTCTAAGGCTAATTTCGGCTGATCTAAGCGAGTCAGGCAAGCCGAATCCTCAAGGTCAAAATAGTTGATTGAATCAACAGACAGAAGCTCCCTCGCTATGGTGGTTTTTCCACATTGGCGAGGCCCGGTCAGAACAACGGCCCGGCTTCGGCTCAGAGCCGTATTAATCGAATGGAGCCTTTCTCTTCGAGATATCACGCCGTGAGTTTACCATGAATTCTTAAACCGTGAGTTTAAATTTTCATGGAAAGTGAGCTTGGGCCAGCCCGCTAACGAAACCTTGAAAATGGCCGGAAACCGCCCACAGAACCGAAGGATAGCCCTTTCTAATAGGCGAAAAGGGGTTAAGTTATCTGCCATGCCGGTAGTCTTCGTACCCAAGGAAACTGCCCCGGGCGAAACTCGAGCTGCAGCCACCCCCGAAACCGTCGCCAAGATGGTGAAGATGGGGCTGGAAGTGCGGGTAGAGCGCGGGGCCGGAGAAGCGTCGTCCTTTTTGGATCCCACATACACCGATGCCGGAGCCACTTTGGTGGATACCGCCTCGGCGGGATTGGATGGCGCCGACCTGATTCTGCAAGTGGACCCGCCCACGCCGGAAGAATGTACTGCGTTGCCGAAGGGCGCCGTGGTCGTCAGCTTCCTGCAGGGGACCATTCACAAAGATGTCGCCACCGCTTTAGTTGAAGCCGGTGTGACTTCGTTTGCGATGGAGTTGGTTCCGCGAATCACACGTGCCCAAAAGATGGACGCGTTGTCGTCCCAAGCAAACATCGCCGGTTACAAAGCGGTGTTGTTGGGCGCTGCCAATCTCGGCAAATTCTTCCCGCTGCTGATGACTGCAGCAGGCACCGTCAAGCCGGCCAAGATTGTGATCTTTGGTGTCGGTGTTGCTGGTTTGCAGGCCATCGCCACAGCCAAGCGACTTGGCGCGATTGTTTGGGCAACCGACATTCGCCCCGAGGTCAAAGAGCAGGTCGAGTCGTTGGGCGGTAAGTTCATCGACGTCGAACCTGACGACGGAATGGAAGAGGAAAGCGTTTACGCCAAGGAAGCAAGTGATGACTACAAGAAGCGCCAGGCGGAAGCCGTCGCCGCTCACGTAGCCGATGCCGACGTGGTCGTAACCACTGCGCAAATTCCTGGCCGCCAAGCTCCGCTGCTGATTCCCGAAGCAATGGTGAAGTCCATGCATCCGGGTTCGGTGATCGTCGACATCGCTGTTGCCCAAGGTGGTAACTGCGAACTGTCCGAGCTGGGCAAAGTCGTGAAGAAGCACGGCGTCACTTTGGTCGGTGAAGGCAACTTGCCCGCAACCGTGCCGACACACGCCACCGAACTTTACGCCCGTAACGTGCTGCAAGTTGTACAGCACCTCGTACCGACGCCCAAAGCCGAAGAGGAAGGCGGCGAGGTACCCCCACTTCAGGTCGTACTCGACTTCGAAGATGAAATTACTGACGGCTCAGTCGCGATCCACGCCGGCGAAGTCCGTAACGAACCGCTGCGCGAGGCACTGGGTGCCACCGTGGCTTCCTAACTGAGCCCCAGACCACCCCAAACAAATGCTGGTTCTCCTGCTGTTTGTCTTCGTCCTGGCAATCTTCACCGGCTTCGAGCTGATTACGAAGGTGCCGCCGACGCTGCACACCCCTCTGATGTCGGGCGCCAACGCGATCTCGGGCATCACCATTGTTGGTGCACTCATCTGCGCCAATGCGGAGTTTGGCACCCCTGCCAAAGTCCTTGGCTTCCTCGCCATCGTCTTCGCCACCATTAACGTGGTTGGCGGCTTCATGGTGACCGACCGCATGCTTGGCATGTTCGCCTCCAAGAACAAGAAGAAAGGCTGATGAGTACTCTCGCAGGTGTCTTTTACCTAATTGCCACGGCTCTCTTCATCTTTGGAGTCAAGAACCTATCCAAGGTTCGCACTGCTCAAAAAGGTAACCAACTTGCCTCCATCGGCATGTTGGTTGCGGTCGTCACCACGCTGGTCGAATACTCCGGCTTGGATTGGACCATTGTGATCGCCGGCTTGGTCGTCGGTGGTGGCATCGGCCTCGTCCTTGCCAAGAAGGTCGAAATGACCGGCATGCCTGAACTCGTTGCTTTGTTCAACGGTTTCGGCGGCTTGGCTTCGGTGTTGGTCGCAATGTCCGACTACTGGGGCCGTTACATGGCCAGCCCGCACTCGGTCGGTAACACTGCTTCGGCAACGCCCGGCCTCGGGGAAATGCTGTCCGATGATTACGGCGCCGCAGTTTGGGCGGTTGCAGTGGTCCTGTCGATCCTGATTGGTGCTGTCACGTTCACCGGTAGTTTGATCGCAATGGGCAAGCTATCGGGCAAGATCAAAGGCGCTCCAATTCTGCTACCTGGTCGCCACTTCATCCTCGGCGCGTTGTTCCTGATCGCCATCGGCGCTGCATGGTTCGCCGGCTTTGGAGGAATGGGGTCGGATGCGGCGGCAGGCCTGATTGGATTGGCAGCAGTCGCAGGTTTGATCGGTATCTTGGCCGTCATTCCGATCGGCGGCGCCGACATGCCTGTGGTGGTGTCCTTGCTGAACTCGTACTCCGGTATCGCAGCATCGATGGCCGGCTTCGTGATCGGAAACGCGCTGTTGATTACTGCAGGCGCATTGGTCGGTGCCGCCGGCCTGATCCTGACCATGATCATGTGCAAGGCGATGAACCGCTCGCTCGGCAACGTGTTGATTGGTGGCTTTGGCGACGCCGAAGTCAGTGAGGATGCGCGCGACTACACCAACGTCAAAGCTGCTTCTCCCGAAGAAGCTGCAATGGTGTTGGAAGCTGCCTCCCGAGTCATCTTCATTCCTGGTTACGGAATGGCTGTTGCGCAAGCACAGCACGTCGTCAAAGAACTCGGCCAAGTCATGGAGAAGTTGGGCGCCGAAGTTTCTTACGGCATCCACCCCGTTGCCGGCCGTATGCCGGGCCACATGAACGTGTTGCTCGCCGAAGCCGACGTCCCGTACGAGCAGCTGCTTGAACTAGAAAAGATCAACGGCGACTTCAAGAACACCGACGTCACCGTCATCATTGGCGCCAACGACGTGGTGAACCCTGAAGCCATTGAAAACCCGCAAAGCCCGATTGCCGGCATGCCGATTCTGAATGCTCACGAATCCGGCACCGTGCTGATGATCAAGCGCTCGCTGTCTCCTGGTTACGCAGGCATTAAGAACCCACTGTTCGAACGCGACAACACTTTGATGTGCTTCGGTGACGGCAAGGAGTTCTTGGTCGGCGTACTCGAAGAACTCAAAGAGCTCTAGTGAATGCGACTAGGCTTAGCCTTAGTTTGGACCTTAATCTGCGGCCTCCTTCTCATGGGGGCCGCAGTTTTTGGTATAGGCTCAAGCATTCGCCAAATGAAAATCGGCGCGTGGGCAACGCGCATTTGGTCGAAGGGCATCCTCTTTACCCTCGGCATCAAACTAAAGGTCGACGGCAAGCGTCCGCCGCGCGGCAGCTTTACCGTTAGCAATCACGTCACCTGGTTAGATATCTGCGTGATGGGTTCATCCTGCACGTCGAACCAAATCGCTAAGAAGGAGCTATCCAAACTACCCTTCCTCGGTTTTTGCTTCCGCATTGCCGGAACCATGTTTATCAACCGCGAATCACGACGCGATGCCCACCGTCTGGCCGCCGAGCTTCGCGATTACCTCGCTGCCGGCTTAACTATTTCCATGTTCCCCGAAGGTGGCTGTGGCAATGGAAAAGAACTGAGTAAGTTCAAAAGCTCGCTACTTGCCGGCGCCGCTGAACTCGGCACTCCCTGCATTCCGGCCGCCATTCACTATGACCTCGCCGAGGTCACGTGGAACGACGGCTCCGGACTCGGCACTCATGCGATGCGCCTGATGCGCGCCAAAGCCGCCCGCAAACGCGGAACCGGCGTCAGTCTGTGGCAAAGAATATTTGGCCGCCCCATCCAAGTAAGCCTGACCTTCGGTGAGCCGATCATTTGCGAGAGCAGAAAAAAACTCACCGCTGACTTGGAGTCAGCGGTGAGCAAGATGTATCGCCCGATGGGCGAAATCAAAGCGGCGAGTTAAGCCGCTGGGCGAGGCAGTCGGTTAAGGGTTCACGTCGGCGACGATTAATGCACCAGTGTAAAGGTCCAAGAATCCTCCGTACTTATGGTGCACCTTCGGACAGCCAATGATGACCTCCAATTGGCCGTCGCCATCGAGGTCGCCGCTTTCAATGTCGGCGCCAAAGTCATTGTTCTCCAAGTAAAACGGGCTATCCACCGCAGCCAGTCGCGCACCAGAGACCGATGCGAATAGCTCGGCGCCAGAACTCAAACCGAGAATGCTGCGATTGCCCCGACCGGTAGCAATGTCCTTGAAACCGTCACCATCCATATCGTCCACCATTGCCATGCACGCTCCAATTCCATCAGGAGTGTTGTAATAGCAGTAGTAGTACCAATTTTCGGTCAGCGTTGCGCCATCCCAAACGGCAACAATGCCTTGCGGTTGGTCATACCCACCAGCATCGCCTGCACCCAGCGCGAACTCTTGAACGCCATCGCCATTCATGTCTTCCATCGACATAATCGAGCTGATGTTTTGGAAGTCATAAAAGACTTCCGCGCCGGAAATGGGATTCCAAATCCGCACCGAGTTGCCATCTACATAGGCGATCTCAGAAACGCCATCGCCTGTCAAATCAGCAATTGCATTGAGCGGGCGCGGGGCATCCGACTTGCCTTGGACGTTGGTGAGCACCTGAGCCGGACTCACAACGGTAAGCAGGTTGGCTCCGTCATAAATTTTGATCGTGTTCGCTTTGGTTGCGACCACCGCCAAGTCGGGAATGCCATCGCCGGTGAAATCCGAACCTCCGACAACAGCGTCGCCTAAACGAGTGGTCACATAAACGTCGCGTATTTCCCGCAACTGATCGCCGGTTGCGCCATCGTAGATGTAAACCGTTCCTTGATCACCACCCGTCATGTGGCCAGGTGCAGTCACTGCGTACTCTTCGATGCCATCGCCGGTGACGTCATGAAGGCCGCAAAAATCGTAGCCGAAGTGATCGTTTGGACCCAAGCCGTAATGTTCGCGAATGATCGAGCCATCCATGCCCGATACCAACGCCACATAACCGACGGAGCCCACCTTTGGAGCCCACGCGCTACCAGCGAGGAAGTCCACCCCACCGTCGCCGTCAATGTCGCCAACGCAACGCGCCTTTTCAAGCTCGGCGTGAGGGCGACCGTAAAAGCGGTACTTGACGTCCGCAGTTTGTGCTTCTGCAAGGGAACAGGTTGCAAAAGCAGTAAGTAAAAAACCTAAGGGGAGAGATGGTTGCATGATTCAATCTTTTCATTCATTGTTTATTTCGTCAACGATGTTGTTGATGAATTCCTAAACGGGAACGCTGGATCCCCTCCGCCATAGATGAATAAGAATTCATACTAAAAAGAAGACGCCCCGCACTGCTCAAAATGAAACAGTGCGGGGCGTGTTAACGGTAGAAATTAGTTTCTAGAAACCACCGCCGCGATTTCCGCCGCCACCGGGACCGCCTGAATTGCCACCGCGGTCACCGCCACGACCACCGCCGTCGCCGCGTCCGCCACCATCACGACCACCGCGGTCACGGCCGAAGCCACCGAAACCGGTGCTCATCGTTGAGTAAGACTCAAGCTGCGTGGTGGTCAGGAACTGACCAAGCTGATCCTCAGTCTTGGTGCGCATATCATCCATCGCGGCGCGCACTTCGGTGCGATCGAAACTTCCGGACTCGCGCATTTGCGTCCAGTAATTCGACATTTCAGTATCCATCTCGGTCAGCACGCGCGACATTTGCTCGCGCTGATAAGCATCCAAGCCCAGCTCCTCGGTGTAGCGATCCATGCGCCGTTCCATGCGCTCTTCACGCTGCTGCGCACGACGCTCTTCGCGCTCCTCTTCCTTTTGCTGCTCGATGCGCGCGAGGTAAGCACCAAAGCGCTCTTCTTCCTCGGCACTAAACGGCTCGGCCGGATCGGCAATGGCCGACAGCGGACGACGATCGGCAAGATCCCGCTCAGGCGGACCAGCCGGGCGACGTCCTTCCATGTCACGAATCGATGCCCGCAATGCTTCAATCGAAGCGTTCAGCGCAGCATTTTGCGCGTCCAGCTTCTGAAGCCGCTGCTCGTATTCGGCATTGGTGGAGTCTCCGCTTGCCTCGATGGGCAACAGCGACTCGGTCGAGGCGTTGGAGGAGGGGCTAAACAGGGTCCCGCCCAGCGCTCCGGCAACGAAACCGCCGACGAGGGCGACAGTGACTAGAGGTCCAGCTTGCATGATGGGTGTACAAACACGAGACGCGGAATTGCGTTCCGTCGATTTTACTCCTTATGGGGTGGGAACGCGGCGATGTCCACCGCCGCTGCAGGTTAGAAGCCCATCCCGGTCAGCAGCGGAATGCCGAAGAAGGCCAGAACCAGCACCAAAATGCTCACCGGCACACCCATCTTGATGAAGTCGCCGAACTTGTAACCGCCTGGCCCATAAACCATTAGGTTCGACTGGTGGCCCACAGGCGTGGCAAAGCTGATCGACGAGCCGAAAGCTACCGCCAGAATGAAGGCGCGCAGCATCGGATCGAACTCGGCGGCAGTTAATTCCTGAACTTCTTCCACTTGTTTGGCCGCGCCAATTGCAATTGGCGTCAAAAGCACTGCCACCGCCTGGTTGGAGATGAAGTTGGTTAGCACGCCGCAAACCACCAGCAAGCCGCCCAAAACGGCCACCGCCCCCATTCCAATCAGCGAATCCACAATGCCGCCGGCCAGGAATGCCGCCGCTCCGGACTGCTCCATCGCTTTACCCAAACCAATGGTGCCGACGACGAACATCAAAATCGGCCAGTCGATCGACTGATAGGCGCGGCGCGTGGTCAAACAACCACTGGCCACCATCGCCAGCGCGCCGAACAACGCAATCACCGGCAGCAAGTGACCGACGTTGCCAAACGAGCACATGCCGAAGGCCACCATGACGCCGAGCACAATGCCCAAGGCCACGCGCGCCTTACCGCGCAGCACTACCCAATCATGTGCGCCGGTAAGCAAGAAGAAGTCGTTTTGCGCACGAATTCGGTTTTGCGATTCATCGTCGCCGCAAACCAACAGCAAGTCGCCGACGTGCAGCACCTGTTTGGATGCGCGCTCGCGAATGTGACGACCATTGCGCAGCACGGCGACCAAAATGGCGCCGTAATCGCGCCACAGGTGTACGTCGCCGACGGTGCGGCCGACGATCGACGAGTGCGGCGCCAGCGCCAGCTCGAAGAACTGCATGCTCTTCGGATCAAAACGCGATTCGGCCAGCAAGCGCAAGCCGAATTCATCCTGCAAGCCGGCCAAAGTATCGACGTTACCGCGCAGCATGATCACGTCGCCTTCTTCGATATTCTGCTCGGTATACGGCGGCATGACCATCGTGTCTTCGCGGGCGAAGAACAGCAGTTCGGCGCGGCTGCCGGAGAAGACGTCGTCGTAAGGGCGGCCGAGCAGTGGCGATTGCGGACTGATGGTCAGCTCGGTGACGTATTCGCGCGTGCCCGGGCCGGCCATCATCGTCGACAGCGATTGGCGTTCGGGGATTAGACGGCGCACAAAAACGGCAATGAACAACACGCCGGCCAGCAGAATCAAACTGCCGACCGAGGTCATTTCAAACATGCCGAGCGGCGCGTAGCCGGCTTCTTCGGCCACACCCGATACCAGCAAGTTGGTAGACGTACCCACCAACGTGACCATGCCGCCGAGGATCGACGCATAAGCCAGCGGGATCAGCAAGCGCGACGCCGCCACCCCGGTGTCTTTGGCCATGCCGATCAGAATGGGGATGAACACCACCACCACACCGGTGTTGTTCAAAAACGCCGACAGCACACCGGCGATCAGCGCGACCAAAAACACCATGCGCCGTTCTTTATTGGCGCCATACCTCATCACCCATCGAGCGATGAATTCCACCGCGCCGGTGCGGGTCAGGCCTTCGCCGATCACGTACAGCGAAGCGATGGTCAACACCGCGCTGTTGCCGAAACCGCTCAACGCATCTTTGGCGCTCAGCAAACTCTCGGCCGGATCGAAGCTGCTGTCGAATACACGCAGGCACTCACCGATTGCAACCAATGCAACCAGCACACCGATGCCGATTGCATCGAGCGTCGCCTTTTCCTTGACCAACAGGATCAGGAGCAAGACGGTGACCGCGAGTACCGGGGGGCCCGAAATCTCCACGGGACGATATTAGCAGTGCATGGATGGGTTCAAGGGTGACTTAGCCCCGTCTCAGACAGGGCTTAAGCGCACCGCGGTGACCTTGTATTCGGGCACGCCGATCTCCGGATCCTTGGCGTCGCTGGTCAGCAAATTGGCGCGCGCTTCGGGGTAATGCATGCCCATCCACACCACGCCCGGGTGCACGCGATCGGTGACTTCGGCACAAACTTCGACCTTGCCACGCCGCGACTCCATGCGAATCACTTCGCCATCGGCAAATCCGAATTCGCGCGCGTCTTCCGGCGAAATCTCTACAAACGGCAAATGTTGTTTTTGCACGTTTCCGGGGCTGCGGCGGGTCATGGTTGCCGCGTTGTAGTGGAACAACGTGCGGCCGGTGGTCAGCAAAGTTGGGTATTCGCCGCACGGTTCCTCGCCAGGTGGAACGTGGTCGACGGCGTACAGCAGACCCTTGCCTCGTAACGGCGCACCCTCGTGCAGGAATTTGGTGCCGGGGTGATCGGTATCGGGGCACGGCCATTGCAAACCGATCTCATCAATACGCTTGTAGTTGATGCCGGCGAACTTTGGACACAGCGCGACGACTTCATCCCAAACCTGCTCCGGATGATCGCCGCCCCAGTCGTGACCGAGGGCAAGCGCGACGTCCATCAAGATTTGCAAGTCAGTACGCGCGTTGCCCGGCGGATCCACGCCCTTGCGCACGCGCTGCACGCGCCGCTCCGAGTTGGTGAAGGTGCCTGACTTCTCGGCGAAGCACGACGAAGGCAGAACCACGTCGGCGTACTCGCGCGCGGTTTCGGTCAGGAAAATGTCTTGGCTGACGACGAAATCCAGCTTTTCAAAACCCTTCTCCACGTGCGAGCAATTGGGCTCCGAAACAATCGGATCCTCACCCATGATGTAAAAGGCTTTGACCGAGTCGTCGTGCATGCCCGACATCATTTGGTCCAAGCGCAAGCCAGGCGTGTCGGAAAGCTCCACGCCCCATGCCTCGGAAAACTTGCGTCGCTCGTCGTCGTTATCAACGGCCTGATAACCCGGCAAGAACACCGGGTTGTTGCCCATGTCGTTGCAACCCTGCACGTTGTTTTGACCGCGCAACGGATTGACGCCGGCAGCCTCGCGCCCGACGTGACCGGTGATCAACGCCAAGTTCGACAGCGCGCGCACGTTATCGACTCCGCAGATGTGTTCGGTAATTCCCAGCGTGTAGTAAATGCCAGCCTTTTCGGTGGTGGCATAAATACGCGCCGCTTCGCGAATCAAATCCGCCGGCACGCCGCAAACTTCAGCGGCGCGTTCCGGCGGCCACTCGGCAGCGGCGGCGGCGAATTCATCAAAGTTTTCAGTCAGCGTTTCGACGTAAACATGATCTTGCAAGCCTTCTTCCAAAATCACATTTGCCATCGCCGACAACAACGGAATGTCGGTGCCCGGTGTTAACTGCAAGTGAATATCGGCATGCCGCGCCATCCACGTTTTTCGCGGATCAGCCACCACCAATTTCGCGCCGCGGCGCAACGCCTTCTTCATGCGCAGTGCAATCACCGGATGCGCTTCGGTGGTATTACTGCCGATCACAAACATGCAATCGGTGTCTTCGATCTCGGCAATCGAGTTCGTCATCGCGCCCGCTCCTAACGACCTGACCAGGCCGTATACAGTCGGAGCGTGTCACGTCGCCGCGCAGCTATGCACGTTGTTCGTGCCGATCGCTGCGCGCGCAATTTTTTGCAAGATGTAAACGTCTTCGTTGGTGCAGCGACTGCTCGCCAAAAACGCCAACGAGTCCGCACCGTACTTTTCTTTCACCGACGTCATGCCGTCGGCTACGCGCTGAAGGGCTTCGTCCCAAGTTGCCGGATGCAATTCACCATCGGCGCCGCGCACCAATGGTTCGGTTAGGCGATCGGAATGATGAATGAATTCAAACGCAAACTTGCCTTTATTGCACAAGTTGCCCTCGTTCGGTCCAACGCCAATTTCGGTGGTGACCTTAACGACTTGGCCGTCTTTGGAATTCAAATCCAACACGCAACCCACACCGCAGAAGGTGCACACACTGCGCGTTTTTTCACAATCGCTATCGGCGATCGCCACGTCGCTGAGCTGCACGCTTTGGCCGGCTTCAATCAACGCAGAATCCACCGCCTGCTTTTCATACAACGCGCCGGTTGGGCAAGTCGACACACATCCGCCACACAACTCACAAGTGGTGTCGAGAAAACTCTGCCGCCCGGTTGGCTGCACCGCAGCATCGTTGCCCTGGCCGACGTGCTCCAACGCCGAACACTGCATCACTTCTTCGCAGTAACGCACGCAGCGGTCGCACAAAATGCACGCGCCGGGATTAAAACCGATCCATTGATTGCGATCGTCATAAGCCGCGCGCCGCCCCAACTTCAGCGACGGCGACTGCAAATCATGCTCGGCCGCCAACTGCTGCAACTCGTTCGGCTTGACGCCGACATCCTCGTAGTGCTCGGCCAACAACATATCGAGCATGGTGCGGCGCAAGCGTTGCAGCTCGTCGCTGGAAGTACTGACTTCCATGTCGGCACTGCAGTTGGTTTTGCACGCCGGCACCGGTCGCGGCGCCCCGTCGACGTCGACCAAACACATGCGACAACCGCCGTATGGGTCGAGGCGGTCATCGTGGCATAACGTCGGAATGTCGATGCCCTGCTGCCGCGCTGCATGCAGCAACGTGGTGTTGGCGTCGACTTCGACTTGCTTGCCGTCCAGGCTGAGGCGAATCCGGCTCATCTTCCAGCCAGTTTAGCCGACGGCACCGCGCTGCGCCGCAATGCCGAGCCGTGGTTTGCTACGCCGACGCCGCCGGGTCGGGCGGCGGCTGCTGGCGCAGCACGTGGATCAGGGAAACCAACAACACCACACCGGTTGCCGCCAGCAGCACGCCGGTCAATCCGGTGACCATCATCGCGTTGGCGTGGGCCAGCGGCTGGTCGGCCGGCGCGGGTCCTTGCGACATCAGAATCGCCAGGCTGCCGAACAACAGCGAAGCCATGTGCAGCCCCCACCCCAACTTGATTTGGTTTTGCGCCAACAAGCCGCGCATCGACGGCACCGGCCGCAGCCCGACGTGCGGAGACATGCGATGGAACCAAACCAAAAACGGCACGATGCGCGTCAGCATTCCGTGGATGATCATGCCGGCCCAGCCCCAGATTGCCCACCAGCCCCACAGCATGGCCCATTGCTGATCGATGCTGAAATGCGCGAGCAAACCAAGCGGAATCAGCAGCAGTGCAACCACCAATCCGCTGCGCCAAAACAACAGACTGCCGTCGGCGCGCGGACGGTTGCGTTTTTGGATGAGTCGCAGCGTTTGCAGCGGTTGGATCAACCACACCACCAGTGCTCCGGGGGCGGCGGCGTAGAGCACTACATGCGGAATGGGCGGGTTTTTAAACGCGGTGGCGAACAGGGCAACAACGCTAATCCAAATAAGTGCGAGTTGGCGGCGCTTGGCACGCGTCGACACCGACGGCGTCAGGTAGAACATCGGCACCACTTGCCATGACACCGCGGTGATCAAGGAGCCGACCCAAACAATGAGTTCGAGGTTGAAGTGAACCTTCAGTAACAGCGGGCGCTGCAGTGGAAAGCCGGAGCCAGCGTGTCCATTGGCGAGTACAACTCCGAACGCAGCTCCAATGGTAAACCCAGTTAGAGCCAACCACATTCCCCTCACCGTTTGGTCTTGGATTGGGGCGCGGGCAACCGCATAGGCAACTGGAACAACAAATAGCGCACTTGCAGCAATCAAGCTATGAATCGCCGCGCGCATTGCCGACGCAGCAGTTTCCGCAGAGATTGATGATGAGGCTTGACCGAAGAATCCAATGGCCAGCGCAGCCAAACCGATCAGCAGGAACGCGTGCACCACATAAGCCAAGCGCACACCCGGAACCGGCGCCCCGGCGACCACCGGCACCATTTGGTACAGCGCACCGATCATCACCATTGCCAAGAAACCCAGCGTGCCGAGGTGCGTCCACGCCATCACCTGCGGATACCACGGCGACGCCAACGGACCGTCGCCCATAAACAGCAACGCCATACCGGCGGCGATGATGGCCAACGGTGCGGTGAGGAAAAAGCGCGCGGGAATGCCCAGCGGTGGCGCTTGTTCGAGGCTCAGTCCTGCGGTTTGCAAATCCAGATTAAGGCGGTGCCGTCGGGTTGCTCCTGGTGCTGGTGAATCAGGCCGCGCTCGTCGAGGCGCGGGAGCAGCAACTGCGGGATGCGCGGGAGCATCGCCAACCAGGATTGCCCAGGTTGTAACTCAGCGGTGGCCAAAAGGCACTGCTCCATCGGCTCGGGCGCTTCCAATTCACGCAGGTCGACGAATTCCGCAGCGTCGGCACCGCGAACGTTGATCAGCCATTCGCCTTCGCCGACTTGCGCGCTGTCGACGTGGAAGCCCTTGGCAGTCAGCAATGCAATCAGCGGCAGTGGTTGGAACGGCGCGGTGATTTGCAACACGCCATCGGCCGGCAGGGTTTCCAGCGTGATCAAAATGCGGTTCAGTGGATCCACACCGCGATCCAGCAACGGCCTGACGTCGAGTTGGAGCAGCGCGGCTGGGCTTGCGCCGGCAACTTTGTCGGTGGCCAAAGCTTGTTCGTCGGCGGCAGATGTTTTTCCGTCGGCCGCGCAAGCTAATTCGGCGGAATCAGGCTCGGGCTCGGGCTCGGACGATCCCTCCGGCAAAGACTTCAACCCGCTCAGCCAGAAATCGACGACCAGGTTGGCAACTTCGTCCGCGCCCATGCGATGGTGATCGCCAAACCGCGCTTGAATGATTGTGCCCTGGATCAAGCCAACGAAGATCCTCGCGGCCAATCGCGGGTCGCCGTGGAATTCCAGCTTGGTCCCTTCCGTATTGCGCAGCAGCTCGGCAATCAAATTGCGTTGCAGCGAAACCAACAGCCGCAGCGAACGATGAAACTTCGGGCATTGCTCATCGACCACCGAACCGGAGGTCGCGCCGGCATAAAACAAAAGTCGCGGCAGCCCCGGGTTCAGCGAGACCTGCTGGAACAAGCCGGTTGCCATCGCTCGAATGCCGTCGATGCCGCCGGCTTGGATCGATTCCTCGGCGATGGGCTCGAGAATCTGGCGCACGCGATCGACCGCCGCGACCAACAGATCATCCCGCGATTGGAAGTGGCGAAACAGCGCCGGCTGACTGATTCCCACAACCTCGGCAATGCGCCGGGTCGTGACCTCCTCCACCGCGTTATCGCCTAGCAGACGCAGAATCGCATCGGCGATCTGCGGGCGGCGTTGTTCGGCGGGTAGACGTTGGGGCATGGTTGCAGAATTTGTTATCAGCCGATAACATAGCGATACGGTCGCCGTCCTGCCACCCCAAACGGGCCGACCGGAGCTACATGGCCTCCCTAACCCCCCAGAGCACACTTTCTAGCTTTTTTCTTCAAGACCATCGCGATTGTGACGCGGATTGGGTCAGTGTGGAAAAGGCTTTAAACCAAGGCGACGCCGAATCCGGCCGCGCCGCGTGGACTGCGTTTGAAAAAGCAATGTTGCGCCACTTCGCAATGGAAGAAGAGGTGCTGTTCCCGGCTTTCGAGCAAGCCACCGGCATGACCCAAGGCCCGACCGCGGTGATGCGCATGGAGCACGAGCAAATGAAGGGTTTGCTCAAGCAAATCGGCGCGGCAATCGACAGCGGCGACTTCGATGAAGCGATGGACCAAGGCGACACGCTGCTGATGGTGATCCAACAGCACAACGTCAAAGAAGAGGGCGTGCTCTACCCGATGTCCGAAAACACCCTGGCCGCAACTTGGGACGACATGAAGTCGCGGCTCGAGCAGTACTAGGCGCGGAATTGATCCAGCAGCTGCACCGTCATCGGCGCGGCTTGGCCCAATCCGCAAATGCTGCCGGCGGTCATCGCTTCCAGCCAATCGGCTTGGCTGGGTTGACCGCTTTGTTGCGGCCATTGCAGTTTGCCGTCCAACCAATCGGCGAAGACTTGGCAACCCAGACGGCATGGCGTGCATTGCGAACACGACTCTTGGGCGAAGAAGCGCATGATTTTGGCGGCGACTTGCTTGGGCTCTTCGTCGTGCACGATTAACCCACAAGTGCCCAAGCTGGATCCGACCGCGCGCAGTGCATCGGCTTCCAGCGCTAGGTCCAAATGTTCGGGCGCCAAAATCCCGGTTGCCGCGCCGCCCGGAGTAAAGCAACTGACCTGGGCTCCGTCGCGCAAACCGCCGGCGTAATCGTCGATCAACTGCTGCGCGGTCACCCCCAACGGGGCTTCGTAAACGCCGGGCTTGTTGACGCAACCCGATACCGAATAAAGCCGACGGCTGAAGTCCTCAACATCGCCCTCTAGCCGGCGCGCCGCCCACCAGTAGGTTTCTACGTTATTGATCAGCGTCGGCAAGCCCCACAGCCCACTTTGAGTCGGGAACGGCGGTTTATGACGCGGCTGCGGCCGACGTCCTTCCATGCTTTCCAACAGCGCGGTTTCCTCGCCGCAGATGTACGCACCGCCACTCACGCAAATGCCTAATCGAAACGCATGCCCGGTCGCCGTCGCCGTCGGGACCTCGCCGCCATCACGCTGTGGCGCCGGCAAATCCACCGCCGACTCACCTTGCTGATAGTGGTGCACATGCCAATCCAAGCTGCTCAGCTCGACGTCATCGGCACCGCCGTTTTCCGGCTTGTACGCACGCTCGGGGAAGCCGGTGCCGTAAACCACCTCGCCGGAACCCGCGGAAAGCAGGCCTTCCTCGACTAACTCGGCAATCACCTTCTGCAGGTGCTCGCGTTGATCCGAATACTCGGCGCGCAGGTAAATCCAACCCCGCGAAGCACCGCAAAAGTGCGCCGCGTAAACCATGCCGCGGATCACCCGCCGCGCTTCGTCGCCGCGCAGCAACCACGCGTCCTTGAAAGTGCCGGGCTCGGCTTCGTCGGCGTTACACAAGATGATCTTGTCCACCGCCGGCCCCGGTTCGTCACGCACCGCGCGCCACTTGAACTCGGTAGGAAAACCAGCACCTCCGCAACCGCGCAAGCCCTGCAGCAGCTCCGGAATTTCAGCGGTCAGTGCAGCCAAATCCATGGCGCAACTCTACCACCAGCGCCTACGAAACCAAGGAGCCTAAATGCCTTCGCCGCGAACCACGCAACCCACGGTTTTCGCCGCGATCTTGACGTCGTTCCACACCGAGATGTCGCGGATGTAACGCAAGTCGGAATCCAGCTTGGCCTGGTGGCCTTGGATGTCCGAACCGACGTAACCGTTCGACACCTGAGCCAATCCGGTGATGCCCGGCTTGACCTCAAGGCGGCGTCCGAAGGTCGGGATGGTCTGCTCGATCTTGTCGTGGAACACTGGCCGCTCCGGGCGCGGACCGATCAGTGCCATGTCGCCTTTCAACACGTTGAACAATTGCGGTAGTTCGTCGAGACGGAACTTGCGAATGAAACGTCCAACTCGGGTGATGCGGGCGTCCGACTTACCGTTCGAGAACTGGGGGCCGTCTGCCTCGGCGTCGACCACCATCGAACGGAATTTGTAGATCATGTAGGGCTTGCGGCCCTGACCAACGCGCTCTTGCTTAAAGATCGTCATGCGCAACGAGCGCTGATCCACTGCAACTGCGGCAAAGGTCGCCAGCAGCAGGGGTGACAATCCAAGAATCAACCCAGACGCGCCAACAATGCTTGCGACCCGCTTGCCCTTAGTGGCGTAAAAACTCTTACGCGGGTCCGGGAAATCGACGACCCTGGCGGGTTCAATCGATTGCACTGGGGGCTGAAGCGTGACCGGCTCACTCTGGGGAGGAGCAATGGTCTCTTTAAGAGATTCAGGAACCATATTGGGGTTGTGAGTGGAAGAGGCACCCGATTGTGCGTAATCCTAGCACTGCGCAACTCTTACTAGGTAGCATTAATGGAGAATTAGGGGCTGCTAGGGCTCAACTTCGATCCAGTCGCAGAGTTTGCCGCAAAGCGCATCCTGGCTGAAACGGTTTGCTCTAAGCTCACCGCCTTTGCGTCCCATCGCGATTCTTTGCTCCGAAGACGTTGCCAATAGCTCTTTTAAGGCGTCAACGACACCTACGACATCCCCCTGCTCAACCTGCCACCCAAGACCTTCTTTATCGATGAGGTGAGTTGCATGACAGGGGTTGGGACCAATTAATAAGATCGGTCGTTCGACCGCCAAAGCGGAATAAACTTTGCACGGATGCACGATACCGACTTGTTTGTTGCCCACGATTACAACATGAATGTCGGCCGCTGACAACGAATTGCTGACTGTTTCCAGCGGCTGATAAGGGAGAGATAGGATGTTGCTACTTCCCTCTTCAATGGCCTGCTCAATAATGGCTTTCCCGGCGCCGCCGCCAATAAAGACGAATTGCAGCTCCTTGATCGACTCCAGCTGCTTGGCGGCAGCTACCACCGGATCGACCGGCGAAGCCAAACCGTGGTTGCCGCTGTACATCACCACGACTTTGTCCTCCAATCCATACTCCTTGCGGAATGGATTGACGTCGTGGTCAACCGGTTTCATGTGGTGGTCGTGCGGCCACGGCGGAGCGATCTGCAACTTGTCGTCGACGTCCCGTTTGCGCTTCACTCGCTCGGCCATGAACTCGTCGAGCACGATGACCTGACTTGCCCGGCGGAGGATGGATTTCATCATCCAGTTAAAGAGTTTCACAACCAGCGAACTCTCTTTAATTCCGCCCAAGGCAATGAGCTGATCCGGGTTGAGGTCGTGGATCCAGAAAACCACCCGAACCCGACGCAACATGTTCAGCCAGATCCCGGTCAGCGGAGCCAGCGGCGGCGACGTGCAGACCAAGACGACGTCGGGTCGCTTCATCAGCAAGCCATGCAAGAGCGCTTGCACGACGAACGATGCCGAGCCGAGCAGACGACGAATAATGCTGGTCTTGCCGAACGAGGTCGCAGCGAAGCGTCGGACCTTAACTCCGTTGTCCCAGACCTCCTTCTTCTTGAACTTGGTCGAAGGATCATCTAACCCCCGTCGCGAGCTGAATACCTGGACCTCGTGCCCGCGGCGCCGAAGCTCCGTGGCGACGTCGGCCATGTGCTGGCCAGTGCTGATCGGGTCCGGCACAAACGCCTGCGACAGAATTAGAATTCGGGCCATTCCGGTAGGAGTGTGGATCGAAGCTCGGTAGTCTACAGCGTCGGCTCCGCCAGAACTCCCCTTTCATTGATTCCAGAAAATGGCCAAAGCACCGGGATTTGCAGCCGGATCGCTCTTGGGGCTCCTTGGCCTCGCAACTGGTTATCTCAGCCAGTATGCGTTCAATGTTTCGGCGGCTCGAGTGATCTCGTCGCCGAACCTTGCCGGTAAGTTATTCCAGACGATTGCCTTCGTGCAATTCCTCGCCATCGTTGGCCGCGCCGGCTTGGATCGCGTGGCGCTGCGCACCTTCGGGGCCGCCCACGGCAAGCATTGCGGCACCGACCTCCACCGGCTATGGCAGAAGATCACCTTTTTGGTCGTGACGTGGTCGGTGGTCATCGCCCTAGTGGCCTACTGGCAACGGGAATGGGTGCTTGATCTGCTGAATTTGCCGATCGACAACCCCGATCTCCCGTGGCTGTTTTTGGCCACTCCGTTCCTCGCTCTATCCTTCACTTCCTCGCAAGCTCTGCGCGGCGTCGGCTGGATCGGCAAGGCCACTCTCAGTCAGCTGACCCTGGTTTTTGCCCCTCCGGCGGTGATCATTGCCGGCATCAAGCTGTTTAACGATCCACCGCTATCCATCCTGATCGCCATTTGGGTTTGCTTCACCATGCTCGCAGCCGTGGCGGGTTATATCTGGACCCTGAGCGGCCTACGTCGCACCGTACCCAGCGGCGCCGACTTGATCGACCCAGCGTTGGCCGGCGGCGGCACCAAAATCCCGTCCGGTGCCTTTACTTTCTTTTTACTGGGCTTGCTCGGCTACACCCAAGCCGGCCTCGAAATCGTCCTACTCGGTGCCTGGTCCAACACCGTCGAAGTCACCCGCTACATCGCCACTGCCCGTTCGGCGATGTTTGTCGGCTTAGGCCTGGTGGCCATTGCTTCGGTACTCGGTCGGCTTTATGCCGCCGCCCACGCCAGCCAGGATTACGACGAAATGCGCGTGGTCCTCAATCGTGCCGGGCGTTGGGCATTGTCCTTCGCATTGGTTTCAGGTGGCTGCCTGCTGCTGGGCCACCAGTTGATTTTGGAATTGTTCGGCATCAACTACTTCCCGAATGCGTTGGCATGTTTCGGCGCGATTCTCGTCGGCCACACCGTGAACGCCGGCGCCGGCGGGCTGTTTTTGCTCCTGCAGATGACCGGTAAAGAGCGTGCCTCAACCATTTGCTTGGTGGTGGCCACGACGATCGCGATGGTCGCCTACTGGTTCCTGATTCCAAAGTTTGGCTCAGTCGGCGCGGCGTCAGGCCTTTCGCTGCTGATCGTATGTTGGAATCTTTTCATGGCCTTTGTCGCCAAACGCGCACTTGGGTTGCAACCCTTCTCCACCAAGTTAGGGCCGACCTTATTGATCCTGGGGGCCGCCTATGGGGTTACCGCTTGGCTGCACCCGGTTGGCATCCTCGCCTACTGCGCGGTCGCCGGCTATGCCGCTGTTTCGCTATGGGTGGTGTGGAAGTTTTATCTGATCCCCACCGAGCGCACCGAGTTGGCCAAGATCATCCGCCGTTTTCGTAGCTCCTGATTCATAGGCATCGGGAACTAGGTGTAGGTGAAAGATTCCGGCAACGGCAAAACAGGAAACCGGGTCGATGAAGGGGTTGCGCATGAGCGCATCCAAAAACACGAATCCACCTGCCAAATACAGCATTCGAGGGACTACCGGACAACTCGGCGACAGCCCTTTGGGGATGGACCGCAGCAAATAGGCCAACCACCAAAGCCATCCGAACAGACCCATCAAGCCGTAGCGGTAGAACATCAGAGCGGGGCCGATATGGATGTTATGCACCCGACCATCGACGACGTTTCGCGGCGGAAAGGAAAGCACCGGCTTGAAAGTGGCGCCGTGGCCGGCACCGACCAAATAATCCATCGGACTCCATTCACGCCGAACCGTTGACAGCATATCGGTGACCTCGTTGTATCGGCCGTCCAGGGAATCGTCGGTACCGCCTTCAATCTTGTTGAAGCGCGATTCGAATCCGCCGGAGGAATCGCCTAGTGCGCCAAAAACCACAAGCCCAATCAATGCCGCCGCCGCCATGGCAGCACTGGTTGTAATCAGGGCGCGGCCACGCAAAGTTGCAATGAGGACTGCTACTCCACCGGCCCAAATGATCACCGTGGTTCGTTCGTTGGAATAGTAAGCCAGCAATCCGAACACTACGACAACGGCGATGAACTTGGCGCGGTCACGGTTGTTGTCGGCACCCAAGGTTCGGGCAATTGCCCATGCAGCTAGAAACAGATTGGGTGGGTCATAGCGACCTGCCAACTCGCCGTCGCGGCCGAAGAAAAATGAGATCAGCCCAGCAATAAGCAGGGAGTAACCAAGCCAATCCAAAACCTTGAGATTGCCGAACATGCTCGGCTCGTCTTCCTTACTTAAACCGCATGCAAGAAAGAGCAGAAGCGGGGTGATGAAGACGCCGAAGTCACCCACGAGGTAGGACATCTCCCAGCGATGGCCAATCAGCCCCTGCAGCAAGGCGATCAGCCCCAACGCAAGCCACGATAACGCAAAAATGATGGCCGGCGGACGCAGCTGCAACCGTGGAATGGCCAGGGTTGCCATCAGGCCGAAAACCGCTAAAACCAATCCATAGGCGGCGCGTTCAAATGGAAGCAGTCGTACCGAGCTGGCATCGATGAACGCGAACCCGATAATGCAAAGAAGCAGTAGTCGGGTTCCAAAACTCATGGCGGCGGTGCCGTCGGTTGTTGCCAATCGACGGCCAATCAACTTAAACGGCGGTTGCCGAAGCGTTGGTTGCTAAAACCTGTTCTTCGATCCACGCGTAAGTTCGCTCAATCCCCAGGCGCAACGGCTCGTTGGGCTGCCAATCCAGCAGCTCTTGAATCAGTCGGTTGTCGCTATTCCTGCCCATGACGCCTTCCGGGCCGGGGATGTTGTGAATCGAAATTTGCTTATCGGAGATCTCGCCGATCATTTCCGCCAAGCCGTTAATGCTGATCATTTCTTCCGAGCCGATGTTGACGACTTCGGTGACGTCGGAGTTCATCAGGCGGCGCACGCCCTCGATGCATTCATCGATGTACAGGAACGAGCGCGTTTGCTTGCCCGAGCCCCAGACTTCGATGGTGCCGCCACGCGGCGCTTCGAGGACCTTTCTGCACAATGCAGCAGGTGCTTTTTCCTTGCCGCCACACCAAGTGCCTTCCGGTCCAAAAATGTTATGGAAGCGCGCGGTTCGGACATTGAGCCCGTAGTTGCGGCGGAACGCACCGTAAAGTCGCTCGCTGAAGAGCTTCTCCCAACCATATTCGCTATCGGGGTCGGCCGGGTAGGCGGAATCCTCGGAGCACAGCGGGTTCTCCGGGTCGAGCTGATTGCGCTCGGGGTAGATGCAAGCCGAGCTCGAGTAAAAGACTTTGCCTGCCTTGTGCTCGACACAACGCTCAACAATGTTGAGATTGATCAGCGCACTATTGTGCATGACATTAGCGTCATTCTCGCCGGTGAAGATGTACCCGGCACCCCCCATGTCGGCGGCGAACTGATAGACCTCGTCGTATTGAATGGGTTCGCCGTCAAGTCGAAATACCTCGTCGACCAAGCGCTGATCGCGAAGATCTCCTTGGATGAAATCCGAAGCCTCGGTGGGGCTGAACTCAGGGTATTTCAGGTCCACGCCGCGGACCCAATAACCTTCACGAATGAGGCGCTTCACCATGTGGCTTCCAATGAAGCCTCCAGCACCACAGACCAATGCTTTCATCTAATTAAACCCTTTTGGAGTAGGGCGCCACAGAGCGCCAGGAGGAGCAACAGTATACTGTTTACCGGCAAATTCCAGAAGTGCCCTTCGCATTCAGCAGGTCGCCCAGATGGGGAAATCCGCAGCCCAAATCGCCCACCGTTACAGCTTTTTGCTGCCTCCTCCGCTTCTTCGCCAGATGAAGTGGGCATGGCGTTGGCCACGTTTTTGGAGTGAAATGGGACAAGCCCGGCAAGGCTTCCGATCCTTCGGTAACAAGTACCCCAAACCGGTGCTTTTTGTCGCCGGACTGCCCAAAAGCGGCACCACATGGCTCGAGAGCATGCTCAAGTCCTACCAGGGCTTTCATGCCATGGGGCACCCGTCGAACACATCGTGGGAACTGAGTCATAACGGCTCGCATCGTTTTGAAATTCCGGCCGGCTTTTTTGAGTCTTTTGATGGCGGCCTGTGCGTGATCAAACTGCACTGCCACGGGTCTCCAAATAATTTGCAAAGATTAGCCGAAGCAGGCATTCCGTACGTTGTGCTTTATCGCGATTTGCGCGATGCAGCGGTCAGCCACGTGCATTACGTCAAACGAACGCCGTGGCATCCGGAGTATTCGACGTACCGGGATCTGGACATTCAGCAGGGCTTGGCCCATTTCGGCCGCACCTTGCTGCCGGAGTGGCGCGACTGGATTCGGGGTTGGCGCGAGGGCGCCGCAACCGGTCATAGTTTGGTTCTCAGTTATGAGGAAATGAAAGCCGCGCCGATGGAAAAAATGAGTCAAGTCACCGAACTCTTTGGCTTGCCCCAAGAGCCGTTGGCGGACATCGTCGAGGCCTGCTCCTTCCAAAATATGAAGAAGGGTGGTTCATTTTTCCGCAAGGGGAAATCTGGTGATTGGATGAATCATTTCACACCCGAACTGCGGCAACAATTTGGCCACGCGATTGCCGACGACCTAATGGATTGGGGCTACGAGGAAGACCACCAGTGGATGGAATGTGATTCCATCGCCGCCAACCAAACCCAAAGCTCCCGCTCATAGCGACAACGAACGGCATGAATCCGTCCACTCCATCTTCCTCCACGGGCAACACCGACGGCACATATGACGCCCGCGACTTGTTTGGCTTGTTACTGCGAGGCAAACGGCTGATTTTGCTCACCACCTTTATCGTGGTGCTGCTCGGTGGGTGGTTCACATTTTCATCTGCACCGCAATATGAAGTTCGCGCCAAGATCTCTTACACCGACCGCTACCGCTTAATGAGCCCTGCCGGTGAATGGTCCGGCATGGAAGATTTATCGCCGGCGGCGGCCGAGATCGACATCTTGAATTCCTTCCCAACGCTGACCAAATTGATCGGCGAAGTTCACGCCGACGGCACGCGTACCGGATTGGGATTGCGTCAACAAGTTCAAGACGTCGCCAATCTGTGGCCGTGGCCGCGGATGAAGAGCAAGTTGTTCGGTATCGGCGCACCGCTTGGCGGGATTCAAGTTTGGGCCGACGGCACGCTACCGTTGGGCGGCATCGAGATTCAATTCCTTGATCAAGGTGTCAAATTGACCGAACGCGGCTGGTTTGGTGCCTCGAAGAAGTTTGATTCCTTCGGCGCCGATCAAGCATTGGAGTTTTTGGGGCGCAACATTTTCATCGACGGCGACGGCGTTCAACCGGGGCGCGTTTACTACTTCAAGTCCGATACTCTTTATGACGCGCTGGAAGATGTCAGGCATCGCCTGAAGGTCAATGAAACCTTGCGCAACTCCGGCGTATTGGAAGTCCGCTACACCGACCACGATCCGGATCGCGCGGCGAACATTTTGAATCGGCTGCTTGAGTATTACATTGAGTTGGATCAACAACGGTTGTCCGAGCCGGCCACCTATTCTCGCCAGTTCTTGGAAAAGCAAAAGGAAGGTTTGCTAAGTGCAATTGAAGCTGCCGGACAGCGCTTGGCTGATTATTACGCTGCCAATGAAAGTGCGATTGCATTAGTGCCGACGCGCAAAGAAGGCTCGCATGCATTGGAAACCCAAACCTTGGACTTGATCAACCGATTGGTCAGCCTTGAACTCGAGTGGAAGTTGAAGGAGTACAAAGTCCAATCTTTGGAAGACCTGGTTCGTCAGGTAAATGAGAATCAATTAAAGGTAGAAGTTGCGCTGCAAGAATTGGCCACCTGGGAATTGCCATCCGCCAACCCGGCCGATGCCAATCAAGCCGCCGCGCTGCTGGATCAATATCAAACCGAACTCTTGCAACGCCTTTCGAAGCTTGCCGGCGAGCGTCGAGCAATGGAAGGGAAGCACCCAGACGATTGGGTTGGCTTCGTCGAGTTGGATGGCAGGATTGAGCAATGTCGCGCCGACATGACGGATAAGTTGAAGGCCGATTTGCAAAGCGCCAAAAACGATGCCGACATGATCGAAAAGATTTTCCGTCAAAGCCGCGATCAACTCGATCACATGCCGGTTGCGGAAAGCCAACTCGCAGGACTTCAGCACCATGTAACGGCGCTGAATGAGCAGTTGTTGTTGCTGATGACTCGACTGGAAAAAGCAACGCTCGCCGAAAAAGCCGCATTGGCTACACCGACGATGACCATCATCGATCCGGCAACTCCACCGCTCAAAGCCAAGTTCCCACGCCCGGTATTAACTATGGCGATTGCGCTGATCTTGGGATTCGTTGCCGGCATCATCCTTGCCCTTCTCAAAGAAAGTCTGCATAAGCCGCTGCTATCCAGTGCGCAATTGCAAAGGGTGACTGCAGTTCCCAGCCTGGGAACGCTGCCGCAGTCGGGTGGCAAGATGGCCGACATCCGCCAAGAGGCGATGAGGGCGCTGCGGTTGAATCTAGTCAGCCTAACCAAGTCCAAAGAACACAGTTGTGTGGCCATTACGTCGGCAGGAGCGGGCGAAGGGTCTTCGACTACCGCTGCGGATTTAGCCACGGTGTTGGCGCAAGGCGGTGATCGAGTTTTGCTGGTCGATGCAAACTTGCGGCAGCCCACACAAGCGGACGCATTCGACGTGAATGCTGCCGCGGGGTTTGCCGATAAGCCGGCCGATGAATGGCATCAGCATGCTCAGAAAACTTCGCAACAAGGGCTGTTTTTGCTATCGAGTGGCAGCCTGCAAGGTCATCCCGGTGAATGCGCCATGCAAGTCGCTTGGCATGATGGATTCCAAGCGGTGCAAGCGCATTACGACTGGGTCATCGTCGACGCACCGGCATTCTTGTCCACCGCAGACTGCGCCAACGTGCTTCAGTCCACCGCTGCAGTGGTCATGGTCAACCGCTACAACTTCCTCAGCAGCCGCATCGCCAAAATGGCTGCCGACCGCATGCGCGCTTTACAAATCCCGCTTGCTGCATGCGTGTTAAACGGTCATCAAGCAACCGGCATTCGCGGATACGTAGACGGTTACGCTTTCGACCGCGCCTTCAAGCGCACCGCCAAAAACAAAGGCTGATGCCCTTCGCACGCCAATGCTTGCATTTTTTCATTGCGGCTTGCTCGGCGTTGCTGGCATATGGCTGTAGCGACTCGTCGAAGCCTGGCGAACCAAACTCCGCCACCAATCCGTCGACTCAATCAACCGAAGTCCCACAGCGCGTGGTCGTCGTAGGGCCGTCTACGGCGGAAACTGTTTTTGCTTTGGGCGTTGGCGCAAAGGTCGTCGGTGTTTCGGATTTTTGCCGCGACCCCAACGCAAAAGACCTACCGCGGGTCGGTGGTCAATTTGATCCCAACCTCGAGCGCATCACCGCACTCAAGCCCGATGCGATCTTGACCCAAGGGGAGAACCCGTCCCTTCAATCCCTTAGCGAAAAACTTAATATTCGCTATTTGGCATTCCACACGGATAGCGTTGCATCGTGGATTGAAGAAGTACATGTACTCGGCAAAGTCTTTCAAGTTGAAGACCGAGCTCACCAACTGGCCGACGCGTTTCAGGAAAGCTTCCGGCAACAAGGAATACCCGAACACACCTCGCAACCGTTGGTGGCTTTGCTCATTTCTCGCAACGGCGCCAATGACATGATCGCCGTCGGCAGCGGCTCGTTCCTTCACGAACTCTTAATCGCTGCCGGCGGACGCAATGCGTTTGCGACCAACCCAAAAGCCTATTTCAATTTATCGCAAGAAGCATTGCTGCATGCTGCCCCAGAGATCTTGCTCGATCTCACCATTCCGACCTCCACCGATCCGCAGCAAATCGCTCCCCTTTCAAACCAGGCCGTGCATAAAGATTTTGCCGACGCCTTCCCAACTTTGCCCGCGGTAATCCACCACAAGGTTTTCGCTTTAAACGAAGACTATCTATTTTTGCCCGGTCCACGAATGATGGAAACCATTGCCGAATTCCGTCGCTGTCTCGGCAGTGAATAAAACCGAGCAGGACGGTGAACGAGGAACTGACCTAGGCAAACATCTGGCGTTCGACTAATTCGCAAAACAAGTGCCCGAATAACAAGTGGGCTTCTTGAATGCGCGGCGTATCCGAACTCGGAGCAATAAACACCTCGTCACACATCGGCGCCAACTTGCCGCCGTCCTTGCCGGTCACGCCCACAACATTGGCACCCAATTGCTTGGCTGCTTGCACCGCCGCTAATACGTTCGGCGAATTGCCACTGGTTGAAATCGCAATCAAAAGGTCACCGCTACCTACATGGCCGCGAACGATGCGTTCAAACAACTGTTCCGGCGGATAGTCATTGATCAACGCCGTCAATGTGCTGGTGTTCACCGTCAGCGCGTGCACATTTAACGGCGCACGCTCGTCTAAATAACGGCCGACCAACTCGGCGGCCCAGTGCTGCGCATCGGCCGCGCTACCGCCATTGCCAAGCAAATACACGCCGCCCTTGGGCTGGCGCAGGGCCTGAACCGCCAGCTCTGCCGACGCCGTGACCACGCGCAGGAATTCGTCATCCAGCGCCGAGTAGCAGGCCACTGCCTGTTCCAATCTTTGATTTACAAGCTGCTTCCAATCGGTCGGCATAGGGCCAATTCTACCCATGCGGCCGAAGCACAAGGTAGATCCAAATACGCCATGGCGTCGGCATAATGGGCGCATGGCCCTGCAAGCCGACCGCATCGTTGCGGGCTACCACGGGCGCGAGGTCATTCAGGGTGCCGACATCCGCCTGCAACGCGGGCAGCTGATCTGCTTATTGGGTCCGAATGGATCCGGCAAAAGCACCTTGGTTCGCGCACTGTGCGGCGTCCTGCCCCTAACCGACGGCCGAATTCGGCTGGACGGCAAGGATTTGCATCAATTCTCGCCGGCCGCTCGTGCGCGCCAAATCGGGTTTTTGCCGCAGGAAGTGCACACCAGCTTCTCCTTTCGCGTCGACGAGGCGGTTGCATTGGGTGCGCGTTGCGCCGGCGGCTCGAACTGGTTTCAATCCGGCCAAAATCCACAAATTCAAGCTGCGGTTCAAAAGGCGTTACAAAGCGTAGATGCTTTGGATCTGATCGACCGCCAAATGGACCAATTGTCGGGAGGCGAACGGCGACGCATTTTGCTGGCCAGCGTATTGGCCCAATCGCCACAGTTTTTACTGCTCGACGAGCCAACCGCAATGTTGGACCTCGAGCATCAGGTCAACCTGTTCGAAAAGCTAGCTCAACTGACCGACGGCAGCCCGGACGAATCCGTCGACGACGAACAAGCCAAGCCCGACCCCCTCGGCGTGCTGGTGATTACCCATGACATCAACCTCGCCGCGCGGTGGGCGAACCGCATTTTGCTGCTGAGCGATGGCAAAATCACCGCCGACGGCACGCCCAAAGAGGTCCTCATTCGCGAGAAGCTTGAACCGGTATTCGGGTCGCGATTCGAACTGCTAAAAACCCAAGGCGGCCACCGCGCGGTGGTGCCGCTATGAGGTTGGGCCTGCTGATACTGGCCACCTTGGCCATTGCATTTGGCGCAACTCTGCTCGGCACAATTTCCATCGACGGGCTCAGCGCGTGGCGGCAATATTTCGGCCTGCCCCAGGCGCAATGGCACGCGGATACCCACATCCTCGCGCTACGAATTCCGCGCGTAGTCCTGGCTGGGTTGGCGGGCGGCGCATTGGCTGTTTCCGGCGCCGTCATGCAGACGCTTTTGCGCAACAGCCTGGCAACTCCGTACACCCTTGGCGTCGCAACCGCCGGTTCGTTTGGAGCCTTTCTGACCTTTGCCATTCCGTCGCTGGCAATTTTTGGCAGCCGCAGCCAAATTGCGTACTCCCTGTTGGCATCGATCCTGTGCCTACTTTTGGTTCAACGGATCTCGCAACACAGCCGTCGCGCCGACGGCCTCCTCCTTGCCGGCATCACCCTTAACTTTCTGTTCGGCTCCTTAGTCTTGCTGGTTCGCTACCTCGCCGACCCCTTCCAGCTGGCTGCGATGGAACGCTGGGTTATGGGATCGCTGAACGCCGTGCAAATGGAAACGGCGTTGGCTCCGCTGCCATGGATCCTTGCAGGTTTGGCCGTGCTCGGAGTGCAAATCCGCTCGTTGGACCTACTCGCGTTCGACGAGGAGGTGGCTGCGGCCCGCGGCGTTCCTGTGAAGCGAGCGAAAACCAGCCTACTGCTGGGCGCGGGATTGCTGGCCGCTAGCGTGGTCGCCTATACCGGCCCGATCGGGTTTATTGGACTGCTGGTTCCGCATGCCGTGCGCTGGATGACCGGACTGCGTCACGGAATGCTGATCCCGTCCTGTTTCTTTTGCGGCGGCAGTTTTTTGATCGTCGCTGATCTATTTGCTCGGACTCTGGAACTGGGTGGTCGAAACAGCGAGCTGCCGGTTGGAATTGTGACCGCCCTCGTCGGCGCACCGTTTTTCCTCGCCCTATTAATCAAGGGTCGCTAACGTCAGCAATGGCGCTAAGGGCACAAACGTCACCAACGGCGCGAATCGCAATTAACGTTCCATTTCGTCGACCCACCGTCGCTTGGCCGGCACGACTTCATAGTTATCGTCCTCGATTCGCCAAGCAGTAAGAGCTCCACCATAAACACAGCCGGTGTCGAGCCCATGCGCAACCAGCCTTCCGCGGTGTTCTTGACGGCGAGGCATCGGCGAAGGCGTGTGGCCGAAGATGACCATCTCCGGGCCATGATGAACCTCGTACCAAAAGGGTGCCCGCTTTCCGCGCCCCAAGCGGCGCACGTGAGTGAGGTCAAGCGGCTGAGTGTGCTCGGGAGGTTGCCCCGGAATCACCCCGGCATGTACCGCCAGCCAAGGCTGCGTTTCGAACGGCCCAGCTTGAATCTGACCGCGCAACCAAAACGTGCCCCTTTCAAGTATCCGCAACAAATCAGTGGATCGCTCGGGATCGACGTTGAGGATTGGCGTCCGACCATCGCCGGCTAATTCACTTCCGGTGAAACCGCCCGCTCCTCCGTCCACCGGCGGCACCTTCCAGTCGGGTGGCTGCGGCAACATAAAAGCCCGGCGCAGCATCACCAGTTCATGATTCCCCAAGATCAATTCGAAGTTGGGAAGCCCGGCGAGCAAATTGGCGACGCCATGCGGATCAGGACCGCGGTGGTAAAGATCTCCTAAAGAAATCACCCGGTCCTCTGAGCCAAGGCTCAGCTTTTCCAACAGCTCCGCCAGCTCTTCTGCGCAGCCGTGAATGTCTCCGAGGAACCAAGTGGAAGGCATGGCGAGAGCATACTGATCTCAGTGGAAATGGCGAATCAAATTCATGTGGTTCCACTAGTCCCGAACGACGGCCATTTGCCTAGCACCTGCACCTACCTGTTCCTATAATCTGACGCGTTGTTCCCAATCCCAATGTTAGCGTAACATCCTTTCTGTAAATTCCCTCGTCCCTGCAACCGCCCTGTCT
>CAYFOM010000036.1:0-49639 GCA_964344765.1 uncultured Planctomycetales bacterium | reverse complement strand
TGGAAGGCATTTGATGAGTCTGCTGCTTTTTACAGAAAAGATGTTGCTTGATCTCCGTCGGTGGTCGATCAGTTGCTGCAGCAGCACCCGCTCAACCGCTTGCACATCGGCTACGACAAAGACTTTGATTACTTTAAAGCCTGCAACGTGGTACCCGACGGCTGGGGCATGCCGCGCATTCTGGTCATGGATGTAGACGGCACCGTGCAATGGGAAGGCGACCCCGGACTGCAACCCGGCCGCGGCTGGGTTCCGGGCGACGCCGAAACTTACTTGGACGGCCCGCTGAAGGAGCTGAAGTCGAAACGCAATTTAGAGAAGCTAATCAAGCACCTCGACGCCGGCGTCAAAGCCGAGCGCTACTTCCGCGCCGGCATGTATCGCACTGCCGTCGAAGCCATCTTGCCGTTGGCTGAACTAGACGCCGGCTTTGCCCCGGAAGTCCAAGCCGCCCGCGACCTGCAGGAACGCATTGAAGGCGCTGGTGCTTCCATCCTCAGCCTGGGCGAAGGTCATCAAAACGCCGGCTACCCGCTGCGCGCCGAAGCCTTCTTCGCCAAGGTCGCCGGCGAATTCAAAGGCACGCCCACCGGAGATTTGGCCGATCAGCGCTTGGCTTCGTTGAGCGCCACCAAAGAATTCCGCGACTCACGCAAGAAGTGGCGTGAGCTGGAAAAGATCGCCAAGGCGGCCGAACGCGACAAGACGGTGGCCGAGCTGACGCTGATGTTCCAAGAGCTTGGCGCAGCTGATGCCATCGCCGAGATTCAGAACACGGCGCAACAGTTACAGCAAGCCTTGGTACGTGACGGCGCCGCAGCGCTGCTGCAAAGTTGGCATGAGGCTCAACCGGAAGCCCAGCTCAAACTGGCACTGGACGCTCTCAATCGCTCCTAACGCTCTTCTGCAACCGCCCCGGCAAGCTGCTGTAGCCCGGGGAAGTCGGGTGCAATGCGACTAGCTCGGAACAAAGCTTTAGGCTCGGGTCCGCCACGACGTTGCTGTTTCCCACCAGGAGGAGGTCCGCCTGGAGGTGGTCCACCCGGTGGCGGGCCACCCTGCGGCGGTCGAGCCCCTCTAGGCGGCCTGCCATCACGCGGCGACCGCGCCCCACCTGAATCTCCGCCATCGCCCGATTTTTTATTGCCGATCTCGGCGCTGCCGTGCTCGTTCCAGTATTCCCAGACGATCTTGCCGTCGCCGTTGACCTCGAAAACGCGACCATCATCGCCTTCGCAAATTAAGGTGTTGCCATTGGGCAAGCGTTCGGCGCCGGAAATGAAGCTGGAGTAAAACGACGTGTTTGGTTGGGCTTCGTACTTCCAAGACGGCTTCACCGGCAAATAGCGTCCGTCGTCATCCATGGCGAATCCGTTTTCGCGGTCAAAATCAAGCGGTAGCTCGAGCACCAACGAATATTTGCCGTCTTCACGACCGGAGCCGTTGTCAAACACCGACAAGCTTCCGCCACCCTTACCATCCGAGATCCAGCGCGCGTCGTGTTGGCTGAACAACTGCCGCTCCTCGCGATGCCCGCGGCCATAAACAGCGGGGTTGCCCCAACGGTAAAGAATGGAGCCGCCGCGACCAAAATTGCCGCCCTTTTCCGTCGCCGCCTCGGCAGTGGTCGTCGAGTGATCGATGATCCATACCTCATTCATTGTGCGCACCGAAAGCACAATTAAATCGTGCTCGGGGATGTAATCGATGCCGTTGGTATGCATCCAATCCGGGCTTTTGCGATTGGGCTCGGAAATAGCTCCACCGGGTGTCAAATAACCCAACGCTTCCAGCTGCTTGCGTTCCTCGGCGCTGACCTGCTTGCGACTAAAGTCGCCGTTGATGTCCACCCGCCCAGGGTGTTCGTACGGCTCACCATAGCCCGGTAATTCAGGATCAATGTTTTGAATCATGTGATCCCAGGTATGCCATTCCCACACCACCTCGGCGCCGTTCTTGCCGGTGGGTTTGATCTCGACCACATAGTCCGGCCAGAACTCGTCTTCGCCTTCCCAATGCGCACGACCACGGGCGACGGCCTCTTCACCGCTTTTGTATTCCCACGCAATCAACAGCAAGTTGCCGTTGGGCAAGGGCTCAAAATCGTGGTGCGCCAAGCGGCTTTCGTCGTTCCAATCCAATTCCCACAGCAACTCACCATCCCAGCTGTACTCGCGCAAGCGACCACCTTCGCCGCCGCCCTTAAAGCGCGGATTGTTTTGCGGTCGCGCAGCACGCAGCAAATTGCCGTTCTCGCGCAGATAGACCGAGTTGCCCGGCGGCAAATCGCTCTTCCATTCATGCACCACCTTGCCGGTCATGTCGAGCAAATAGGTCGACGTATCCTTCAGCGGCGAAATCAGCGTGTAGCCTTGGAAGGCCTCGGCAGTATTGAGGCGCAAGCCACGTTTCACCGCGGGCTGACCGTCCGCGCGTCCGCCAGGTGGAACCGCGCCTGGAGGAGGTCCCGGCAATCCGCGCTGTGCCGCAACCGAAGCCGTTAGGTAAGACGAATCTGCCGCTGCAAAAGAGAACGGACTGGCGACCATGGTCGCCAGTCCGATCAGCAAACTCGTGTGGAGGTGGTGGCTGTACTTTCTTCTCATTACAGAGCTTGAAGGGACTTCTCGGTCAGCTCCAGGCAAAGATCGATGTCCTCTGCCGTCACTGCCAAGTGCGGACGGAAGCGAATGGTGCGATCGCCGCAGGAAAGGCCGAGCAGGCCATTCTCGCTCATTTTGTTGAGCAAAGCGTTGCGCGTTTCGCCGTCCGGCACACAGAACCCCATAACCAAGCCCAGGCCCCGCACATTTTCGACGACCTCGTATTTAGCAGCAAGTTTGTGCATGCCGTCCAACCAACGCTGCCCCATCGCAGTAGCGTTTTCACCAAGCTTGTCGTCGCGGATGATCTCCAGCACACGCGTAGCGCGCACCATGTCGACCAAGTTGCCGCCCCACGTCGAGTTGATGCGGCTGGACATCTCGAAGCAGTTGTCCGGCACCAAGTCAACCTTCGGACCGGCAACAATGCCGCACTGCTGCGACTTCTTGCCGAAGCTGAACAAGTCCGGCTGAATGCCGTAGTGCTCAAAAGCCCAAGGCTTGCCGGTGGTGAAGAAACCAGTCTGCACCTCATCGCAAATCAGCAAGCAGTCGTACTTCTCGCAACGTGCTTGCAGCGCCTGCATGAACTCCGGACGGAAGTGACGGTCGCCACCTTCGCACTGGATGGTTTCGATCAGAATGCCGGCAATGTCGTCGCCGTGCTGAGCAAAGGCTGCGTCAATCGCGGCCAAGCTTGCGGCTTCGTCTTCCAAAGCCTGGGCCAGGTTGTCGCCTTCCAGCGGGAAGCGCACACCCGGAGCAGGTACGCGCGGCCAATCTTCAAACTTCGGGAAGTTATCGATCTTGTCCGGCAAGGTGTTGGTCAGCGACAGCGTGTAGCCGGAGCGACCATGGAACGCCTTTTCGAAGTGAAGGATCTTGTTGCCGACGTCGTAGTTGACGCCCTTCGACCGATTGCGACGGATCTTCCAGTCGGTCGCAACCTTGATGCAGTTTTCAACCGCCAAAGCACCACCGTCAATGAAGAACATGTGCTTGTAGCCTTCCGGAACAGCAACCTCACCCATGCGGGCAACAAAGTCGGCCATTTCGGTGGTGTACAAGTCGGAGTTGGCCGGGCGGTTAATCACCGCGTTGGCCGCTTTGGCCAGGAACTCGTCGTTGCGCAGACCGGGATGGTTCCAACCAATCGGCGTCGAGCCGAAGCAACCGAAGAAGTCCAAGAACTCACGTCCGGTGCGACCATCTACCAAAGTCGCTCCACGTGAATTTTCAAGGTCCAACACAAATGGGTAGCCGTCGACCAGCAACCACTGGCGCAGGCTGTCGTGGACTTCGTTCGGAGAGATTCCTTGGTTTAGAGTTTGAGTCATGTTCTTAATTTGTTTCAAGCAACCGTAGGCGCGGGCCGATGGATCTGCAGATTGGCTTCGGCGGTGGTCAGCTGTTGCAGAATCGTTGCGGCCGGCATCGATTCGGAGACGCGCATGATCCCAAGAATGGGAGCACTCGGCGCGTCGGGATGAAGGAGCGGGGAAGCGGCAAGCAGGTTGACGAACATCGTCGGCTGCCACTGTGAGGGGCCCGGGCTCTGGCCGCCAACGATTAGGGTAGCTCCGCCATCCAAGGCGGCGCGGACCAGGTCGGCCAAGCGTGGGAAGGATTCAGAAGGAACGGAAACGGCGGGAACTGCAGTCAGGCGGCGATGGAGGTGATCGACCAAACGGCTGTGGAGGCGCTGATCCACTAGGACTAAGCCCGGAAGAGCGCTTTTCCAACAAGATTCCCAATGAGCGAGCAACCATTCGGCCGCTTCCCCGGCTGGCGGGGAACTTGCAACGTCATCGAGCACAAAAACGGGACGCAGCGGATGCGGGCATTCCGTGCCGGCGGCGGCGACCGTATCTTGTGAGCGAACCATGGCAAGCAAGGAGGCACCCGAACCAGGCCTGAAAGATGGCCAACGAGCACCGCGACTCCGCCATCCCAGGGCTTGTCGCCTGCGTCGAGGGCAGGACTTCGCCCGCATTTACCGTAATGGTGTGCGGGTGCGCGGAAGGCTCATTCTACTCGTGGCCGCCGAAAGTTTGAACCCCGGGGTTCCGCGATTAGGGCTTTCCGTCGGGCGTAAATTCGACAAACGCGCGGTTGGGCGTAATCGCGTTCGGCGTGTTTTTCGCGAATCCTTCCGCCTCGGCCGGCCGGATTTGCCGCCGCTGGACATGATTCTGATCCCGGTCGGGCGCGGCCAGCGCTATTCGGTCACCGAATGTCGGCCTGAATTGGTGCGTTTGGCGCAGAAGGCGTGGCGCAAGTGGCAGCGCCGCCAGGCAGGCTCCCCCGCCAAGGCGAAGTCGGCCGATGCGTAGTTTTTTGCTTCGCTGGATCGGCTTTTATCAGCGCCGCATCAGTCCGATGCTGGGCCCGCGCTGTCGTTTCCACCCGACTTGCTCGCAGTACGCCGAAGAAGCCATCCGTGAGTACGGAGCGCTGCGTGGCGGCTTGATGGCACTGTGGCGAATTCTGCGTTGTCAACCGCTGTGTAAGGGCGGCTACGATCCGGTACCGCCGCGCGATTCATGCCGGCCGTGATTCAGAGCGCAGCGTGGTTGAGTCGCCCAGTGGGCGATTAGCGCAATCCGCAAGCTTTGAGGGCGCGGTCGCGAACCTCACTGGCACGCGCGCGGGCGACGTCGGCGCCTTGCTGAAGAATGCGTTCGACTTCACCGCGGTCGGCAATCAGCTCATCGCGTCGCTTGCGCGCCGGCGCGAAGTATTCCTCCATCGCCTCGCGAATGAAGCCTTTGAGGTGACCATATCCGGGCGCACCTTCGCCGCCTTTTTGCACCTTCTCCTTCCACTCGTTGACCTCGTCCGCCGACGCATAAAGCGCCATGATGTCGAACAAGAACAACTCTTCCGGATCCTTCGGCTCTTCCGGCGGACGGCTATCGGTGACGATTTTGTTGACCACCTTCTTGAGCGGCTTGCCGGTTTCAAAAATCCAAATGGTATTGCCGTAGCTCTTCGACATCTTTTGACCGTCGAGCCCCGGCACCTTTTGCATGGATTCGGCTTTGGGCACCAACATTTCCGGACGCACAAAAACTTCACCGAAGGCGCCGTTGAAATAACCGGCCATGTCCTGCGCCATTTCCACGTGTTGAATTTGATCCTTACCAACCGGCACAACCGTCGAATCGTATGCCAGAATGTCGGCGGCCATCAGAATCGGGTAGGTGAACAGCCCCACCGACGGTTTGATTCCTTTGGCGACTTTGTCTTTGAACGAATGCGCGCGTTCGAGCAATCCCATGCCGGTTACCGTCGACAATAGCCATGAAATCTCGGTAACTTCGGGCACGTCGGACTGGCGGAACAAACAGGCTTTGGCCGGATCTAAACCCAGCGCCAAATAGGTCACTGCAGTTTCAAAGACAAAGTTGCGCAGTGCCTCGGGATCGCGGCTGGAAGTCAGCGCGTGGTAGTCGGCGATGAAATAAAAGTTTTCGCCGGCTTGCTCTTGGAGCTGAATGTGCTGGCGGATCGCACCGAAGTAATTTCCGATGTGAAGCAAGCCGCTGGGCTGAATTCCGGACAGACTGGTCTGCATGGCGCGCAAATCCTACCAGATCAGCACGGGGTCGGTTGCGACAGCTGCTTCAGCCGTAGGAGTGTCCAATCGCGTTCTAGGCGGCGTGAATAGTATTCACAGCGGCTTCACAGCTATCGAGGAAGCCGGCCATCCCCTGCAGTGCGGCAAAGAAGCCTTCTTGCCAATATTCCAAGCCGGACGCGCGCGGATTCGGGTCGGCAATCAACGCATCCCCCATCACCAATTCGCGCCAGTAACCATCCCAAACGCCGCGATTCGGCTGCGGACGGGAATCACGCCAATGCGTCGCCCAAACACGGCCGACGTTTTCGATCGCCCATAAGGCGCCCTCGCGTCTTTTGAGGTCCTTGGTCAGTTTGGCCAGTTGGTCGACGGCAAGACGGGTACCTGGCAGCGCCTGTTCCAAACTGCGCTGGCCACGGATGCCACAGGACAATTGAAAATCACGATAGCGGGCATTTGCGCCAGGACAGTGGGCGTCTAAAACGCGAGCGACACGGCGCAGAATGCCATATTCAATGGCGAAAACTTGAAGCACGCTGCTGTCCACACCTGCGACCGCCAGGCGGTCCATAAAGACGTGCGAACAGGCCGGATGGTCCTGGACCAGCTTTCGTAGTGCGGAAGGAGTGAAGTTCATGGCTCTCCTTCTCTATCGGCGCAATAGGGCAATCTCCTAAATAGAGCGCAGCCGCTACTTTGGCGATGAAAACCGCCGGCTCACCCACCTAATCGGCGTTTTTCCAATGGAAATGGATCGGCCGCTCGATGTCTTCGCGCAGGCTTTGGTGCACGGGACAGGTTTCGGCGGCGCGGGTGAATAGAGTTTGAAAGCGTGGTTCCAGCGGAATGGAAAGGTAAACATGGACCGGCAGCTTGGCGATCCGGCGCAACGGAGCGGCAGCCATGTGCTTTTCGACCTCGACCCGCGTGCCCTCCAAAGCCAGCCCGTGCTTTTGTGCTTGGATGCCCAAAATGGTCAAGATGCACGCTCCCAATGCGGTGGCCACGAGATCGGTCGGCGAAAAAGACTCACCTTTGCCGCAGTTGTCCACCGGTGCATCGGTGTGAAGTTGCACGCCGGATGGGCCGTGGTCGGCTTGGCATCGGAGTTCGCCTTGATAGGCCAGAGTAATTTGCACAGTCATCGTCGAAGGAGTCGGGGTTGGCGGTTGCTAAAGCCTAACGAGTCCGGGCTACGTCGACGCCTGCAGGCAGGCTAGAATGGTTTGATGATCACGACCAACATCGAGACGGTGCCGGGAAGGACCATCGTTGAGCACTATGGGATCGTGCAAGGCAGCACCATTCGCGCGAAGCATCTCGGCCGTGACTTTGCCGCGGGTTTGAAAAACATCGTTGGCGGCGAACTGCGCGGCTATACCGAGCTGTTGCAGGAATCGCGCGACCAAGCATTTCAGCGCATGATTCAACAAGCGGAAGAGCTGGGTGCCAATGCGGTGGTTAACGTGCGCTTTGCCACCTCTTCGGTTGCTGCCGGAGCATCGGAAATTCTTTGTTATGGAACCGCAGTGCTTGCGGAGTAACAGACCATGGATCCCAACGTCGTCACCTTGGTGATTCAGATCGGGATTCCGCTCTTCCTATTATTTTTAGGATGGGTGTTTGGGCGCGTTGCCGAACGTCGCCACTATTCTTCGATTCACCGGCGCGAGCAGCAGGTTTTGCAGTTGCCGATTACGTCGGAGCGGCGCTTGATGCCAACCGATCGACGGGTGGAAGAAAGCAGGTTGGTGCTGGGTTCGGTGGTGGTTTCGGTGGATCACTTCAAACGGTTTTTGGGATGGTTGCGCGGACTGTTTGGCGGCGAAGTGCATGCTTATGGGTCGTTGTTGGACCGCGCGCGGCGCGAGGCCAAGTTGCGCATGATTGAATCGTGGCCAGAGGCGGATCTGATTTTGAACTTCCGCTTCGAAACCTCGACCATTGCCAACTCCGCCGGTAACGGCATGGGCACGGTAGAAGTCGTCGCCTATGGCACCGGGGTTCGATTCGGTGAAAAAATTGAGGAAGGCTTGTTTGAGGAAGCCGCCGCCGAACCGCCGGTCGAGCGCAAATCCATTTGGCGGACTTGGGAAAAAGAGTACGGTCATCGGCCGCCGGTGGAGGTCTAGCGGTGAGTGCCGAATTTGTTCCGAAACCGCTCGAGAAAACTGCCGACATCTCGAAGGGCAAATTCAAGATCCACGATTGGGTCAAAGGCTTGGCGTCGATCGCCATTTTGCTTTTTGTCGGCTACCTCCTCCTCGGCGCCATTGCCGACGGCATTGCCAACAGCATTTCTGAAGAAACCGAAGCCGAACTTTTTGACTGGGTAGAGCTCGGCCAGGAGAACGGCAACCACCCCGAGTTTGCACGGGTGCAATCCATTTTTGACCGGCTGGTCGAAGACGCGGATTTACGTCCACTGCCCTACCGTCTGGTGTTGTTCGATGAAATGGAAGCCGCCAATGCATTTGCCGTACCCGGTGGATTGATCGGCGTAACGCCCGGCTTGCTCGATGAAGTGGAGTCTGAGATCGGATTAGCATTTGTGCTCGCTCATGAACTTGGGCACCATCAACATCGCCATGCGTTGAAGCGGTTAGGCCGCACGTTGATTTACCGATTCGCGTTAAGCGCCTTAGGCGGCAGCGGCGATCTGTCGTTGCTCGAAAACAGCGTGTCGCTGGCCACTCTGAAGCATTCGCGCGATCAGGAACGCGAAGCCGATCAGTTTGGATTGGCGCTGGTGTACAAGGTGTACGGCACCACCGAAGGCGCTTACGAATTCTTCGAACAAATGCACGCAGAGTACGGCTCCGGCACTCGTCTCGGCGCGATGTTCCAGACCCACCCGCTGACCGAAGAACGCATCGAGGATCTCAAAGCCGAAGCGCAAAAACTCGGCTACGTCTCTTACTGATCCCCCTCCCTAGTCCCCTCGCGACGTATCATTCCCTCATGTCCGACCTCGATCTCGCCCGCTACATGGCGCCGCAATTCCAACTGCCGGCTCCGTTGAAATCCGCCGAGTCTTATCCGGGCGGACATATTAATGATTCCTATTTAATCACCACCGAGGACGCCGACAGCCCGCGCTACTTATTGCAGCGCCTCAACGCCGACGTCTTCCCGCGGCCGGATTGGATTATGGAGAACATCCGCCGCATCAGTGAGCATGCGGCGAGCAAGCGTCATAGTTCGCAATTGGCCGAAACCGAGAGCTGCTTTTTGAACTTGGTTCCGACCAAGAGCGACGAGCCGTTTATGCATTGCCCGAACCGCGATGTTTGGCGCACTTATGAATTCATCGAAGGGTCGAAAATGCGCGAGTCGGCTGCGCTGCCCGAAGAAGCGGAGCAGGCTGGGCTGGCCTTCGGCGAATTCCAAGTATTGGTTGCCGATCTGCCAGGTGAACCGCTCTACGACATCATTCCCGATTTCCACCATACGCCGAAACGCTTGGAAGACCTGCGGCAAGCGGCGCAGGAAGACAGCCACAGCCGTGCCGCCGACGTGCAGGCTGAGTTGGAATTCGTCGAGCGTTTCGCCCCGCAAAGTGGTTTGATCGTCGATGGCTTGAACAGCGGCCGCATCGCCAGTCGGCCGGTGCATAACGATGCCAAAATGAGCAATGTTTTGCTCGACGCCGACACCGGTCAACGTTTGTGCGTCATTGACCTGGACACGGTGATGCCGGGCTCGGTGCTTTATGACTTCGGCGACATGATGCGCACCATGCTGTGCAGTGCGCCCGAAGATGAAACCGACCTCAGCAAGGTGCGGGTAGAAATGGAAATGTTTGAGGCGCTTGCCGGCGGCTATTTACGCGGCGCGCAACCCATCCTCAATCAGGACGAACGCCAAATGCTGGTATTCTCCGGCATCTTAATCACGATGGAAACCGGCTCGCGCTTCCTCGCCGACCACTTGCAAGGCGACGGCTACTTCCGCATTCACCGCCCCAACCAAAACCTGGATCGCGCGCGCAGTCAATTCCAACTGGCGCAATCGATGATGGATCACCGCGCGCAAATGGAATCGCTGCTGGCGAACTATTCCTGTTCGCGAATCAAATAAGCCTGCTCGAGTTGGCGCCGGTACTCAGCCATTGAAACCATGCCCATCTTGGCACGGCGCGAATCGACGCGACCGGGATCCTCGATTGCGTAAAACTCCAATTTGCCGTTGTTGATCCGCGCTTGCGTGCCAAATCGCTGCAAGCGCCCTGCAGCCACTTGCACACGATCGAACAACTCCGCATAGTTGGCCGGGGCCACTTGACCGCGCTGCATTGCCGACGCCATCAGTTCTAGACACTCGCGCTGAAACTGCGGTTCACGGTGACTGCGCTCAGCTAGACGAAACGCGGCTTCGGCGCCGTCGGTACCGACCAAGTCTTTGCCGGGCCAGCCGTGATGAGCCAGGATTTCTTTCAACCTGGAACTGTGCATGCGATCCAAGGATTCTTGGCGATAAATATCCTTCAACCGCAAATTCTCTATGCCGATACGAATCAATTCTTCGCGTAGCTGTTCGTTAATCAAATGCATGGTGATTAACTCTTCACGCAGCTCCGGCATGGCAACCACCTCGGTGGTCGGCGGTACGAAGGATTGCGAAGCGCAAGACGGGATCCAAAACAGGCTCAGCAGCAGCAACAGTGTTGGGAAGATCTTGAGAAACTTGCGATCACAAGCGTGATGGCCGCCGCCAAACATCGCCTCGTTGAGTTCTTGAAAACCAAACTTTTGATAAAGCTGACACGCCACTTCCATGCGTTCGACGGTTTCTAAATAACACTGGCGATATTTCATCTGCTGCGCTTTCTCCAACGTGCGTTGCAACAATTCGCGACCGGCACCCTCGCCGCGCGCTTCGGGCAAAAGAAAGAGTTTGCGCAACTCACAAGTGGCTTCCTCCGGCGGACCGAAAGCGGCAAAACCGCAACCGCCGACGACCACGCCGTCGCGCTCGGCCACGATGTAAGAACTGCCTGGTTGGTTATAGAAAGCATGCAAATCCTGCATGTCCGGATCATTGGGTCCATAGCCGGGGCCGACGCAATCGAAGGTTTCATAAACCTGCCAAATGCCGTCGGCCACGCTTTGCTGATCGCGCGGTTCAATCGCCCTATAGCGCACCGCTTTGCACCTCCGCTACCCATTCGGGAACGCCGACGGTAGCCGGCAGCTGCATGGTGCGCACATTGGCGCGCGGAACTGGCGGCGCGACCGGATCGATGACGACCAACTCGGCACTTGGTGGCGCAAAATTGACCAACGACGCCGCCGGGTAAACCGCCAACGAGGTTCCGACGACCAGTAAAACGTCGGCTTTGCGCACCCATTGCATTGCTTCTTCCATTGCCGGAACCGCCTCGCCAAACCACACCACGTGCGGGCGGAGTTGGCTACCGAGTTCACACTTTTGACCCATCTCAATGTCGTCGCCGTTGGTTTCGTAGAGCAAATGCTCGTTCCGCGAACTGCGCGCTTTGAGAATTTCGCCGTGCAAATGCAGCACCTTGCTCGAGCCGGCGCGCTCGTGCAAATCGTCGATGTTTTGCGTGATCACCGAAACCGGGCAGTGAGTTTCCAGCTCGGCCAGCGCCAAATGCGCGGCGTTGGGTTGGGCGGCGACGACCTGGCGACGACGTTCGTTGTAAAAGCGCTGGACCAATTCCGGGTCTTTGCGCCAAGCCTGCGGAGTTGCCACGTCCTCGACGTGATGGTTCTCCCACAGCCCATCGCTGTCGCGGAAAGTCTTGAGCCCGCTTTCGGCGCTGACCCCTGCGCCGCTGAGCACGACGACGTGCGGTTTGCTGGAAGTCATGCTCATAGATTAAGCCGTGACCTCCATGAATCAACAAATTCGCTCCATTTGGCGCTTGATATGATCGCACTATGTCTCGCTCGATCCTCGCGGTACTGGTCGCTCTATTGGCCCTGCTTTCGATTTATCTGTTGTGGCCCGCCGAGCCTATGGAACCGTTCGAAATTGATCCCGAACAGGTTTCCGTGGCCGAAGCGCCGGAACAGGCGGAAACCCCAACCCAAGATCCTGTGCCTGCGCCGCAGCCGGCCGATGACGAAGGATTGCAGCGCACCGAATCGGAAACCGTCGCCGAAGCCCCGGCCGATGACATCCAACCGGCTGCCAGCGGTCCGGATTCGATCCCGGTGCGGACCATCGATGAAGCCAGCGGCAACCCGCTGCCGAAGACGGATGTTTTTGCGCTTTATCCCAGCGATTACGACGAAGCTGAGTTGGAGGCGAAGTTCCAATCCGGCAATACCAGTCTGGAAGAGATTTGCATGGAATACGGCGTGCATTACCGCAGTGATGACGACGGCAAAACTGCGGTGCGCCGACCGATGGATCGCGGCGCAGTGTTGTTTGCGCGCAACGGCGGCCAAACCACGCTGGCCTTCAACTTAGATCCGAACGCCGAGGAATGGGTGGTGGCGCTGCAGCCCGATTTCGCAGCCGAAGTCAAAGTGGTGCACAACGACGGCTCCCCCGCCATCGACGTGCCCGTTGCTTTGCGTAGCCGCAGCGAGTTTTATGAATTCAATTTGATGATGGTGCGCACCGATGCCGACGGTATCGCTTCGTTCAAAAACCTAAACGTCTTCCTGCAAGACGGCATCGGCCCGGGCGGCGATATGTACTTGGGTTTAGCCATGCTGCTGCCGCCGGAATTGGCGAGCAAAGAAGAACACGAGGTTCCGCTTTCGGTCGAGGATCCACCGACCGAGCAGCTGGAACTACGCCTGCCTGATTACGGCAGTTTGCGCTTGCGTTTGCTCGATGACGAAGGCGAATTAGTTGCGATGGAATGTTGGGCGGCAATCGAACGGGTCAGCGAAGATGCCGATGGCGGTCGCGCAAGCAATCCGTTGAAGGTGCCGATGCGCAACGGCGAGGTGGTCTTCCCCTACTTGGCGCTGAATCAGCAAGTGCAAGTCATGGCCGGCCATCAAGCCGGACAACTAGGCGAAATGCAAACCGTCAACGGGCCGGTTCGCGCCGGCGAAGAGGTTGTCGTCGACATAGTGCTGGCCAACCGCTGCGATGTGCGCGGAATGTTGACCCATGCCGACGGCAAGCCTGCGGCGAAACTTAAGTTGGATGCGCGCCTGCAAAGCAAAACCGGATCCCATCGCAGTGGCGATCGCTTGCGCCTGACCACCGATGAAAATGGTGCTTATTCTTTCCCGTTAACGGGCGAGGAAATGGTCAAAGTCGTCGATTATCGGAGGTTGGTTTTGGTTTTCCACCCCGGCGAGGGCCCCAGCCTAAGCAGCAACGTGGAAATGCCGACGCAACTTCCCAACGGCGAATTGGACCTAGGCACTTCCGCGCTGCAACTTTTACCGCTTTCCGTTGCTGGTCGCGTGACCAATGGCAAAGGTGAACCGGTTGCAGGTGCGCTGCTGACCTTGAAGTCCGAAACAACTTTCGAAGGCTCCGATCACACTTATTGGACACCGGTGCAAGGCGGACAAACACGCAGCGGCAGCGATGGAAAGTTCGCCGTGCACGCCGATGTAACGGACCTGAATTTGCAAATCGTCGCTAAGGCTTCCGGTTTTACTTCCACTACCATTGCGGTCCAAGAAGGTGAGACCGTCGAAATTCAACTAGAACCGGCGGCGTTTATGGCCGGCATAGTTTGGTTGGATGACGATATTTCGGCGAACAAAATGAAAGTCAGCGCTGTGGTGCGCAAGGATGGCGAACGCTGGTCACGCCATCACTTTTCATCGGAACTGACGCCGCTTCCGGATCAACCCGGTGCCTATTCCTACCGTTTGAATGAGTTGAAAATGGGAATCGCCGAGCTATCGCTAAACGGTCCGCAGGGGCAGCCGATTACCCGTGTGAAAGACGTCCAACTCAGCTTGGGCAGCGACTGCACTCCGCCCGATTGGCGCGAGTTGGATTTGCGCGGCCGACTGCAACGCGTAGAGCTGCGCTTGTTTAACAGCAGCGGCGAAGCGGTGCGCAGCGAGGCGTCGGCTTATTTGAATCGCGGACGGTCCATCCACGCGAGAGACGCCAAGTTTGAGCTTTACCTGATGGATGAGCTTCCGCAAATCAGCATTGTAGCTTCGGGTTATCGCGTCGAAGAACTCCAACGGGTGTCGCAAAGCCAAGACGTAATCCTGAACGATGGCTGGGAAATTCAACTGCGCATTCCGACCGAATTCGCCAACCAGAGCGGTTACACCTTGCGAGCGCAGCTTTTCCCACAAGTCGATTCAGATATCGTCGCGACCAGCGAGGATGACATGGGCTTTATCCTTCCTGGATACGCCGCTGAAACGAGTGCCGAATTCGGTGCTGACGGCACTGCAACTTTGCGTGTGCCGGCTCATGGTCAGTTCTGGGTCAATCTAGATGTGATCATCCGTTCCACCGACCCGCCAAGCATTCGCACTCAAAGCTTCGGCGCCGGTACTTCCATCGTGGTCAAGGAGCAAATCGGCGTGCAGACTTTTGACTTGCAGGTACCCGAAGAAAAGCTGAACGACGTTTTGGAAGCCAAAGGTGAAGGCCGTTAAGCCTTCAACGCCTGCTGGTATGCGTGGCTGGTATGCGTGGCTGACCTGGTCGCCAAAGCAAACAAAATCAATTTGCTTCAACGTCGGGCAATCGGCAGCCATCTTGGTTACGGTTTGCACCGCAATGTTCGCCGCTTGATCGATGGGATAGCCATAAACGCCGCACGAGATCGCCGAAAATGCGATGCTGCGCAATTGCAATGCCGCCGCGATTTCCATGCACTTGCGGTAGCAAGATTCCAACAACAGCGCTTCACCCATCAAGCCGCCCTGCCAAATTGGACCGACCGCGTGGATGACGTAGGTGGCTGGCAGCGCATAGCCCGGCGTAAACACCGCAGATCCGGTAGGACAACAACCGTGCGCGCGGCATGCTTCCATTAACTCCGGTCCGGCGGCGGCATGAATGGCGCCGTCGACGCCACCGCCACCGACCAATTCGGCGTTGGCAGCGTTAACGATTGCGTCGACGTTTTGTTGAGTAATGTCGCCGCGAACGACGCGCAGCTGCGCCTTACTTGCGGGCATAGAACCACACCTGCGAACGCATTTGCGGACGCGGCGAAACCTTGCCGATGCGATCGTAGAGGTCGTAGACGTAAGCGATCTCGTCGTCGGTAACCGGTGGATCGACTTTTTCGCCACGCTCCTGACTGTGCATACGCGTGCGCAGCTCGTGGCATTCCTCGAGCTCCTTCAGCAACTCTTGAAACTTGGCTTCTTTCTCCGGATCGCGCCCGGCGGTTTCCTCCTCACTGGAGTTCTCACCAACGATCAAATCTAATTTGCCGTCACCGTTCAAATCACCCACCGCAACATGCACGTTGGCGTGAACGACGGGCGCCCGTTTGCTGCTAAGAGCAGGAACCGCCACCAAATCCTTTCCAGTCGGCAATAAGCTCACCGCCGCCTGGAAATTCGGCTTACCGACTTTGCCGGTGTTGCGATAAAACGCGACGTCGCCCTTATCGCTGCCCACCAGCAAATCCCAGCGACCGTCTTGGTCCCAGTCGGCAACCAACACCATCGCATGGTGAGCCGGCGTAGTCATGATTTTGTCCCCGACCATGACAGGCTGCACTTCGGCGGCAAAGCGTGCCTCCTTGGCGCTGCCTAAATTCTTGCGCAAGAAGACTTGGCCATCGGAAGTGCCTTGGATCAAGTCCAAGTCGCCATCCATATCCCAATCCACCGGCGCCACCGAATTGGCGTGGGCTTCGGGGTAAGCCCCATCTTGGACGTTGGTCCACTCTTCGGCATCGTAATCCCAGTACATGCCCAAGCGCAGTTCTTCGCCTAGCCAATTTTTCGCCATTTCCGGCGTTTGGTAGCCGCCGTCAGCGGTTCCATACGCCAGATAAGGACGCCCATCAAAACTCCCAGTGACAAAATCGCGGTTGCCATCGGCGTTGAAGTCCGCGAACTGCGGACTGATGCCGATGCATCACCAATTGGAAACTTCGATGTCCTTTCCTTCGGCTTGCAGGAATTTTCCGGCGTCAAACTTAGGCGCCGTTTTGCCGCCGCTGTTGGTGAACAAGCGATAGCGCCCCGCAAAGCTGCCGACGACCAGGTCCAGGTCGCCGTCGCCGTCGTAATCGACCAGCGACGGGCTGCTGTAGCCAACCAAACCGTTGCAATCAATCGCCTCGCCATCGGCCTTCAGGACCACCGGCGCGGCGAACTCACTGCCGGGAACAGCGGCGCTTGGTTCAGGAGTCGCGGCGATTCCCTGTTGGGCGCTCGCCAGCAGCAAAACGGGTGCACTAAGAATTAAACACATTCGCTTTCCGAGGATTGATTCAGGTAGACCTCGCCGCCCTTGTTCTGAAACTCGGTCGACTTGTCCTCCATTCCTTTAGTGAAGGCCTCCCCTTCACTGTAACCGTGTTCGGCGGCGTAGGCGCGCACATCCTCGGTGATCTTCATGGCGCAGAACTTCGGCCCGCACATCGAGCAGAAGTGCGCCACCTTGGCCGAATCGGACGGCAGCGTGGCGTCGTGGTAGGAACGCGCGGTTACCGGATCCAGCGCCAGGTTGAATTGATCTTCCCAACGGAATTCAAAGCGCGCTTTGGATAACGCGTTATCCCAATCCTGGGCGCCGGGGTGACCTTTGGCCAAGTCCGCCGCGTGGGCAGCAATGCGGTAAGTGATCACGCCTTGTTTGACGTCGTCGCGATCGGGCAGACCGAGGTGCTCCTTGGGCGTCACGTAACACAGCATCGCAGTGCCGTACCAACCGATTTGCGCAGCGCCGATGCCACTGGTGATGTGGTCATAACCGGGCGCGATATCCGTCACCAACGGACCCAAGGTGTAGAACGGCGCTTCGTGGCACTGCTCCAACTCCAGGTCCATGTTTTCTTTGATCTTGTCCATCGGCACGTGGCCCGGACCTTCGATCATTACCTGAATGTCGTGCTTCCACGCAATCTTGGTCAGCTCGCCCAACGCGCGCAATTCACCAAGCTGTGCATCATCGTTGGCGTCCGCGATGGAACCCGGACGCATGCCGTCACCAAGGCTGAAGGTGACGTCGTACTTTTTCATCACCTCGCAGATGCGCTCAAAACCGGTGTAAAGGAAGTTCTCCTGGTGATGCGCCAAGCACCACTTGGCCATGATCGAACCGCCGCGCGACACAATGCCGGTCAAACGTTCAGCGGTCATCGGCACCAAGTGCAGCAACACGCCGGCGTGAATGGTGAAGTAATCCACCCCTTGCTCGGCTTGCTCAACCAAAGTCTCGATAAACATGTCGAGATTTAACTTGGTCGGATCGCCGTCAACCTTTTCCAGCGCTTGGTAAATCGGCACCGTGCCGATCGGCACAGGCGCGTTGCGCAGAATCCATTCACGCGTTTCGTGAATGTTTTCGCCGGTCGACAAATCCATCACCGTGTCGGCGCCCCAGCGTATCGACCACTGCAACTTTTCGACTTCTTCTTCAATCGACGAGTGCGTCGCCGAGTTGCCGATGTTCGAGTTGATCTTGGTCTTAAACTTGCGACCGATAATCACCGGCTCAAGTTCCAAGTGTTTGCGGTTAGCAGGAATCACCGCGCGACCGGCGGCAATTTCCTCGCGCACAAACTCAGGCTCAAACCCTTCGCGTGCGGCAACAAATGCCATCTCTTCGGTGATCTCGCCGTTGCGCGCATAGTGCATCTGCGAGTAGTTCTGATCGCCGCGTTGCTCGCGCCGTTCAATCCACGACCGGCGCAACTTGGCAATGCCCTCGCGCGGGTCCACGCCCTGCGGTCCAGTGGTGTCGTACACGTCGAGGTGCTCACCATTGGTCAGGTGAATGCGCCGAAACGGCACCTGCAATTCGGCACCAGTGGCTTCGTGCACCACCGTCTGCGTCAACTTTTCACTCGACGGCAAGCACTCTTCAAAGGTGGGAATGCGGCGCAGTTCGCCGACGTCTTCCTGTTTGCGATTACGGGTGATTTCCATGCTCTTTCCTCCGCCAGTATGATCCGGTTCAGGTTCAAGGGGTTTGTTCTCAGGCCATCGAGCTGTGGCCACCCCCAGGCAATGTTCGGACCCAGTCTAACACCCCGCAGCCGCCAGTTTTTTCACCCGCCGACGGCTTTATCATGAGACCGTGCTTTCGGCCCTCACCCTAGCCGCGCTGCTGCTGTTCCCCGCCGCCGACGTCGCCCAATCGGCGCCGGGGCAGGAAGCTCAAAAGTTCGAGTTTGACCTGACCATCAAACTCAATGCCGACGACACCAGCCCGACGCCGTTGCGCTGGCGCATTTTGCGAGGTCCTAAGGAGCTCAACCACGTGCCGACCGCGGCGTGGATCGAACGTCCGCAGGTCAAGCGCGGCAAGTGGCGACCGTGGCCGGCAGGTCAGATGGAAGCTTCGATCAAGCTGTTCCCTCAGCCGGAGGTTGCGGAATACGACTGGCGCGTGGTTGTCTACGTGCAGAACGACATGCGCGAATTTCGCATCGCCAGCGAAGCCTTCCGCGAGGTGGCGATCGGGGCCAGCGAAGCCTTCGCCATCCCCCACGCCAACGGCTCGCACACGGTCGAAATTGAACGCAAGCCGCTGATTCGCATCATGCCTCAGTTTGGCGGCGTAGAACCGGCGAGTTCGACCGGCTTTTCCTATGTGTTCAGCTACGGTCCGCATGGACGCCCGCCACGCTATGCCCGCGGCGATTGGGACGGACGAGGCTTCTTGCCGATTCAACTCAGCCCCTTTGCCGAAGGTCGGCGCGCGACCTTGGAATTGGATTGGCACACTCAACCCGCCCCGTGGAAGGTCGGCCCGGAAGAGTTCAAACTTGCTGCGCTCAACACGAAACTAGACCTGGGCCAGCTGCCTCAGCTGGGCGAAATTCAGGCAACCTATCCCGATCCCGGCCCGTGGCAAACCACCCTCGGCTTCCTCAACCAACAACAGCAAACCGACGTTCGCGAGGTGGACCGGCTCGACTCCAGCCAAGACCTTGAGGTCTCCGGCCTGCGCTACGGCGAGTACTTTTTGTTAGCCACCGGTCCGACGAATGAACAAGGGCCGCTGCGTCCGGCCACGCTTCGCGCCCATTTCCGTTTAGACGAAGAAGCCCAGACTGTGACCTGGAGTTCGCCGGCCGAGCTCACCTCGTGGGATTTAAATTTCGACTTGTGGACGCCGAACCCGGATCAACTGGATGAACTGCAAATCCGAACCATGTTCGGCCCATTTTTGTGGCAGGTCACCCAACTCACCGCCGCCCAACTGACCTCGGATGATCCACAGCAGCCACCAAGTGTGGAACTACCCACCGGCGACGGTTTCCATTACGTCGCCATGGCGCGCGGCAAGGCCGAAGACGGCGAAACTACGGTTTACCACTGGTTTGGTGAGGGCCAAGTCGAGGAGCAACGGCTGAGCTTTGCGCTTAATCCGACGATGATGGAGATCGACGGTTACGAGGATGGCGCCAATTACACGTTGCGCTTATTCCGCGACCCGCACGGACCCAAATTTCCGCCGCCGCGATGGATGACCGAGGCGCTTGCCGCTAACGGCGTGGATTATTTACCGTTCCCCTTTGTCAATACCATCCGCATTTTCGGCTTGCCCGAAGGCGCTTATGAAGCGTCGATGTGGGGCTATGATCGCGAGAGCGACGGAATCGCCGAGCTGTCCTATCACTATCCGGTTGCCGACTAAGCAAGCCACTCAGCCGGCCTCGACTAGATCGATTAGAAAGTCGCGACCTCTTTGTGGCCGGCTTGCAGCAGGCGCAAATAACTGACGCATTCCACCGTCGCGCAGACGTCGCCGTCTTTGTCGATGACCTCGACGGTGTTCTTTTTCACCGCGCGCCCAAAGCGCTGCAGGTGGTCGATGGCGTGGTCCAAATCGTCGTCGCTGATTTGGAAGTGCAAATGCAAATCACTGCGCCCAGGCTTTTTGTAATCGGCGTAAGCGGACTTCAACCAACACTCCAAGGCAAATTCTTTTCGCGCCAGCGCCTGCCAATAAAGGATCGGGAACCATGGATCGGCCGCCGCATAAATGCTGCCGCCAAACGCCGAGCCGTTCAGATTGCGCGTCAGCAATGACTTCTTCATCCGCACCTTCAACCAACGATAATCCGGATCGACATCCGTTACTTTGATGCGCTGAAACCAAAACGGCGGGTAATGGTTGAGCAGCAGCTTGAGCTTGCGCGGGCTCCAAAGGATGGGGTGCTTGCGAGACACGGGGACACAGCGTAGCTAGTCCTCGCCGGTCGGGTGGCAGGAATAGCAGGCACTATTTTCCCAGACGTATCCGGCTTCGTCGTCATGCACGTCGTCCATTTTGCTCTTGCGGTGGTCGTGGCAATGGATGCACGAGAATATCGAATAATTGCCGCTGTTGAGGTGGCAATCGGTACACGACAAGTTCTTATGAGCGCCGCGATCAATGACAAAATTGTGGTCGAAGGTTGCGCCGTGCCACTGGTTGGTGTTGTGGCAAGCCTCGCACTGCGTCGGGAAACCGGCGGCGGCATGATTGGGGTCGCTGGTCTGGTTGTAGTCGTCGATATGGCAAACATCGCAGCCATTGGTGATGCCGGCATGGTTGAAACCGGCGCCGTCCCAGGTGTCGGTGTCGTGGCAGTCCTCGCATTGGGTGGAATAGCCGGCTGCCGCGTGATCCGGATCACTGGTTTGGTTGTAGTCGCTCAAGTGGCAATCCACGCAGCCGCTGGTAATGCCGGCGTGATCAAAGTTTGCTGGAATCCAGGTATTGGTGGAGTGGCAGTCCTCGCAGGTTTGCGCATAGCCTTGGGTGATATGATTGGGATCGGTAGTCGCGTTGTATTCGGCCAAGTGGCAATCCACGCATCCGTCATGAATGCCTTGGTGACTGAAATTCGCCGGCAACCAGGCGTTCGTGCTATGACATTGATCGCACGACAGCGAAAAGTTCATGCCGACGTGATCCGGATCGCTTACCGAGTTGTATTCATCGATGTGGCAATCGGCACATTGATCACCAATGCCGACATAAACGCCGCCGACGTGACAGGCCTCGCATTGTGCGGTGGCATGAGCGCCGGTTAAGCGGAACCCATCATGACGGAATCCACCGCTGCTCCATGTCGTCGGCAAATGACAGCGTTCGCAGCTATCCACCCAACCTTGAACCATATGATCCGGAGAATTGGCCGCCGCCAAGTCGCTTTGATGGCAAGAAACACACTCGGGGTTCAGCGGTTCCACACTGCCGCTGCCGATGCCCGGATGGCACCGATCGCAAGTCAGTGCGGCGTGCACGCCCATTAACGGGAAGCGAGTGCGCGCGTGCTCGGCCACCTGGCCTTGAGCGCTCCAATTGTGTTCGTCATGACAGGATTCGCAAGTTTGGCCCAATTGCCCCTGGTGGGGATCGACGTGGCAGCCGGAGCAACCGCGAGCGGCAAACTCCTGCACCGGGCCGCGATCGTTATGGCAGCGCAAACATTGGGCGTCGGCATGGGCGCCGACCAAGGTCACGCCGGTTTCGGCGGCATGGTCAAAGCTGAAGTCCTCCTTCAGCTTCTGCCAACTTTCGGTGGTGTGGCACAACGCGCAATTGCCGGGGAAGGTGCGGTGGGCAATCACCGGCCCCTGACCGCCCCACCATTCGCCGGCGCCGCCGGAAGGTGCCACGCATGCAATCACCGGCAGAAGCGCCAACAAACAAGCCAAAAACGCGCGCAGAATGAATGCCATTAGAATCTCCTCTGCAGGTACATGCCGAAGTATGGGTTATTGACTTGATCGCCGAAACGAATGCCGCCGTCTAAGTTGCAGCTCCAACCGCCGGAGCTCCAGTAATCCCACGAAAGGCGTAAATCGTGTTCCATTAGGTCGCTATCGCCGCCATCGCTGGGCGCATAAATAACACTTTCCCAGCTGACGCGCAGACCGCTACTGTCAAGGCCGATGGACTGATCCAATCGCAAGCCGGTGGCGTCGTTGTAATTGCCTTGGCGGCTGTAAACCATCACGCTGCTATCCCAATCGGGGCCTAGAGCGTCGTACCAATCCAAGCGCAGTTCGATGCCGCCGCCACTGCTGTCGTCGGATTGCCAACTGTCGACGCGGCCACTCATGCGCATCGAGCTATTCCATTTCCGCCATAAGCGCACGTCGGCGCGGGAAGTGTTTTCATTCAGCAACTCGGTGTTGGTGAAGCTGCCGGCTTGATAACGCAACACCTGCGGATAGCGCCACTGACGGTACCCCAACGACGCGCCGTAGTCTTTTTGCCGCCAATAAGCGCGTGCTTGGGCGGTGGTCAGCTCGGCACCCTCATTCTTTGCGGTATCGCTGGAGTCGTAGAAATCGATCCACGCACTGGAATGGAAACGGAAGTTTGGATCCGGTAAGTAATCCAATTTGAGCAGCAGCAAATCGCGGTCGGCGGTGCCGTCGTGCCAGGTTTTTTGCACCCCGCCGCCCCATCGCAAGCTGTTGTTTTCGCCATGCATGGCTTGGAAGTAAGCGGCGATTTGCAAGTCGTCGCCGGTGGAATAATCGGCCGACGGTTCGGGCATGTATCCCAAGCTGCCGCCCACTTGCAAACCCGACGCCAAACGGTAGCGCATTTCAAAACCGTCGATGACGCCGAACTCCGGATAGAGGTCCGACAGGAAGCGACCGGCTTCCCAACGCAGTGGCCGGAATCGGTCGCCGCCGTGGGCATACGACATGCGTTCAATGCGACCATGGAATTCCGAGTCGTCGTCGCCACCGTCCGACGAGTAACTGCGGTGGTCGAAGTCCACACTCAAGCGCAGCCGTCCGCCGATACCGAATGGGTTCTCGCCACGCAGATCGAACCCACTGCGGATATAGGTGCTGGCGCTGTTTTGAAATTCGTTGTCCAGGCTGGTGTTCAACGAGGTGTAAAAACGGCCGCTCCAAATCGGGTCGCGCTCTTGAGGTTGCAACGGATCATCTGCCAATAGCGGTCGTTGCGGATCCCAATCGCTGGCCGGCTTTTGCCATTTGGGCGGCGTGCCGGGCAAACCGTTTTCGGTTCCCCACGGATTCGTTCCTTGTGACCCTGAGCCCTGCCCAGTCGCACCTTTGCGCACCACCGTCACGGTGATTTCGCAAGCCACCCCCGGCTCCACTGTGCTTTCATCTTTCAAGCGCACCCAACAGCTGTGTTCTTCAACCCTCTCCACCTGCAATAAAAATTCACCACCGGCCAACGGCTGAATCCGAACCCAATCACCCGGTTCGACGCCGTCCAAACTGCCTCGGTCAATTTCCGCAACCGACTCGGTCACGGTTAAGACTCGTCCCGGCAAGGTCAGCGTAGATTCTTGTTGCGCGACCAATGCCGACGTCGAACCCAGCCAAAGAATCAAAGTGATCCATAGGATTCGGAATGCGCTCATTGTTTGCCTCCTTCACCCGGAACTACTTGATGGCAATCTTGGCACTTCGTCGGCGTGCCCCGATAACGCACCGCGTTTCCGCCGCCTTCTAATTGCCAACGCGGATGGCACTCGGCACAGCTGACCTTTTGGTGAGTTTCATCCAATGGATATTTAGTTTGCTTCTGGTGGTCGAAATCGGGAATCAGAAATTCCGGTTGGAAGACGGAGTGGCAGCTTTGGCAAGAAGTTTGGCCCTGCTCGGCGAACTGGCCGACGTGTACATCGGCGTGGCATTCATGGCATGCCGTACCCAATGCGCGTGCCGTGGTCCGACCGCTGGCGTCGGCTTTAGGTAAATGCGGATGGCAAGCCAAGCAGGAGGCTTGCTTGTGTTCGCCCTGCAAAGCGAAGCCGGTCCATTTTCCGTGCTCAAACTCAGGGTGAACTTGGCGGAACGACAAGTTGTTGTGGCATTGCTCACAGTCTTGTTGGCCTTTCACCTGGAACATGCCGTCGTGAGGGTCGTTATGGCATTGATGGCATAGCGGAGCCTGGCCTGCAAATTGAGAATGAAGCGTGGCCAAACGGCGCGGTGGCGTCTGCTGGAGGCCGTCGCCATGGCAGCTCAAGCAAGAAGCTTGTTTGTGCGCACCAACCAACTCGAATTGGGTCCAAAGCTGATGCTCGAAGGCGCTCACGGCATCTTTGCCTTCGAAGTGCGATTGATTGTGGCAACGCGCGCATCCCTGTTCGCCGCGATACTCCTTCGGAACGCTGGCTAAATCAAAAATGCCGGCATGCACATCGGCGTGACAGCCGGTACATGCCGCTGGATTGCCGTCGTGCATGCTGGAAGCCCATCCAAAGGTGCGACCGTGTTCATCGGCGGCGGTGCGCGCGTGGCATTTTTCACAATCCAATTTGCCGTGAGCACCGGCCAACGCGAAGTCGGTCCAGTGGTCGTGGTCAAACGGAGTGGTCAAATCGCGGAATTGACTGGGCTGGTGGCAACTTTCACATAGCTGATCTGGATCCACTCGGGTGGAAAAGGCCTGACGGTGGGCGTCGTCGTGGCACTGTTCACAACGGTTGGCGGTATCGGCGAACTTGCCGTCTTGATGGCACAGATTGCATTCGACCTGCTGATGAGAATGGAGCAGCGGGTAATCGGTTAGCTGGTGCCGATCCACATCAAACTGATGCGGATGGAATCGGTCTTGGTGATGGCAGGAAAGGCAGCCGCGTTCTTGGTATGGGGCGTGATCGAATTGACCTTGATGCGGGTCCGCATGGCACTGCTTGCAACGGTCGGCTTCCCGTCCGGGGAATCGTGCGGTGAAGGTGTTGCCTAACTCGGGTCCGTGGCATTTTTCGCAAGCCAAATCTTGGTGCGGGATCTGCAACGCAAAACCGCTTTTGGCGTGTTGTTCCACCGTCAGCGCGGCCTCGTCGCCGGCAAAAGAACGGTGCTCTTCGCTGTGGCAATCTTCGCAACCGGCGCCATCGACAAACTCTGCTCGATGCGGCAATTCATGGCACTGCACGCAACTACGCCACACGTTGAAGTCGACGTCACCCGAAAGCGCTGCAACCGAGTGCTCACTGCCATCCTCGTGGCATTCGGCGCACTTCAACCCACTATGCGAAGCATGCAGCGGGAAATCGGCGTGATGCTCAAAATCACGCATGTCGGTGAAGGGATGCACTTGGCCATGGCACTCGGTGCAACCGCGCTTCATCTCGCCGCGATGCGGGTCTTCATGACAATGTTCGCATGCCTGCACTTGTCCCATATAGCGTTGTTCGCCTTCGGCTAATGGCTGGGCGTCGGCATGGGGATGGCAATCTTTGCAAGACAGGGAATCGTGTTTGCCATGCAAATCAAAGGCTGAATAGCCGTGCTCGAAGCCATCCGGCCCGGGGAATCCGGCAAGTCGAAAACTGCGCTCGCCACTCAATTCATAGTCTTTGCCGACATGCTCTAAATGGCAATTGCCGCATTCACTCAACTGCGCCGGCTTGAGTTGGGCATGGAGGCCTTGTTGCAATTTCAATTGCTTTGCCAGCGATTCATGGCAATGCAAACACGCTTGTTGCATCGAGGTGTCGTCGTCGCCGTGGCAGGCGTCGCAGGCCATGCCGTTTTTGAGTTCGGCAACTTGGGCATGCACCGCAGCGAGGTCTCCTTGTTGGTCGTGCTGCACGTCGCGCCAAACCAAAAACACGACGATGGCGGCCGATCCCAGTGCGACCAATGATTTCCAAACCCAGTTCAAAGCAAACCCTCCCACGAGACAAACCGCAGCGAGGTGACCACGTGTACGACGACCAACAACAACACCAAAAAGGCCAGCCAGCGGTGAAAGTATCGCCAACTACCGAGCAAACGATTGAGATCGTCGAAGTGGCTGGTGGACAACGAGGTTTGATAGACCTTGCGCGCAAATTGCAGGACCGACGCTACCGCGAGGTGATCGACGTCGGCGCGTTGGGCCTCGCGGCACAGCTCTCTGAGGGTTTTGCGTAAGCGGCGTTTGGATCCCAACAAGCCCATCAAACTTCCCCAGAAGCCGCGCCGCCATCGCGTAGTCTCGAGCAATTCGCTGATGCGATGACGCGCGATTTCGCCGAATTCACGGTGCAATCGAGTCCACTCTTGCGAATGGCGCTGCATTTCTTGCATTGCTTCTTCCAACGCCAGCTCACGGCCATTGGTCGCGCGCGGCACGTAGGAATAGAAGTATCGGCCAATGGCTCCAGTTGCCACCAACGCTCCTAAACCTAAAAACGCGTGACCGGCAACAGTGGACTCAGGCGCAAAGGTGGAGTGCGCCCACGCGGCAAGAAAAGCAAGCAGGCCGGTTCCCACGTGCGAAGTCATCCAAACTTTCAAGCTGCCGAAGTTCAGTGGGAACCAATGGGCGCGGCGCAGCAGGTAAACCAAGTTGGCAATCATGCAAGCAGCGGCGGCAAGCCCAAAAACCAAGCCGATGCCGCGCGAGGATCGCAACCAATCGTGCTCGCTCATGTCGACCCTTGTCGTTAATGGCGCGTCGTAATATTCGGCGTGCATGAGGTAAAACGCCAAAGTGAACAAACTGGCCAGCAAGGTGAGATAGAGGGCCCATCGCAAGCCGGTTCCTTGCTCGGCCAACGTAGGTTGCTGTGGCTGCAACGCCGGATCGAAGCTCACGCCGGCGGCTTGTAAAAAAGGGAAAGGCGGCAGACCACCGGCCATGATCAGAACGTCGTCATTGCCGATTTCGTATTCCTTACAGCCTTCCGTATCTTGGCCTACCGACTGAAGGCGCACCCTTTCATTTTCAATGGCGACAACTTGAGTGCCGAAGTGCGGTTGAATGCGTCCTTCGGCCATCGCTTGATTGGCTTCGGCTTCGTTGCGAGCCTTTAAGCGAAAAAAACGATCCTTACGGTAGGAAAGATGGACTTCATTTTGCGGTTGTCGGGCAAGTGCCAAAGCCGCCTCGACTGCACTATCGCCACCTCCAACGACCAACATGCGGCGGTTTTGATACGCCGCCGCATCAATTAAAGAATAAACCACCTTTTGCTTTTCCTCGCCGCTGACGCCCAACTTGCGCGGCGTGCCGCGACGACCCAAAGCCATGCAAACGTAGCGCGCCCGAATCGAGCCCTTGCTACTTTGCACCAAATAACCACCGTCAGGTAAAGCATCAACGGACTGCACCATGACCTCTTCGCGAATGGGCAGCTGATGCTCGTCGCTCAACTGCTGCCATAACTCAATCAACTCTTCTTTTTGATAAGTCTGCGATTTCAAAGTTGGACCGAGCGGCATTTTTAGCGGTTGGGTCATAACCAATTTCCGCCGCGGATATTTGGCCACGGTACCGCCTAAACTTTGTTGCTCCAAAACCACATTGTCGATGCCCAAGCGCTTGGCTTCCAGGGCGCAAGCAAGGCCGGCCGGACCGGATCCGATAATGCACAAATCGACGGTCTCGACCTTGCTATCTGCCGTTGATTTTGCCCACTCAGCCCCTCGGCCCTGTGCAAGTCTGCTACCTACCTCGGCAGCCACTCGTCGCCCATGCTGAACCGCGGTGCGAATCAACGCATAACCCGTCACCTCGCCGGCCAAAAACAAGCCGTTTTGGCCCACCGCCTCTAGGTCTTTCAGCGCCGGGATGTCACTGCGTTTGCGCAGGTCACCTAACGTCAGCACGATTCCTTGCACCGGACATTGCTCGGCGCAACGCCCATGGCCGACACAGCGCGAGCCATGCACCACCGCTGCTTGGCCGTGCACCAGATCCAAAACTCCATGTTCGGGGCAAGCCGTCACACAGGTCCCGCAGCCGATGCAGCGCGATAAATCCACCCATGGATATTGCAAGCGCGCTTGCGCACTGCCACTCTCGCGCGCATCCCGAACCTCGTCCAGCACCGCCTTTAATCGGCGACGCTTGATCCGCTGGCTTTCTAGGACGGCTAAAGCAAAGCCGACCATCAACGGCACGACGAGGACAACCAGACCGGTCATGTGGTGGAGGTCAGGTGGGAGGTCTGGTCCGCTTCCAGTTCCCCCAGCATTCCCGACGATACCCACCCGGCTTAGGGCAGGTTAAGTGACAATCCTGTTACTTGTGCAACAGTTTGGTTACGCGGAGAAGCCGAACTCCGCCCAACGCTTAGCCACCTGGTCCTTCATTTCAGCGGACATTTCAATGGCATCCGGCCAATCGCGGGTAAAGCCCTCTTCCGCCAATTTTCGGGTGGCATCGATGCCGACTTTAGATCCATAACAGGCGGCGCGGCTGGCGTGGTCGAGCACCTCGATCGGACCCATGGTGAATTCCAAGTCGCGCTGCGGGTCAATATTGTTCAAAACACGCCAGGCGACGTCTTTGTCATCGTGAATGTCGCAGTCCTCATCGACGACGACGATGACTTTGGTAAACATCGCTTGGCCTAGGCCCCAAATCGCGTTCATGATCTTGCGCGCGTGACCTGGGTAAGCCTTCTTGATTTTCAAATACATCAGGTTATGCGCTACGCCTTCAAACGGCATGCGATAGTCCACCACCTCGGGGAACTGCATTTGCAACGCCGGCAACAGCAAGCGCTCGATGCCATCGGTCATCCAGCAATCTTCCTGCGGCGGGCGGCCGACCAACGTGGTGTGATAAACCGGGTCTTTGCGCATGGTGATGCACTCGACGCGGAACACCGGGTAGTCGTCAGCCAAACTATAAAAACCGGTGTGATCGCCAAACGGACCTTCGCGGCGCAACTCGTTTGGATCGACGTAACCCTCAAGCACGATTTCGGCGGTCGCCGGAACTTCCAGCGGCACGGTTTTGCACGGCACCAACGGCACTGCTTTTTGGCGAATGAAGCCGGCGATCAACAGCTCATCTAAATCCGGCGGCGCCGGCACCACGCTAGCAAAACAAGTCGCCGGATCGGCGCCGATGACCACCGCAACCGGCACCTTTTCACCGCGCTCGGCAGCCTTGCCCAGATGACGGCGAGCATCTTTGTGCAAGTGAGTGTGGAATCCGGTTTCGTTGCGCGAAAAAACCTGCAAGCGGTAAGTGCCCAAGTTGCGTTTGCCGCTTTCCGGATCTTTGGTCACACACAGCGGGAAGGTGACAAACGGGCCGGCGTCATCGGGCCAAGTAGTCATCACCGGAATCTTGCTCAGGTCGACGTCGTCGCCTTGCCAAACCACCTCTTGGCATGGCGCCGACGACACCTTTTTCGGAAACAACTTTCCGATTGCGGCCAACTTCGGCACCATGCGCAACTTGTCCATCAAGCCTTCCGGCGGTGACTGGTTCAGCAATTCGCGCAAGCGCTCGGCATGCTCTTCCACATCGTTGACGCCCAGCGACAAACCCATGCGCCGACGCGATCCGAATGCGTTGATCAGCACCGGCATCGAGCTGCCGCGCACGTTTTCAAACAGCAACGCGCGATTGGCGGCACCTTGCTCTTTGGAGACGCGATCGGTGATCGCCGAGATCTCCAACACCGGATCGACTTCGGCCGAAATGCGTTGCAATTCGCCGGCGTCGTCCAGCACCTGAATCCACTCACGAAGGCTGTTGATGGGCATTTGGCCCTAGTTCTAAACGCGTGCCGAGGACGGGGCAAGCGAATTCGGGCGAACCGTGGCCGGGCGTTCAGGCGGCGGCGAAGATCCTAAGCTGAGCGGCGTTTTTCTTGACTACGCAACCACTTATCCAGTTTCTCGGCCATCTGCGCCGGCTGCACCGGTTTGGTCAAATAATCATCCATGCCGGCAACCAAACAACGCATTTCGTCGCCTTTCATTGCGTTGGCGGTTAGCGCAATAATCGGCAGGTCGCATTTGGGGTGCGGCAATTTGCGAATGGCCCGCGTGGCTTGATAGCCATCCATATTCGGCATTTGGCAATCCATCAAAACCGCAGCGAATTCCTGCTTTTTAACCAGTTCCAAAGCTTCCTCGCCATCGCTTGCCAACACCGCGTCATAGCCCAGCCGGTCCAGCATGCGCAGCGCGAGTTTTTGGTTGGTCGAATTATCCTCGGCAACCAAAATCGGCAAGAGCTCATGCTTGGTTTCGGCTTTGACCTCGGCGTAAGGATTGCTGTCATCCGCTGCACCGCCGCCGTTGGCCGAACCCACGCCTATGCCCAATGCCAGCTCAATTTCAAAGGAGAAGCAGCTGCCTTTGCCAACCTTGGATTTTACATCGATGGACCCACCCATCATCTCGACCAAACGTTGGGAAATGGCCAAGCCCAATCCGGTGCCACCGAAGCGTCGTGTCGTCGAAGAATCGGCCTGCGAGAAACTGGAGAACAACTTCTCTAATCCCTCCGGGCTAATACCGATTCCGGTATCGACGACCTCGAAGCCCAAACGCACGCCATCCGGGGTCCAACCCAATGCCGTCGTGCGCAGCTCTACATAACCCTGCTTGGTGAACTTCAAAGCGTTGCTCATCAGATTCAAAATCACCTGACGCAATCGCACCGGGTCTCCCATGACGTGGAGTTCCTCGTCCTGTGGCGTGCTGAGTTTTAACTCCAATCCGTTGTCCGCCGCCTGAGCGCGCAACAGGTCGACCGATTCGGCAAGCATGCGACAGAGGTCGAATTCGATGACCTCAAGCGTCATCTTGCCGGCCTCAATCTTCGAAAAGTCGAGAATATCGTTAATGATGCTCAGCAACGCATTCGCCGATTGCTGCACCGTATCTACATAGTCTTTTTGCTCGCCCGATAACTCGGTATCGAGCAACAAACCGGCCATTCCCAAAATGCCGTTCATCGGCGTGCGAATCTCATGGCTCATATTGGCCAAAAACTCCGACTTCGCCCTACTGGCGCGGTCGGCCGCTTCTTTGGCGACAGAGAGGTGATGGTTCACCGCCTCCATTTCGCGATTCGCCTTTTCCAATTCCTGAGTTCGTTCGGCAACCTTTTCCTCCAACTGCTTGGCTGCCCGCACCACCGAATAAGTATCCCCTTGCTGGTTGTAAGTCCGCTCGACCTGAGTCATCAATGCCGCGCGAATCTTTTCTTCCTTCTTCAGTCGTGCTTCCAGTTCCGCAACCTGCTGGCGCAATGCTTCCATTGCGGCAGCAGGATCTTGATCGGAACGAGGTTCTGAACTCATTGGCGCTTAGTCGTTCTTTTGACCGATGGATACGCCGGTAAAGGTTTGGTTCACATGCATGGAATCAAACTGCTCGCCGTAAGTAGCGAAGCCGATGGTTCCGTTTTGTTCGAAGATATCCGCTAATTGATCGCGAATACCTGTGTCCTTGCTTTCCAAGCTACGCAAGATGCAATCGCAACCAATGGTCAGCAGCGGTTCGCCAATTTCCTCGCGCACCTGGTCGAATGCGTTTTGCAGCCCATCCACCATGTCTTTGCCTTTGGCGACGGTGAGCACAATGCCGGCTTCAATCGCGCAGAAGAAACTCAGGCTTTCGTCTTCATTCACTTTGGCGATAGAGCGCACATAAACTTCGCCGCCCACGCGTAAAACCACGGGGTGAGCGGAGAAAATCATCGGCGTCAATTCGTCGACCTCCAAGCCAACCACTTTGGCGTATTCGCGTGCAGCCGGTTCGGCGTTGATTTCGGTAACCGTGCGCTTCAGCGGGTCGGCTTCGGTGACGACCAACTTGGCGTCGGTTTCTTCAAAGTGTTGGGTGCGGAATACTTTGAAAGGCAGCGTGGTGTGAATCAGATTCACCACCGCAGCGTCGGTGTGGAACTTGCCGTTGTGCCAAACCTGAGTTTGACCAAAGTCCAAGCCGTCGCCGGCCGAGCCGCCAAACAGGTGGATGTCGCCCAACGGCCGGTGAATGGAACTCACCAAGCCTTCTTCGCGCACGCTGAGTCCGTCGACCAGCAAGAAAGCGAAGGTGTTCTGAGCATTCAGCTTGCCTACCCGGTTGCCAAGGCGCTGCATCATCGATTGCGAGGCATGATGGCCTTGATCCAGCTCGAGATCCTGCAGGTTCTCGATCAGTTCGGTTTCGATGGTGAAGTCTTCGGCGCTGAGGCTGAACCCGGAAATGCCGTTTTCGGCGTATCCGGCCGGACCAATTTCACCGGCGGTGGTGCAACCAATTACAGTGACGCCCTCAAATTCTCGGTTCAGCGCATCGGCCACTTGTTGGCGGTCGTAATGCGGTGAGCAGAAGAAAACCGCTAAGCCGATTCCCGGCTGATCTAATCCGGCGCGAAGCTCGGCGATGGCGGTTTGAGGGTCAGCGGCCTGGCTGGCCGCCCTACGGACAGACAAGGAAGATTCAATTGTCATGAGCGATTGGATCGAGATAAAGAAAGCCCAAAATGAGGGACTTTTTTACTTCGACTCAATTTGAGACAGGGCTTTAGGCAGATTTTGCCCATTTGGACAAAACCTCGGCCAGCTTCTTCGGATTGACCGGCTTAGCCAAATAATCATCCATCCCGGCAACCAAACAAGCCATGTCGTCGCCCTCCATCGCGTTGGCGGTGAGGGCAATGACCGGCACCTCGCCGACGCGTCCGGTGAGCTGGCGAATGGCGCGAGTAGCTTGATAACCGTCCATACGCGGCATTTGGCAGTCCATCAAAACGGCGCAATAGGAGTGGTCCTGCACCGCTTGAACCGCCTGTAGACCGTCTTCGACCACATCCGATTCGTAGCCGATGCGCTGCAGCATGCGTGCCGCCAGGGTGCGCGAGGTTGGGTCGTCGTCGGCGACTAAAACGCGGTGGCTAGGCAAAGCCAAATGATTCACCCCGGCGTAGGGATTTGCTTGCATCGGCTCGGCGCGCGGGCTGCCGGCAGCCATAGCCTGGGCCGCCGTAGCAGCGGCGTCGTCACTGGTTTGAGGGCCAGTGGTTGCCGGACCGACGCCTTGAATTTGCTCAACCAGCTTCAGCAGATTTTCGGCCGCCGCCTGAATCGCATGCACGCTTTCGCGCTGCTCGCCATTCAATTGGCTATCCATCAACAGTCCCGCCATGCCGGAAATATGACTGACCGGTCCGCGAATCCCGCGCCCCAGCACCGCCAATACCTGACGGCGGCTGTTCTGTGCCGACTGCTCCGCCTCTTGCCAAAGGCGCATGACCTCGACGATCTCAGACCGGCTCAACGGCCCTTCTACGGGCGCCGAATCGTTTACTGGCTCGTCGTTGCTCATAAGCGGTTGGGCCTAAGTGCCTAAGTCAGGCACCCGAATTTCCGGCGACGGCTTGGCGAACAGGTATCCCTGGAACAAATCGCAGCCGATGCCGAGCAAGGTGTTCAACTCTTCCTTGGTTTCCACGCCTTCGGAGATGAATTGAATGTGCTCCTTGCAGCAGTAGTCACGCATCACGCGGATCAATCCGTGCTTATGCGTTTCTTTGTTGACGTCGCGAACCAGCAACATGTCCAACTTGACCACCTCCGGTGCCAGCCGCGCGAACGCTGCCAAACCGTTATGCCCGGCGCCGAGGTCATCCATTGCAATGCGGAAACCAAGGCGGCGAAGATCGGTGACCTTTTCACGCGCGTTAGCGATTGCCTCCAAGGATTCGCGCTCGGTAATTTCGAGCACGATACGGTTGGAGCTCAACGCAAACGGCGAGTTGGGATCGAACAACTCTGGGTCTTCCAGGTCGGAGTAGTGCAGGTTGACGTACATCGACGCGCCGTCGGGCAACGCCGGAATGCGCTCTAAGGCTTTGGCGCGGATTGCACGCCCGACTTCCTGCATGCGCCCCAGTTCTTCGGCGACGCGGATCAGTTCGGGCGGACTGGCCAAAGACGGCTCGCCGCAACGCAGCAAGCATTCGTAGCCGACGGGCCGTTTGGCACGCCAAGAGATAATGGGTTGGAAATAAAGATGTAAGGTTTCTAAAGCACGTTCAAAGCGGGCTTCTTGGCCGGATTGGTCAGCCGCTGTTCCGCTGCTACCGTTGACCAAAGAAAAAGCCTCGCGTTTGGCGTCGGCGAGACGGCGCAGGCTCACTCCGGCGGCGGCCACCTCCTGCAATTCGGCAGTGTTCACCGGTTTGGTCAAATAGCGCATCGCGCCATATTCGACCGCTTCGGTGGCCGTTTCCAAGTGCGGATCCCCGGTGATCAACACCACTGGGACGTCGAGGTCACGGGCGCGGATCTCGCGCAGGAGTTCCATGCCGTTGAGTTCGGGCATGGCGATGTCGCTGATCACTAAATCAATTTCGCGCTCGGACAGGAGCTTGAGCGCGGCCTTGCCGTCGGTGGCTTGGATCAGGGTGTAGTTGGTGTTGAGCGCTGCGCAGTAGGTGTCGAGAATATCTTGATCATCATCGACGAGGAGGATCGTCGAGATCATTCGTTCGCCTGACTCGCAGGTGCTTCGTGCAGTGGACTGAGTGGACAGGGTCATGAGCGCTGAACTGGGGCATGGGTATAGGTGAGATGGGGGCTCATTTGTCCGGAGGGTGCTTAATCCCTTCGGTTAGGTAACAATTATTTTTAACCCAAATCAGCGAATCCGGCCACAAAAAACGCTTCAAATTGAGACGCCTATCCGTGACCAACCCCACCTCTCCACTACATCTAGTGCCCGATCGCCACACAACCGCTATTCCAGGGAAAACATAGCGGTTTTCTTTTCAAAATCACTCAAGTCCGATTTCCACAAATACCGGATTGTGGTCACTGCCGAAAGCTGGACCGACCTCAAATTCGCCCACTCGCAGGCTGCCAGCGAAGAAAAAGTGGTCAATCGGCAACTGCAACCACGGCATTTTGCTCATTCGCCAGGTCGGCCACGCCGCTGCTCCCTGCCGCGCATCGCGTAAATCGCTGTGCTCCATCAAAAACCGATAGCTCGGCGCCCACGGGGTGGTATTCCAGTCGCCCATAAACAGGCTATTTGCGTGCCGGAACGACAACGACGCCACCGCAATGCAGGTTTCGCCATGAGCGGGTTCGGTCGGCCACAGCGCGTGAACGGCGAAAATATGGATGGACTCCCCCTTCCAATTCAGCTCGCCGGCGAGAATGGGTCGCGATTGGGGCACCAAGATGCGTTCGGTTTCGGCAAAGGGAAGTTTGGAGCAAAGCACTAGCCCGGTGGCCAAATCGGTGAGCCCGTGGGGATATTCCGCCAGAATTTGATCGAGCGCGGAACAGGAAACTGCTTCACCAAGGCCGATGACGTCGGGCTGATTGATTTCGATAACTTCCACCAGCTGCTCGATGCGACTGTCCAAATGCTGGACGTTGGCCCACATCACTTTGACCGTGGTAGCCGGCAGCGGCGGCGGATGGGCGGCGGTCGGGTTCCACGGGCCTGCCCAGGTATGACTGTGCCAAGCCAACGCAACGAGCGCAGTAAGCAATGTGCCGCGCCGGATTTGGGACCGCGGTCCACGTTTGTTGCAGAATAGGAAAACCGGGATCCACATCGCCCAGCCTAGGGCGAGGTAGAACTGAAAATGCACCACTTGGCTGAGCAACGGCGTCGGCGCGTCCACCAAACTCAATAAGGTGGCGACGAGTAACGCGGCGAAGCCAAAAGCGGATAAGGTCCGCAGCCAACGATTCCATACAACTCGGGTCACGCTTCCTTTATCGGCACGATTTGGCTACCTCTGCCTAAATATGCGCTATTCCTCTACTAAGGACAATGACCCGAATTTGCCGAAGTATTTGCAGCTTCCTACGGCTACGGCCGCCTGCAAACCCCAGATTCGTGTCCAAAGAACCCCTGCTGCCGGTCTCCGGCCAATCCATGATCGAAGAGATCGTGAATTCGCTGACGCATGGGCTGGGTGTACTTTTCGGCGTATCGGCATCGACGCTGCTGATCTTCTTCGCCAGCCAACAGGATGACATCTACCTGACGGTCGGCTGCGCCATCTTTGGCTTCACCGTGGTGCTGCTGTATTCGACTTCGACGCTGTATCACAGCTTGCGCGGCGAAAAGTGGAAGCGTTGGATGCAGGTGTTGGATCACGTCGCCATCTACTTGTTGATCGCCGGCACCTACACGCCGTTTGCGCTCGGCCCGCTGCGCGATGCTTGGGGTTGGGGCATGTTGATCTTGATTTGGGGCTTGGCGGTGCTCGGCAGCGTTTTGGAAGCGGCCAACGCGGTTCGCTCGCGCGGCGTTTCGGTCGCGCTGTATCTCGGCATGGGTTGGTTGGCGATGATCACCTTCCCCACCTTGGCACCGCTGCTTCCCGGCAAAGCGCTGGTGTTCCTACTCGTCGGCGGCAGCTCGTACACCATCGGCACGGTGTTTTTCCTCTGGAACAAGCTGAAGTTCAACCACGCGATATGGCACCTGTTCGTGCTGGTCGGCACGATCAGTCACTTCTTCTCGGTGCTCGAATTTGTCGCGCCGCCGATTTAATCGACGACGCCAACCAAACCAGCAAGCCTTAGCGGGCTACGGCGTAACCACGAAGTTCACCATGCGCCCGGGCACGACGACCACCTTGCGCACGGTGCCTTCCAGGAATTCCGCAGCCGCATCACGCGCTGCGCTTTCGATGGAATCCTGATCGGCATCGGCGGCCACTTCGACTCGGGTGCGCAACTTACCGTTGACCTGCACCGGGATCTCGATGGTGTCGGCTTTCAGCATGTCGGCATCAAACTCCGGCCATGCTTGGAAGGCCAAGACTTCGTTGCAACCGATGCGCGACCACAGCTCTTCGGCCAAGTGCGGTGCAAACGGCTCTAGCAAGATGATGAACCGTCGCGCTTGACTGTGGCTCAGCGATTGACCGCTCTTGGTTGCCGTGTTGACGAATTCCATCAACGCCGCAATCGCGGTGTTGTTGGCCATGCCATTCAAGTCGTTGCCGACCTTTTGAATGCACCCATGCAGCGCGCGCTCCAGGTCTTTGCAACCCTGCTTGTCGGTCAACAACTCGGGACGTATCTCTGGACCTTCGTCTTCGGTCGGCACGAACAAACGCCAAGTCCGTTGCAGGAAGCGATGCACGCCGGGCAGGTCGCGCGGGTTCCACGGCGCGCTGGCTGTGACCGGACCCATGAAGGCTTCGTACAAACGCATGGTGTCGGCGCCGTATTGATCCAACACCTCCTCGGGATTGATCACGTTGCGCAACGACTTCGACATCTTGGCAACTAAACGCTCGACTGGTTCACCATCTACTTTGCGTTGGAATTGGTCTTCGGAAGTTTCCTCTACTTCGTCCACCGGCACCAACGCACCGCGCCCGTCCTTAAACGCGTAGGACTGCACCATGCCTTGGTTGACCAGCTTTTGGAACGGCTCGGCGGTACTGACCAATCCACAGTCAAACAGCACCTTGTGCCAGAAGCGTGCGTACAGCAAATGCAGCACCGCGTGCTCGGCACCACCGACGTACAAGTCAACCGGCATCCAATACTTCTCGGCTTCTTCGCTCCAAGCTTGACCTTGGTTCTGCGGATCCAAGAAGCGCAGGTAATACCAGCACGAACCCGCCCATTGCGGCATCGAGTTGGTTTCGCGCTTCCACGCTTTGCCGTCGGCATCGACCACGGTCAACCACTCGACTGCACGCCCCAGCGGCGGCTCCAACGCACCGGCGGGTTTGAAGTCATCCAACACCGGCAAAGTCACCGGCAGATCTTCTTCGGGAACCAACTTGACGGCACCGCCTTCGCCGTGCAGCACCGGGAACGGCTCGCCCCAGTAACGCTGACGGCTGAACAGCCAATCGCGCAAACGATAGGTCACTTTGGCGTGACCCAACTGCTTCTGCTCCAGCCAATCAATCATCTTGGCTTTGGCGTCGGCAACGCGCATGTCGTTCAACCATTCCGAGTTGATCATTGCGCCATCGCCGGTCCAACAATGCGGGTCGTCGTTGCCGTCGGGCTGTACGACCTGCACGATCGGCAGCTCGTACTTGGTGGCGAATTCAAAGTCGCGTTCATCGCCACCGGGCACGCACATAATCGCGCCGGTGCCGTAGCCCATCAGCACGTAATCGGCGATCCAAATCGGCACCAAACGACGGGCGTCGCCCTCTTCGAACACCGGGTTGATCGCGTAGGCCCCGGTGAAGACGCCGGTCTTGTCTTTCTGCAGTTCGGCGCGCTCCAAGTCGCTCTTGCCGGCTGCGACTTTGCGATAAGCTTCGACCTCGTCGCGCTTGTCGGCGGTGGTGACTTGATCGACCAACGGATGCTCCGGCGACAACACGCAGAAGGTGGCGCCGAACAAAGTGTCGGGTCGGGTGGTGAATACGGTGAAGCCATCCTTGCTACTTCCATCGCCTTGCACCGGTTGGCCGTCTTGACCGGCCAAAGCGAACCGCACCTCGGCGCCTTCGGAGCGACCGATCCATTCACGCTGCATCGCCTTCACCGATTCCGGCCATTCCAGCTTTTCCAAACCGTCCAGCAAGCGATCGGCGTATGCGGTGATCTTCAACATCCACTGACGCAGCGGACGCTTGACGCACGGGTAACTGCCGCGCTCGGACAAGCCGTCAATGACCTCTTCATTGGCCAGCACCGTGCCCAGCTCTTCGCACCACCAAACCGGAACTTCGGCTTCGTAAGCCAAGCCCTGTTCATACAGCTTCGAAAAGATCCACTGCGTCCACCGGTAATAGTTGGGATCGGTGGTGTTGACCTCGCGCCGCCAGTCGTAGCTCAAACCCAAACCGCGCAGCTGTTCGCGGAAACGGTCGACGTTTTTCGCCGTCGTCACCGCCGGGTGAGTGCCGGACTGAATTGCGTATTGCTCGGCCGGCAAGCCGAAGGCGTCCCAACCCATCGGGTGCAAAACGTTGAAGCCCTTATGGCGCTTAAAGCGCGCCATGATGTCGGTTGCCGTGTATCCCTTCGGGTGGCCGACGTGCAAGCCGGCGCCGGACGGGTACGGGAACATGTCTAGCACGTAGTACTTCGGGCGCGAAGCGTCGAACCCCTCGTCGCCTGGTCCGGGCGTGCGAAAGGTCTGTTCCTCCAGCCAGTATTGCTGCCAGCGGGATTCGATTGCGGTGAAGTCGTACTTAGGCATCGGGGTACCCTGTCGGGTGGAACCGGGAATTCTAGCAGCACATGGAACGACTACACCCCTACCTTCTGCGGGTGGAAAAGCAGCTTGCGATGGCGTCCGGAGTCTGTATACTTTCCCGCCCGGTCGCGCCCTAGGCTTGGCCGGATCAAATCAGAGATTGGGGCCATAGCTCAGCTGGGAGAGCGCCACACTGGCAGTGTGGAGGTCAGGGGTTCAAATCCCCTTGGCTCCACCATCTCTGGTCGACCGGATTCCCGCCTTCCGGTCCCATCGACCGGTGCCGACGGCACCACCCCGCGCACCCCGCTGGCCTAAACTATGGCACGCGGGCTTTTTTTTTGCCGCAGGAGCCATGACCGACTTCTTCCATCCCGATCGCCTGCAAAAGCTGGCCGACCTTCAGGAACTGGGCGTTGAGCCCTACCCCGCGCGCTGCCCCGAGGGCCGCGAGTTGGGCGCTGACTTGGTGGCGAACTACGACAAACGCGAAGGTGAAACCGTCACCATCGCCGGTCGGGTGCTGGGTAGGCGCGGCTACGGCAAGCTGGCTTTCCTCGACATCGTGGATCAGAGCGGTCGCATTCAGGCTTGCTTGCAGAAAGACCGTCTCAGCGCCGACGACTTTGCGCTGCTGAAGTGTTTAAACCTCGGCGACTTCGTGTCGGTGACCGGCGAGTTGTCGAAGACCAAGCTCGGCGAACCGACGGTATTTGGCGATGGCGCCGGCGATAGCATCGGCGACTTCACCATTCTGACCAAAGCGTTGGAGAACCCGCCGGAGAAGTGGCATGGGTTGAGTGACAGTGAGTTGCGGGCGCGTCGCCGTTACGTCGATTTGTTTGCCAACCAAGAAGTGCGCGAAGACTTCTTGCGTCGCTCGGCGGTGATTCGGGCGATGAAGGATGTGTTCTTGGAGCACGACTATCACGAGGTCGAAACGCCGGTGCTGCATCCGATTTACGGCGGCGCCAACGCGCGGCCCTTCGTCACTCACCACAACTCGCTCGACATGCAGCTTTATCTGCGCATTGCGCCGGAGCTGTACCTGAAGCGACTGCTGGTCGGCGGCATTGAGCGCGTGTTTGAATTCGCGCGTGTATTCCGCAACGAAGGATTGTCGCCGCGCCACAATCCGGAATTCACCATGGTGGAGTTCTACCAGGCCTACACCGATTACCAGGGCATGGTCGAACTCACCGAAAAGCTGGTTGTCGCCGCTGCTAAAGCCGCCGGCTTGCAACGCGAAGACGGCACCATTCGCGCCCACTTCCGCGAAGAGGAATACGATCTCACGCCGCCGTTCCGCCGCGTGCGCTATGCCGACGCCTTCCGCGAGCACGTAGGTGTGGATCCGGAAGATCGCGTCGCCGTCGAAGCCAAGTTTGCCGAGCATGACGTCAAAGTCGGCGGTGATGGCGAATACCACTGGTGGAAAGCGGTCAATGATTTGTTCGAGGAGCTGGTGGAATCGCAGTTGCCGGGGCCGGTATTCGTCACCGACTACCCCGCCGCGATTTGCCCGCTGGCCAAGCCCATCGCCGACAACCCGACTTGGGCCGAACGCTTCGAGTTTTTCCTCGGCGGCATGGAATTGGCGAACGCGTTCTCCGAGCTCAACGATCCGCAGTTGCAACTGCAAAAGTTTCAAGAGCAAGTTGCGGACAAAGATGATCCGGAAGCGCCCAACCAAGTGGATTGGGATTACGTAAGAGCTTTGGCTTACGGCATGCCACCTGCGGGTGGTTGCGGCATCGGCGTCGACCGTTTGGTCATGGTGCTGCTCGGTAAAGACACAATCCGCGACGTGCTGCTATTCCCGCACATGCGTCCCGAAGAAGGTCTGGCCGAAGCCGACGACGCCCAAGCCGACGACGCCCAAGCCGAGTCCGCCGACAGCCCTGCTGCGGCCGACGCTTCCATCGAGTAAATTCCCTACGTGGCGCGCCTCGCCCTCGCCTACCTGATCCGCCGGCCAGTGCAAATTCTGGCCGTGTTTGGCGTTGCCATCGGCTTGCTCGCTTTGCTGGTGGTGTTGGCGGTGATGAACGGCCTGATCGAACAGGACCGTATCGCGGTGCGCGGTCCGCTCAGCGACATGTTGCTGATTCCGGCCGCCACCGAGGAAGTCCCCCGCTACGAGGATTACCGCACCGCTCTCGCCGACGTACCCGAAGTCGCCGCGACGGCTCCGCATTTGGTTGCTTACGCGCTGTTGTCGTTGAAGTACGGCGAGATGCGTCTGCAAATGACGCGCAACTCCGATTCCAATGCGGTGCAAATCGTCGGCATTGACTTAGAGGCCGAAATCGCCGCCACTCAACACGTGGGTGGCTTTGCTGATTCGCTGCGCAATGCCAAGCTGGCGCCGGTAGTCGATCCAAGCAATCCGTTTGCCTATGAAGGTGAAACGCGGCGTTCGCGCTCCGGTGCGCTGGTCAGCGATCGCTTGATGAGCGCCGATCCTTCGATTCGGCCGAACAGCCAAATCGAAGTCTTTGCACTGCCCTACAAGTTGCCGCAACCCGATGAACCGCTGCGCCCCACCAATGGTCGACTGCTCGTAGCCGGCACTTACTCCGGTAGCGACTACGAAATGTCGATGGACCGCATTTACATGCCGCGCACCGGCGTGCGCAAAGGTCTGCACGACACCTTGGTCGGTACCGCCGCTCCGGACTTCACCGAAATCCTGATCCGACTGCAGGACGGCGTCGATTTCGAGCAAGGCCGCAGCGCAATTCTGGCGGCGTTGGATCAAGCCGGGCTACCGCGTCCGGGCGGCGAGCAAGGCGGCGCGCTGCAAACTTGGGAAGAACGTCGCGCTTTGTTTTTAGGCGCGATTGAAAACGAGCGCCGCGTAACCACGCTGGTGATGTTCTTCATCGTTGTCGTTGCCGCCTTCGGTATCTTTGCCACCTTGTCGGCTTTGGTACGCGAAAAGATTCGCGATTTGGGCGTGCTCGCCGCGCTTGGATTTTCGCCGTTGCGCCGTGCCGGATTGTTGCTGACCATTGGTTCGGCGGGTTCGTTAGCCGGTGCGCTACTCGGCTATGGCGGAGCCTTTTGGTTGGTCGACAACCACCTGACCGTGGAACGCGTGCTGCGCGAGAAGTTCAACTTTGAGGTCTTCCGCTCGGACCTGTACATCATCGACGGTTTGCCGGTGCAATGGGATACCGGCATGTCGACCTTCCTCACCGTGTGCGCCTTTTTAGTCGGCGTGCTGTTCACCATGGGCCCGGCAATTCGCGCCGCCCACCTGTCTCCGGTCGAAGCTCTGCGCTATGAATGATTCGCCTGCACTGATGGCCCGCGACCTGTGCAAAAGCTACCGAGTCGGTACCGGCAAGCTGCAGGTGCTGCGCGGCGCGTCGATGGATTTGTATCGCGGGCAGATTTGCGCGTTGATGGGTACTTCCGGCAGCGGCAAATCCACCCTGCTCAATTTGCTTGGGCTGCTCGACCGCCCCGACTCCGGCAAGTTGTGGATCCATCAAAAGGAAGTTCAAAACCTTGGTCAGGCGGCCGCCGCACGCTTGCGCGCCGCAGGATTGGGCTTCGTCTTCCAACAGTTTCAATTGCTGCCGGAACTCAGCGCGCTGGAAAACGTGTTGATGCCGCGCCGCCTCGCTGCGCGTGGTTGGTTTGCACGACGTCGTGAAGAACGTCAGCGTGCGAAGGATGCGCTTGAGCGCGTTGGCTTGGCTGACCGCATGCGCCATAAGCCGTCGCAGCTGTCTGGCGGCGAGCAGCAGCGGGTGGGGATTGCGCGGGCATTGGTATCGGAACCGGCGGTGCTTTTGGCCGACGAACCCACTGGCAACCTAGACCGCAAAACCGGCGCCGAGATTCTCGATTTGCTACTACGTCTGGGCCGTGAAGGATCGGCTGCGGTTTTATTGGCAACACACGACCCGGCCGTCGCCGAGCGTTGCGACCGCACTTTGTTCATCCACGACGGAGCCATCTTGACTCAGGAGCCTGCATGAGCCTGCTGGGTCTAGGCGTTCAGTACTTCCGCAGCCGTTTGCTGTTGCTGCTATCGGCAGTGGCAATCGCATTGGGCGTTGCGGTGCTGTTTGCCGTGCTCGCGGTGATGAACGGCTTCTTGGCTGAACTAGAAAGCGCCATTCGCAGCCTTTCCGGCGACGCGGTGATCGAAACTTCGCGCACCAAAGACTTCAAAAGCCATTCGCTGGAAGATTTCCAAGGCTGGCTGGACGACGTCGACGGCATCCGCGCCGCGGAACCGCGCTTGGTTTGGTATGGCTTAGTGGGTCGCCGCGGTGGTCGTTCTTTGAATGACCCGCGCTCAGCCGACTTAAGCGGCTTAATGCTGGTCGGCACCGACGATCCTATGCCCAGCGAAAACATTCTGGATGCCGACGCGATCCCGATGACCTTGGGTGTAGGCGCGGCCAAAGAATTGGGTTTAGAAATTGGCGATGAAATTGGCGTCATCACCTTCGTCGGCAATCGGGGCGGCAAAAATGCGCCGCTGCAAAGCACTTTCCAGTTGGTGGGGACTTTCACCACTGGCCGTTACGACCAAGATTTGAATCGTGCCGTGGTTCGACGCAGCGATTTGGCCGAACTGCTGAACCATCCGACCGGCTTCACCCAAATGGTGATTCGCACCGGAGAGGATGTCGATCCGCTGGTGGTCAGCGAAAACATCGAAAATCACCTGCAAGTGGTCGGCGCCGCGGTGCCGGGTTATCGCACCACCTTTAGCTGGCGCAACAGCGGCGGCAATTTGCTGCGCGCGGTGGAAAATCAGCGCGGCATGCTCAGCATCGTGTTCTTCTTCATTGTGCTGGTCGCCGCCTATCAATTGGTCGCCACGCTGACGTTAACAGTGACCGAAAAACGGCGAGACATCGGTGTATTGCGCGCATTGGGCGCCACACCGCGACGGGTGGTGCGTTTTTTCGTCACACTCGGGTTGTTGATTTCCGTTTTGGGAATCAGCTTGGGGTTGCTGCTTGGCAATTGGCTGATTCACAACCTGACCACGGTGGAAAAATGGATCGGCGGCGGCCAACCGATTTTTCGCGCCGAGATTTACAAGTTCGACCACATTCCGGTGGCGGTGGACTTGCCGTCTGTACTACTGCTGGTTGGCTTAACGCTACTCGCAGCCTTGGTGTTCAGCCTAATTCCGGCATGGCGTGCTTCGCGTTTGGGCGTGATTCAGGTGTTGCGCAAGCGTTAGACGCGGACTCGCAAAACTTGTCCTAGTGACTCGCGATTTGCTCAATATAGCGCAGCGCAGTTTTCGATGAAGTAGTTGCGCCAGCCATTGATGGCCAAAATCGCTTGGAAAAATGGCGATTGATAGTCATCGTAAGCAAAAGACCGCTTGCCGATCGGCATGGTGCCAAGCGATTGCGCAATGGCCGCGTTAAAGCTCGCCGTTGGGAAATGGAACACCTCGCAATCGTCGCGATAGTTGTTCCAGTCTCCACCGTAGAACACGCAATAATCGCCGATTGCGGTCATGCCACAGCCGGCGCGATCGCTGGGAAGATCGGGCAAAACCATCCAGCTTTCCGAATCGGTGTGGAACTTGAGGAAGCTGCGCTCGCTGCCATAACCAGCGGCGACAAACGCGTTTTTACCGAGGATGTCTGCACTGTGCAAAAACAGTGCTTCCGGCATCGCCGTGGTCGGCGTGATCAGGCCGGTTATTGGATCAAAGAAATAAGCGCTATCAGTTGCCGCGTAGCCCATGCCGGCCCGAACGCTGCCACCGCAAATCAAAATGCGTCCGTCATCGGTGGTTAGAGCCGAGCATCCATACACTGCTTCCGGCATCGTGGTTGCATGCACGCTCCATGTCTTGCTACTGGTATCGAAAATTTGAATGGCGTCGGTGCGCGCCGGCGCGGCGGTCCAGCCACCAAAGACGTAAATTTTGTCGCCAATCACGGCCAGCGAACTACTGATGTTGCTCACCGGAATCGGCATGTCGGCCATCGTCAGACTCCAACTCACGGTTAAGCCGTCAAACACCTCAACCTTTGAGGCACGTTTGACGCCGTAAATGGCTTCGTCGACCTCTCCGCCAATCAGGTAGAAGTTGGCGCCGACAAATGCGCCACCGGGGCGCGAGCGTTCCAGGGTGTTGACGGTGAAGTTCGCCCATGAATGATGGTGATGACTGATGGAATCACCGTTTTGTTTAGCCTGGATATCGCTATCAGCAGCAGAAGAATGCGGCACCATTTGGCCGGGCAAAGAAGCCGTGACGGTCAACAACGCCGCGGCGCATAAGGAATATGCAGTAGTCATTTTGAGGGTGGACGGGAGAGACGGCATGTCCATGCCTCCTTCGATCCTAGCAGAGAGGAATGACGTCTTTGTCAATCGAAATGGATGTGCGCGCCGATAAAATTACCAAGGAGTTGGACCTCCCCCCAATCCATGCAATCGCGAGAACAAAAATATCTTCTGTGGTTTGCTGAAGTAGACAATTCGGACGCCGACCTGGTCGGCGGAAAAGGTGCTTCGCTCGGCGAACTCTTCCAGCAGTTGGTGCCCAAAGGCGTGCGTGTTCCGAACGGATTCACCACAACTGCAGCTTCCTATCGCGAGTTTCTCGCTCACCCGGTCGAGGCCGGCTGCTGGCATGAGGTGCCGGTGCCGGACAGCTTGAACGACGTGCATTTGAGCGCGGTTCGCTGCACCACCTTGCAGGACGCGTTGCGTGCGTGTTTCGACGACGCCCGCCATGACGACCATTTGGAAATGCATGGTCGCACTCAGCTAGCGCACGATTTAGTGGCGTCGACGCCGATGCCGGACCAAGTGGCTGCTGCTATTTGCGAGGCCTATGACCAGCTCTGTGAGGAGTACGGCGCTCGGGTCGATGTTGCGGTGCGCTCTTCGGCAACAGTGGAAGACTCGGCCGAGGCTTCGTTTGCGGGTCAGTGTGAATCGTATTTGAATATTCACGGCCACAAATCGGTGCTCAAGCATTGGAAGCTGTGCTGCGCCAGTTTGTTTACCGAGCGCGCGGTGTCTTACCAATTGAGCAAGGATATGGATCCGCTGGATGCGGCGCTGGCCGTGGTCATCATGAAAATGGTGCGCAGCGATTTGGCGACTTCGGGTGTGATGTTTACGTTGGATCCGGATTCCGGGCACCCTGGCGTGATACATATTTCATCGTCCTACGGCTTGGGCGAACTGGTGGTGCAAGGCAGTGTTTCGCCGGACCATTTCACCGTGTGGAAGGAAGGCTTAAAGAAACGCCATCGCGCCATCGTGCATCGATTCCTCGGCGCCAAAGATGTGCAGATGGTTTATGGCGGCCAGGGTGCGTCGGAATTCACCGAAAGCATCGACGTGACCTCGGCGCGTCAACGGCAATGGTCGCTAACCTTGGAAGAGGTACTTGAGCTGGCGCGCATGGCGATGAAGATCGAGGATCATTATGGCCGGCCAATGGATATTGAATGGGCCAAGGATGGCCGCAGTCAAGATTTGTTCATCGTGCAGGCGCGGCCGGAAACGGTGCATGCGCAGGCCGAACCGTCGCGATTGGTGCGCTACGTCATGGACTCCAGTTTGGTCAAATCGTTGGTGCAAAACGGCCACGTTGTCGCTGAAGGTCAGGCGGTCGGTACTCGCATCGGCAACGGGCGCGTGCGCATGTATAAGGACTATGAGGAGGTCATCGTGCGCAAACGTGCGCTGCGCAACCGCCTGGTCGCCGGCGAAAGCATGGACGAAATCCCCTACGAGGAACGCGTTTTTGATCCGGGCGACGTTTTGGTGACCGAAATGACTACGCCCGATTGGGAACCGATGATGAAGGATGCGTCGCTGATCATCACCGAGAAGGGTGGACGCACCTCTCACGCGGCAATTATCGCGCGCGAATTCGGCATTCCGGCAATCGTCGGCTGTGAAGCGGCCACGCAAAAATTGCAACCGCTACAGGAGGTCACCGGCACCTGCGCCGAAGGCGATACTGCGCTGGTTTTTGATGGCATTCATCCTTTTGAAATCGAAGAAACCGAAATTGATCTCAGCACCGAGCTGAAAACTAAGATCAAGCTCAACGTCGGCTTCCCGGCCAAAGCATTGGCCGATTCGCAATTGCCGGTGGACGGCGTTGGCTTGGCGCGCCTAGAGTTCATTTTGACCTCCGAGGTCGGCGTGCATCCCCTGGCTCTGCTCTACCGTCGCGAGTTAGGTCACTTCGTCGAAACCGGTGAATTGGCTGCCGAACTGGAGCCCTTCCGCGAGTCACTAGAACAAGCGCGTGAGCGTACCGAAGACTTGCAAGCTTTGTTGTGGGCGATTGACCGCCGCACTTCGTCGTATGCCGATAAACGCGAGTTTTTCGTCGACCGAGTAATGGAGGGTGTCGGCTTGATTTGCGCGGCATTCCACCCGCGTCCGGTGCTGGTCAGGCTGTCGGACCTGAAGTCCAACGAATATCGCGAACTGTTGGGCGGACGTTTGTTCGAGCCCAAAGAAGAAAACCCGATGATCGCCTGGCGCGGTGCGTCGCGCTATTTGGATCCGTGTTTCCTGCCCGCCTTCGAAATGGAGTGCGATGCTTTGCGCTTAGTGAAGCGCCGCTTGGGCTTGGACAACTTGCAGTTGATGGTGCCGTTCTGCCGCACGCCGGAAGAAGGCGAACAAGTGCGCACTTTGCTCGAAGACCGTGGATTAGGCGCCGAAGCCGGCGTGCCGCTGTTCTTGATGATCGAACTGCCGTCCAACGTCATCGAAACCGATCGTTTCATCGACGCGATGGATTTGACCGGCGGCTCCATCGGCTCGAATGACCTAGTGCAAACGGTATACGCCGTGTCCCGCGACGATTTGGAGAATTACGCCAACCCTGTCGATGCTCGTTCCCCAGCCGTGAAAACGTTGATCCGCCAAGCGGTGAAGTCGTTCCGCGACCGCGGATTGGAGATCGGCATTTGCGGTCAAGCGCCGTCGGATTATCCGGATGAGGTGCCGCCCTTCCTGGTGGATTGCGGAATCACTTCCATCTCGGTTACGCCGGATACTGCGATTGCAGTGCGCTTAGCCGTGGCCAAAGCCGAGGCAAAATCCAAGCCAGACTCCTGACCGACTGCACGTCTAGGTTCACCTCTGATCTTTAAGACGCTTAAATTCCGGTTTGGCGCGCTGCTCGGCCGCCAGATATCGCATCTCGGTGGTCAAGATCAACGTCGCGATGGCGGTGGTGTAAATCTTGCCGCCCCAAGGCGCCCACACCGAATCCGCCGGCCAACTTCCATCGTCGTTGCGGCGTGGAAGCAGTGAAGCGTGGACCGCAGTCTTCCAATCTTGCCAAGCATCGTCTCCGTATTGATGGATCGCCGTGCTTCCCCAGAACCAGTAATGCAAGTCGGCGGTCTTTTGCGCTTTCGGCAAACGCGCCAGCAACAGCTTCAACTGCGGTTGCAAATCATCGTGATAACTGGCGTTGGCCCAAGTCAGTTTGCCGCGACCATCGGTCGGCGCTTGATGAAGCAAACGCACCGCCAATGCGCCGGCGGTAATGCCTTCACTGATGGACGTCGACACCTTGCTGATATCAAACGGCTTGGAGTAGCGAAACGCCGATCCACCGGGGCCGCCGCCGCTGCCCATCGCATAGCCCACGCGACCGGATTCTCCGGTCATTCCGACAAACCAAGCGTCGGCATCGCGTAACGCGGTTTCGTCCACTTGGAAACCACTGCCTTTGGCGGCCAACAACGCCATCGCCATCCAAGCTGTCGCCACCGAATCCACCGCACCGTTGGGGTTCATGGCATAGCGCCACCCGGAATATGGATTGCGACTTTGCTCAATCATGCCAATCGCCCGCTGAATGGGTTCGATCATATCCACCGGCTGATCGCCGAATGCATAAGCCTCACACAAAGCCATCGTCGCTAACGCATGGTTGAATGGATTGGCCTGACCGGCTTCCATTCCAAAGCCACCGCGCTTGTTTTGAATCTCAAGCAAATAATGCACGCCGCGGCGCACGTTTTCACTGTACTCGCCGTGATTCAAAGTATTGCCAAAACTCTGCAGCGCCAATAACGACAAGCCGGTCACGCCGACGTCATAAATTTCATGGCCGCCCTCGGCGGTTTCACACATCCAGCGTCCACCTTTCTTTTGCTGCGACGCCAACCACTTCTGCGCTTCCATCACCGCAACCACATCGCTGCACTTTTTCAACGCCGACGCACTGCGATGCTCGCTTTTATGTGCGGGATTCAAACAACGAAAACGCGGCTTGACTTTGCCGCTCTTGTTGATGGAACCAATGCGAGTTTCGGGATACCAAATCGCCTCCGGCCGAGGCCGATCCTCGAACGCCGTTTCCTCTGAAATAACCGGAACCGGCTCCTGCGCGGAGCCTTCATCCGTTTGTGGCATAGAAGGTGGCGGGGTGATGAACAACGCGGAAAAGACGTTAGCGTAACATCCTTTCTGTAAATTCCCTCGTCCCTGCAACCGCCCTGTCT
>CAYFOM010000035.1:0-53507 GCA_964344765.1 uncultured Planctomycetales bacterium | reverse complement strand
AGACAGGGCGGTTGCAGGGACGAGGGAATTTACAGAAAGGATGTTACGCTAACGAATTTCCTGGGTTGCGAGCTTGCTAGACTCGCCAAATGCGTCCCTCCGCTGCTTTAGTCTGGCTAGCTGCCGTTGGTGTAGCTTCCCTGGTTTCCCCTTCCACTAGCTCGTTGTCGGCAATCGAAGCCGTCACATGCGGCAATTCCCTGAGCTTTGTTTGGTTGCCCCAAGATCCAGGTGAAAAAAACAAGCTGACGCTGGAGCAGGCGTCCGGGCGCGAGCAGGCACCGAGCTATTACTCGCGGGCGGCGCGGATTTCTTGGGGTGGCGATGGCCACTTTTTGAGTTGGCGGCGTGATGGGAAGACGGAGCTGCTGGATCCGCTGACGTTGGAGCCGGCGCCGGAAATGCAGCGTGGACGGCCGGAGCCGGGGTTGTTGGGTCCGGACTCGTCGGGCGTGACCTATTTGCTGAAGCAAGCCGGCATTGATGAAAAGGTTGCCGATGCGGTCGGTAAGAAGTCGGCTCGCGGGCAGCGCTCATCGGATGGGCAGAGCTTGGTGATTGAGCACGGCGGCAAGTACTACATGATTTCGGGCAAGCCGGATCAGGAAAAGGTTGAGGTGATGTCGGCGGAGGATGCTGGCGGTGCGATGGAGTTCACTCAGCTAGGCGGCGACGGCAAGCACATTGCTTGGGTGGCGGATAACGATTTGCACATCAAGCAGCTCGGCGGCAAGACGCGGCGTATTACCGACAACGGTGGGCCGGACTATTTCAATGGCAAGTTGGATTGGGTTTATCAGGAAGAGATCTACGGCCGCGGTAACTTCAAAGCGTTTTGGTGGTCGCCGGATGGCAAGTACTTGGCGTTTTTGGCTTCGGACGAAGCGGCGGTGCATGAGTTCACGTTGGTGGATCACATCGAAAAGGGTCACTTCCGCGTCAAGCCGGAAACGGTGAACTATCCGAAGGTTGGCGATCCAAATCCGACGGTGAAGTTGGGGATTGTGGAAGCAAAGTCGGGCAAGGTGAAGTGGCCGGATTTGAGTGAGTATCCTGAAGACTTGCTGATCACCCGCGTGATGTGGACGCCGGATAGCGAGCGTTGCTTGTTCGTGATTGCCGATCGCATTCAGACCTATGCCGATATGTGCAGCGCGAATCCGGCAACCGGCAAGTTCAAGTCGATGATTCGCGAATCCAGCGATGATTCCTGGACTCCACGCCCATCGCCACCGCGCTGGTTGGATAGCGGTGACTTCATCTGGCAATCCCATCGCGGCGGCTATCAGCACTTGTACTTGTACTCGGCCGACGGCAAGTTGAAAAACGCGATCACCGCCGGCGATTGGCAGGTGACGCGCGTGATGGACGTCGACGAAGAGCGCGGAATGATTTGGTTCAGCGGCACCAAAGATGGCGCGATTGATTCCAACGTTTATCGCATCAACATGGACGGCAGTGGATTGCTGCGCCTGACTTCCGGTCGCGGACGTCACCGCGTCAGCTTCAATCATGACCATTCACTGCTGCTGGATTCGGTTTCCAACCGCACCATGCCCGAGGAAGTGCGCTTGGTCGACGGCAATAGCGGCGAAGTACTGAAGGTACTGGACCAAAGCAAAGTCGCAGCCGCCGACGATTACTTGATGGCGGAATGGGAAGTGCACGAAGTCACTGCCCGTGACGGTTTCAAATTGGACGCCGCAATTCTGAAACCCGTCCCATTCGACGAAAACGCCAGCTACCCGGTGTGGCTGTCGACTTACTCCGGCCCCAACGCCCCCACTGTGCGCAACAGTTGGCAAGGCAGTCCGTGGTTCCAATTCCTGGCGCAGCAAGGCGTCATTGTGCTGCAGGTCAATGTGCGCAGTGCGTCGGGCAAAGGCATGTGGGCGACGAAGGCGTGCTACAAGCAGTTGGGTTTAAGCGAACTGCATGACTTGGAAGACACCGTCGATTGGCTGTGCAAAAACCCATGGGCCGATGGCGATCGCGTCGGCATTACTGGGTATAGCTATGGCGGTTTTATGAGCGCGTTTGCGTTGGTGTTCTCGGATAAGTTCGCGCTGGCGGTGGCCGGCGGCGGCGTTTACGACTGGCGCATGTACGACACGGTTTACACCGAGCGTTATATGTCGACCCCGGAGCTCAACCCTGAAGGCTACGCCAAGACGTCGATCTTGGACCACGCCGGTCAAATGACCGGTTATCTACACATGCACCACGGCGCGATGGACGACAACGTTCACCTACAAAACATGATGCAATTCGCTTACGCGCTACAAAAAGCCGGCAAGCTGAATTGGAGCATGATGGTTTATCCGCAGACGCGCCACGGCATTGGTCATCGTGAATTGCGCTGGCACGCGCGGCAGGAAGAATGGGCTTTGATCCAGGAGCATCTGCTTCAATCCAAGTAAGCCAACCCCGGCGTCAGAAGCATTCACCCCTGGATCTAATGGGAGATTAGGGAACGATAGTAATCGTCGTAGCTGCGGAGCTGTATTCGGGCAAACCACCACTCGGGTAAGCCACTGCAGCAAGACGACCTGACATACCGACAAAAGCCGAATAAGCGCCTGCCGGAATTTGAATCGTGGCCAGGGCATTGCCGGTTGGGTCTAAAGTGCCATGTAGATTGCTGCCGGAAAATGGGTAATTGCCTGCCGCCGTTTGTTGCACCATGGAATCCAGGGTCAGCGGAATAGTCACCCCTTGATGAAACGAACCGACGGGGGAGACCGACATCAACACCACGTACAGATAGCCGCCGGCATCGGCGGAGAAGTTGATGGCAAGATTGACCTGCCCTCCAGCGGCGGCAGAGATCTCGTTGACGTTTGCCGTCATGCCTGGATCAAAAGTTGTGACAAAAACCGAACCGGCATTCGAATCGCCGGCGGTGTTAGTAGTCCAAGTTGTACCGATGATAAGGTCGTCATAGCCATCATTGTTGATATCCGGTGCGATGGCAAGCGATTGGCCCAAATCCGCCTCGAACTCAGGGCCATCGATGCGAGTGATGAAGTCGCCGGTGTAACCGGAGTAAAGGTAAACCGAACCAGAGAGCCCGATTCCGTTATTGGTGGCGGTTGGCGCACTGACGGCGATATCGGGAAAGCCGTCGCCGTTGACGTCTCCCGCTCCGGCGACAGCGCGACCGAAGTCCATCGAGAAAAACGATTGAGGGGAAAGCTGATAAAGAAGCTGGCCGTCCAGACCGGAGTGGACGTAGACCTCGTCAAGGAAATAGTTCCCGATGATGAAGTCATCAAAGCCATCCCCGTTCACGTCGCCCGCGCCGGCCGCGGCGCTGCCATAAGCGTAATAGCTACTCGTCAAGCTATACATCACTGATCCGTCGAAACCAGAATAGAGGTTTACAGTGGATTCTTCGCCAATCAGGAAATCGTCGTTACCGTCACCGTTTAGGTCGCCTACGCCGGCAACTACGTTGCCAAAGTAAACAAAGTGATCACTTCCGTGGTTTGGATAAATAAGATCTCCGGTCCTTCCGGAAAAAACATGGGCCGCACCGGCCTCTTGAAACAGAAGAGAATCCGCGTGGGGTTCTCCGACAATAATGTCGTCGTAGCCGTCGCCATTGACGTCGCCAGCTCCCGCCACTCTTTCTCCGAATAAGGCTCCTAGCTCATCGCCAAGTTTTTCGAAAATAACAAAACCGGTTGCACCGGAGCGCACGGAAATCATTCCCGCGCCAGCAACACCATTCACCCAGACTCCGGGGTGACCGATCATAAAATCATTGACGCCGTCGGCGTTGACGTCACCGGCATTGGCAACTGATTCGCCGGTTGCCATGTCTTCGGCGACTCCCAGAACGGTGTAGAGATCCGTTCCGTCCAAGCCGGAAATCACTCGTGCTGTTCCGGTATATTGCAAGCCAAAGCTGTCGGTGCCGGGCGCGCCGATGATGAAGTCGCCGTAACCGTCGCCGTTGATGTCCCCCAAGCCGGCGACTGACCGACCAAGGTAATCCAAGGAGTCTTCCCCCTCGTAAACCCAGCGCACCTGCAAGGAGCCGCCTTCTTGAGCAATAGCCGCTGAGGGCAAAAGGGAACTAGCGGCAAATACGCATAGCCCGACAAAAACTGGTTGTAGATTCCAATCCATGTGCAGAATATAGCAACGCACTATCAGGAATTTGAAATTGTCGATTCGTCGGGTATAGGGTTTTTCCAGGGTTTTTGGGAACACGAAAAAACCATCGCCACATCAAACCCGTTTTAGTAATGCCAGCACCTGAAAGCTGAACCAGCGTCGGCGGAAGCGTTTTTGAATGACGCGGAAGCCGGCGCTTTTTGCTTCGGCGTCGAATTGGGCGTTGCGGATGGGATATAGGGTTCGCTTCCGGCGGCGGATGCGGTCGCGCAGGTGCGGGAAGGCAGCGGCGTCGTAATAGCTGACGATGGCGTAGCGGCTGACGCGGGAAAGTTCGCTGAGGATTTGGATGCGCGGTTCCGGGTCAGCGAAGTGATGGAGGACGCGCATGCACATTGCTAGATCGACGCATTGATCAGCCAGTGGGATTTGCAGCAACGAAGCCTGCATCGCGCGATGGTTGGTAGATTTCTCGTCGCGTCGCTCCAGCATCGACATCGCTAAGTCGGCTTGAATCAGCGATTGACAGTGCATGCCCAAGACCGGCGCCAAACGTCCATGACCGCACGGCATATCCAACACCGTCTGCAACCGACCGCCGCCGCTTTCGTTGACGTGGCGCACCATCTCCTCCACCGTCGCCAACTCCCATTGATTGGTCTTGCGCGCATGCCGCGTTTCAGTCCAACGCTGGTCGGCGTAATTGTCGGCATGATCGGTCGCCTCATACTGCCGACGGATTTGCTTCTCGCGACTCATGCACCCAGCCTCTACAAGAAGTAGTCGTGCTGTTCCGGCCCCGGTTCGATTAAGTCATCGGGGTCTTTGTCACTGGCGATTAATCCTTCGATCCAGTGATTGACCGGGTGGTACAAGCAAGTGACTTCGGCGCATTCTTTGTGTGCGTCGAAGCTGCCCAATGAATCGCAAGTTGCATCCTGTGCAGGAGGAATTGCCTTCTCAGACGGCAACCAACCATCGGCGTCGCCCAAACGCGCTTTGCCGATTCCGCGGTGAGCCGGGCAGTTAAACACTCCCAACGGACTGACCACTTGGCGCAGCGCCTGCATGTGGCAAACCTTGGGCTGATCGGTGAATGCTTGCCAATCCGGCGACATCAATACGCGCAAGTTAGTGCTGCTTACCACCCGAAACGAATCTGACTGCAGCGACTTACACAAATCCAACTGTTCTTGAATGCGCTGAGTCACCGTTGCCCGGCCTTCGGCGGCGTCGCGCGGTTCCAGCACTTCGGCGCCTTGCTCGGCGCGCTGCAAAAACGGCTTGAAGCTGATGTAATCAAAGCCGTAATCGCGTGCACGTTCGGCGGCCATCGCCATTTCGTGCAAGTTTTCAATCACGCTGTGATCGTCGCGCTGCGCGCCTTTCCATGTGATCACAAAAGAAAAGCCCAGCTGCACGTCGGCGTTCGCTTGCTTGATCAAACGCGCCGATTCGCAGATGCCGTCCAGGGTCACGCCGCGCTGCTTCGGGCAATGCATGGCTTCAAAAACCTCATTGCTGCCCGAGTCCAACGACAAACGCACCCAATCACCTTTCTCAAATAGATGCGCGATCTCGGCAATGTGCTCGTTGCGGCTGCCGTTGGTCACCACCGCGACCTGCAAACGCAACTCTTCCTTCATCACCCGCACCACATCGTGGAATCCGGGGTACAAGGTCGGCTCACCACCGCCAAGAATGATCACCGACTTCAATCCGCGCGCCGTCAATTCGCGAAGTGACTGCAACAACTTCTCGTGATCGTGACGCTGCGGCAAATTCAGCGCATCCCAATCAATGCAGTGCGTGCACGCGTAATTGCACGTCGTGCTCAAATCCAAGTTAATCGAAACCGGACCAATGCGCGGGATCTCAACATCATCCACCGCACCCCCACCTTCAGCCTGCGCGGCCCGCACCGCTTTGCGCCAGGCAACGTACTCCAACAAATGCTTCTCCAGCGAAGGCTGCTTCAACTTGGCGGCAAAGTCGTGAATGTCGGCCAACCGGATGGAAACGGTGGCCGTTCCCTGCTCGTCGGCTGCGCTCATGTACGACACCGCGCCGCGTAGGCGGCCAAGACTTGCGACAACAATCGTTGGCGACGGGCGATGTTCTCCGCCGCCGCCGCCGCACCAGTCGCGCGCGCTTGATGGACTTGCTGCAGGAAGGACTGCACGCACAACTCTTGCGGATCGCCGCAGTACACCGCGCGATCCCCATCTGCCTCGCCATCCTCAACACCGCTTTCCATGTCTTCCATGCGGAAACCGTCGTCGAATTGAATGGTGTACTCAGGCATCTTCACGCGTCGACGACAAACCTTGTCATCAAACACATACTCGGCCGGCCGCGGACGCTCACCGGTATCCGCCAACAACACCTCGCACTCAATCGAGCGATCGACGTTGCGGAAGATGAAATTCAAGCGCGAGTCCGAAGCATCCGGCCCCGATTCATGGAAGCGCAACTCCTCCAACTCGGCCGGTCCCGGCGAAATCTCCTGCAGCAAACTCAGCGGATGCGACATGGTTTCGATCCAGCGACTCAAGCCGCGGAACTCCGGCGCCAGCATCATTCGAAAGCGCGAAACCTTGGCAAAATCCACATCCGGGTGCAATTCGCGGAACGCCGCCAGCGTGAACGGCCATTGGCAATTCTCGACCAGCACTTTGCCCATCGCCGCGAAGCGATACGGCAAGATCGCCGCCTCTTGATCAAAAGCCGACAACAGCGGCTTTTCGCACAGCGCGTGCAGTTCATGCAGCAAGCACGACTCCAACCAAGGGCGGTGCGTGCCCGCCGGCGTCGAAATGATCACCGCGTCGGGCCTCGTTTCGTTGACCATCGCCTCGAAGCTGGTGTAGCCCTCGGTCGCATAACCGTCGGCGGCCAAAGCTTGCACCGCGTCGTTGGTGGTCGCCGTCGTCGTGCCGAGCACCGCGGCCAATTCGCCGCCGGCGTCGACCACCTGGCGCGCCAAAAACGGACCGGTGCCGTTGCGCACACGACGAGCCCCGATCACACACACGCGTACCGGCTCTTGGAACGGATCCTGCTTGATGCTCAAGCCAGTGATCTTGGGGGGCGGTTCCATGCCTACATCGTAACTTGGCCGCCCACGCTATGCTTTTGCCCATGGCCCGCGCCACGCCCTTGCGATCCAGCGTCAAAACGCTGTTGATCCGCCTGCCGAATCCGGTCGGCGACGTGGTGATGACCACGCCGCTGCTCGAGGTGCTGCGCCGTGAAATGCCGGATACGCAAATCGTCGTCGCCGGCAATGCAGGCTTAGGCGAACTGCTGGCCGGCCTCGGCACCTTCGACCGATATCTACCCTTCCCCAGCACCTCCAAAGTCGGCCCCGATGGACGCCACGGCCCACCGATCAAGCCCAATTTGCGCGTGCAAGCCAAGTGGCTGCGCCAAGCCAACGCCGACGCCATCCTGATCCTGCCGAACTCATGGTCGTCGGCATTGGTCGCGCGCTTGGCCGGAATCCGCCACCGCATCGGCCGACGCTCCCACGGTCGCGCGCTACTGCTCACCCACAAATTGCCCAAGGTCGGTCCGGCGCGGCCGATGACCGAGATCTACTTGGAAATGCTCGCGCCACTGGGCATCGAAATACCCGGCCAAGCCAGCGCGCCTCGCCCCCAATTGGCCACCGGGCAAGTCGAAGCTGGTTTTGTTGGAGTGGCACCCGGCGCTGCGTTCGGCGACAGCAAAATCTACCCGCTGGAGATGCTGGCGGAAGCCGTCGGCTTGGTGCAACAGCAAACTGGGCTGCCCGCTTTACTGATGGGCTCACCTGCCGAAGAATCGCTACTGGAGCGCGCCGCCGACGAATTGCAACAACGCAAGGTTGAGCATCAAATCGCCCCCTCCGGCGGATTTGGTGCGGCCAAACGCAATATCAAGAGCTGTCGCGCGCTGCTGACCATGGATTCCGGTGCACGTCACATCGCCGCCGCACTTGGTGTGCCGCAGGTCGCGATTTACGGCCCCACTCACCCGGGCTGGTCGGCGCACAGCCTAGATTCCACAACGGTTTTGCAAGCCGAAGGCGTCGACTGTTTGGGCTGCCACCACAAAGAATGCCCGATCGATCATCGCTGCATGCGCCGCCTACAACCGGCGGCCGTGGCGGAAGCTTTGAATAAGGTTTTGGTGGGCCGTACTGGATTTGAACCAGTGACTTCCACCGTGTGAAGATGGCACTCTAGCCTCTGAGTTAACGGCCCAAATTTGGCCGGACATTCTACTGCTGCTCCCGCTTTCGTAAAGTCTATTTGGCGGTTCCTGGCCCCTTCCGCGGTCCGGTGCCTCAACCGCTATCACCATGCCCCGGAGCGTCCGAGCCCCGTTCCCGTTTGTACCGGCTGAAGACTTGGAGTTGTACTCCAAGGCGCGCGAGATGTGGCCGCGCTTGCTCGACGACATCGCGTCGGCCAAACGGCGAATATGGCTGGAGAATTACATTTTTGAAGACGGCACCGTCGCCAACGCGCTGATGGAAAAGCTGCTGCCGGCGTTGGAACGCGGCGTGGAAGTGCGGCTGCTGGTTGATGCAGTAGGTTCGCATCGATTGAGTCATGGATTGATCGACCGATTGCGCCACGCCGGCGGCAAATTCCGCTTCTATAACCGCATGCGCCTCCTGCCGATTCTGCGCCACGGCCCAGGGGAGTTTTTGTCGCGTACTCACCGCCGCCTCGTGGTGATCGACAACTCTGTGGCATGGACCGGAGGCGTCGGCTTTGGTGATCGGTGGTGGCCGAACGACGAGAATTTGCACATTCGCGACACGATGCTGCGCATGCATGGCGAACTGGTCGGGCAAATGGCGATGTCGTTCGACGCACTGTGGCGACGCCGGCTCAGCATTCACCGCGCCAAGTATCCGGCCGGCAAGGACAAAGAAGCACGCGTCATTTTGCAGCAGCCTGCGCTTGGCATTCACTTCCGTCGCGACCTCTACCAGGTCATGGCGCGCGCCCAAAAACGCATTTGGCTGGCGACGCCGTACTTCATCCCATCGCGCAAATTCCGGCGCACGCTGCGCCATGCAAAAAAACGCGGCGTCGATGTGCGCCTGCTGCTGCCCGGCCCCCATCGTCACGATCATCCGGCGGTGCGTTATGCCGCGCGACGCTATTACTCGAGGCTGTTATTGCGCGGCGTCGAGATTTATGAATACCAACGGGCTTTCATGCACCGCAAAATGGTTTTGATCGACGACAAGTGGACCGCGCTTGGCTCGGCCAACTTGGATCGATTGTCGTTCTTCTTGAATCACGAAATCATGGTTGCCGCCAACCACCGCCGCCTTAACAACGACGTCGCCGCTTGTTTTGCACGCGACTTCGATCACAGTCAGCGCATTACGCTGGCCGAATGGCGCACGCGGTCGACGTGGAACCGGGTGCTGGAATGGTTCTTCGGCTTGTTTGATCGAATCTTCTAATGAAACTGACGGTGATGACCTGGAACATCCATCGATGCTTCGGCATGGATCGGAAGTTCCGACCGGATCGCGTCATTGAGGTCATCAAACACCACAACCCCGATGTGCTGCTGCTGCAAGAGGTCGATCGCGGCGTGCCGCGTTCGCACAAGCTGTGGTTGGATCACGAACTTGCGCGTGAATGCGATTACCCCTTCCACACCTGGGCGCAAGCGCATGTGCTGAAGGTCGGCAGTTACGGCAACGCGACGCTGTCACGCTTCCCGATTAAAAAGCGCAAGGTATTGGATTTGCGCTTAGGTTGGCGCAAGCGGCGCAATTGTCTGTACACCAAGTTGATGGCACCGCGCTTCCGCCATGGATTGCATGTATTCAATTGGCACCTAGGTTTGTCGGCGGCCGAACGCGCGTCGCAAGTGCAAAAAGTGCTCAGCTCCGGCACGCTACGTTCGATTCGCCGGCAATCTGCCGTGCTCCTCGCCGGCGACTGCAACGACTGGCGCAACTTGCTGTACCACGGGGCCGGCATTCAACAAACCGGCTTCCACGCCTGGTCCGAGCATCGGCGGCGGCAACATATCCGCACCTACCCCAGCTCGGCGCCGATGGGCCCGCTCGACAAAATATTCTGGCGCGGCAGCCTACACGACGAACATATCCACGCAAGCAGGCTCAAATTGGCGCGGGTGGCCAGCGATCACCTGCCGCTGATCGGGGAGTTTCGAATGGGCTAAACAGCCGATTCGGTGTGAAACTGGGGAGCTTAATCGCGGTTGGTCTCAGCCAACAAATCGACCAAATTCGTCGTCATCTCGCGGACGTCATCGCGCATATGCACGTTTCCTAGCTGCACCGGATCATCGCGGACGTCGTTGCGAACGCGGTCCAGTTGGCGCCACGCAACGCGGAACGACTGGTCCCAATCCTTTTCGGGGCTATCGATTTGGAGGAAATGGTCGCGGAGAGAATTCAGCAGCTTGGGGAGATCCATCTCGCCATGGCGAAAGAAGGCGAGAGATCTTTTCATCAGGTCCACTTGCCGGATTTCATGATCACTCAAAGTTTTCTGCATAGTTTCATCCTAATGAATCTTTCAGCATTTGGGTAGAAATCCGAATGCAGACGCCCTTAAAGAGATACGGTCTCAAACTCAACAAAGGGCATGTGAATCAGCCCCTCCTCTTTGGCCAAAAGCGGACTGCTAAGCGCCAAAGGGTGGACAAACCAAAACCGCCGCCATGCACGCTCGGATTCCTTTTCCAGGTCGCTCCAGCCATCGGTTTTTGAATCCTGCCAGTACCAATTTTCCACCAACCATCTTCGCGACTGCATCACGTGGCGAGTGAAATTTTGCCGTGCAAGCGGCAGGAAGGCGTCGACCACGCGCTGGCCCTCTTCGCGAATCAGGCGCTCGGGAAGACCCCAGCGAACGAATCCATAATTGTCGTCCTCACCCTCGACGCGCCGAGTTTGGAAGCCGCCGCGCCAGGGCACGCGAATGGTGAAGTCGTCGACGCCGGGCTTCACGGTGAAAGAGCCAGTCAAACCCAAGGTTCCTGAGAAGGTAATGTCGGATGCCGGTACGTCTTTTTTGCGTTTGAGCTGAACCTGTGAGGTGATTGCCTTCTTCGGACCACCTCGGTAAAGCTGGTAAAGCTGATTCTCGGCCCATCTCACCTCATCCCGCAAATCGCGCAACGCGTCATAAAAACCGCTAAAACCCAGCTCACGTTGATCCAGCAAAGGATTGCTCGCCTGATCCTCCCAATAAGCAATCTGCGCGCGTCCGTTCAGGATGATGTCATCCAGTCGCCGCATCTCGGCTTTCTATTCCGCTTTGGGATCATTGCTGGAAGTTACTGTTTTGGTCACTTCACGAGTGACCGTCGTGTTCTCCACTGTTTCGACGATATCGGTATCCCACTCACGGATGCGCAAATGAATCATCGACGCAAATCGGTTGTTCAAGCTTTGCCATTCGTCGGTATCAAACAGCATTTCAACCGGCGCGGGCGGCACCGCAAAGTCAGGCGCCTTCACCCCCTCAGCCGCCGACGTCACCTGGTAGCCAACATTGAGCTCGGGGATTTTTTGCCGGAACATATCCTTGGCCGTCGCCAACCCTTTGGCGAAATGGTATCGATCGGGGAATAAGCGCGGGCCGGTGAAAATGAGTGCAGCCACGGCCCGAGCAAGTTGATCCTTTTCGATCATCGTCGCCACGTGAGCATGGAATTGGCTTTCGATTTCTTCTCCGCTGTCAGCCAATTGTTCGCCGTATTCCGGCAGCACCATGACCAGATGGGCGCGAATCCAGGCACGCTCGACGAAGGTCAATCGTTTATCGCGAATCACCGATTGGAAGCGAGCGTAGGCGTCTTCCGGGTCGCGCAGCAACGGCGAATCACTCGCGCGAAGCCAAAGCATGACGAATTGCGCTTTGGCATTGCCTTGCTCAGCCAAAGACTTGATTCTCCCTAACGCTAAATCAAATAACTGGCCTGCAGGAGCTGCGCCAAGGCTTCCGCTGTTGCTTGATTGGGTTCATTGCGAATGGCAAGCAGGTCGGGCCCCATCGCCAAAGCCAGCTTTGCATTGGCATCATTTTCTCGCGCCAGCAATTCACCCCGCGCAGCCTCGATGCCGTCCGACCAATGATGAAATAATTCGGTTGCGCTCAGCTCGCCAAGGTCGAAGCCTTGCTCCCCGCTTTCGATGGATTGCTGGTACTGGTTAGCAGCTACCGCGACTGCGTTGCCCTCGCTGAGCAATTTCTGCATGCGCCCATTTCTAGTTGCCGCATCTTCCTTGAGGGTTCCAAAGCGATTGTTATCGATTCGCCCGAACAACCATATAGCGACCTGGGCTTCGACGTCGCCCTGTGCGGCGGCTTTCTCCAATTGCCCCATGCGCTTGCGAAGCAAGTCACCGCTGGCTTGGTCGGTGTGCCCCTTCATGTACTGACGCAGCCAGTAACTACCGTTGCGAACCTGACCACCGCGAATCAGCGCATAACCGATTTCCACTGCAGCGCGCGGATCACCGAAAGTCGAGTCCTTTGCGTACAACGCGTAATCCGGAACTTGGTAAGGCTGAGCATAAGCCCAACGCAATGCTTGCACTCCGGCATGCCATCCGAATTCTTCCGCCCCGTGCAATCCATCGGGTAGTGCCGGCTCATGCATCGCCAACCATTGGCCGAGAAAGAGGCCGGCTTCCACATCGCCCATTTGCTGGGCGCGGCGCAAGTAGTCCAGCGCAGTGCGCGCCAAGTCCGGATTGTTTTTATCGCGGGCGCGGATGGCGAAAGTACGGCCCAAATCAAAAAGCACTTGTTCCGCACCATTGTCCAGTGCCGCTATTAACAGTGATGCGCCGCGCTCAAAGTTGTAGAGGAGGCCATATTTTGAAACCACGCGACCGACCGACGCCAAGGCTTGCACGTCGCGCCTTGCCATTTGCTGCAGCATGTACCAGGCATAAAGTTCGCCGTCGGCGGCGAGCTCCTCCAGCATCTGTGCCTGAGTGATCTCGGACTTGAAGTTATATTCATCGGGGAAGTACAGCACCATTGCTGTTTTGGCCCGAGTCGAACCATCGGTCACCCCTTTGCGGAAGATATGACGCGCGTCGGCTGGGTATTCACTGTGGTGATAGGTATGCCAGCCTAATACAAAAGATGCTTCTTGCTCGTACTCGTGTGCTTTTGACAGTTGCTTCAACCACTCCAACAAGTCGGGAATGCTGGCATGGGTTTGTGGGCCGCGCAAAATTTGCCAAGTTTTTTCGACGCGTGCTGGAGTTTGGGTGGCGGATAGCTCGTGGATCTTCGACAAAGCCCATTGGCTGCGATACATCGCTGCATCGGCTAAAGCCAGCGCGGCCTTTTCATTGTCTTTAAATTCTTCGCCCCACTCGCCGAGGTAATAACGCGCCAATTCCTCCCCCGCCAGCAAGTGTCCTCCCATCATTCCACGCTTCAGCCAGTAAAACGGCGGTGCGATTGCGCTGCGCGGGTGGCTATGGCTGAGCTTGGCGATTTCCAATGCGGCGGCCACATGGCCGAAGTCATCCGCCTTGAGGAATAAATCGTAGGCGCGGTTAGCATCGGCGGCTGTGCCTTTGCCTTCTGCATAAAGACGACCGAGCATCGTGAGCGCCGGTGCATAGTTCTTTTCTGCCACCGGAGTCAGCAACTCAATGGCCGCCGCATATTCTTGTTGCTCAAGCAGTACTGCCACGCGCTCCATCGACGGCGGAACGTCGGCTTGGTTGGATTGCGGGGTGGCAGCGAGTAGTGACAGGCTGAGGGCGGAAAGCAATAAACTCATCGCCCTTAGTTTAAACTTGTGAATGGAACGAACGTCCCGTTACCGCCGCCTGCACACGCGCGTCGCCGACAATGTCGGCAAGTTCATTGGGCAGCAGAGCTTGATCTTTGTCGCTGCGCGCAATCGCCGGGTTTGGGTGCGATTCGACGATCAAGCCATCGGCACCTGCAGCCACCGAGGCGGCCGCTAGAGGGCGGATGTAGCGCGAAACGCCGACCGCGTGAGCCGGGTCGACAATGATCGGTAAGTGGGTCCATTCGCGCAGCAACGGCAGCACGGTCAGGTCGAGAGTGTTTCGCGTTGCCGGCTCGTAAGTGCGAATGCCGCGTTCACACAAGATGACTTGGGGGGACCCAAATGCCGACAGGTACTCGGCGGAGTAAAGCCATTCATCGACGGTGCCCGACAATGCGCGTTTCAGCAGCACCGGAATCCCGGCAGCAGCAATCGCTTTCAACATGGTGAAGTTCTGCATGTTGCGCGCGCCGATTTGCATCATGTCGATGTCGTGGTCGACAAAGGCCGGCAGGTGCGCTGCGTCCATGATTTCGGTGACCACCGGCATGCCGAATTTTTCACCGGCATCCTTGAGCTGCGCCAGTCCTTCTACGCCGAAACCTTGGAAAGTGTATGGACTGGTGCGCGGTTTGTACGCGCCACCACGCAACACTTGTGCACCGGCATCTTTTGCTTGGCGTGCGGCTTCCATCATCAGGTCGCGCCCCTCCACCGAGCACGGACCGGAAATCACTACAACCTTGCCGCTACCGATTTCGACGTTGCCGACCTTGACCACCGACGGATTTTCAAAGTAAGCACGCTCGGTCATGCGTCGATCGCCGCGACAGGCAATCATTCGCTGCACGCGCGGATTGGTTTCAATCTGCTGCTTTTGCGCGTCGTTCATCTTGTCGACGACGGCAACGATTGGACGACTAGGTTCGGTCGACAACAAAGTTCGCACGCCCTCGTTCTCCAACGCTTCGCGCACATCTTGAACGTCTTCCAACGTTGCGTTGCTGTGGAAACGAATGATCATTCCTTGTCCTCCGACTTTGGCTCAAGCGTAGAAGGATCGACCGGCGGATGTAAATCTTGACCTTCCGGGAAGAAGTCGGGGTGCTCCGGTTGTTGAGTTTCCAAGTCGCACGAAGCAAATTTGGAATCTTCGCCGGCGCAACCAGAGTCGATGAGTTCAAACACCTCACGCAATTTTTGCGCGTGGAAGGGTCCGTCGTGACGGCGTAGCAAATCCGACGTCGCAGCTTTACGGCCGTTGTCGTCTAGCGGCACCGAGGCCAACAAACGCGCGCGTTCGTTCAACATGGCCATGAGCGCCCGGTCGAGGTGGGCCAATTGATTGCGGAGGGCAGGTTGCATTTATGCTTCTGAATTCGTGGTGGAGGTCAGGCCGGTGCACAATTCGCGCACGTAAGTTCCGGCGGCGGCAACCGGATTGTCGGCTTCGTGAATGTGGCGCACCAACGCGGTGCCAACGATGGCAATGTCGGCATGAGTGGTGGCGGCGGCGACGTCGTCGGCTTTGGCGATTCCGAAACCGACTGCCGTGGGTAGATCACCAGCAAGATCACGCACGTGCTGGATGAAGTCTTGCGCTTGCGGGTCAAAGTTGGTGCCCGCGCCGGTCACGCCAGTGCGGCCGACGACGTAGAGGAACCCGCTGCTTGCTTCGGCGGCGGCGCGAATGCGATCATCGGAGCTGGTCGGTGCGGCGAAGAAAATGGTGCACAAATCATGCTCGGCAGCGGCATCGCGAATGGGTGTTCCTTCTTCTACCGGTAAATCGGGAATGATGAATCCGTCCACACCGGCTTGCTTGGCTTCGGCGCAAACTTGCGGCCAGCCGCGATGGCCGAGTGGATTCCAGTAGGACATCAATGCAATGGGCAGCTTGCCGCCGGTATTGCGGAAGCGCTGCACCATGTCGAAGATTCCGTCGACGGTGGTGCCGGCGGCAAGCGAGCGATCGGCAGCAAGTTGCAACACCGGGCCGTCGGCAATGGGATCGCTGAACGGTACGCCAAGTTCGCAACAAGTCGCGCCGTTGCGTTCCAACGCGTGCAGCAGTTCCAAGGTCAGATCCAAGCCACCATCGCCGGCGGTCAAATATGGCGAAAGGCCGCGACGGTTTTGTTCGCGCAGGCTTTGAGCTGCGGTAAACAGACGGTTATTCATGACCGTTGCTCCCTGGCTGTGAATGGAAGTAGTGCGTTCATGACTGCTCCTCCGCATCGCGTAGAGCGAAGATAGTGGCTAGGTCTTTGTCGCCACGCCCAGACAAGTTGACGACGACGCGTTTGCCTTGCAGGGATGCTGTATTTTCCAGCACCCAAGCCACCGCATGACTGGATTCCAATGCAGGCAAGATGCCTTCTTTTTCCGACAGCTCGGCAAAGGCATGAAGTGCTTCGGAATCTGTGGCATATTCATACCGCGCGCGGCCGCGTTGTTGCAGCTCGGCGTGTTCGGGACCGACTGCCGGATAATCCAAACCCGCGGAAACGCTGTGCGTTGGCAGGATTTGACCGTCGGCGTCTTGCAGCAACCAGGTGTAGCAGCCGTGCAAAACGCCGGGTGTTCCGCCCGAAAAACGAGCGGCGTGCTTGCCTTCTTCGATGCCTTCGCCGCCGGCTTCAACGCCCACTAATTCGACGTCGTCGTTGACGAAGCCGCGGAATAAGCCGATGGCATTGGAACCGCCGCCCACGCAGGCCACCGCGATGTCGGGCAGGCCGTCGGCTTGAGCGAGAATTTGCTGACGCGCCTCGCGGCCGATGACTTCGTGGAAGTCGGCAACCAGAGATGGGAACGGGTGTGGGCCTAGCGCCGAACCGAGCACGTAATGCGCCGATGGATCGCTGACCCATGCGCGCATCGCTTCGTTGATCGCGTCTTTCAAAGTACGCTGACCGTGTTCCACAACTTCCACCCGCGCGCCCATCAACTCCATACGGCGCACATTCGGCTTCTGCCGTTCGGCGTCGACGGCTCCCATGTACACCACGCATTCCAAACCGAGCTTGGCGCATGCGGTTGCCGTCGCCACGCCGTGTTGACCGGCACCGGTTTCGGCAAGAATGCGCGTTTTGCCAATCTCTTTGGCGAGCAAGCACTGACCCAACGCGTTGTTGAGCTTATGCGCACCGGTATGCAGCAAATCCTCGCGCTTTAACCACAACTCGAATCCGTGCTCGGCGGATAAGCGTTCGGCGTAAGTCAGCGGTGTCGGACGGCCGGCATAAGTTTCCAACAGGTTTAGCAGACGTGCTTGAAAGGCGCGGTCTTTGCGCAGGTCATGCCATGCCTGCTCGAGCTCCTCCAGCGAAGCCATCAGGGTTTCAGGGGCGAAGATGCCGCCGAAATCACCGAATCGAGTGGGTTGGATCATGGTTTTTGCCGTGAGGTATGGCGGTTAGTGAGCTGGCGCGGATGACAGCGCGGAAAGGGCGCGTTGCACAAAGAGTTTGGTGCGAGCTTGGTCTTTTTGGCCGGTGCTTTGTTCCAGGCGCGAAGACGCATCGACGCCGCTGGGTTGAACTGCGGCGATTGCGTCGGCGACGTTGTCGTCGGCTAGACCGCCGGCGAGCAGACAAGGGGCGAGTCGGCAGAGTTGCGCAGCCAGCTCAAAGTCGACGGTTTTGCCCGAGCCGCCAGCCGATGCCGGGTGGTCGAGTACGAACAGCGAGGCGACGTCGGCCCATTTGCGCATTTCATCGACAGCGGTTGCGTCGACGCCGATGCGGCGCAGAATGGGCAGAGGAAAACCGCGCCATTCCTCAGCGGTTTCCTCGCCGCAGAGTTGTACTGCGTTGGCGGTGGCAGTAGTTGCCCATTGCTCAGCAATGCTTGGTTCCGGGTTGACCATGACTGCGACTTTGAGCGCGGTGGCTGGTAGCTCCTGGCCGGCGTTTTGAGCCCCATCCAAGCCACAATTCAATCCGGCGAAAATTTGCGCGGCGGTTTCGGCGCTGACCGATCGCGGGCTTGGCGGGTAATGCACCACGCCCAACGCTTCCGCCCCTGCTTGCACAGCGGCGACGGCGTCTTCGGCGCGGCACAAACCGCAGACTTTGACCCGCGGGATGTTCACCTGCCGGCCTCCCGGAATTGGCGGATCATGTCGGCGGGATCGTCGGCTTTCATCAGCGCTTCGCCGATCAATACCGCATCGGCACCGGCGGCGGCGACACGGGCGACGTCGGCGGTTGTGCGCAATCCACTTTCTGCTACGCGCACGAAGACGTCGGGAATGCGCGGCAACATTGCTTCGGTATGAGCGATGTCGACCTCGAAGGTGGTCAGGTTGCGCGCGTTAACTCCCAAGCAATCGGGCGACACGGCGATGGCGCGTTCCAGTTCGCGTTCGTCGTGAACTTCGAGCAGCACGGCGAGGCCGAACTCGGCAGCTTGGGCGCGTAACTCGGCGAGGTGCACATCGTCGAGGCAAACAGCCAACAACAAAATCGCGTCGGCGCCGGCATTGATGCTTTCGACGACCATGTATTCGTCAAGGATGAAGTCTTTGCGCAATCGCGGCAGCTGGGAGCCGGCGACGTTCTGCAGTTCAATCAAGCCTCCGCGGAAATGATCTTCTTCGGTCAAAATGGAAAGCGCGGCGGCTCCGCCATCGGCGTAGTTCTGCGCCCGCGCCGCCAAATTGCGGTCATCCAATAGCATTCCCGCCGACGGTGAACGACGTTTGCATTCGGCGATCACCGCCACGTCATTGGCATGCGCTGCTCCGCCTTGCACGCGCGCGCGGCCAGCCAACAATGCGTTGATGAACCGTTGCCGGCGCGCCAGTTCGGGCGCGGTTGCCCGGCGCAAATCGACGAGTGATCTACGTCGCTTTCGTTCATCCAAGCGCAACTGCACCGAATCTAAAATCGGCGCCAATCGCGTATCAGCAGCACTGCGCGGCATGACGTAACTCACAGTTGGCCCTCCGCCGCGAGATGGGTTGTGGCGATCCAAGTTCCAAGCTTGCGCCGTGCGTCGCCACTTGCCAATGCTTGCTTGGAACGATCCACGGCGTCGTCGGCGGAATCGGTGACTCCGGCGGCGAGCAAAGCGGCGGCGGAGTTCAGCACCACCGCGTCATGGATGGCGTCGACTTTGCCGTCGAGCAACTTGTGCAACATCTTGAGGTTGCACTTTGGATCGCCGCCTTCCAGTGCTTCTACCGAAGCCGGATCCAGGCCCAGCGAGGTTGCATCGAGGTTTACCGGTGGCGCGGCTCCCACAACTTCGACCTGATTGTCGCCGGCCAGTGTCAATTCATCGGCGCCGCCGGCTCCGTGCACGACGTAGGCGCGTTCGAATTGCAGTTCGCGCAGGACGTCGGCAAATTGCGGTACGCGCGCCGATTCGGCTACGCCCAGCAGGTGACGCTTGACGCCGCCCGGATTACAAATCGGACCGAGGAAGTTGAAGATGGTGCGAATGCCCAACTTTGCGCGCACCGGCGCGACGAATCGCATCGCCGGGTGAAAGGCGGGCGCGAACAAGAACACGATGCCTTCTTGTTTGAACACCGCTTGTGCTTGCTCCGGAGTCAGCTCTAGGCGCATGCCCGCCGCTTCCAGCAAATCAGCACTACCGCACTTCGACGACACGCTGCGATTGCCATGCTTGATGACCTTCGCACCTGCCGCCGCAGCAACCAAAGCCGACGCGGTACTCAAGTTGAATGACCCCAGCTTGTCACCGCCAGTACCGCAAGTATCCACGGCGTCGGCGGCGTCGTGCTCGAAGGGTCGCATTGCCCCACGCAGAGCTTCGGCGGCACCCGCGATTTCCGCTACCGTTTCGCCGCGTTCGGCCAATCGTTGCAACAGCTCAGCCAACGCGTCTTGATCCAAACCTTCTTGGAAGGCTCCGGCGAACACCGTTTTTGCTTCCGTGCGGCTTAGTGATTCGCCGCCGCGAATTTTTTCCAGCGCTTGTTCGAAGTTCATCTCAAACACTCATCTAGCATGGTTCTATTCACTGTAATCCTGAATGGCTCGGCAGACGAGTTGCCTAGCGAGCGTCTCCCCCATCACCGGTTTCAGCGAGGAAGCGACCCACCATGCGATCGCCGGTCGGCGTCAGAATGGATTCGGGGTGGAACTGAATGCCGAATCGCTTGAGCTCGCCATGACGTACACCCATGACCAAGCCTTCTTCGGTCCACGCAGTTAGCTTCAAGCAATCCGGCAACGAATCGCGATTGGCGCGCAGCGAGTGGTAGCGGCCGGCCGGCAATGGATTCGGTAAGCCGCGAAACAAACCGTCATTGTCGTGGTGAACAATCGATGGCTTGCCATGCACCGGAACCGGATCGAGTTCCAATTTGCCGCCGTAGTGTTCGACCATCGCTTGATGGCCCAGGCAAACGCCAAGCATCGGCGTGTGATCGGGAACGATGGCAAACAAATCCGGCGTAATGCCAGCGTCGGCCGGACGTCCGGGGCCGGGGCTGATGACCACGCCGGATGGCTGCATGGACTGAATGTCGTCGGCGCTGATCGCGTCGTTGCGAATCACTTCCACCTGTGCACCTTGGCCAGCCATGGACTGGTACAGGTTCCAGGTGAAGCTGTCGTAGTTATCGATGAGCAGAATCATGGCAGCTTAGCGGGCAGACTTCTTCGGGGAGAACGCCGGGCTGGCGGCGAGGCGGACCGCTTCGAACAGCGCTTCCGATTTGTGCAGAGTTTCCTCGAATTCGCCTTCGGGCGTCGAGTCAAAAACCACGCCGGCGCCGGCTTGCACCGACAGCGTGTTGCCGCGAATGGCGATGGTTCGAATGTTGATCGCCATGTCGAGATTGCCGCGGTGATCCAAGTAGCCGAAACATCCGGCGTAGGCACCGCGCGCGTCGTCTTCGATTTCGGCGAGCAGGCTCATGGCGCGCACCTTCGGCGCACCGCTGACGGTACCGGCCGGGAAGGTGGCGGCGAGTGCATCCAGCGCGTTGTGCCCGGCGGAAAGATCGCATTCCACCCGACTGACCAAGTGCTGCACGCGGGCGAACTTTTCTAACGCGGCGTGTTCCTTCACCGCGACGGTGCCAATGCGCGCCACACGGCCAATGTCGTTGCGACCGAGGTCCACCAACATGTCATGCTCGGCGCGTTCTTTGCGATCGCCGGCAAGCTCGGCGCCTAAGCGCGCATCTTCATCAGGGTTTTCATGACGCGGACGCGTTCCGGCAATGGGCCGACATTGCACCACGTTGTTTTGCACCGACACTAGGCGCTCGGGCGAGCTACCGACCAAGGTGATGCCGTCGCCTTCAAAGTAGAACATGTGCGGCGCCGGATTGGCCAAGCGTAAAACGCGGTAAAGGGTGAACGGGTCGCCTTCAAAGCGCTGATCAAAGCGCTGCGACAACACCGCTTGGAAGATCTCGCCCTGTTGAATGGCTTCTTTTAGCTTCAGCACACCCTGCTTGAACTGTTCCTCCGGCATTGCCGGAACCGGTTCCTCGTCGATCAACTTGAACGGCGGTAGTTCCGGCGGCGTGGTTTGCAAGTCGATGGCGACCTGCTCGAGCTTGTTCATCGCCCAGGGGTAATCCTCTTTGCCTTCGCGGCAGGTTTGAATCAGCACCAGCTTTTGCGTTGCGTGATCCAATGCAATGATGGTTTCAAACAGGTGGAAGACCGCATAAGGGTTCTCTTCCAACTTAGTTTCCGGCATACCCGTGCTCGGCTCTAGCACGCCGGCCCATTCGTAGCTGAAACTGCCAATCCAACCACCCAAAAACGGCGGTAAAAACGGCGGCGGCGCCGGCAACTCATAGCGAGCCGCCACTTTCGCGAAGGCAGCATGACCATCACCATGCCACTGCTCCTTGCCACGACGCCAATCAAACTCAATACCATCATGAGCCGCGCGGAAGCGGGCGACGGGATCGATACCGAGAAAGCTGTAGCGCGCTAAACGCTCAGGTCCTTCGGCCGATTCCAACAGGCAGGTTTCGTGTCCTGCCTCGCGCAAAGCGAGGAACAGGCGCACGGGTGTGTGGAGGTCCGCAGGCAACTCGGCCCAAGCCAGTCGGTACTGCTGGGCGTCGTCGGCGGTGCTTCGAGTGAGGAAGTCCATGTTCTGGGGGTAAAAAGTTTGCGGGTCCCTGTCTTTTCAGAGCAGGGACCCGCAGGTGGATTTCGGAGGGGGTGCGATTATCGACGGTTTCCCGCGCCGCACCCCGGTTTCCACCCGGGTCCGGTCGGCCACCACCATCCATCGAATCGCTTAGGTCGCATGATGAACGGAGTATAGCCTGTGAATTGCCGAGCTGGCGGAACCCTTGTAGGTTTTCCTAATCATCGGCTCAAAATGTTTGGGAACATCGCCGCAGCCGATGATTTTTACCGGGCTTCGGAAGGTTGTGCGCATCGACGCCGCCTATTCGTCGGCAGCTAGCTTTTGCTTCAACCCCTCTTCGTCGAGGACCTCAACGCCCAACTCCTCCGCCTTCTTCAGCTTGGAGCCTGCCTTTTCCCCAGCGACTAGGAAGTTGGTCTTCTTGGAAACCGATCCAGCCACCTTCGCTCCGGCGGCAATCAGCTGCTTTTTGTATTCGGAACGTGAGATGGAAAGAGTTCCGGTCAGCACAAAAGTTTGTCCGGCCAATGGCTGCTCGCCGACGTCCTCCGGTTGCTCCATCTCTTTGGGCTGCACACCGAACTCGGCCATTTTCTCCAGCGCTCGCTGATTTCGCGGCTCGCGGAAAAACTCGAGGATGGATTTAGCCACCTCCTCGCCGACGCCGTCAATTTGTTCCAGCTGCTCTTGAGCCGGTTCTTTGGGCTTCTTGACCTTTTTCTTTTCCGCCTTGGCCGCTTCCCATTCCGCCATCGCCTGGTGGAAGCTTTCCGGCACCGGAGCGGTACATAGCTGCTGGATTTCCTGAAGGCTGCCGCCAAATTCAGCCAAGCCACGGGCGGTTTCAGCCCCGACTTCGGGAATGCCAAGCGAGTACAGATAGCGATCCAGTTGTGGATTTTTGGCTGCCTCCACTTGTTCGCGCAAAGCGTCGACGGACTTTTGCCCCCATCCTTCCAGCTCTTGAATGCGACCGTAATCCAGGTTGAAAATGTCTTCCACCTTCGTCAAAAGGTCGTTCTCGGCAAACAACGCCACCGCCTTCTGGCCCAGGCCCTCAATCCGCAGCGCGGTGCGCGAAGCCATGTGGAGCACGCGCCGCTCGATCTGCGCCGGGCAATCCATGTTCACGCAATAGCGATGCTCACCTTTGCTCACTGCTTCGGTTTGGCAGGCCGGACATGCGGTTGGCCATTGGTACTTTGCCAACTTGCCTTCGCGCGCATCCACCACCGGCCCCAGAATCTGCGGAATCACATCGCCGGCGCGGCGCACGGTGACGCGATCGCCAATGCGGATGTCCAAATCCGAGATGTAGCTGGCGTTATGCAAAGTGGCATAAGTAACAGTGGTTCCGCCTAGCGAAACCGGTTCCAGCACCGCGCGCGGCGTCAACCGTCCGGTACGACCGACTTGGATTTCGATATCCAACAGCTGCGTTGTTTCCTCGCGCGGCGCAAACTTCAGCGCACATGCCCACCGCGGAGTGCGGGCACGCGAACCTAATTCCTCGCGCAGGGCGATCTCGTCGACCTTGATCACCACACCATCCATCTCAAACTCGATTTCATCGCGCTGCTCTTCCAACATTTGATGGAAGGCTGCCATGTCCTTGAGTTTGGAAGTGACCTTGCGGAAGCGACTGGTCGGAAAACCCCATTCCTTCAGTTGATCCAACGACTTGGAATGGCGCGCCGGCATCGGTTCACAGCGCACCAGCTCAAAAGCCATAAAGCGCAATCCGCGTTCGGCAACAATCGCCGGATCCAAGCGCTTCATCGTGCCGGATGCCGAATTGCGCGGATTGGCGAAGGGTGGCTGCCCCGCCGCCACCATCTCGGAATTGATGCGCTCGAACGTGGGAATGCTCAGCATCACCTCGCCCCGCACCTCAATCAGATCCGGTGGGTTGTCGTCGATCAAACGCAGCGGCACCCCTTTAACCACGCGTAAATTCTGCGTTAGGTCTTCGCCCATCGCGCCATCGCCGCGCGACAAACCGCGCACCAAAACGCCTTTTTCATAAATCAACGCCGCCGATACGCCATCCCACTTAGGTTCGCAGACGAAGTCCGGCGCCGAAGCAAACAACGATTCGGATTCCTCTTCGTCATCCAAGCCCAACCCCTTCAGCACGCGCTGATGAAAATCGCCGACCTCTTCCATCGAGAACAACGACTCGATCGAAACCATCGGCACCTCATGCGCGACCCGCTCGAAGCGCGAACCCTCGGGCAATGGCGCGCCCACCCGCTGCGTCGGCGAATCGGGCGTTACCCAATCGGGATTCGCCTCCTCGGCCTCAACCAAACGGCGAAAACTACGATCGTATTCCGCATCCGAGACCAACGGCTGATCGGCTACGTAATAAGCCCGCTCGTACTCCCGAACCTGTTGCTGCAGCTCCAGGTATTCCGCGTGCGACAGCTTCTTGCTCACGCCAATCCGGCTTCAGCCAACAGCTGACTCAAGCTTTTTTCGATGCGCTCACCGGTACCCGGCGAAAACAGCACCGCCAAATCCTCGGTGCCGATCTCTTGCAGCCGGCGCAAGGTCATTTCCGGCAACTTCGGCAGCTTTCCACCGCTAGGGCTGTAGTAACCAATGCGCTGAACTCGGCGCATGCCACTGACGCGACCGACGGCCAATGCGTTGGTGATCGGATCCTGATTCAAGCTGGAGTCGGCGTATTCCATTACGCAGCCCATAAACACGCGGCCATCGTCGCTGAGCACTGTGCAGCCAGCGATCGGCCCCTGCTGGACCAGCGAGGTGGCAGCCGCTTGCTCGGCCACCGCAACCAGGTTTCGGTCATCCATACCGCACAGGATACCTTCGCCCAAGCGAGGCGGAAGCCCCACGGCCTCCGCCCCAACCCGGAAATGCTAATTCTTTTCAACCGGCACCGGAGCGGCCGCATAGCCGGCGAATGGAACCCGATTGCTCAGACGTCGCACCCCAGTCACTGGGTCGTCGCGCTCTTCGTGCACCACGGTGACCAACGCACGTCGGCCCTCCAATGCCTTCGGTTGTAAATCGGATTTGCCGTCACCTAGACAACCCAACGTGCGCAGCACAAATTTCACCCGCGGCAATCCGCGTTCGGACCAATGCAACGAATCCCAACAAGCGGTGCGGCCTTGCCACTCCCCTTGCAAAACTTCCCATCGCAAGCCCCATCGAATGTGGCCGGCAGGGCTTTGGCTTTCGCGCACTTCGTTCACTTGGCACAAGTATTCGCCGGGTGGGATAGCGCGCAGATCATCCACGTCGGCGATTTCGGTAAAGTCGATTTGCATGAGTTTTCCTCCATGGGGAAGACGGAAAACCAAGCAAAAGGTAACAACTTCTTGAAACCGCAATTACAAATGGGTTCAATACAAAGGACTCGAGTTCGCGCCCCGTGATCAGCTCCGACCAAGTCCTTCAAGAAGCCGCCAACGCCCCGGCCGGCCTGAACCCGTTTGGCTCCCTATTTGCCGGCGTGGTATGGACTTTACTCATCCTGATCAACCTCTGGTGTCTGCGCAAACTGTTCAAAACCGAGTCAAGTACAGGGCAGTGATTGGCCGAAAAGAGTCTGACCAGACCTCTTAACCTCCGCCCATGGACTCTACAAACGCACCTGTCGACGCTGAAAAACTGGAAGAACTCATTGATCTGTTTGGAGATCGTGAGGAAGTCAAAGACCTCTTCCACGAATTTTTTGATGAGCTCCCGAGTCGCTTGCAGACGCTGAGAACCGGTCTCGAAACCGGAACTCCCGAGCAAATCGACCAAGCCGCCCACGCGTTAAAGGGCAGTAGCGCCAGTTTGGGCGCCACCCAGGTACAAGCCGCCGCGCTGGCGCTGGAGTCGGATGTGCGCAGCCAGCAGCTGGAAAACGCTCCCGATCACTTCGCCGCACTCGAGGCGGAATTGGAGATCTTGCAGGCTTGGTTACAGCAAAGCGGGCTGCTTTAACGCCTGCGCCCCCTCAGAAAGTTGCACTTCGGTTAGTTGGCCGGGCAAAACGCCGCGGCGATCGCGCTGACCACTTCCTCGCGCTGTTCTCCGGTGACCCCGGGGTAGATCGGTAAAGCCAGGACCTCTTTGGCTGCTGCTTCGGCGGCGGGTAGTTGACCCTCTTGTCCACCGAGATGAGCGAAGCATGGCTGCAGGTGCAGCGGCAGCGGGTAGTAGACTGCGCAACCGATTTCTTTACTGCGTAGGTAGTCCATCAACTCATCGCGGCGCGTGGTGCGGATGACGTATTGGTGGAAGACGTGACCGGGAATGATTTCGGGCGTGAGGATGTCGTCGCCGATGCCGGCTGCGTCGAATAGTTCTTGGTAGTGCTGCGCGCCCTGATAGCGAGCAGCGTTCCATTCGACCAGGCGCGGCAGGTGCTGCATTAAGGTTGCAGCTTGCAGCGCGCTGAGGCGGAAGTTGAAACCGACTTCGTCGTGGTAGTACTGACGTCCGCCGCCGTGTTGGCGTAGTCGGCGCATGCGCTCGGCGCTTTCTTCGCAAGTGCTGGTGGTGAATCCAGCGTCGCCCGATGCGGCGAGGTTTTTGGTTGGGAAGCAACTAAAGCCGGCGGTGATGCCCAAGCCTCCGCAAGGTCCGTCGTGGTGCACCGCCCCCACTGCTTGCGCTGCATCTTCGACGATCAGAATTTCGCGGCCGGCTGCTTTTTCAACGGCCGCCTTCAACGCGCCGACGTCCACCGGCCGGCCGTAAAGGTGCACCGGCATGACCGCCTTGGTGCGTTCGGTGACCAACGACGCCGCCGAGTCGATGCAGATGTTGTAAGTGCGCGGATCGATGTCGGCGAAGATTGGTGTGGCGCCAAGTCTGGCCACCGATCCGGCGGTAGCGAAGAAGGTGAAACTGGGCACGATGACTTCATCGCCTGGTTCCACTCCAGCCGCTTTGAGCGCGAGTACCAGCGCGTCGGATCCGTTCGAGCAGGCGACAACGTGCGGCACACCGAGGAACTCCGCCAGCGCCGTTTCCAGCTCGGTAATCTCGGGCCCGTTGACGAAAAACCCGTGATCCAGCACCTTGCGCCAACGCGCCAGCAGCTCGTCCTTAACGGCGGGTTCCAGGTTGTATTGAACGTCGAAGAAGGGCACGGCCATGGGGCAGATTTTAGTTGCGCCGACGCCAGAATGCCCGGATTCTGAGGTGGTAGAATCGCTGTCGTTGCTTAGCGACGATTTATGAAGAAAAAACAATTGCCCTGGGTTCGTATCGGTGGTTTCACCGGAGTGACGTTGGTCATGGCTTGGCTGATCTTGAGGTTGACGGCAGGGAGTTCTTATCTGCAGTTTTTAACGGATGACTATTCCTTTTTCGCCAGCCCGCGGATTCAGAATGATCGCGGAAATGAGCCTTGGGAGTTCAACTTTGATATTCAAGGGCGATGGGTTAACGACGTCGATAATGACGAGATTCCAGACCTAGTTTTGGCTAGCCGTGAACAAGCTCCCACGATGTCCAAGCTATGGGGAATGGAGGATTGGGTTTGGGTCTTGCGTGTTTATTCCGGCGCCGATGGAAGCGTCATTCACGACACCATCTGGGACGACCCCGGTGTAAAACTAATCGCAATACTCGGCTCCGATGGATCGGTCGGTTCCATTCGCTACCTTGTGAAAGACTGGACCAAACCCGTTGCCAGTCAACAACTGGGAACCCAGTCTTACGCCGAGGACTTTCGCGCTTTGCCTTTTAATGATGTATGGGAATGGGAATTGGATACCTCTCTTTATCCCACATTAAATGGACCCGCCATTTTCCATGATTTCCCAAACACTGCGGTGACCTATCTCGACTCGGCCATCCCCAATACACGGCTGGAATTATTGGATAGTAGCATCCCATTTTTTATTCCTCCCGATGACGTTGGAGCACCCGCTAAACAACTTGCGTTGTTGTGGCAAGATTATTCGGATTCATCCGTCAAAGAGATCGATAGCTTCCGCCTGCAAACTTTTGATCTTCCTGGCGGCAAGGTCCGAAGTGATATTAAGCTGCAGTTTGAAAAACGGAAGACCTTTGACCCAGATCGAATTCTTGCGGCTTTTGATTTCGACGGTGATGGAATCAAAGATTGGTTTATTGAGCATTGGGTGAAGTTAGCTTCTGGCCATGGAGCACACGACTACATATGGATCAACGGCTCCACCGGCTACGTGCTATCCGAAGCAACCCAGCTTTGGGAACGTGCGCCCAGTGCGCTGCTCGACAACCCATACCCCAATTGCGAAGTCACGGCCACCGGCATGTTTGATACCTATAACGTCTTCGTTCCGGATCCCCTACCCACGCTGGAATTCAGGCCATGGAAAACGGGGAAGCCGGCTTGGCAAATCTATTTGCATTTCACACCGGATTGGTTCTCAAGTATCGCCCAAGTGACGGAATTCCCCGATCTCGACGGCGATGGCCACCCTGAATTTGGCATCTTCCTTGACTCGATGGCCGGAGGAAAATCGATCCCTGGTGTTTACATCATGCCGGACTGGGAAATCGAAGCGCACTTGGTTTCCGGGGCGACTGGAAAGCCGTTAATGGAGACTTGGAAGGCCAAGTAGCCTTAGTTCTCAGCCCGAACCGGACCGCTCGATTTGAAGTGAAAACGAATCGGGATCACGGTTGCGCCGGGAACAGCAACGCCGTTTTCTAGCGCCGGTAAGAAGGTCCACTTCTTCACTGCATCCAATGCCGCACGATCCAAGATTCCGTGGCCGGAGGTTTGTGTGACACGCGCCGTCACGACTTTGCCTTGGCTATCGACCTCAACCAAAATTTGGGCGACGCCTTGTAAACGGCGACGCAAGGCCTGCAACGGATATTGCGGGTCCGGGCAGGCTTTGGGATCGGGAACTGGATCCGGACGTTGCGTGCTCAAAGTGGATGGCGGCGGCCCAGGTGGAATTGGAGAGGGATCTACTTTGGGTTCCGGTTGGATCACCGGCTTCGGTGGGTCCGGTTGCGGCGTTGGCGTATCCGGTACATCAATCACCGACACCTTCGGCTTGTTGGAAAACGGCTCATAAGCAGTCGGATTCGTCAACCAATCTTTTTCCACCGGCCATGACGTCAACGGCGACGGCTTGCCGTGCCAGGACTCTTCAAGCAATTGACTTTGCTCTTCCTCCGCTTCCTTCACACGAGCTTCATAATCATCCGGCGGCACCACTTCCACTTCGTCGGCAGGCTCCGGCAAACCGGACAACTGAGCCGGCTTATCGAATGCAAAATTCACCTCAATTTGCGGCGGTTTCTTTCGCTCCAACTGCTTGTATAAAACAACCGGCAAACTTACCAACGCAACAAAAGCCAATAAATGCAGCGCGCCCGATCCCAAGAATCCACGCTTAATGTTCTTGGGCTCAAATTGACGAAGGCGCCGCTCTGGTCGGCTCATGCCATACCTTACCAAGCGGCGCCCAACCTCGGCGATCTGTCTTCTCCTTAGAAACGCAGGTCCAAACCGACGATTAAGTTCGTACCTGCACCATTCACGCCGGAACCGTGAATGCGGTAGTCCTCATCAGCGATGTTTTCCAACGCCACCGTAAGCACCGCGCCGTCGCGTAATTGGTAACCACCGCGTACACCGAAAATGGTGAAGCCCGGAGTACCGTCAGCGAAGCCATCACCATCGCTATCCGGAATGCGCGTGGTATCGCGCTCGTCACGCAGCGACAGGTCGTCTTGCGAAGCGACGGTCCACACATAACCTTCCACCCACCACGGAGCACCTTGCTCTTGATAGCTGGTTGCTAAGCGCGCCGACAGCGGCATCAACCTAGTGGTCGCGCGCGAGACTTCGGTGCCATCGGGCAGGTATTGGTCGACCTCACCGTCCATCCAACCGCCCCACAACTCGGTGGTGACTTCTTGGTTCCAGTTGTAGGCCAGCATCGCTTCCACACCGTGCACCCAACCATCGTTGTTGTGCTTGATCACATCACCACCAGTTGCATTCTCCGGCGAGCGCACAATCATGTCGCTGATCCAAGTGCGATAAGCCGACGCATCCCAAGTCCATCCGCCATCACGACCGCGACTACCGATTTCAAACTGCAGGAAGCGCTCGGCATCCAAGTCGAAGTCCGGCGATTCGGTCACGCTGGTTTCATCCAGCGAAGTCAGGTCGTACAAACTCGGCGCGCGGAAGCCTTGCGACAAACCGGCAAAGGCGACGAAATCCTCATCGCGCGTCCACAACGCGCGCACGCTACCGACTGCAGCGTTGAAATCGCGCGTGAACGAAGTCGGCAAACCGGTATCCGGATCTTCGACGCGATCGACGTCGACATCTACGCGACTAATGCGCATACCCGGAATGATGCTCCACTGCTCATCCAAGAAAATTTCATCTTGGGCGTACAGCGCCATCGTCGTGTGCGTCGCGTCGGCGGCAACCGGTCCCTGAATCGACGTGCTCGTCGTCGCGCCGGTGGCGTCGTACTTGCGCTTGAAGGAATCCACGGATTCACGGTGGAACTCAATGCCGTAGCTCCAGCGATCGTTCCACGCCCCATCGGCCTCAAAACGCGCAGTGAAGCCAAGGTCATCCACACCAAAGCCTTGGAAATCGCCGCCGGTCGCGACGCCGCCTGAGCCTTTCATGCGGTCACGGGTTTCGTCATGCCGATGCAAACTCAGCGTAATTTGCGCCGCATCGGCCCAGCCACCGGCCTGCTCCCACTCGCCGCGCAAGTAGTACAGATCACGCGTCTGATCGTGAATGCGGTAAATCTCGGAACCAACCTTCAGCCCTTCCCAATCCAAACCATCAATGGTTTTGTGGGTACGCGGAACATCATCCAGCTTGTCGCGCTGAATCCCCATGGTCAGCACCACGCCATCTTCCAACCGGTGCGCCAACTTCAAATCGGTGCCCTGGTGGTCATAACCGGTGTTCTTCTGCGTGCCGACGTCCGAACCACCGCGCAAATCACCAAATCCCTGCAAGGTCTGGCCGACGTTCAAGCTCCAGTCCCGACTATGCATCTCGCCTTCTAAGCGCACGGTGTACGAATCTTCCGCCGAGCTCCAGCGAGTGAACACGCCGCCGCCTCCCACGAATCCATCTCCGGACTCCAAAAATTCCGGCTGTGGACCGACCGCGTTGACCACACCACCGACGGCGTTGGTTCCATAAAGCACGCCCTGCGGGCCTTTCAGCAGTTCAAGCCGGTCGATGCCGTACATATCGACCGTGCTCCAGTACTGGTTCGGGCCGGAGCGCATCACCGAGTGGTTCAAGCGCACGCCGTCGACCAGCAGAACGTTGTGGTAACCCGTCAAGCCACGAATGTACGGCGAAGACATGCCGTAAGCCGTCTTCTGCACCATCACCGACGGCTGGCCGGACAAGGCTTCCGACATAGTGCGCGAGCGCAGGCGCAGCTCGGCCGAATCAATGGTCGCCGCCGCGTATGGAACATAAAACTTGTCTTCTTCAAAACCGCCACTAGCAGTGACCACGACTTCGGGCTGAACTTTGATTTGATTGTCTTCACTACCTCCGGCGTCAGCCCCTTGCTGAGCTAATGCGGGAGAAAGCAGCAGCAGCGGCCCTAAGCCGGACGCCAGAATTTTCTTCGACTGAAACATGGGTTGTGAGGGGTTCAGGGATGAGTAAAAGAAACGCTTCGCTTTTTCCGCGGTTCAAAAATTAGGCATTACAAAAACGTTAACCGCCGCCGCAACTAAAGCGACGCCCCGGACGGCGAATCCATCGACCAAGAAGCCAGCTGGAAAAACCCACCCAGCCGCAGCAAATCCGCCATCACGCCTTCATCAAAATCCTCGCCAGCCTCAGCCACAACCTCCGCCGGCATCTCCTGACGAATCTCCAAACCACTCTCCCCCGGCCGCACCATCCCACAAAGATCACGCCAATCACGAGTCGTCATCCCATCCAACGGCCGCGCCCCACGTCCATCCAACAACAATTCAAAACCCGGCGCGGCGCGACAAGCCTCAACAATCTGCTCCCGCCCCGGCTCCTCCTCCGCGCGCTTCAACAACACATTCAAGTCATACCAAGCGCCCTTATCCAACCGCAGCCCCCAATAAGCACGCCCCTGCTCCAGCCCCACCTGGAAGTGCAAATTATTCACCGCACTATCCAAGTCGCGCCCCAGCTCCTTACCCAAAAACGACTGCAGCTGCTTCTTCGCCTTCTTATCCCGAAACAACATCGTGCGCTGCCGACGCACCCGCTTCCCATTGGTCGCATGCGGATTATGCAAACTCTCCCGCCGATCCAAAGCAATCCCCACACCCCCAAAACGACCCCTCAACTCATCCCCCAAAGCCTGCAATCGCTGCCTAACATCCAACCGCCGCCCATTCCACTCAGGATCCCCCTGAAACCGCGCCTGGTAAAGCTCAAAGTCCGCCAAAGTAAACATCGCGCCAAAGCATACCCACCCCCCAACATCCAACAACCCCACCTCCCCATATTGGACCCCCAAATAACCCATCCATTTAACTGCCTGTCCCAGCAGATGGGCCGGAGATGTTGGCTGTGGTGGGATAACCAGGACTGCCAACTCCATCCCCTCAGATGGCACCTTTCGGTGTGACCGCCTATCGACGGCTGGACTTATTGTACCCAATTGAGACACTATTCCAGCCCCTAAATGCGAATTCTTTGGTTTTTTGCGACGTTTTTACAAGACTTAGGAACGCCCCGATCAGCGACTTCCTAAATCAAGCTGACTGCAAGCGCTGAATCGCCTGCATATCGCCAAATACCACCAACCGATCCCCATCCTGAAATCGGTAATCCAACCCAGGTTGGTGCGGCTCGCCGTCCTCTCCACCATCCGAATGGGTACGCGCAATGCTCGCCGCCTGATCTTTGCGCACCAGCAGAACGTTGATCCCGAACTGCGCGCGGAAATCCACCTCGGTCAGCGTGCGCCCCAGCAATTGCACAGGCGCATCGACCTCGGCCAATACGAAACTGCCGACGCGATGGGTCACCACTTCTTGGTTGCCCGATGCCAAACCACCGGCAAGAGTTCCCGCCATCTGGTGCTTGAATACTTCGCGGCGATAGCGCTCGAGCACATCGGAAATATGCACCGCACCTAGGAATTGCTCGCCATCCAACACCGGGATTTCGTCGCGATAGCCTTGATCCAGCTGCTGCAACACGTTGTCTAGGGTTTCGTCGGCAGGGGTCATCGGCCCATCGACGGCGGCGACGTCTTCGGCCACCAACAGCCCCTGCACCATGTTGATGTCTTCCAGGACCGGTTTGAGATGCCCTAGCGTGATCACCCCAATGAGCTTTTGCTGATCATCGACCACGTAAATCGAGCCGTCGCCGCTGTGATAGAGCTGCTTCAGCAACGGCAAAAACGGATCCTGCGGCCGCGCTTGCGGTACGTCGGTGCGCATCACGTCGCGCACTGGAACTTTGCGCAATAGGTCGACTTCTTGACCGGCTTTGATGTTCACGCCACGGCGCCGCAACTTAATGGTGTAGATCGAGTCCTCGTGCAAACGACTCATCACTAGCGTGCCGACGATGCATGAAATCATTAGCGGCAGAATGATTTGATAGTCGGTGGTCAGCTCAAACAGGATCATGATCGCGGTGATTGGCGCATGCGTCGCCGCCGAAACCACCGCCCCCATGCCGACCAACGCATAAGCTCCGGCCGGCGCGGTGCCGCCGGGGAACCACTGATTGACCAGCGTTCCGACTGCGCCGCCCAAGGTCGCACCAAGAAACAGCGAAGGTGCGAATACACCTCCGGACCCACCACTACCAATGGTCAGCGATACGGCCAAGATTTTGGCGAGTAGCAAGCCCAGCAACAGCCCGATCGTTGGCTCGCCCTTCAGCGCCAGGTTCATCGCCTCGTAGCCGACGCCCATGACTTCGGGGCCCCAAAGCGCGATCACACCAACCAGCGCGCCGCCGATCGCCGCCTTCAACGGCGCCGGGATTTTGATCTTTTCAAAGATGTCTTCGCTGAAATGCAACGACTTGGTGAAGCCTATGGCAACCAACGCGGCGAGCAAACCCAAGATCACATACGCAAACAACTCGGCCGGGTGCTCCAGCGAATATTGCGGGATTTCAAACGCCGGTAAATCGCCGAGGAAGTGGCGCGAAACCACCGTTGCCACCACCGACGCAATCACGATCGGCGAAAACTGCGGCACGCCGAAGTCGCCGAGGATGACCTCAACCGCGAACAACGCGCCGGCAATGGGCGCATTGAATGTCGCCGCCACACCCGCCGCCGCACCGCACCCGACTAAGGTGCGCAATCGCCGCGGACTGACGTTTAACAGTTGCCCGGTCGTCGAACCGATCGCCGAGCCAATCTGAACAATCGGACCTTCCCGACCCACCGATCCGCCTGACGCGATGCACAAGCTCGACGCCAAAGCCTTCGCCGCAACCACTCGAGGGCGAATGCGTCCATGACGCAGCGCAACCGCTTCCATGACTTCGGGCACACCATGTCCACGCGCCTCGCGAGCGAAGGTGTGCACGATCCACCCGACTAGCAAACCGCCCAGCGCCGGCGCCGCAATCACCCACCATTCCGGCAATTCGCGAATGGTTTCCAGCACGCCGCCATGGGCGCTGATTTCATGCTCCGGCTGCCAAATCCACTTCTGAAACTGCTGAATCAGCAACCGAAATCCGACCGCCCCAATGCCACCGATCAGCCCGATCAGCGTGGCCACCAGCACCATATAGACACTGGTCGATTGTTTGAGATAAACGTTGAGGCGGCGGAGCAGTCCCACCTAGAACTCGACCTTGACTGGTTGACGCGCTTCGGGAATGTCGAGCTCGAAGAATTCGCGCGTGCCGAAGCCGAACATGTTGGCGATTACATTCGACGGGAACTGTTGCACCTTGTTGTTGTTCTCGCGAATGTTGCCGTTGAAGAAACGCAGCGCCGCCTGAATGCGGTTTTCGGTGTTCGACAACTCGGACTGCAACTCGAGGAAGTTCTGGCTGGCCTTCAACTCGGGATAGGCCTCCAAGCGCACCATCAACTGGCCAAGAGTCTTTTGCAAACGCAACTCATCCTGCGCCTGCGAAGCCAGTGAACCTTGATTGGTCGCCGCCTGCTCACGCATCGCCACGACTTGCTCCAATAACTCTTTCTCGTGTTTGGCGTAACCCTTCACCGTGTTCACCAAATTCGGGATCAGGTCATAACGCCGCTTCAACTCGGTATCGACGTTTGACCACGCCTCGTCGCATTGATTGCGAATCGAAACCAAGCTGTTGTACAGACCGATGAAGATCAGCACTGCAAACAGCGCAACACCGAGCAGGATTAGGAGTGGAGTCATGGCTAGTCGCGAAACAGGAATTCGGGCATCAGCTGCCGGATTTGGATCAGGTGGTTTAAATAAGGCTCGATCTCGTTTGGTTCAAGCTTGTGCCGATCATACAGAGCCAGGTATGCACCGTCTACTTCCAGCGACGTCCCCCGGTGCTGCAACAAGTACTCCATCATGCCGGTGTGGCAGAAATCGAAGGCGAACTTCTTGTCCTCGGACTTGACCTCAAAAGCCTTCGAAAACTCAATCGACTCAAAGTCGATGTCCTGGAAACCCATCGCATGGCCGAGCTTATTCAGCCACCCTTCGGGCGACACGCGCAGCTCCGGAAACGACTTTTCGATCTCAATCAAAACCACCCCTAAATAATGATGATGGGTCCGACGTCGCCCCTTGCTGTCGGAGCTGTGGGTTTCATAGTGAAAACTAAAACCCATCGCGTCGTGCCCTTGCCATTGGCCTTGCAGGCAGTGGAAGGCATAGCGGTTCGAGCCGCGATTGAGACGGTCTAGAAAGCGGAATCGGCGGTAAACCTCGCGATTGCGCGCCGGCGAATACACCCAGTTGTTGGCCGCCGCCCACGCGGCAAACTCGGCGCGCCGCTTTTGCTCGGCCTTCCAAGCAAAGTAGCCAATGACCGCGATACCCACGACAATCGCAGCAATCAGGAGCGGTTCCATGGGGCTGACTTTAGCAGCGAGCCGACAAAAATCCTTATCTCAACTGCCGGATTTGACTACAACATGGCCTCCCTTCCCTCCAGCACGCCACCAGCCATGCCAACCGACGTCGAAATTGCCCGCCAGTACCAAGCCCGCCCGATCAAGGAAATCGCCGACGCGCTCGGTGTACACGAAGATGACTTTCTGCCCTATGGTCGCGAAATCGCCAAGGTCGATCGCCATGCCGTCAACCGCCCGCGCAAGCACGATAAGCAGCGGCTGATCCTGGTCACCGCGATCACGCCGACGCCGGCCGGTGAAGGCAAAACGACGACGACGATCGGCTTGGGCCAAGCGTTTACCCAGTTGGGTGAATCCGTCTGCATGGCTCTGCGCGAGCCGAGTTTGGGCCCGTGCATGGGCGTCAAAGGTGGCGCTTGCGGTGGTGGTCACAGCCAGGTGATGCCGATGGACCGCATCAACTTGCACTTCACCGGCGACTTCCATGCGATCACCTCGGCCAACAATTTGTTGGCGGCGATGATTGATAACCACCTGCACTTCGGCAATGAATTGAACATTGATCCGCGGCGCGTCACGTGGCGGCGGGTCATGGACATGAACGACCGCACCCTGCGCCACATGGTGACCGGGCTGGGCGGTCCGGGATCGGGCATTCCTAAAGAAGCCGGTTTCGACATCACCGCGGCCTCCGAGATCATGGCAATCCTGTGCTTGGCCACCGGCGAGCATGATTTGCGCGAACGATTGGAACGCACGGTGATTGGATTCACCTATGACTCGATGCCGATTTACGCACGCCAAATCGGCGGCGTCGGTGCGATGGTGGCGCTGCTGCGCGATGCGCTGAATCCAAACTTGGTGCAGTCGTTCGAGGGCACGCCAGCATTCATTCATGGCGGTCCGTTCGCCAACATTGCTCACGGTTGCAATTCAATTACTGCAACCAAAATGGCCATGCACTACGCTGAATGGGCGATTACCGAAGCTGGTTTCGGTGCCGACTTGGGCGCCGAAAAGTTCATGGACATCAAGTGCCGCGTGGCCGGTTTGAACCCGAACGGCATCGTGTTGGTGGCCACCATTCGCGCGTTGAAGATGCACGGCGGCGTGGCCAAAGGTCAGTTGATGCGTGAAGACGTGGAAGCGGTCAAAGCCGGGCTTGCCAACTTGGACAAGCACGTCGAAAACGTGCGCTTTTTTGAGAAGCCGTGCGTGGTGGCGCTAAATAAGTTTGCCACCGATAGCGACGAAGAGATTGAAATCGTGCGCCAGCACTGTGAAGAGTTGGGCGTGGAATTCGCAGTTAGCGATCACCATGGTCAAGGCGGCAAAGGTGCCATCGATCTGGCCAAAGCGGTGATCAAGGTGGCCGACAAGGAGTCCCCGCCGTACAAGCCGGTTTATGAATTGAGCCAAAGCATCGAAGAGAAGGTTGAAGCCGTCACGCGCACCATTTACGGCGCCGAGCATGTGACCTTCACTGCGGTCGCCAAACGTCAAATTGCGCGGGCCGTCGAGTTGGGTTACTCCGACTTGCCGGTGTGCATTGCCAAGGTGCCCGGTTCGCTGTCCGACGACGCCCGCCGCTACGGACGTCCGCGAGGTTTCGAAATCACCGTGCGCAGCATTCAAATTGACGCCGGTGCCGGTTTCGTCGTCATCTTGACCGGCAACATCTTCCGCATGCCGGGTCTGCCGCGCCGACCGCTGGCGATGGACATCGACCTTGCCGAAAACGGCGAAATCGTCGGCATTGAATAACGTCGAACGACCCCGGTGGGCATGGCCGCTGCTGCTTTGCGGCGTGATGGCGGTGTCCACCGGTGCGCTGTTTGTCCGCTTTGCCGATCCTGCGCCGCCGATGGCCAAAGCGGCTTGGCGCTGCGGACTAGCCGCAATTTTTCTATTGCTGATCGGCCGTCGTTCGGCGTTGCGCCCGCTAGGCAAGCTACCGCGCAAACAGCAATGGCGTCTTGCGCTGGCCGGGCTTTTTCTCGCCCTGCATTTTGCGACTTGGATTTTGTCGCTGTCCTATACCTCGGTGGCGAGCAGCTTATTTCTCTTCACCACCGCGCCGATTTGGACCGCAATCCTGGGCGCCGCCTTCTTCGGTCAACGCGCCACGCGTAACGAGTGGCTGGGCAGCGTGGTTTGCTTAACAGGTGCCGGCGTACTTGGCTGGGGCGAACTTGCCGTCGGCTCCGACGCCTTACTTGGCGACGCATTAGCGTTGGCTGGTGCAATCACCTTTGCGGTGTTTTTGATCCTCGGCCGCGAGCTGCAAAAACAGGTGCCGGGCATGTCGTATTTAATCGCCACCTATGGCAGCGCTGCCCTCTTCTTGATTGGCGGATGCTTGATCCTGGGCTACCCGCTGGCCGGCTATCCCACACCAACCTACGGTTGGTTGTTGTTGCTCGCCGTGGTACCGCAAATGCTCGGCCATTCGGCCTACAACCTGTCGCTGCGCCATTTTTCAGCCGCCACTGTTTCCATCACCCTGGCCGGTGAGCCGGTTATCGGAACTCTATTGGCGTGGGTGTTTCTGGCAGAAGCATTGACTGCGGCAACCTTGGTCGGTGGATCAATTTTGCTTGCCGGCATCTTCCTCGCCACCGCGCGGAATTGAGCTTGCACGGGCCGACCGCAGGGTCGGATTGAAGCCGCTACTATGGCTGCATGCTCCGAATCCGCGTTAACGGCGAATGGCAAGAATTCGCTGACCTGGACCCGGCGATGCCGCTGCTTTGGCTGCTGCGGGATCGCCTGAATCTGACTGGAACTCGATACAGCTGCGGCGAGGGATTGTGCGGCAGCTGCACCATCCACCTCGACGGCCAACCCGTCCGTGCCTGTGTGACCACCGCTGAAATGGCGGCCGACAAAACAGTGACCACCATCGAGGGTTTGGCCGGCAAACAAGCCGACGCATTGCGCGGCGCGTGGCACAAACATCAAGTTCCGCAATGTGGATTTTGCCAAGCCGGCCAACTGATGAGCGCCGAGCACTTGCTGCGCACCAACCCCGACGCAACCGCAGCCGAGCAGCAAACGGCGATGGCCGGCAACTTGTGCCGCTGCGGCACCTACAACCGGATTGAAGCCGCCATCCGCGACGCCCGGGAGGAAGTTTGATGACCGCCCCTTCCCCCAACAAAGCTCCGCAAAGCCGACGTGAGTTTTTGCGTTATGCCGCAGCCGGCGGTTTGAGTATTGCATTTACATTCGGCAAAACCGGCTTGGTGGCGCGCACCGCAACCGAGCTTGGTGCGATGGCCAACCTTGACGACGCCGCGGATTGGACGCCCAACGTGTTCGTCAGCCTTGCGGCCAATGGTACGTTGACCATTGTTGCTCACCGCTCGGAAATGGGCACTGGCATTCGCACCACGCTGCCGATGGTGGTTGCCGATGAGATGGATGCCGATTGGAATCGCGTCGTCGTCAAGCAGGGCGATGCTGATCGTCGCTTTGGCTCGCAGAACACCGATGGATCGCGCAGCATTCGCAATCACATGGAAAACGTGCGCCGTGCCGGAGCTACGGCGAAGCAGATGTTGATTGCCGCGGCGGCTGAGCTGTGGACGGTGCCGGCTGCGGAATGCCGGGCGGAGAATCACTTCATCGTGCATGATGCCAGTGAACGACGAGTTGGTTTTGGCGATTTGGCCGAACGCGCGGCGAAGATGCCTGTGCCAAGTGCGGATGAACTGGTATTGAAAACTGCGGACCAGTGGAAGTACGTCGGTGTTGGCAAGCCTATCGTGGACCTGCAAGACATCGTCGATGGCAGCGCGGTGTTCGGTTTGGACATCAAGTTGCCGGGAATGAAAGTGGCGGTGATTGAACGCTGTCCGGTGCTCGGTGGCGTTGCCAAAGAATGGAACGAGGCCGAGGTGTTGAAGGTTGCCGGTGTGGAGCAAGTGATCCATTTGCCCGAGGCGCAGGAGCCGTTTGCTTTCAACGCGCTAGGCGGCATTGCGATTGTGGCTCGGGATACCTGGTCGGCATTGCAAGGACGCAAGGCGCTGAAAGTGCAGTGGGACTTAGGCAAGCACAGCAAGTTCGACAGTGAAGCGCAGAGAGCGAGCTTGATTGAATCGGCGCGCCAGAGCGGTCGCCAAGTGCTGAATCGTGGTGACGTTGATGCCGAGTTTGCCAAAGGCGGCAAGCGCATTCGTGCGACTTACGATCTGCCACATTTGCCGCACGTGCCGATGGAAACACCATGCGCCACCGCGCAAGTCAGCGAGGATGCCGCAGAGGTTTGGATGCCGACCCAAACTCCTCAATCCGCCCAACGCACCGTTGCCCAGGCTTTAGGGTTAAACACCGATCAAGTCACCATTCACGTAACCTTGCTTGGCGGTGGATTCGGACGTAAATCCAAGCCCGACTACGGCGCCGAAGCCGCGCTGCTCGCTCGTAAAGTCGGCGCTCCGGTACAAGTGCTATGGACGCGCGCCGACGACATCCGCCACGATTATTTCCATGCCGATTCTGCGATGCATTTCGAAGCCACCACCGGCAGCGACGGCATGCCGTCTGCGTGGTTGATGCGCAGTGCGTTTACGCCGATCGGTTTCAGTTTCGATCCCACCGCGCGCGACGGAAGCAATGGCGAGTTGGATTTGGGATTCACCGACATCCCGTTTGACTTGCCCAATTTGCGCATTGAAAACGGCCCGTCCGATCCGCACTTGCGCATTGGTTGGTTACGCTCGGTTTGCAATATTTTCCATGCTTTCGGCGTCAATTGCTTCGCCGACGAATTGGCCAAAGCGGCCGGGATCAAACCGCTGGATTACCTACTCAAACTGCTGGGTGAACCGCGCGTCGTCGATTTGGCCAAGTCCGGCTACAGCTACAGCAACTACGGTGGTTCGTTGGAAGAGCACCCGATCGACACCGGTCGCTTGCGCGCGGTCCTCACTCGCGTCGGCGAGATGTCGGGGATTCTGGACGGTAGCAATTCCAAGAAAAACTACGGCGTCGCTGTGCATCGCAGCTTCTTGGGATACGTTGCCGTAGTGATCCGCGTCGACGTCAAACCCACCGGTGAAGTCGTCGTCACTGACGTCGACTTGGCTACCGATTGCGGGCTCGCGGTGCACCCGGATCGAGTGAAATCGCAAATGGAGGGCGCGGTGATTTTCGGCATCAGCCTGACCAAGTACGGCAAGATCACCGCCAAAGACGGGCGCGTGTTGGAATCCAACTTTCACGACTTCCCGATTGCGCGCAATCTCGACGCGCCGCAGCGCATGAACATCGAAATCTTGCCCTCAGACGGACCGCCGACGGGCGTAGGCGAAGTAGGTGTGCCGCCGATTGCCCCCGCGATCGTCAATGCCATTCACCAGGCCACTGGAAAACGAATTCGCAGCCTGCCGTTAAGCAAACATGACCTCTCCTACGATCCAACTGCCGACTGACCCGCTCTCTCGATTCCAAGAGGTCTTCCAAGCCATTCGCAAAGACGCGCGATGGTGGTCCAGCTTCACTTGTTTGCGCTATTCGGCGCTGGCGCTGACGACGGTCGACGGCAACGCATCCAACTTAGCGCGCAAATTATGGACCACCGCCGAAGCACTCAAACGCGGCGGTGGTTGGACCAGTCCGTTGCAGGGCTCGATTCGTTTTTTGATCGCCGCCGCGTTGATTCGCCAAGGCCGCAGCTTGGATCGCTTTTTTGCCGAAGTGGAACGCGTGCACGACTACTTCCGCGAAGCCAAGCTTCCGCGCGGACGTGCCCACGAAATGCTGGCAACCTTGGTCTTGCAACAACAAGCACTCGACGCCGGCAACAGCCAAATTCGCCGCGAACAAGTCAATCGAGTGGCTGCCGTCTTCAAGCAAATCAAGCTTGACCACCCGTGGCTGACCGCCGCCGACGACTACCCCGCCGCCGCCTTACTTGCCGGCGGCAAAGATTCGCCGCGCCAAATCACTTCGCGGGTCGAAGCTTTGTATCAAGGGCTGCGCGGCTATCGCTTTAATCAGGGAAACGCGCTGCAAACCGTCAGCCATATGCTTTATTTGCACCCGGAAGCGGACCATCAAGTGCTGCGTCGCTTTCACAACCTTTATCAAGGATTTAAGGATCGCGGCCTATGGATGTTCGAAGGCGACTACGACGAAATCGCTTGCTTGACCTATCTAGACCCCTCGGCATCCCAAATCATCGACACCGTGCTCAAGCACCGCCAATCCATCCACGAACTCAAGCCGCGCATGGGCAAAAACGAGTCCTTCTCGTTGGCGTGTCATACCGCGTGCTTGGAAATGCTGGCGGATCATCGCCAATTGCATTGGATTATCGACATGGCGGCCATCATTCAGGCGCAGTCCATTATTAAGCAGCAACAAGCTGCAGCTGCGGCTGCGGCGGGCTAGGCGAAACGGCGCATCCTGAAAGCGAATCGCGTAGAATTCCAATACCTAATCCGATGACTTCTGAAATCACCCCTCCTGAGTCTGCGCCGGACAACGGTTCCGCCTCCGCGCCGGAATCCAACCCCGCTCCTCCTGCACCGGCTGCTCCGGCTGCCGCAAATCCCGAGCCTGCTCGGAGCGACACCGTGCCTCGCGACAAGCTAGAAGTGGTGGTTCATCCACTTCCGAAGGTCATCTTTTTCTACCCGTTGTGGATGGCATCGGTCATTTTTGCGCTGGTCCCCGATCCTGGCGTACTCAGCGGCCAAATTTGGCTCGGGGTCTTCTTCTTTAACCTGCTCGTGGTCGCCGCCGATTTCAACGAGGATCGCTCGCTGATTTTCGGCTTAGGTGCCATCGCAACGGTGCTGGCTCTGCTGTATTTCGGCGTGCTCGGCAACGTCGGATCGTGGCTGGCTGGGCTTGAGCCGACCATGAACCATACGTTCTATTCCGTTATCGCAGGAGGCTTTACGTTATTCTTCATCATCGTTTGGCTGCGTAGCCGACTGGATTATTGGACTTTCCGGCCCAATGAAGTGGTCCATCGCAGCGGTCTGTTCCCGAAGATGAAGCGCTACTCAACCGAGGACCTGCGCTGGGACAAAGAGGTGCCGGACGTGCTCGAACGCATCCTCGCCGGCTCGGGCCGAATCATCCTGACCACGCCGCATGAACGCCACCCGGTAATCATCGAGCACGTGATCCGCATCGGCAAAATTGACGACAAAATTGCCGACCTGCTCGGCGTCAAAGCGGTCGTCGCGACCAAGCCCGACGGTTCTTGATGGGATCCAGCCGGTCGGAGGTGACTTTTTCGACGACCGGCTAGCAATCGGCAGGCGGGCGGGCCACAATGTCGCCCGCCGCCGCCATGAGCCGATTCTTAGACAGCCTGAACCCCGAGCAGCGTGAAGCTGTAGAAGCCACCGAAGGTCCGGTGCTGGTGCTGGCTGGTGCCGGCACCGGCAAAACGCGGGTCATCACCACGCGCATTGCCCACCTGCTTTCCAATGGCGTGGCGCCGCAAAGTATTTTGGCGGTGACCTTCACCAACAAAGCCGCCAAGGAAATGCAGCAGCGGGTTGCCAAAATGGTCGGCGATCTGGCGGCGTCGGAGTTGACCATTTGCACCTTTCACTCGTTTTGCGTGCGCCTGCTGCGCCGCCACGCGTCGAAGGTTGGGCAATCGGAAAAGTTCACCATTTGCGACTCCGGCGATCAGCAAGTCACGGTGCGAAACGCGCTGCGCGAACTTCGCGTTGGCGATGCGGTGGTCAAGCCGGCAATGGCACAGTCGCAGATTTCGCTGTGGAAGAACCAGCTGGTCACCGTCGAGGAAGCCATCAGCCGTGCCGGCGATGACGAACTCGAACAACTGTTGGCCGCGACCTACAAGCGCTACGAAGAGGCGCTGCGTCGCTCGCGCGTGCTCGACTTCGACGACTTGCTGTTGTTCGCATTGAAGTTGCTGCGAGAACACGCCGACGTACGTCAATCGCTGCAGCAGCACTTCCGCTACTTGATGGTCGATGAATATCAAGACACCAACGGCCCGCAATATGAATTGCTGCGCCAATTGGTCTGCGAAGAGCGCAACATCTGCGTGGTCGGCGATGACGACCAATCCATTTATGGCTGGCGCGGCGCCGACGTGCGCAAAATCCTCGGCTTCGAGGACGACTTCCCCGGTGCCAAGGTGGTGCGCTTGGAAACCAACTACCGCAGTACGCCGGAAATTCTGGGTGCGGCCAATGCGCTGATCAAAAACAACATCAGCCGCCATCCGAAGGAGCTGCGCGCTTTTGAAGACATCGGCGTGCCGGTGAATTGGCTGCCATTGTTCGATGAGCTGCACGAAGCCAGCTTCATCGTCATGGAAATGAAAATGGCGGTGGAAAGCGGTGAAGCCAATTGGTCGGACTTCGCCATTTTGGTTCGCACCCAAGCGCAGCCGCGCGCGTTTGAAGCCGAAATGCGCCGCCACAAGGTGCCGTATACGCTGCGCGGCAGCCAATCCTTTTTTGATCGCAAAGAGGTGCGCGACGTGATGGCGTACCTGAAGTTGATGGTCAACCCCAGCGATGAAGTTTCGCTTCTGCGAGTCATCAACGTGCCACCGCGCGGCGTCGGAAAAACCACCATCGATAAAGCGGTAGCGGTGGCGACTGAACGCGGAGTCTCGGTCAACGAAGTATTCGACGATGCAGATCTACCCGCCAAAGCCCAGCAATCGGTACGCGACTTTTTGTCCAACCTCGCTTCGTTGGCGATGAAATTGGACCATGGCGCCTCGCTGCCAGACACCGTGCGCGAATTATTGGAGCGGATGAGTTATCGGTCTGAGATCGAACGCTGCTATGACGACGCGCAAATGCAGGAAGTACGCTGGAACGGCGTGCAAGAGGTCGTCGATTTCGCCTCCAATTACGCACGCACTCAGAAGAAACCAACCTTGTCAGGTTTCCTTGAAGAGCTGATGCTCAGCAATGAGGAAAAGGACGACGAAGAGGAGGAAAATAAGCAAGAGGTCACGCTGATGACCTTGCACGCGGCCAAGGGATTGGAGTTCCCACGCGTTTATTTGGTTGGTTTTGAAGAGGGCACACTGCCCCACAAACGCAGCGCGATGGAAGACTCCGTCGAAGAAGAACGTCGGCTTGCATACGTCGGCTATACGCGGGCTCGGCGTGTTCTAACCGTGAGCTGGGCGGAGCAGCGCACCAAATTCGGCAAGCCTTCGCGTTGCCATACGTCGCGGTTTTATTACGAAACCGTTGGCGAAACACCTCCCGACGGTTGGTATGCGACGGGAACGGAACCGCTCCCTAAGGTCAAGAAGAAAGCGAAGGGTCGGCGGCGCGGCGCGGCAAGGTAACCGCAAAACGGGCTCCACCAAGAGGTGAATCCCCAACCTCAATCGTGCCTCCATGCCTAGTGATTGCTTGATGGGCCAATGCTAGGCCCAACCCGTAGCCGACTCTGCGACCGGAGGCATCGGCCCCACGATAGAGCATTTCAAAAATCTTCTCGCGTTCGGCTTCGGGTACTCCGGGACCGGCGTCATCCACAGTGATTTGGATCTTCTGTTTAAAGTTGCCATCCATCAGCACGAAGACCACTTCACGAGAGGGCGACCAAGCAATGGCATTGGAAACTAGATTGCGTAGAGCGCGCAGAATGCTTTCTTTATCGCCCTCTAAGGTCATGTCGCCGCGATAGTCAATTTCCAGAAGCACTTCGCGTTTGCCGGCAGCGGCCTGCTCGCGCAACAAACGGAAACCCGCTTCTCTGGCCAAGTCAAAACCTTCGGTTTGCAGGTCCACCTCTTTGCCGCCACGCGAGGCGCACAGCGTCACAAGGTTATGAACCGCGTCGGAAAGCTGATGCAATTCGTCTTGATAGACCTCAACCAATCCCTGATAGTCCTGCTCGGTAGGCTTGCCCATCATCAACACTTCGGTTTCTCCCAACATATTCTGAACGGGTGCGCCTAGTTCATGGGCCAGTCCGGCAATGGTTAAGTCCGAGGCTTGGCTTTCACTGCGAATCGTATTCAGCATGTCGCTCAACGATTTCACCACAGTGCGGATTTCTCGCGGGGATTTAGCAAGATTGAGGTCTTCATCCTTATCGTTGGTGTGAATTTCCCGAACGGAATCGGAAATGCTTTTCAGCTGATACGACACCAAACGGCTGAACAATTCGCCGAGGACCACACCAATAGCAACGGCGGCGATAGCCAGCACCGCGGCGTAAGTGTGAAAGCGCTGCACTACCGCGCTTAGGTTGGTGGCATCCATAACCACCCCAAAAGTAAAACCGGATTTGGAGTGACGGAAGCGGGCGAAATTTTTCCCGCCCAACGGGAGCACACCCTCTTCCTCCGGATACGACATCGGGAAATTGTGAATGAGGATGGGATCCCCCACCAGAATGACGGGCAATTGGGAATCAGACTCCCAAACCCAAAAAGCCATGCGCAACTCAGGGTGGCGGTGCGCCAATTTTTCATAAATTTCTTCGGCTCGTTCATGTGACCGGGCCGATGCTTCAAACATCACACTGAACTCCTCCTCCTCTTCGCGCAGAGTAGTCAACACTACATTTTTGTATGCCTTATCAATAAAAGATACACCGAGTAAATAGCAAATCAAAAACACCCCGAATGAGGTAAATCCAAACCATAACCGCATGCGTCCACCGAGCGACCAACTCCGATAAACCCGTCGGCCCTTGCCCAGTTTGGAGGTTAGCTTATTCATTCTCCGGCTGGACCAAACGATAGCCTTGGCCCACTACGGTTTGCAGCATCGCCGACGCTTCCGGTCCCATCTTTCGACGAAGGCGACCAACGCAAACGTCGACGGTATTGGTCTTGGGGTCGAAGTTAATATTCCAAACCTTGGCAAGCAGATTTTGCCGCGACATGATTCCACCTTTGGCGTGGAACAGAGCAACGAGCAAATCCAACTCCTTGGGCGGCAGTTCCATTTCTCGATCCGCCACCACTAAAACGCGCTTCTGAATATCAATGGTGATCGGCCCCATCGTCAACGGCGCGACGGTGTGATAGCGGCGCATCACCGAATCCATGCGGGCAAGCAATTCCGCCATATCAAATGGCTTGACGATGTAATCATCAGCGCCGAGGTTTAGCCCAGTGACGCGGTCCTGAGTAGTTCCCCGAGCAGTGAGGAAAATCACCGGAGTGTGGTCACCATGGCGACGGATTTGCTCGAGCAGTTCCCATCCATCCATGCCCGGCATGAGCACATCGAGTAGAAAAAGGTCGAACGTGCCTGATGGGCAGTCGGCAAGCAATTGCAGCGCTTCCTCGCCGCTGGCAGCCGATTCGTTCTCGATTTCGGCGCTGGCTAGACCTCGGCCGACAAAGTCGCGGAACCGGGCGTCGTCGTCAACGATTAAAACTTTCACAACATCAGAAGGTTAACCCAATTGGGGGGCATTTCCCCCCCGCCTGAGTGGCGGCGATTATTCCAATCCCAAAGTGCTCAAGAATGCCTCGTTGCTAGGCTCGCGCTGCAGGAAGCGGCGCACTGCTTCGGCTGGATCCACCGCACCGCCAACCTCGTAAATTTGACGGCGCAAGCGCATCCCGACCTCTTGATCGCGGTAACGCTTCGGTGCGTTTTGGAAGGCGGTTGCCATGTCGGCAGCAATGGAATCGGCCCAGGCGTACCCGTAATAACCGGCGTCGTAGCCGGTCAGGTGACCCCAGTAAGCGGCAAAGTGCGTTTCTTCCTGAACCGGAAACAACACTTCGGCAGTTGCATCGTTTGCCACAGTTTGCGGATCGACGTTTTTACCCATGTGCATGCGCAGGTCGCTGAGACCCAGCGCAAGTTGACGACGGTAATAGATGCCTTTGGTCGCCAAGTCGGCCTCTTCCATTTTTTGCAGCAGATCCATTGGGATCTTTTTGCTTGGGTCGCGGTAATCAGCAGCAAAGCTCTTCAAGATCGTCGGATCCCATGCCCAGTTTTCGAACATTTGGCTAGGTGCTTCGACAAAATCACGGGCGACGTTTGCGCCGGCGTAGCGGCCGTACTTAGCCCGGGTCAAGATCGAGTGCATTGCGTGGCCGAACTCGTGGAAAATGGTTTCCACCTCGTAGTGCGACATTAACGCCGGCTTGTCGCCTACCCCCGGCGTGAAGTTACAAACCAATGCGACGACTGGCCGCTGATAAGTTCCGTCGCGTAATTGCTTGCCACCAATGATGTCAAACTGCGCAAAGTGGTTGTACTTGCCCTCGCGTGGAAAGTTGTCGAGGTAAAACATGCCCAGCGGCTCGCCGCTCGAACGATCGGTAACCACGTACAATTCCAAATCGTCGATCCACTTGTATTCCGGCCGGATCTGAGTGAACTCCAAGTCAAAGATGTGCTCGTAGGCATCAAACATGCCTTCTAAAACTTGCTTCAACGGGAAGTACACGCGCAATGCCTCGGGGTCGACACCGAAACTCTGCTTCATGTATTGCGTTTGATAGAACCGAAAATCCCAGAATTTAATTTGCGCATCGGGATCGTTGGTGTGCTGGACTTTTAACTCACGCAACACTTCAACCTCTTGCTGGAACTTCGGCTCCAAACCGGCGGCGAGGTTCTCGACAAAAGCAAGAGCGGTAGCACCATCCTTTGCCATCTTCGGCTCGATTTTGTAATCCGCCCACGAGTTGTAGCCCAACAACTCGGCAATCTCTTGGCGGACGGCAACCATCTGCTTGAGAATCGGTCCGTTTTGATGCTGCGCCACCGAATAACGCGCGCGGTTGCAACGTCGACGCGTTTCTTCTTTCACCGCGTTTTGCATCACCGCCAAATACTCCGACGAAACCGTCACCCGCACCTTATGGGTGCCGTCGGTTTGATGAGTGGAGGAAAGGAAGGATTCTGTTAATCCTTCGAGTTCTTCAGTAGTAAAGAACAACTCCACTTGAGCGTTGGTGATATTGGTGTCGAAGTCGGTTTCAAGTTGATTGAGTTCATTCTTCAACTTCGCGACCTTGGCCCTAGTTGCGGAGTCGAGGCTCATGCCATCGCGTTTGTAGTCGCGCATGGTTTCCAACATCAAGCGCAGATCCTCACCTTCCAGCTTCGGCAGTTCGCCGCGGGTGTAGCGATCCAAGAACGCCTGGCACATTAGATAGACGTCTTCGCGATAAGAAACTTTGACCAACCACTCATTCAACCGCGTCACCGCCATAGTGCAGGCGTCGCGCATTTCCTGCTCTTGGCGCGTTTCCTTCATCAGGTACAAACGATTCATCACCGTCATCACCGGGTAGAGGATGTCGTCGAGTCGGCCGATCGAACTCGCGAAGGAAACCACGCGCGCATCTTGGTTGGCCATGCGGTCCAGCTCGGCGTCGGCGGTGTCCAACACCAATGTGACCGACGCATCCACCGCCTCTGGGGTTTGCTCGTAAACGGGCATATCCAACCGCGCCTGAAACTGCGCAGCGGCGGCTTGGAAGGTGTCCCATTTAGGTTCCGGCCGCGGCGCTTGCTGGGCGCAGGCGGTCAGCATTACGGCAGAAAGGAGCAGCATGAGGCAACGCATAAGGGCATGGTACCGCCGCCCGAATCTGATAGCTTTTCTTCATGGTTGCTCCGACCTACCTGCCACACGACAAGCCCTACCGCCCCGCCGGCACGCCCGAAAACGAGGCCGAACAGCTGCACGCAATTTTGAGCCGTCGGCGCAGCGTTCGCCATTTCAGCGATCAACCGGTTAGCCGCGAGACCATGGAATGGTTGGTGCGGTGTGCCGGCAGTGCGCCAAGCGGGGCGAACAAGCAGCCGTGGCGATTTGTTTGCGTGCAAAACCCAAAATTAAAGCGGCAAATTCGGGTCGGCGCAGAAGCCGAAGAGCGTGCGCTTTACGAACACCGCGCCAGCGAAACTTGGCTCAAAGACCTGGAGCCATTAGGAACAGACGCCGACAAAAGCTTCCTCGACGTCGCCCCGTGGCTGGTAGTGGTTTTTAAGCTCAGCCAAACCGATGACGGCGGCCGTGTTTATTACGCCGAGCAATCCATCGGCATCGCCACCGGCATGTTTTTGGCCGCCGCCCATCTTGCCGGCTTGGCGACCCTCACCCACACCCCCAGCCCGATGGCATTCCTCGGCACCATTCTCGATCGGCCTGATCATGAGAAGCCCTACATGTTGATCCCTGTTGGCTACCCGGCACAGGATTGCCAAGTCCCTGCACACGCTATTGAGCGGCGACCGCTGGACCAGGTCATGGTCGTGGATAAGGGCACGTCGAAATGAAATATGCCCTCAGCTTTTTATTGCTGCTCAATGTCCTCACCTTTTTGATATTCGGCTGGGACAAGCGCGCGGCCAAACGGCAAAAACAACGCGTACCGGAAGCGCGGCTTTATGGATTGACCGCGCTAGGCGGATTCGTCGGCGCATGGATCGCGACTAAGGTGTTTCGCCATAAAACGATCAAACGTTCGTTCCGCTGGCGGTTGATGGTGGCGACGATCTTCAGCGTCGCACTTTGGTACGGGATCTACTCTTTGACCCGCGACACGACCGCTTAAGCCTTTAACTGGCCAGCCGATAGCTGAGCATCGGCGGCCTGCAGATGACCACGCGGCACCAGCAACTGCTCTTCAAAAGCAACTTCGTGGTTTTTCCCGCCAACACACTCAAAATGCAAGGAACCGCTCAAACTTCCCCACTCAGTTGCTAAGCGCAACGTGACTTGAAAGTTGTAACTTGCGCCCGGCTGAATCACCGGTTGCTGGCCGGGAATGCACGGTCCGTGCAATTCTTTGAGGTGGTGATAGGCGTCGCAAAGGCGCCAGCGGCGGGCCATCAAACGCACCGGCTGGGGGCCATCGTTACTGACCCGAAAGCGGCAGCGGAATGGAAATCCCTCACCTTCCCGTCGATTGCAATTCAAGGCAGCATGGGTGCTTACCTCAATTTCCACGCGCACGTCATCTACCACACCAATCACCTTTGAGGGGAATTGGGTGTCCGTCTGGGGAAGACGAGTTTGCGACATCGGGGGATTTGACAGGGTGAAGGGAGAAAACCTATACCCAGCGAGCATAACTTATTCGCTCGAATTTCGGCTGGGTTTCATGAACAATTGTTAGGGTTGGTTCCCTACGGAAAACATTTTTTGTGACACCCGGCTGCTCACTGCGAAATCCTTAACAGGGTGACCTTTGCGCGCGCCGATGTCATGCCCCAATGAGGCAAATGCCTAAATCCGTACCGCACAACCCCGGATCGCAATCGTCTTTTCCAGCCCCTTCGCTGGAGGCTCCGGCACTTTGCGCCCAAGCGGGCCCCTACCGTTTGCGCACGGTGCGGACCGAATCGGAATTGGAGGACGTCTGCCGACTGCGCTTTCGCATTTTTAATTTGGAGCTGGGCGAAGGATTGCCCGAGTCCTTTCATCGTGGTGCCGACCGCGATCAATTTGACGCGCAGTGCCATCACTTACTGGTGGAGCATCGCCGCGACGGCGTGATTGGCACCTATCGCTTGCAAATTTCAGAAACAGCCAAATCGGGAGTGGGTTTTTATTCGGCCCAGGAATTTGAATTGACGCAGATGCCGAACGAAGTTCTTGCATTGGGCGTGGAATTGGGCCGAGCCTGCATTGCCAAGGACCATCGCAACAAAAAGGTGTTGTTCTTGCTTTGGCGCGGGCTGGCGGAATATGCAACCCATTTTGACAAGCGCTACTTCTTTGGATGCAATTCGCTGACCACGCAAGACGGCAATTTGGGTTGGCAAACCTACGATTGGCTGCGCACTCAACATCATTTGCACGAGCAAATTCGAATCCCCGTTGCGGAAGCCTTTCGCATTCCCAAACCTTCCACCCAATCCTCCAACCGTCCCGGCTTGTCCTCCCTCGTGCGCGGCGTACCACCGTTGTTCGCTGCGTATTTGCGCTACGGCTCAAAAGTTTGTAGCGAACCGGCACTGGACCGCGAGTTCGGCACCATCGATTACTTAACCGTGCTGGATTTGCACAAGCTCAATCGACTGCAAAAGGCTCGCTTCGGATTGTCATGGTGATGCTGCGCAGTGCCTGGCGCTTGCTCGCCCTATTTTTAGCCACCGCGCTGAGTGCAATCGGCATGGCACTGTCGGCTCTGTTCACTCGTGCCCATTCCCCCGCCCGATGCCGCGCCCACGCGTTTTGGGTTGGTTTGTGGGCACGCAACAGCTGCCGCGCCGTCGGCGTTCGTGTTTCGGTTGAGGGCGCGCCACCACAAGGGGCGTTTTTGATGGCCAGCAATCATTTGTCTTACTTAGACATCATTGTTTTGTGGTGCGCCATCAAGAGCCAATTCCTTTCCAAGGCCGACGTCGCTCGCTGGCCGGTTTTCGGACGTTGTGCACGCATCGCCGGAACCTTATTCGTCGACCGCACGCGACGTACCGACTTGCCGCGCGTGCAGGCCGAAGCGCAACAGCTGCTGGCCGCGAATTACGGCTTGGTTTTCTTCCCCGAAGGCACCAGTTCACCGGGCGCCGAAGTCATGCCCTTCAAGGGATCGCTTTTTCAAATCGCCGTCGATACCGGCATTCCGGTACACACCGCGTGCTTGCATTACGCCACGCCAAACAACCAACCACCGGCATTCGACAACGTTGCATGGTGGGGTGACATGGCGTTTTTCCCCCACCTGTTAAAACTGGTGCGCATCCCGCGAATTGAAGCGCGCATCCGCTTCCAGCCGAAGCCGGTCAGCGGCGAAGATCGCAAGCAAATCGCCAATGCCGCCCGTCGTCAGATCGCTGCGGCCTTCGAACCACTCCCAGATGCGCCGCGCATGGATTGGAAGGGTCCGGACACGCCTTAAACTGGGTCGATCCCGGTCCCCGTTATGCGGCGCAAACTGCTCCTGGCTTACCTTGGCCTGTTGTTGATCTCGCACTTGGTTGCGTGGTTGCGCGGCCCCGTTGCCGAGGGAATCGACGGGGATCATTTGCTGAGTCTGCAAACGCCAACGCTAGGCACCTTTCAGCTGAATTATCAAGACCGCCCAGGCCCATCCGCCGACGCCCCCACGCTAGTGCTGCTGCACGGCAGCCCCGGACATGGCCACAACTTAGACGCGCTAGCCGACGCACTGCAATCCAACTACCGCGTACTCATTCCTGATCTGCCCGGCTTCGGCGGTTCGACACGAACGCTGCCGAGCTATTCCATATCCGCCCATGCCGAAGCAGTAGATCAGTGGTTACAGCAACTGGCTGTGCAAAAAGCGCATTTCGTCGGCTTTAGCATGGGCGGTGGGGTTGCGCTGGAGCTTTATCAAAGTCGACCGCAGTCGATGCAGTCGCTGACCATGCTCAGCGCAATCGGCGTGCAAGAATTGGAGCTGCTGGGACATTACGACCTCAACCACGCGGTTCATGGTTTGCAACTTTTTGCCACGCGCGCGGGCTTCACCCCCGAAAACCGCAAATCCCCTAAAGTTACATTTGGCGCAGA
>CAYFOM010000034.1:0-53796 GCA_964344765.1 uncultured Planctomycetales bacterium | reverse complement strand
AGACAGGGCGGTTGCAGGGACGAGGGAATTTACAGAAAGGATGTTACGCTAACCCAATTACACCGTCTGGGCGTGGCCGCACCCGCTTATTGTGCATTGGCTGCTGAACCCGGGCTTGGCATTTAACGAACTTGTGCTCGGCCAGCGTTTGGCTAAGCGCATGTTGATTGACGAAAGCAGCGACAAGCCGTTGCAAGAACGCAGCTATGTTCCGTGTCCACACTGCGGCGCGCTGAACGACGGCATGTTGTGGAGCAAAAAGAACGGCTTCGGCCATTGGTATGGACTGATGTGCCCCGAATGCGAGCAAATCATTCCGTGCATGTGGAACTTCACCAGCCGTGTGCTTTTGGCGATCACGTTCCCGATTTGGTTTCTGCCGGCACGCGCTCTCAAACCGCGCTGGAAAAACTGGCAGCGCCAACGCATGGGCCGGGCATTAGTGACTCCGCACAAAACGCCGGGAACGTTGCAATGGTTGCTGATCGGCACCTTCGGTTTCGGCGGATTTATGTGGCTGCTGATGTCGGTGCTGCCGCACTTACTCAATAAAGCGACCGCTGAATCCATGTGGCTAGGACTCGCCTTCTGGCTGCCCGGCGGATTCTTGTGGGCTTTGGCAATGATGGTCTTCGGCCTGCGCAAAGGAAAGCGCAGCACCGGCTACTAAGCCAGACTCCTTCACGGCCTCAGCGCGCCAGCGCCTGATCAATCGCCGCCGCCAATCCGTCGGGATCATCGGTGCCGATCAAAAAATGCTTGCCGTTGTGATATGTCAGTTCCACCGCGTCGAATCCCGATGTATTCCATAACCAGCCGCGCGGCGTCAGGCGAATGCCCCAACCGTAAAACCATCGCGTCTTCGTGACCTGGACCGACTCGATGCGTTTGAGCGGAATGGAGCGCTTGATCCAGCCGATGCCAAATGCCACCTCCAAGTTGTTGCCGTCCAAGCGCACATTCAAACTGCCGAAGTTGAGCATCAGCAGAGCGACCAAGGTGATGGGGATGGTCGCCCCGGCAATCGGCAGCTCAGTGGCGGCGCCAAATACCAGCAAAATCATCACGCCGGCGATTCCCATGGTCACCAAAACCAGGGTTCCCGTTTGTCGGTGCTGATAGCTCATCGGATGATTGCTTGCATTTCATGTTAGCATTCAAACGCGCGATGAGCAGCTATTGCCTCTATTGTTTTGGCGCGTTGCCGAAGGAAGGAACACCGTGTCCGGCATGCGGCCGCCCCGACCTCGTTTCGCTGCGCCAACGTTACTGGAATCGCCCGCCGCGGTTGATGGCGTTGCAGCGCTGGATCATCCGGGTTTCATTCGTAATCACCGTCGTCGTTTGTGTGTTGGCCAGCCTTTACATTCCTGGTAGGCCCTCCGGTGCGGTGGTGTTGCTGACCATTTTTTTCCATGGCATGGTCGTGGTCACTGCTTCCAAGCTCACCCGCGATTCGCCATATTTCCGACCCACGCTGTTTTGGAGCCTGGTGTTCTTGGGCTCCGGCATCGGCCTGGGAATCGTCCACTCCTGGCTTTGGTTTGCACTCGTTCCGTTAGCCGCGCTCAGCTGGAAAAGCGGCGCTGTCGGCGCGCGCTGGAAGAAGCAGCTGCAATCCTGACCTATACTCGAAGACCATGTTCCGCCCGCTGCTTACTCTCATCCTGTGCTTATCCGCGGCCGCTTGCAGCCTAACGCCGACCGGCGAACCCATCCTCAATACCTTCGGCCATGATCCGGTCGCGCTGATTCGGGACGGTCAAGAAGTGAAGGGCAACACGGAGCTCAGCGCTGAATATTCCAACCACCGTTACGTCTTCGCCACCGCCGAAAACCGTAATGAGTTTTTGGCAAACCCGAGCTCCTATCAAATCCAATTAGGCGGCGGCTGCGGGCGCATGGGCGCGCTGAGCGGGCGCGGACGAATGGACCTTTTCACGGTGCACGAGCAAAAGCTTTACGTCTTTGCTTCGGAACAATGCCGCGACACCTTTCTCAAAAACCCAAGTCAAGTTTTGGAGCCGCTGGCCGAAGTCGCTCCGACAAGCACACCGGAATCACGCGCACGCGGACGCGAATTGATTGATCTGGCGGTGCAATGGGTGGGCGGCGCCGAAACTTTGGATCGCGCCGTCGTCGAAATCAGTCGCGATCAAATGGTGGAATGGCAGGGTTCGCAGAATCGCCAAGTGGAGCTGATCCGCTATGCCGCCAACGGCTCGATGTTGGATAGTTACACCTGGCAAAACGACACCTGGAGCCAGCACCTCAGCGCCGACGGCGGCATTCTTCGCGAACCGGGAATTGCCGACCGCGCAATGAACGATTCTCAGCTCACGGCTATGCGGCGCAAATTGCAAACTCACGTGATCGCCTTACTGCAGGCGCGCAACCACTGGGGATTCCTTGCAACCTCCGACGGAACCCAAGTCGGTGAACACGCCGAGCGGGTGCGGGTGTGGTACCACGGCATGAATCATGAGCTGCACATCGATCCCGTCGGCGGGGTGATTCGCGTGCATAGCTTCGTTGGTTGGGGTCCGGAGATGGCGGTCGGCAAATTGGAGCGCACCTTCACCGAATGGGTGGACGACGGCGGCTTGATGGTGCCATCGGGATGGAAGCTGCGCTTCAACGGCCAAAGCAGCCGACCGACCGGATTGGTCAGCGACGGATTTCGCGTGACTGTGGCCAAGAATTAACCGCATCCTCGGCCGCCGAAGCTAAGCTGGGGTAAATATTGTCCCGCTTAGCAGGCATTGAAATGATCCCATCCACTCGAGCCGTTTGGATTGCGTTGATCGCAGTCTTGGCGGTTTTGATTTTTATGTTGGGCCCATGGGGCACGGGAGATCCGGTGGCGGATAGCCCGAACGGTGGCGACCCGACGCAATTGGAAAACGCAAACCCGGAGGCGGTGAAAAACGCCGAACTTGATCAAGGAACCTCCGGGGTGGTCAAAGACCAACGCACCACCGATCCACCGACCGACGAATTCGCAACGCTAAAAGTCGTCAATGCCGACGGCGCGCCGATGACGAAATGCTGGCTGGTGGTCTTCCAAGGCGATGAAGTCTTGGCCCAGGCGTCCACCAATGACGAAGGCCTTGCAGTTTTCAAACCGTTGGAAGGCGAGCACAGCTTGGCGATCAGTTCGCAAAGGCGGCCACCGCATTTGCAGCAAGTCACTCTATCCGCAGGTCAGCAAACCATTGTTTTCCCCGATGGCGCAAGGGTCACGGGGCGAATCCGCCTTGTGGATGGCAAGCCGGCTCAAGAACTGCGCTTGCGGTTGACGTCGAAGGTTGCGGTTTTTGATTTTTCCTCATTGCCCGAATCGGTGATTGCGGTACTGGGCGTCTACCCCGATTACCCGATGTATTGGGTGACGACGAATGCCGCCGGCGAGTTTTCCTTCGATGGACTGCCGCAGACTTGGTCCGGCGCTTTGTCCTTGCGCGATGACTTCGAATTTGTCGCCGTAAGCCATGGCAAACTTCAACCAAACTCGCGTTTTTTGGATCTTTCCGCGCCCGAATCCGCGCTTGAGCTCTCGGTTGTGCAGCCGATTAAGCTGCATGGCAAGTTGGTGGCCGAAGGCGATCAAAGCCCTATTGCCAACACAGGAATCTCGGTGAAATACACAAGTGTCGGCGATTCGAAGCTTAGCTATCAAGGTGCGGAAACTAAAGCAGACGGCACGTTTCGCCTTGATCTAACGCCTGCAGAGGTCGAGAGTCTGGATCTGCGATTGGGCTCGGGATTGGGCGTCGAGTTTCACAACACGCAACCTGTGTTGCAACTCGAGCGCGAGCAAATTCCCGCCGACGGCAACTTGGGAACGCTCGTTGTCAGCGGTTTGCGGCGCTTGGCATTCGAGCTTCGCGACCCGCAGGGACGGCCGATCTCTGGAGGTCGGGGTAAGGCTGGCGGCATCAAAAGCCCGCCGACCGACTCCGATGGCGCGGCAGAATTCACAACACTGCCCGCCGAGGTCGCGAAGGTTCGGTTCCTGGCTAGTGGTTTTATTCCCAAGGAGGTGCAGCTTGAGAAACCGATCCCTAGTTTCTTAACCGTTCATATGGAGCGAGGCAATCGCTTGGATATTGAGATCAAACCGCCGGCGGGTTTGGAAGTTACTCAATTCCGCGCCAAGCTGGGTGGCGGCGGCGAATACATTCTTGCCGGCCCAGCCGACAACCCGGCACAGCTCGGTGATTATCTTCAATACATGAGTTTTTTGAGCTATCAAATGAAGACTTCGGATGTCGGCACCGTACTTCTCGCCGAGCCGGACGGTGCTGGAAAAGTTCAATTCTCTAGCTTGCGCAGCGACCTTCCGCTGCACTTGGAAATAATTGGGATCACCGGCAACACGGTTTTTCATGCGCAGGAATTGACGCCGCTTGGAGCTCAAGAACAGCGCAAACTAACCGTCGACTTGACCGATGCCGGATTGCACTTCCATGGACGAGTTTTGGGCCCGAACGACGACCCTGTGGTGTTTGCCACCATTCAACTCGGCGGCGAAATTCTCGACCATACCGACGGCAGTGGAATGTTTTCGGCACTGGTGGTGGAGAAAGAGCCACGAACTTTGGTGGTGGGAGCGCGCGGTTATGCGACTCTGTTCCAAAACAATTACCAAGTACCGCGCGACCAATCGTCGGTCGAAATTCGGTTGCAGAAATCGATGCCGGTCAAGATTTACGTCGTCGATCAAGCCGGCAATCCGGTGCCCGATGCTCAAGTGCGCATCCTGCGTGAGAAGTTCACCACGACGACCACGGATCTTGGAAATGGAGTGTTTGAAGCCGGCGGATTAAGCGCCGACAAGGTCGGTCTTCGTGTTCAAGTTGCCGGGCGTTCCTACACGCAGGATTTATATCCGGCTCAAGGCGAGGCGCGAGTGGTCGTGCCGATGCATGGCGGCGTTCAAGTGGAGCTTGACCCACCTACGGAATCTCGGGCCGGAACTTATCGCATCGTTTTGGTCGCCGAGGTCGATGGCGAAATCCTAGTTCACACGCGCGAAATTCCAGCCACCGGAAAGCTGAGCGCGACGATTCCCTTTGTCTATCCCGGTACATACGAAGCCGAATTGACCTACCGCCCCAATGACACTGAGATTGCTGCCGGCATGGTGGATACTGTGATTGGCGAAGCAGTAGAGGTCGAAGTGATCGCCGAACAAACCGTGGTTTTGCGCATGCCTGCGGATTAGGAAGGTTCATGGCAATAATTTCGCTGGTGCAAGTCGGGCCGGACACCTTGGAGGAGTGCGGCATCGGTTGTATTGCCAATCAACGTCACGAAGGCTACGCGCCGAAAGTGAAATGGCTGCAAAAGCGGTTTGATGAAGGTTTGCGCTACTTGTTGTTCCGCGATGAGCGTGGAAAAGCGTTGGCGTTTTTGGAATATGTGCCCGGCGAATTTGCGTGGCGTCCGGTTCGGGCGGATGGTTGGCTGTTCATTCATTGCTTGTGGGTTTATCGCGCTGGTCAGAAAATTGGCGGCCTGGGAAGTCGGTTGATTCAGCGCGTAGTCAAGGAAGCCGAATCGCAAGGCGCGCTCGGAGTGGCCACTCTGGTCAGCGATGGACCGTGGATGGCCGGCGGGCGGATATACCAACGCAATGGTTTTGAGGTGGTGGAGCAGCAGGATCGTTTTGAACTATGGGCGAGATCGACCGGAGCGAAGGCGTCGGCGTCGAGGCGGAAAGGGACCGGCGCGCTTTCGTCGTCGTTGAAGATCGGTGTTGCCGAGATCCCGTCGAAGTGGAAGCGAGGATTGCGCCTGATCTATGCGCCGCAGTGCCCCATGCTGCCCAAGTCGGTCAACGACCTCCGCGAAATGGCTGCCGAGCACGGCCTCAAGCTGCAAGTCAGCGAACTGAAAAGCGCCGACGCTGCCCAACGCGCGCCATCGTTGTATGGGGTTTATGCGCTGCTGTGGAACGGTAGACTGCTGGCCGATCATTACGTCAGCAAGGGGCGGTTTAAGAACCTGCTGCGCAAAGAGATCTTGAATGATGAATAATTCCTCCAAGTTGATCCGCAGCTTCGTGGCATTGGTCGCTGCGATTTTTGCAATGGGAAGTGCATTCGCGCAAACACCACATTTGAATCTTTTTTCCATTCAACTTAGTGGAGCGGACAAGGTGGTTTGGCATGTAACTCCCGACGCCAAAGCAAGCGGCACCGGCACGTTGGAAAGCCCAATGTCCTTTCCCAATGCAATAGGTGGCCTCAACGAATTCGCTCGTCATTTCGGATTTCCAGATGGCGGAATCGAGATTGTCGTACACGGCGGGCGTTATCCAATAGACCAAAGGTTCGTTTTGGGCGAGGAGTTGTTCGGAACACCGAACCAGCCCTGTCTTATTCGCGCTGCCGAAGGCGAGCAGGTGTTCTTCGATGGCGGAATTCCCATCAGCGCAGATCAGTTCGCGCGCGTTTCCGATCCGGCGGACGTCAACCGTCTTGCGGCAACTGCGGTTGGCAAAGCACTGGTTGCCAAAGTCGACGACCCGCGCATTGTCAAAGCTCTCAGTCGAAAGGTCATCACTACGCTGACCATTGGGGATCAGATTTACCTGCCGTCGGTTTTTCCCAATGACGGCTACGCGAGCTTTGGCAAAAAGATGGTGGTCGCCGAGCAATCGCCGCCGGCGATCACTCCAGGTAAAGAAGGCTATGGCATTCGCGCCGGCCATCCGCCTTATCAGGAACCCGGTCGCGCGCAAGGATGGTTGGGAAGCATCGACGAACCGCGCGGTGCCTGGGCGGAGATTTTCAAACGCGACGACGAGCGTGCAGGGACTTGGCAGCAATGGCAGGACGAACTTGAGCGCAATAATCGTCGCTGTCGGTTAACTGGGTTTATCGATGCGAACTGGTTGCTCAAAACCCAAGCTGTTGTTGCCGCTAGCGCAGAAAAAAAGGCGATGCGATTGGAGCAAGCGTTGGCTTACGGTTGGAACTGGAAGCAAAACGACAAGCCGTTCAAGGTATTCGGCTTGCTGTGCGAGATGGATCAACCCGGTGAGTGGCATTTCGATGTATTGGACAACATGCTTTATTTGATCCCGCCGGAAGGATTTGGCGACAACTCTCGCGTGAGCCTGCCGGTTGCCGAAGGCTTTATCGAGCTGCGCGGTGCCAAACACGTCTCATTGATCGGGCTGAATGTTGAAAACATCGGTGCCGGATATGCATATTCCATCACTGCCGGCTCAAACAACTTGATTGCCGGGGCGACGGTGCGTAACAGTCCGGCGGGCGGCTTTCGGATCAACGGCACGAACAACCGCGTGCAAAGTTGTGACCTAGTCGACTTGAATCAACACGTGCATTTAGGCGGTGGACGGCGGGGCGAAGGAGTGCTGGAATCCGGCGGCAACGTGGTGGAGAACTGCCACATCTATCAAAAAGGGTTTTCGCATTTGAAAGTCAACGTGTCGGTGACCGGCGTCGGCAACCAGTTCCGGCATAATTTGATTCACAACTCGCTAGGCCAAGCGGTGGTGGTGAACGGTAATGATCATTTGCTGGAGTTGAACGAGTTGTTCAACATCGGCTACGACGAAGGCGACGGCGGTGCAATCTATTCGGGTGCTGATTTGATTGGTTATGGAAACACCTACCGCCATAACTTCTTCCACCATCTCATGCACGTGCCCGGCAAGGTTGAGCGCTCGGGAATTCACCTCGACGACTGTCAGGCCGGTGCGACTTGCGACGGTAACATTTTCTATAAGTCAGCCGCCAAGGGCGTGTTCATGTTCGGCGGCGCCGGCCACACGGTGATCAATAACGTGTTCTTGGAGGGTTATCGCGGTGTGTACAACGTCGGCACGTTGGGGGCGAAGCATTACAACTGGGAACAGGAGATTGCGGCCGATTCGAATCATAAGTACCGCAATACCAAAGAGAATTATTTGGGTCGCGTCGAGCGCATCATTGGCAAAGAAGGTTGGGCCAAAGAGCCGTGGCGCACGAAGTATCCGGTGATGTACGAGGTCATGAGCGACAGCGGTAAGTTTGGCCGCATGTGGCCGATTCGATGCCGCGTGGAGAACAATTTGTTCTACGCAAATCAGCGCGGCGACCACACCATTTGGAGTCGTTTTGCACCAGAGGTGCAAGCCAAATCGGTGATCCGCGGTGACCATGTAATTACTCCGGATTGGTTCGTGAATTACCAAGCGATGGACTTCCGCTTCAAGCCCGATCAGGCTGACGCCCCTCAAATCCCCTTCGATTCCATCGGCCTTTACGCCGACGCTTACCGCACTCAACTTCCGGATAAGTCCAAATACCGAATTGCAGTGCGCAAGTTTTTCGCCGACGTCAAAAGTATGCCCGGCACCACGCGCCATTTCGATTCCGCGATTTTGATCGAATCGGTTATGGAGAATATCAATGACTGAATCTATTGCCATTCCACCGCCGGTTCCGCGGCAATCGCATTACCATCAAGTCAGTGTTTTTAAGTTCACGCTATTGAGCGTGCTCACATTCCAAATTTACACCTTCTATTGGTTCTATAAATGCTGGAAGTACGTGCAACGCCGAGATGGCGGCGGCGTGATCCCGGTCGTGCGCACTTGCTTTGCGCCGATCTTTTACTTCCATTTACTCGCCGACCTCGACGAAACCGAAGCCCCCGACGGCAGTCGCTACAGCGCGATGTGGGCCGTGTTGTATTTGGGTTTAAACATATGCAGTGCATTGCCGGATCCTTATTGGATGATCATGATGGCGTCGCCAATCGCCTTCATTCCAGCCGTCCACCGCATCAGCAAACTAAACGCCCAAGTGTCCAAGCCTAAAGCCGGCCCTGTGGCGTGGATTTTCGGTTCGCTTGCAACTTTGATGGGTGGCTTTGTTCTGGTCGTGACTATTTTGATCGCGCTTCACATTGTTCCCCCGGCCGAGGTGGTGGAGGGCGATTGGCTTCGAGAATCACATGTGCAGTTCCTTCGCGACAATAAAATTCTTGAACCCGATGAAGAGATTCTCCTGTTTTACTCCCTGGGTATCTCCATACGTGAAGACGGCCAGTTTTTGACCAATCGACGGCTGGTCAGCTACAGCCAAATCCCCGGCGGCGAACTGTTCAGCAACGGCGTAAGCTATGACAACATCACCGGGGTGCGTCCGCAGTGGTCGGAAACATGGCTCGACGACACCGTCGTGAGCGTGACCACCGATGAAGGCTATACCTTTGAAATATGGTTGTCGAATGATGCCGATGGCGATCGGCGCTTCGTAAAAGAGTTGAAGCGGCGCAGCAATTTGGGCGGCGGCGGTGATTGACGGCGGCGATGTGTGTGATCGCGATTAGCGTCGGCGTTGAGTGCGGGGTGGGTGGTACTATTTGCCGATGGACCTGAGCTTCCATTCCGCCACGCCGGAAGACGCAGCCGACGTGTTGCAATTTCTCGCCGCCATTCACGAGGAGAAACTGCTGACTTTGAACCGCATGACGCGTTTGCCGTCGGTGGAGCGTGAGCGCGAGTGGTTGAAAAAGTTCAGCGGCAAGGACGGCTTCAGCATGTTGGCGCGCGCCGATGGGTCGGTAATCGGATTCATGCACGCCGAGATCTTGCAGCCGTTGGAAATGTCGGTGAATTGTGAGTTCGGCATTTCGATTTTGGCTGATTATCGCCGCCGTGGAATCGCAACCAAAATGATCACTGCTGCCGAAGACTGGGCGCGGGAAAGAGGTGTGCTGCGCATGGAGCTTGGCGTTTACAGCAACAACGTCGGTGGAATTGAGTTGTACGAAAAACTCGGCTACCGCGAAGATGGCCGACGTGTTCAGGCGGTTCGGCTTTGGAACGGCGACCGCGCCGACATCATCCACATGTTCAAGTTTCTGAATTCGGTGGATTGACCCATGCGCGCAGGGAGGGTTCAATAGGCAAGACCCGATGGAAGAGTTTCTCTACCGAATCCAACCGGCCCGCGCCAACATGCTCGCCGATGGGCCGACCGAGGCCGAGGCCGAAATCGTCGGCCGGCATTTTGCTTACCTGCAAGGTCTGGCTGAACAAGGTGTGGTGCAATTGGCAGGTCGAACCATGACCACTGACGCCCAAGCTTTTGGAATTGTGATCTTCCGCGCCGCCGATCAAGCCGCTGCGACGGAATTGATGGAGCAAGACCCGGCGGTCCAAGAAGGCGTTATGACTGCCGTTTTATTCCCTTTCCGCGTGGCTTTGCCGGAATCCGAATGACGTCGGCACGATGATCCCTCAGCACGCGGCGGCAATGTTTCGGCTTGGTCTGATCGACGACGACCGGGACTTCCGTCGTGCTGGAATTTCATTGCCGTCCGAGGCGGATGCGGTGCGGACCGTGTTGATGATCTATTTGCAACAAATCGTCGACGGCACCATGTCGCCGCACGAGGGAATGTTGAAGATCGACCGCGATTTGAACACTCGAGTCGACTCGGGCGGGGCGCGCACCTATCCCAACCCGGTACGCAAACCCGATCGTTCGGTGAAAAAGCGATTTGTCGGCGAAGAGTTGGGCGCCGAATATTTATACACCTGGTGGCGCGAGCTGTGCGACGTCGGCGGCGGCGGAGATTTGATTTACTACACCGATTTGCCGCCGGATCAGGCGCTGCAGAAATTTGAGCAGCACATCGTCGACGAGGCCGAACGGCTTCTGGCAAGATTGATGGACGGCGGTCCCCGACGTTAAGCCGTCCGCTTTTGCCGATGAAATTTGCCCACACCAACTTGATCGCCAAGGACTGGCGGCGTTTAGTTCGCTTTTACCAAGATGTGTTTGCCTGCAAGCCGTTGCCGCCGGAGCGCGATATGAGCGGGGATTGGTTGGAGCGGGCGACCGGCATTGACGACGCCCACATTCGCGGCATTCACATGCGCCTGCCCGGTTATGGCGACGAGGGTCCGACTTTGGAAATCTTCTCCTACGGTGAGGTGCCCGTACACACACCCATCCACGCCGCTACTCCGGGTTTCTCCCATATCGCATTTGCCGTCGACGACGTCGCCGCGGTGGCCCAGCAGGTGTTGGAAGCCGGTGGATCCGCCATCGGCGCATTCACCGAGCGCTACGTGGATGGCGTCGGCAAGTTGACCTTTCAATACATGGCCGATCCGGAGGGCAATATCGTCGAAATCCAAAATTGGCAGCGTGGGTAGGATGGACTTGCGATGAAAAAAACCGATCCGCCGATTGTGGTTGAACAGGAATACCCGTGCTCCGCTCAAAAATTGTGGGACGCGCTGACCATTCCGGAGCTGATGCGTGAATGGTTTTTCGATAACATCCCGGACTTCCGCGCCGAGGTGGGGTTTAAAACGGACTTCCCGGTTCAGTCGGGCGATCGCGTTTTCCATCATTATTGGACGGTGACCGAAGCCGACGCGCCGCACCTGCTGGTTTATAACTGGCGTTATCCCGATTTCCCTGGCGATTCATATGTGCGATTCGAAGTAAGCGGCGATGACGATTGCGCGAAGTTGAGGTTCATCGAAACCACGGTCGAATCGTTTCCACAGGACATTCCGGAGTTTCAGCGTGAAAGTTGTGAAGGTGGTTGGGATTACTTTTTGCGTCAACGATTGCTGGAGTACTTGACCAACTAGGATCTCCGTCGCGCGCGGCCATGAAAGAGCTTCACGGAAACGAGCAGTACTTCTTCGACCAAGCGACGCTGGATGAGCTCGGTCGGCGCATGCAGCCGTTTGATTCCATTTGCTGCTTGTGCGCGCCCACCTTAGCCGCGCATTTACACGCCAGCGGCAAGTCGGTGGTGAGCTTAGACATCGACCGCCGATTTGAAGGCACGCCGGGCTTTCGTTACTTCGATATCCTCGATCCGCAGTGGCTTGGGCAAAGCTTCGACCTCATCTTTTGCGATCCGCCATTCTTCAACGTATCGTTCCGCCAATTGCACGCCGCCATTCGAACGCTAGCGCAGAACGATTTCCAACAACGAATTTGGTTGACCTACCTTGACCGCCGATCCGAAAAGTTACTCAACGCCTTTTCCGATTTCCAACTGCGTCCATCGGACTTTTTCCCGCAATACCAAACCGTGGAGGATTGTGACAAAAACCGTATTCGCCTGTTTTGCAATGATCGGCCTGACGGCATGTCAGCCGCAAGCGCCGAATCCTAGTGGACTGCCTGAGCAAGAAGTCGTTTTTACTTCCAGTCGCGATGGAGCTGCGCAAATATTCCGCGCCGCCGCCACCGGGGGGAAATGGACCGCTCTCACCACTGCCGAAGACAAGGCCAACTGGCCGACCTGGTCGCCCGACGGCAAACACATCGCCTACCACAGTTCCCAAGATGGGAACTTCGACGTTTGGATTATGAATGCCGACGGCAGCGGGAAACGTCGGCTTACCGATCATCCGGCTCATGACTATTTGCCTTCGTGGGCGCCCGATGGCGAATTCATCACTTTCGTTTCCCGGCGTACCGAGGCCGAGGAAGCCGAAGAGCAGCCGCATTACTACTCCATGAAAGTAGATGGTAGTGAGCAGCGAAGGCAAATCGCCGAATCTCCCGGAGGCTCGGCAGCTTTGCATTGGCACCCCAAAGGGAGCTCGGTGGTTTATGCAAAAGCTGACCCAGCCGGTCGCGCCAATTTAATTGTCGCCGATAACGACGGCAAAAACCCGCGCACCATAGTCGCTGACGGTCGCACGAACGGCGCCCCAAAGTTCTCGCCGAATGGCGAATGGCTTGCCTTCTACAGCGACGACGGCCAGCAATCTCGCATCGAAATCGTTCGCTCCGACGGCAGTGACCGGCGAATTATTTATGACTCGGAAACCAATTGGTATCCGGCTTGGTCGGCCGACGGAAAATGGATCATGTTTACCCTTGGATCAGGCGGGGGCCAAGGCGACATGGATTTGTACGCGGTGAATGTCGACGACCCAACTGATGCCGTTTTAATTGCGGGTAGCCCCGGCCGCGAGCTAGAAGGGGATTGGAGACCGATTCAATGAAGCAAACAGCATTACCATTCCTACTTTATTTGGTGGCCGCGTCCTGCGCGACAACCGGTCAGGATTTTGAGCTAGACCGCGTAGCCACTGGTCAGCCACAGTTGATCGGCGCAGGAATAATCTCGGATGGAATGGATCAACGCGATTGCGCGTTGTCGTTCGACGGTGAACACTTGTTGTACACCTTGCAGATGGGGCGGCAAGCGCGAATCATGCACGCACAACGGTCGGCGTTGGGATGGGGCATGCCAATGACGGCGACCTTTAGTGGCGAGTGGCGCGATTTAGAGCCGGCATTCCAACCGCAAACCATGTTGCTTTATTTCGTTTCCAATCGTCCTGTTGAAGCGGGTGCCGAAGCAGGTGAATTTAACATTTGGCGTACTCGGTGGGCCGACGGCCAATGGCAGCATGCTGAACACATCGCCGATGTCGATGCCGCCGGGAATGAGTTTTACCCCTCATTGACCGCTTCCGGCGATTTGTATTTCACCGCCGAACGTGAGGGCGGCGCCGGTGGGGAAGACATCTGGCTGGCGCGTGCCGACGGCGATAGATTTGCTCCGGCAGTGGCGTTGGGCGCAGGAGTCAATTCCGCCGGTGCAGAATTCAACGCCGCGATCGATCCTAGTGGAACCTATCTCGTTTTCGGAGCCGCCCGAGCGGACGGGCTGGGCGGCGGCGACCTTTACATCAGCAAACGCGGCGACGATGGCAATTGGGGAACCGCCGAGCTGATGGCAGGCGCGATCAATACTCCTCATTTGGATTTTTGCCCGATGTTTCGCGGGACTGGCGGTGAGATTTGGTTTACCAGCCGTCGTCCAATCAAGCGGGAAAAAGCTCAAGACCTTGCCTCGCTAAAAAGCCAATGGCAATCGGCTGGCAATGGCCTAGGGGATCTCTATCGCATCAAAATTAATCTTCCCTAGTTTGATGTGATGCCCTAATCTGGAATCCAATCATGAAAAGAGTCACAGGAATCGGCGGTGTTTTCATCAAGTCCCAAGATCCGGACCGGCTGCGCGCTTGGTACAAGAAGCACCTTGGCTTCGATCTGACCGAATGGGGCGGCGCCGTTTTTCTTTGGCAAACGCCGGAGCAGCCCAATCCTGGCGGCTGCACCGTTTGGAGCGTATTCGATCACGATTCCGACTACTTCGCGCCGAGCACAGCGCCGTTCATGGTGAACTATCGCGTCGACGATCTCGATGCGCTGCTTACCGTGCTGCGTGAAGAAGGTTGTGAGGTCGACGACAAAACCGAGGACGGCGAGCTCGGCAAATTCGGCTGGGTCATGGACCCGGACGGCAATCGCGTCGAACTTTGGCAACCACCGGCGAGCCACGGCGAGTGATTCGTCGCGCAACCCAAGCGGACTCAGCGGAAATTGCGCGCATTATCGCGCCGCAAGGTTTTGAGATCGACGGCGATAGTGTGGCGGCGAATTGGAATGACTGGGAGGCAGAGGGCAACTTTGCCTTAGTCATTGGTGAGCCCGGCGCTTTGCTTGGGGTGATCACCTTGCACAAAATGGTTGTGCTGCATCGGCCTCATCCGGTGGGGCGGATCACGTCGTTGGGTGTGGATCCTGAGGCCCAAGGCAAAGGCTTAGGCCGTCAGCTGGTCGAAGCTGCCGAAGCCGAATTGCAAAGTCTTGGTTGCGAGGTCTTGGAGGTCACCAGCCATCAGCGGCGCAAAGATGCGCATGCGTTTTACCGCCATCTAGGTTTTGAACCGACCAGCTTTCGCTTTGCGCGATTCTTCATGGTGTTGGTCATGCTGTTGGCCACTGCAGGCGCGGGACCGGCCCAACAAACCGAAGCAAACATCGACCTACACAAACTGCATCCCCAATTGCAGAAGGCTGCAGTGGATGGATATGTGCTGATTCACGAAACGGCGATTGAATATTCGTCGGCCGAACGTGCTCGCAATGGAACCTGGCCTACCCGGGGTGTAGTGAAGTTTGATACCACGCGCTTGGATTACCATTCCAAGCCTATGCCGCAGTGGGATCGCTATTACCACTGGGGGTCGCCGCTGATCTTCCGCCGCGTGTTGGCCGATCACGGCGATGTGGTCGAGGTGCAAAACACCGATCAGGAGTTGCCCGAAGCCGTCGGCCATGGCGGCAAGGGTGCCGATTATCGCTATGAAATGCGCACCTTTGTGCGGAAATGCGATCTGGTGCCGGTGGTGGCTCGGCCCTACACGCGATCGTTTGCCGATGGAACTTCCATTACGCTGCATCCTGGTTCCGCGGTCGGCATTCCATTAAACGGCGCTGGCACACAGCGTGCGGTGTCGGTGCAGCAATTGCACTTTGCGTTTGAAGTGCCGGATGAGTATTTAGCACTGAGCTACCAGGCGGAATCGGTGCTGGTGCAGCCGGCGATGCGGCGGCCGATGTTGCCGGCTGATGTAGAGCTTGTTCTCGGTGGCGAGACGTGGGGGCGGAGTGACCAAATTCGATTTGCAGAATTGCGCACTCCGCTGCAGATTAAAAACCACGACTCGGGTTTGTTGATTAGCATGGCGCGGAATGGGATCGAGTTAACCCTGATCGCCAAGTGCAAGCAGTTAGTCGAGCCTTACCAACCACAAATTGACCGCCCGATTTTGACGGCTGCTTTTGACCGACCTCCGCGCTGGCAGATCCGCATCCCTACCGACACCAAGATTTATTGGCATGACGGGCGAGTTGCCGGGCGCACACGCATGGCGACGAATAAGTTCACAGTGGAACCTCCGGGAGCCACGATGTGGGGTGAGGTTTATCCAGAGATGATGAAGGAGGAACCTTTCTACTTCCGGTTGGAGGATGTAGAAGTCATCGACAACAAACCCTATCGCAAGGCCGACGAACCGCGTTTTGAAACGGCTCGCAAGCACGGACTTTTGGCCGCAGAGGGATTGCGTCGATGTCGCGATTATTTGAACGGGTGGTTAAAGCTAGCCGACCCGGACAGCGGATTGATCCCTCGCAATCGACGCGATTTGTATTGGAACGCGCAAGACGCTGCCGCCGACAACTATCCCTTTATGGTGCTGAGCTCGGCGTTGGTCGATCGTGAACTTTTCCTAGGTCGCATGACCGAAATGCTGCAATCGGAAACGCGGCTGACTTCCAGGTTGGGCGCTCTACCCGATACTTATGACTTCGCTAAAAAAGGCTTCGCGGCGGATAAGGTCGATTTAAATCGATTGATGTTCGGAGCATCCGAATACATCAAAGATGGTTTGCTGCCACTGACCGAAATCCTGGGAAAAACGGCGTGGTCCGATCGGATGATTTCCATCTTGGATGACATGTGGAAGCACGCGCCGGTGGAGACGCCATACGGCAAAATCGTTTCCAAAAACGTCGAGGTCAACGGCGAAATGCTGCAAGCACTGTCGCGAGTTTATTTCATGACCGGCGATGAGAAATACCTGGAATGGGCCATCCGTTTAGGTGACTATTATTTGCTTGGCGATCAGCACCCGACTCGAAATTTCACCAACCTGAGATTGCGCGACCATGGCTGCGAAATCGTTTCCGGCCTGTGCGAACTTTACGTGGCGGTTTCGTTTGCACGGCCGTTCAAACAGATTCAGTATCGCGATCCTATCCATGAAATGCTGGATCGAATTCTGGAAGTCGGGCGCAACGAACATGGGTTGTTCTACAACTCCATCAATCCGCAAACCGGCAAAGCCACCAACGCCGGTGTCGCCGACACTTGGGGATATACGCTCAACGGTTTTTACGCCGTCTACCTCGTCGACGGCACCAAAGCCTATCAAGCGGCAACCCTGCAAGCGCTGCAATCCATCGACCCTCACTACCGCAGTTTTGATTGGGAACGCGGAAGCTCGGATGGTTACGCCGACGCAATCGAAAGTGCGCTCAATCTCTATAACCGCGAGCCAGTGGCGTCGGCAGCGGATTGGGTGGATAGCGAAATCCAAGTAATGTGGTCCAAGCAAAAAGCCGACGGCATCATCGAAGGCTGGCATGGCGACGGCAATTTTGCCCGCACGACGATCATGTACTGCTTGTGGAAATCGCAGGGCGTACATGCATCTCCTTGGCGCGAGGACCTGGTGTTGGGCGCCGACCGAAAAGGCGATGAGCTGTTCCTGACTTTGACCGCCGCCGATGCCTGGAGTGGCAAGTTGGTTTTTGATTACCCGCGCCACCAAGAATGGCTAAATCTGCCGATGGATTGGCCGCGGATCAATCAATTCCCGGAGTGGTTCACGGTCGAAATGCTAGATGACTACATCCTCGAGGATGTCGATGCCAAAACCCATCAACGACATCGCGGCGCCAGCCTGGTTGGCGGTGCAGAGGTAAGTTTGGAGAAAGGACAGACGCTGCGTTTGCGCATCACGTCTGCCAAGTGAGCGTGGGCGGCGCGAATCGCAACTTGTGGCGCTGGCCAAAATGAATTAGAAAATAGGGAACCATGGTGACCATCCGCCCCGCCAAGCTTGCTGATTTAGACGACCTCGCCCGTTTGTTCGACGGCTATTTGCAGTTTTATCAACAGCCGTCCGATATGGCGGCGTCGTCGAAGTTTATTGGCGACCGTTTAATGAAACGCGACTCGACGATTTTTGTCGCGGTGATCGATGACAAGCCGGTGGGTTTCGTTCAGCTTTATCCTTCGTTTTCATCGGTGATGATGCGACCGTTGTACATTCTGAACGATTTGTACGTAAGCGAAAGCGCGCGCCATGGTGGAGTAGCGACTGCGTTAATCGGTGCCGCTGAAGATTTCGGACGTCAACAAAACGCGGTGCGCTTGGTGCTGGAAACCGAGTTCAGCAACAACGCCGCCCAGAAGCTTTATGAAAAGCTGGGCTGGGATAAGGACGATCTGCGCTACTACTACGAGAAGTATCTCGACGAGTAAGATCAGAGAATCACGCGGCTGACTTGATTGCTTAGCGTGCAAGTGGAGACGTCCAGCGCTTGGAAGTGCACGGCCACGCCGCTAGCATTCGCCGGCACATTGCCGCTGAAGGAATGACTGCCATTGCTACCGGCGGTGTCGATGTTCAGCACTTGCACCGGCGCCGAAAGGTCGACGCTAATCATTCCGCAAGGACCGGCGTTCACCGTCGACGGACCGGTGCCGGTTAGCGAGTAGCCGATTCCCACCAAGCCGTTTTCGGTTGCGCCGGATAATTCCAGCGTCGCCGAAGAACCGGATTGCAGTTGTGGAACCGCCAGTGCAAAGCGATCAATCTTCGCCAGCGTGATCGGATCGCAGCCATCGTTATCGCAAATCAACTTGAAGCCGATCACGCTTTCACCTTCGGGCACACCTAAATCACTGAGGTCAATTTCCACGCCCATGACGTCGGCGGGGTTGGCGAAGGTTGGATTGAGTTCGTAGTAGTACGGCCGGGTGATGGCGTAGGTCGAGATTGCGGTGTCGACCTGAATGGAAGCGGTGAAGCCGTCGTAATTGGTTTTGACCGTGTAAACGCCGACGTCGAACTGCGCATCAAACAACACCAAATCCGCGCCGGGGCCATTCACCACACCAGGTACATGAACAAAATCCATCGTCGTGCCGATTTCGGCGTTGGCATAACCCGCATCCTCGATCGGCGACTGAATCATCGCGTTGGTGAAGCTAATCGACGCGTTGACCACGTTCAACCATCCCCACAAACCGCCGCCGCCGGAAACTACAACCGCACTGCCTGGTGGAACCACCTCCCAGGGACCGAGGGTCTGGCTGTTACGACCGGGCGCTTGCTCCGGCGAGGGTGCGGGGAGTTGTGCCGGGGCGAGGGCAAACACAGAAAGGGCGATGGAAATCAACATGGGAAGAGCGGGAATCGTTGAGTTGGGTAGGAAATTGTTTATAGCATATTCCGAAGGATTTGGCGTAGTGGGCCGGCTTGTTGTGGCCCGATAACCCCCCTTCGATTAACCTTACCCGCGATGGCAAGACAAATTTCCGACGGAAGAAAAGCGCTCTACTACATCGGTGGAGGCATTCAGATTATTGGCCTGATTCTCTTTCTCTCCAACTTTGCGCTGGTTGGTTGCGGCATTCAATCCGGCTTCGATGACGGCCCTGGGTTTTTTAGTTCATTCGTCGGCCGCGGCTTCGGCGGGTTCATCTTGATCTTCGTTGGCGGCATCATCAATCGAATTGGTGCTCGCGGTTTAGCGGGTTCCGGTGTGGTGCTCGACCCTGGTCGCGCGCGAGAAGAGCTCGAACCATTTTCGCGCATGGGCGGCGGCATGGTCAAAGATGCGATCGACGAGGCCGGTTTGGACTTGTCGAAATTCGGCGACGGCAAACCTACGCCCGACGTCGAAAAAATCATCATGATCAAATGCCGCGACTGCGGGAAGCTGAACGAGGAAGACTCCAAGTTCTGCCAAGAATGCGGTCAGCCGATGTAACCGACCGCATTCCTCGGCTGCCTATTCCCGATCGCGCAATTCCTGCCGCAGGGTCAAATTGCCATCGGCATCCAAGCCAACGATGACAAAGGTCCGACGTCCGCCGACCACTTCCAGCTCAATCTCCGGAAGGTTGTTTTCGTTACCAAAGGTGTTGCCAGTTTCGTGCATGTGCTTGGAGTCCAATTCCTTGGACACATCGGTAAGCCGCAATTTCCATTTTCCGGGAACGGTGGAGTAGGAGTATCTAAATCCACCCTTCCGCGCGTTGTACTCTCGGGAAATGATGCGCCGGGGTTCGACGGACATTAGGCCCTCTTCTGCCGGCTCCAGCACATATCTGGCCTGCCACGGTCCTTGCTCGGTGTGCCAAACCACGACCACCTCACCCGCGGGCTCTACTTGAACGGTTAACGGTAAGTATTCACCCTCGCGCACGGTGAAGTTCGTCGGCGTGAGGAGCAAAGTCGGGTCATGTAAAAACAGTCTGAATTGCCCCGGCGACACAGTAATTTCTTGGGGACCGGCGGATAGATCGGGGAAGGCGTGGTGATAGGTGGACATATAGTCGACGCCAACGCCGCCTAACTCCGGCAGCTCCTTTCGCCAAATTTCGACGTCCTTGGGTGCTGGGGCAACATCGCCATTTAGAGTGAATTTCACCGTGGCAACCGGAAGCTTGAAATCGAAATAATCTTGTCCGGGTGGAAGTTCAAAGTGGAAACTCGCACCACGGCCGAGCCAGCGATTATCGGTTTCGAACCGCGCGATCATTGCCGTCTCCGGGATCCAGCCGATATCCCATTTTCCGTCCCCGGTCAAACGCTTGCGAATCATAAAACCAGAGAGTTGCTTGGAATCGCCCATCCTCGGACCCGCCGAGCGACGGTCGACGTAGTAGCCACCCTTCTGATGGAAATCCAGGATTGCGTCGTCCACCGCGCGTCCACCCGCGGTCAGTCGCCCGCGGACCTTCCGCAGTTTGCCTAGGTCAAAGACAAAATCAGTTTCCCCCTCCGCCATCGAAATCGAGCCTAAGCGCGGAGAGCTTTCAAAACCCTCGCCAATCAATTTGACCGCCCATTGCCCTTGCCGCAGGTTTACCTCGGCTTTTCCATCTTTCAAAGGAAGAGCAGGGACTTTTTGATCGGGATTGCTTTGGTATTCGCGATAAATCCACAGGCGCATAGCATGCAAAGCTTCAGGCGGTTCTGCTTTGATTTCGAAACGGGCTAGAGCGCCGTAGTCCAAATCCAGTGGGATTAGAAATGGGCCCTCGCCTTTCAGGCGTTGCTTATGGATAATTTCACCATCGGCGATTCTGCGAACTGCAATCTCAGTGCCTGCACCTTGCCAGCCGTTCAGAATCTCAAAACTGGCATCGCTGTTGACCGGCGCCCAGTACAAAAGTTCCGGCTGGCGGTCCGGATCGGGCATTTTGTAGGTGCCATGATTCCAACGAAGTGAGAAGGTGGCGACTTCAAATTCTTCCGGCTTTGCCGATCCTGAAATGGCAAGCTTGCCCTCAATCGGTCGATAAGGAACGACCAGCTCTTTGCCGTTCTCTAGTTTGGGGAGTTGAGGAAGATCGTGAGCCCAACCAAACACATACCCCTTATCCTGCCACTGAAGCACCAGGTTGCTGTAATAGGCTTGCGAAAGTGCCGGCACGGTTAACCAGCCATCGCCATCCGTAGTTATGGGTTCAAAGGATGGGTCAAACGAAGCGACTGTATTTGCCAGCGGCGTGTCGTCTTCAAGCACAAAACGCACGCGGACTTGTGCCTTTGGAACCAATGCGAAATTCCATTCGTGAGGCGACGGATAAACAACTTCTACGCTGTCGGCGTATCCAGGGGCGGTGATGTGGATGAATCCCGATGAAATTGGTGGGACGGTAAAGATGCCGTTGGCGTCGCTCGTGAATGGAGGAATGGGAATTTTAATCCACGGATACTGATTCAAAGCTCCCAACGCCGGATCCATGTATCCGCGCAACATGAATTGCGCGACTGCGCCTTCAATGGGTTGCTGATTCGTTGCGTCGATTACTCGGGCAGGAAAGGTGGTGCCTTTTTTCAGAACAATGGTGACGGCACCCGGCTCATTGGTCTGGCTCCGAGCCAATTCATAACCCTCGTGCCATGCGTCGTAAATTAGCCAATTTCCAGGTCCGGGTGGGGCGGCGATTGGAGTGGCAAAGTGCCCCGATGCATCGGTGAAGACCGGCTGCGGATCCTTCGCGGTCGTTACCCAAGCGCCTTCGACGGGATTGCCCCCTTCGTCCATCACCTTGCCGGAAAGGAAGAATTGCTCTTCTTCATCATTTACGGCAACCGAAGAATCAGCAACCGCGTCCACTGCCGACGGCTCGCTTTCGGCGCGTTCGGTTTTGGTGGTTGGGCCGTCGGCAGAAGCGGTGATTCCATTCGCGGGGGTATCGCCGGTGGTGTTGCCAAGGGCGGCGTCCAGCTCCCCGTTGTTGCCGTCGGGGATGAACAGGTAAGCCAGCAGCAATAACAAAGCTGCCATGGCAAAAATGAGGGCAGGGCTGAATTTTGATTTCAAGATGGGGGTATTATGAAGAACGAGGCGGCCGATGGGCAGCCGATTTTTATTGTGAATCAAGTTTCACCCGATGCCGCTTTGATCAGGGCAACCAAACAGATTGTCTGGAAGTTGACTGCCAGTTATGCCGTGGTTGGCTGTGTTTTTGCAGCGCTCATTTTTGGTGGCATGATTTTCGGCACTGGTCGCAAGTTTGCAGTGGATGAACTGCTTAATCACTATTCCGCATTAGCAATACTCGGCGCTGTCACCGGCGGCGCTATGTTTTCCCGCGTTTTGGCGCCGGCCTACGCACGCGCGGGCTTGAGCTTTTCCCTGTTTTTGGGCATTTGCAATGCAGCAGTTTCGGTTTTAGCCGGCTCGATGACTTGCCTGCTATTTCCGGCAATCGCTCTCGGCTGGCTCGATGGCCATTCGGTGCAGAAAGCCATTCAATCCTTTGTATTTTGGTTGGGACACGTTTACATCTTCGGAGCAATCCCGATGGTTTTGCTCGGCGTGGTCTGTGGTGCCCACATCCGCAGTTATCTAGAACTGATGCGCGAAAAGGAAGCCGCTCAAGTCTAACGCTTGCGCATGGCAGGCTTCTTAGCCGTTTTCTTTCCGCCGCCCGCCGCGAGCTGGTACGACTCGCGAATCCACTTCTTCCACAGCGTTTTCGGAATCGGTTTGTCGGCAGAGAAACGAAGCGTCACCCAGCCGGTGCTTCCTGAATAGCGATCGGGTTCTTTCTCCGCCATCTCGCGCACTTTAGCCAGCGATTGATCCAGCTTCATCATCGCCTTAAAGCCGACGCCTTTTGCGCCTGGGCCAATGTACAAGAACGCGGTTTTGCCAATTTTAAACGACGTCTGCGTGCAGGACGAACCTTCGACGACGTCGGGCAGCGCGGCGGCTTCGGCGCGCATGGCTTCGGTTGGATCTTTGGCGGTAGGCATGTGGATTCGGGGAGGAAGTGTGGGCGCTATTATGAACGACGTGTTGGTCAGCGGAAGCATCCGCTGTTGGAAATCACCGAGCATCATGCGCAAAACTCCTCTCGCCGCCGATGACGTCGCCCATTTTGGCCTACCCGTCGAGCAAGCCGCCGCGCGATTTAGCGATGCGGACCGTGATTTATTTGATCGCCTGATTGCAGCCGCCGACGAACACTACGGCGCACGAATGCAAACCATCAAATTGGTGGGCTCGCGTGCCCGAGGCGAAGCGCGGCCGGATTCGGATTATGACTTTTTGATTTTCCTCGACCAGTGCGATTACGACATTGAAGTCCCGGCACTTCACACGATGGGAGACCAGCTAACCGAGGCAACTGGTTTAGGCCCCCTGTCGATTAGTCCGATGACGCGCGAGCAATTCGTTGGCTTGGATGCCAAGTACGAAGGCATCTGCGGAAACTTCCGGCGCGACGCAGTGGTGCTGTATTAATCATGGGGGCGCTCATGAGCGACGTGCAAGCCGACATCGATTTCATCCTTTCCAAGCGCAATGCAAACGGCGCCGACTTCTGGGCAAGCGCCGACGGCAAGGTTTACGTCGGCAATCCGTTTAGCACGATTGGCGCGCTGTTGATGTTGCACGAGTTGGATGTACCAGCCGATCATGAAGCGGTGGCCGGCGGGTTGGATTTAATATTGAAATGTTGCCGCCCCGACGGACGCATTCGCGTCGGACCCAAGTCGCCGATGTATCCGTGCTACACCGCCGAAGCCGCGCGGGTGTTGTGCCGCTTTGGATACGCCGAACACGAGGCGGTGCAACGAACCTTTCAGTATTTCCTTGAATCCACTTTCGACGACGGTGGCTGGCGCTGCAATTTTTCGCGCTTCGGAAAAGGACCGGAAACGCAGAAATCCAATCCCGGTGCAACGCTCAACGTGTTGGACGCATTGCGGCACGACTCGCGCAGCTTGCAGGGAAATGCCACAGTCGATGGCGCGGTTGAAACGCTACTCCAGCATTGGGTGGATCGCGTGCCGACCGGTCCGTGTCATTGGGGAATCGGCAAGCGCTTCATGCAGGTCGAATTCCCGTTCCTGCGCTACAACTTGTTCTACTACGTTTATGTGCTCAGCCATTTCGCCGTTGCGCGTGGCGACGAACGCTTTCAGCAAGCCCTCGCCGAGCTTCAATCCAAAGTCAATCCTGCTGGACAACTGCAACTGCAATCCCGCCATCGTTTATTGGGTAAGTTGAACTTCTGCTCAACCCAAAAACCGACCGCCGCCGCCAACCGCCGCTTTCAGGAGATTCTCGATGCAACCGCATAAGTTTCGCGTGGCGCGACCCACCGACAACCTTGACGCATTGCGTCACTTTTACGTCGACGGCTTGGGCTTGACCGTATTGGGCACTTTCGAAGATCACGACGGCTACGACGGATTGATTTTGACCACCGAAACCGGCGGCTACGAAATTGAATTCACCCGCCACGCCGATGGCAGTCCGTGTCCGGCGCCGAGTCAGGACAACTTGCTCGTGTTCTACTTCGACGACCCGGATGGTTGGCGGGTGACGGTCGTGGCATAATTCGGTCATGACCGCCGTCGTAAACCTCGCCGAGAAACTTGCCTCGTTCACCGAACAGTGGAGCCCCAAAATCATCGGCGAGTTGAACGGCCAACACGTGCGCATCGCCAAGTTGCAAGGCGATTTTGTCTGGCACAGTCACGCCAACGAAGACGAACTATTTTTAGTGCTCAGCGGCACGTTGACCATGCGCTTTCGCGACCGCAGCGAAACCGTCGGCGAGGGTGAGTTTTTAATCGTTCCGCGCGGAGTCGAGCACTTGCCATGTGCCGAAGAAGAAGTCCACGTGCTGCTTTTTGAACCGGCGGAAACCGTCAACACCGGCGAAGTGGGCGGGCCGCGAACCAAAACCGAACTTGACCATATTTAATGACCCAATCCGATGCTTATCAACAGCTCCAGTGCTATAGCTTGGAGCACGGCGGAGCCGAATTTATTCATCAACATGTAGTCGACGCCGGCGCGGCACAGAATGTTCAACCCGGCGACAAGCCAATTGGGATAGTTTTTGCGTTGGCGGGGTTGTGCCTACATGTGGAGTACGGCCATACTGGCAAGCAGGTGCAATCCGCGTCTCCCGGCGCCGACCGCGATCAGATGATTTCTCAATGGTGCTCCGACGTCTGGCAGGCATTCGCGCCGGCGCACCAAACCATCAGGAATCTGCTTCAACAGCACCGGATCGTGCCGCCGCCGCGGTAAAACGAAGAGGCGCCATGACCTTTGATCCCCTCGTCTACTACGGCATTCTGCTTCTGGCGGTGGCCGTCACGCTGCTCAGCATCGTTGTGTATGGCACATTTAAGCCGCGGTTGGCGGCGGCTTATAGCGTGTGGGCGTTGCTGGTGGGTGGGGGCTCGGCTCTAGCCGCCCACCGCGGGATCTTGGCGAACTTCAGCAGCGGACCGCCACCGTTTATGTTTTTCGCGTTGCTGTTTTTTATCGGCCCAATCGTTCTGGGCCGATCCGCGGTCGGACGCGCCGCCGCCGAAACCGTGCCCATTCAATTACTGGTTCTGATGCAAGCATTCCGCTTGCCGCTGGAACTAGTTATGCATTACGCCAGCTCGGCCGGCATCATGCCCGAGCAGCTGAGCTTCGCCGGGTACAACTACGACATTCTTACCGGCCTCAGCGCGCTGCTGCTCGGCCTGGCCATGCTGATCAGCCGCCGCCCGTTCCCGAAATTGATCTACATTTGGAATTGGTGGGGGAGTTTGTGTTTGGCGGCGATCGCATTCATCGCAATCTCGTCGACACCGATGTTTGAATTCTTCGGCGACGCGCCGCATCAGGTCAACACTTGGGTGATGCACTTCCCTTATGTGCTGCTGCCCGCCTTGCTGGTGACCAACGCCATCTTCACCCATGTGGTCATCTTCCGCATTTTGCGGATGCATAAAACTGCGGTGGCGTGACCGACTTCCATCACAAAGCGAAACCATGAACGACGCTGCACATCAACATCACCAAATCGATTACATCGAATTCAATGTCACCGACATGGAGGCGGCCAAGGCTTTTTACGGCGCGGCGTTTGACTGGAAGTTCACCGATTACGCGCCGGAGTACGTCGGCATTCAAAAGCCGCACACGGATCAACTTGAAGCGGGTGGGTTGCGGTTGATGGACTCGGTTGCGCCGGGCGGGCCGCTGGTCATTCTTTATTCGGACGACTTGGAATCGAGCTTTGATAAAGTCAAAGCCGCCGGCGGTGAGATTACTGCTAAAATCTTCTCCTTCCCTGGCGGACGACGTTTTCAGTTCCGCGATCCAAGTGGAAACGAACTTGCAGTTTGGGGCTACGAAAAATGAAATCCATTGCTTTGACTCTGACCGCGCTGACCCTCGGCGCTTGTGCCGGCGCACCTACCGAATCCGACCGCGTGCAATCTACCTGGACCTCCGATATCGAGGTTTACGGGGCGCTTAAAGCAATGTTCCATCAGGGGCAAACGCAGTCGATGGTCAACCTAGCCGGGCTCAATAAATTCCCGAACCTTTACGCCGTCGGCGCTCTAGCCGATTTGAACGGCGAAGTCACCGCCCTCGACGGCCAGTTTTATCTTTCGTATCCGGAAGGAAAACTCGGTCGTTCCATCGCCCCAACCAGCACCACCGACGGCGCCACGCTGCTGGTCACCGCCACGGTGCGCGAGTGGGTGGGTTTGCCGACGCCGAGTGAAATTCGCTTCGATGAACTCGATCAGAAAATCGCCAGCCTTGCCGCAACCGTTGGACTGGAATCCAATCAACGCTTCCCATTCCGCATCGATGCCGAGGTCGAAGACTTGCAATACCACATCATCGACGGCTCCAAGCTCAAAGAAGGCGGCACCTCGCATCAAGACCATCTCGCCGCATCTATTCAGATCGATGCCGGCACCACCCGCGCCAGGTTGATCGGCTTTTACTCGCAGCACGACGAGCGCGTATTCACTCACATGGGTTCGGCGACTCACGTGCATTGCGTCATCGAAGAACCGCTAGCCACCGGCCATGTGGATCACGTCACCATTCCAAAGGGCACGGTGATCTTGTTCCCGCTGAACTAAGCATGACCCTCGAATTCCATCCGCTGACCCCCGACCGCTGGAAACACTTTGAAAAGCTCTTCGGTGAGCGCGGTGCTTGCGGGGGATGCTGGTGCATGCTGTGGCGGCTGACGCGCAAGCAATTCGAAGCGCAAAAAGGCGATGGCAATAAAAAGGCGATGAAAGCAATCGTCGCCGATGGTCAAACTCCAGGCATTCTCGCATTCGACGACGGCGAGCCGATCGGCTGGTGTGCGATCGCGCCGCGCGAGACCTACTCGGCATTGGATCGCTCGCGCATTTTGAAGCCGGTCGACGATCAGCCAGTGTGGTCGGTGTCGTGCTTGTTCATCCACAAGTCCCACCGCAAACAAGGCGTGTCGACCGCACTATTGCAAGCCGCCGCCGATCACGTCCGCGCGGCTGGCGGCAAGTTGCTTGAAGGTTATCCGGTAGAGCCTAAATCCGAGCAAGACATCCCCGCCGCGTTCGCTTGGACCGGCATTCCCAAAGCATTCGCCCGCGCCGGTTTTGAAGAAGTCGCCCGGCGCTCGCCGACGCGGCCGATCATGCGGCTTAAAATCCGCGGCTCCTAATCCCAAACACCCACTCCAGGATGAACCTCAATTCCCTCACTCCCCTGCTCCAATTCATCCAGACCTTAGACCTCAACGATCCGGCCGCCGCCCGCGATGCGCTGGAACGCGAGTACCCGTACGCCGGCGATGAAATCCAAGAGCTCAAAGCCGAGCTGATCGCCGAGTTGGAAGCAGGTCGTTTGTGCCAAAACGGCGAGGATCCGCTGCGCTTTTCGCGCGTGTTCAAGCCGTCGGAAGAGACGCTGAACTTCAGCTCCGATTGCGTTTACATGAACGGACCCGGCCCGAAGCACCGCCATCCCGATGGCGAAATCGATTTGTGCATCGCGATGGAAGGCGAGCCGCTTTTTGACGGCCAACCCGAGGGCTGGGTGGTTTACGGCGAGGGTTCAGTCCACATTCCAACCGTGAGCAACGGCCGCATGTTGATCCTGTACCTGCTACCGAACGGCGCCTTCGAGTTTGTGAAGGATTGATACAAAACTCGACGGCGGAGGATTCGCCATCGAATCTTCTCTGCCGGCGGCTCCAGCTTACGAATCGATCGCGTACTATGAGGCTCGCTAGCGGCGCTGGAATCCAGCCCCTTCAGCAACGCTACCGAGTCTCATGAGGTGGTTTTTAGCTCTACTGCTGCTCACTACAGTTTCGGCTTGCTGCAGGCCGAACAAGCCGGTGGTCGATATTTGGACCGCGGCATCCACCGGCGAAATCGGATTACTTCAACAGCACATTGAAGCTGGAACTGATTTGGACCAGCCCAATCCGTTGACCGGTTCCACTCCGCTGGGCATGGCGATTTTTCGCGGACATGCAGCCGCAGCTCGGGTGTTGGTGGAGAGTGGAGCAGATATTGAAGCAAAAAATGCCGACGGTGCAACGCCATTAATCACCGCTGCATTCTTCGGGCATGAAGACATCGTGCGCATGCTGATCCATGCCGGCGCCGACTTAGATGCACGAAATCGGATGGGTTTCTCCGCTCTGCAAAGTGTGGATAGCGAATGGTCGGACGAGATTGAAGGCGTCTACAAGTTTTTTGAGCGGATCACCCAAGTAGACCTCGACTTGGAAGCCATCCGCGCAGCAAGGCCGGGTATCGCAGAAGTCCTGCGAGTTGCAGCAGGAGAGTAATGATCCTTCCTCCCATCGAAGGTCGTAGGCATGACGTAGATTGGCTACGCGTCGGAGCGCTATTCCTGTTAATCATTTACCACATGGTTGCGGCATTCCAGTCGTGGGGGATTTGGATTGGCTTTGTGCAGAATGTTGATCCCATGCCCCAGCTCTGGCCTGCCATGGAGATGATTAACATTTGGCGAATTCCCATCCTGTTTGTCATCTCCGGAATGGGCGTGCGCTTTGCAATGGAGCGCCGTAATGGGAAGGAGCTGGCCCTTGAGCGAGTGAAGCGATTGCTCGTTCCGCTTGCAGTGGGGTTCATTTTGATATGCCCATTGACGGTAGTCGCAGCCCAATTGTATTACTGGCGACCGCTCAGCTATGTGCCCAATGTTGGCCACTTATGGTTTTTGGTAAACGTTCTTGTTTATGCAATTGGGTTCGCGCCGGTGCTCTTTTGGTTGAAGAATCGTCCCGAGAATCTGTGGTTCAGATTTTCTAGAGCCCTGGCAAAGTTCCCACCGTTGCTTATTCTGTTTGCGCTGCCATTTATGGCGGAGGGGCATTGGGTGGATCCACAAATCTACCCGCTCTTTGCAATGAGCTTGCATGGTTGGGTAATTGGTGCGATTAGTTTTTTTCTGGGCTTTACCTTTGTTTCCATAGGAGAAACCTTCTGGCGAGCTGCCCAATCCATGCGCTTTCCATTTTTATTGATTGCCGTCGGCCTTTACCTCAACCGCGTAGTCTTCGTCGAAACCAACTTTGGTTTTCCCACGCCAACCGGTAATCATTGGATTGCGTTGGAATCCTTCTGCTGGATACTTGCTTGCTTAGGATTTGCCTCACGGCACCTGCGCTTCAATTCGCGCGCACTGGCCTACTTGAACCAAGCGGTGTTTCCCATTTATATCCTTCATCTGCCCGTCCAAAACGCGATCTGTAATTTTATATTCCCGACCATTTTTCCGCCTTTCGTGAAGCTGGCATTGACGACATTCTTCACTTTGGCGATCTGCTTTATGATTTACGAGATCGTTCTACGGCGCGTGGGTTGGCTGCAACCTCTGTTTGGCATGAAGCGCCACGCAAACAAAAACCTCCCCGCCTGACGGTGCAAGCGGAGAGGCTCCAAGGGCTAGGGTGGTCGTGCGGTTACATCACCGTTTCCGCCAGACCATTACTGAGCTCGCAAGTTGTCATATCCAGCGCTTGGATCCACACTTGTTTGCCCGTCACCGTCGGCGGAATGTTGACGCCGACGTTCACCTGACCGCCACTTGCGGTATAGAAGCCGAGGACTTGAATCGGCATGCTCAAGTCAACCGACATCAAACCGCAGGCTCCGGTATTCACCGTAGTCGGTCCGGGGCCGGCGAAGGAGTAAGCAATCCCTACCTGACCACCGATGGTCGCGCCGGTCACGTGCACCGTCGCCATTTGACCTGCGTAGAAGTTCGACACGGACAGGTGCAAGCCGCCCATTTCCACCTTCAGGCGCACAAATTCACCGCCGCCGGCCACCTGCATGCCGCTGAAGTTGCACCAGAAGCTTTCGTCATCCCAACCGCAGCTGACGCCGCCCATGTTCGAGACACCGGCGCTGGCCGACTCGATGTAGTAATTCGAAATCGTCGGCAGAGCGTCGAAGGTGTCGCGGAACAGCCAGCCGTTAAATGAAGCGGCGGTCCAGTTCGAGGTAGCGTTGAAGCGGAACTCGACCCAGTCGTCGCCAATGTCGATGTCGAACTTGTGATCGTTGAAAATCGACGTGTTGGGCAGCTCAATACCGCTGCCGACCACCACATCGTGCGATTCCAGGATCGATCCGAAGGTGCTGTAGTGCCACTGGGCGGTGACGGTTTCGCCGGTCATCTGGGCTGCTGCTGGCGCCGCAAGTATCGGCAAAAGAAGGAGTTTAGGGAGAATTGCTCGTAGCATGGTGTGCTGATGGGTTGAGGGGACACTAGGAAAACGCAAAAGCTCGCCGACGCTGACAGCAAAACATTGCTAACTTCCGCCTATGAAAACCCTCATCCGCTGCATCGTCTGCCTGTTTTGGGTGGCGTTTGCATGCGCGCCGGCAGAGAAAGATCGGAGCGCGGAGCCACTCGCCGTGGCCGTGTCGAGCAACTTCAATCCGGTGATGAATCAATTGGTCGTAGAGTTTGGGCGCCATACCGGCATCTTCGTGCAAGGCAGCTCTGGCTCGACGGGAATGCATTTTGCGCAAATATCTAGCGGCGCTCCTTTTGACCTATTCTTTGCAGCCGACGCCGAGCGCGTGATCAAACTCGAGAAGGCTGGCAAGGGAATCCCGGGTTCGCGGTTCACCTACGCCTATGGCCGCCTGGTCTTGTGGACGCCGGAGCTATTTGTGGATTTGGGCCCGGAGGAATCGCTGGATGAGAGCGGCAACGGCTCCCTGAGCCTTTGGCGAGATTACGACGTAAATCGGTTCGCCATCGCCAACCCCAAGCTCGCCCCGTACGGGTTGGCCTCGCAACATGTTCTGCAGCGATTGGGCCTATGGGAAGAGCTTCAGGACAAATTGGTGTTTGGACAAAACATCGCTCATGCCCATCAATTCGTGAGCACTCGCAACGCTCAAATCGGGCTAGTTGCCGCTTCCCAGGTGCACGATTCCGTCGGTTCATCCTGGGAGGTGCCAGCCGATTTATACGCGCCGATTGAGCAACAAGCCATCCAGCTCACCGACCACCCGCACGCGGCGAAGTTCATTGAATTTGTGCGCGGTCCGGTCGGACGTAAAATCATCGGCGAAAGCGGCTATAGCCTGCCCGACTCATGAACGAATCGGACCTGACCGCGCTGGGAATTACCTTTCGCCTGGCGGCCATCACCACGCTGACCTTGCTGGTGATCGGCACGCCGTTGGCCTGGTGGTTGGCGCGCAGTCGTTGGCGCTTCAAGTTCATCGTTGAAGCATTGGTCGCGATGCCGCTGGTGCTGCCGCCGACGGTGCTCGGCTTTTACTTGTTGCTTGCCCTCGGCCCCGACGGCCCAATTGGTGGCCTGGTCGAAGCAATGGGTGGCCGACCGCTGGCATTCACTTTCACCGGTTTGGTCATTGGCTCGGTGGTGTATTCACTTCCCTTCGTCGTGCAACCGCTGCAAGACGCTTTCGCCGCGGTCGGACGTCGCCCTCTGGAAGTTGCCTCCACGCTGCGAGCATCTCCATGGGATCGCTTCTTCAGCGTCGCCCTTCCGCTTGCCGCGCCCGGATTCCTCACCGCCATCGTGCTCGGCTTCGCCCACACCATCGGCGAATTCGGCGTCGTGCTGATGATCGGCGGCAACATTCCGGGCAGCACGCAAGTGGTTTCGATCGCCATCTACGAACACGTCGAAACGCTGGAATACGCCAACGCCCATTGGCTGTCGGCCGGCTTGCTGGTGCTGTCGTTCACGTTGCTGCTGATCGTTTACGGCCTCAATAAACGCTTCCGGGTGGTGAAGCTATGAACCCATCCACTCCGCCCGCCGACGTCACCGGAACAAATGGCATGCACGTGCGCTTTGCCATTCGCCAAGGCGAGTTCACGTTGAACGCCGATCTCAGCATTCCGATGAAAGGGGTGACTGCGCTGTTCGGACCATCGGGTTGCGGCAAGTCGTCGCTGCTGCGCGCAATCGCCGGGCTAGATCATCACATCGACGGCGAGGTTCAGTTCGGAGATCAAACCTGGCAAGACGGGTCCAACTTCACGCCGCCGCACAAGCGCGAACTTGGTTTTGTGTTCCAAGAAGCCAGCTTGTTCGCCCATCTCAACGTGCGCCGCAACTTGGAATACGGGCTGAAGCGGGTGCCGACGGACCAGCGCCGCATATCGCTGGAACAAGCCATCGAGCTACTGGGCATCGGCGATTTGCTCGAGCGCAATCCCGATACCTTGTCTGGCGGGGAACGCCAACGCGTAGCCATCGCCAGGGCATTAGCCGTCAGCCCCAAGCTGCTTTTGATGGACGAACCGCTGGCCGCACTCGATCAGCAACGCAAACAGGAAATCCTGCCCTACCTCGAACGGCTGCACGACGAATTGCAAATCCCGGTGCTTTACGTCAGCCACACGATGGAAGAAATTGCGCGCCTCGCCGATCACCTGATCTTGTTTGGTCGCGACGGAATCGAAGCCCACGGCGGCATCCAGCAAATGATGACGCGGTTGGACTTACCGCTGGCCCATTCCGCCGAAGCATCGTGCTTGTTCGACGCCGAAGTCAGCGATTTCGATCAAACCTACCACCTAACCCAACTCAAATTCGCCGGCGGTGAGCTGACCAGCCCGGGAATGGCGCTGGATCTCGGTCAACGCGTGCGCGTGCGCATCGCCGCGCGCGACGTCAGCCTGACGCTGGAGCGGCAAGCGAGTACCAGCATTCAAAACATCTTCCCGGCGACGGTGGAAGAGGTCATGCCCGAAGACGATTCGCAAGTCACGGTTCGTTTGGACGTCGGCGGCGCGCCGGCATTGTCGCGCGTGACGCAAAAGTCGGCAGTTGAGTTGGCGCTGGAACCAGGCAAGGCGGTGTACGCGCAGGTCAAGAGCGCGGTGTTGTTGAGATAATCTCCGCGCAAACCCTCCCAATCGATGAAGTACAACAGCATCTTGTTCCTTTGCGTGGCCAATTCGGCGCGCAGCCAAATGGCCGAAGCTTGGGCGCGCCACATGCTCGGTGACGAGGTGCGCGTGCAATCGGCCGGCAGCAGCCCGAGCCGCGTCAATCCTTATGCGCTGCGCGTGATGGAAGAAGCCGGCGTGCCGATGGACGGGCAGTCGTCGAAATCGGTGAATGACATCGACCCGGATACAGTCGACTTGGTGATTACGCTTTGCCAAGAGGAAGTCTGCCCAACCTTCTTAGGCAGCGCCGAGTTATTGCATTGGCCGCTGCCCGATCCGGACCAGAAAAATCCGGACATGCCCGACAATCAACAACTCGAGCACTTCCGCGCCGCGCGCCATCGCATCTACCTGCGTTTGCGCGAGTTCTTCATGGATTGTTGAAATCCGGTTATTATGGACGCCGGGCCGCGAAGCGATTTGTACGGCCAGCTCAGGAATTCTCCCCTCAATGATTCTCCCCCTGCTCGCCGCCGCCGCCCTCAGTGCGCAATTCGACTTCGACCTAACCGCTCCTACCCATTGGGACGGGTTGGGCATGCAGGTGTTTTTCCTCGACGACATCAACGGCGATGGCGTACCCGAATTCGGCGGTGGTTCGTTTTGCACCGACCTGCGCGGGCATAACACCGGCTCGGTTTATATTTTTGATGGCGCCAGCCAAGCACCGATTCGGCGTCACGACGGATATGGTCGGCAAGCGCGCCTCGGCGAAACCGCGATGGCCATTTCCGATCTGGACGGCGATGGATTTTGCGACTACATGTCCGGCGCGCGCAATGAAACCGTCAACGGATTGCGTCGCGGCGTGGTTTACGTGTGGTCGGGATTGACCGGCGACATCATCCATGAAATCAGCGGTCGCGAAGCTGAAGGCAACTTCGGTCGCGGTTTGGCATGCGTGCCCGATCTCGACGGCGACGGCATCGACGATCTCGCCATCGGCGCGCCCAAAGAACGCAACCGCCAAGGCACCGTCGCCTTTTTCTCGGGGGCGACCGGCGCGAAGCTACGCCAGATCAGCGGTCCCGAACCCAAAGCCGAATTCGGTTACAGCCTGACCGCAATCGGCGATATCGACCTGGATGGCATCGGCGATTTGGCCGTCGGCGCGCCTTATTGGGACAAACAAAAAGGCGGTGTGCTGTTCTACTCCGGCGCCAGTGGCGATCTGATTTACTCGCGCATGGGCCAAACCGAAGGCTCGCGATTCGGCTGGAAGGTCGTCGACCCCGGCGACGTCAACCTGGACGGCCGGCCGGATGTGCTGGTCGGCGAGCCGTGCACCGATTCCACCTACCTGATCACAGCGACCACCGGCCAAACTTTGCGCGCTTACCAAGGCCAGCAAACGCCGACAAAAAGCGGTTTAGGCCATGAAATGGCGGCTGCCGGCGACGTCAACGGCGATGGCTATCCGGATTACGCGATCAGCCACCCCGGTGAATGGGACTTCGGCCTGTTCGAGTTCTACGGCCCGGGAGGCGGCGTTTTTCTGCTGTCCGGCGCCGATGGAACCGTGATCCAGCACTACGATCCGGTCGAAGACGACGACAGTTTCGGCTCGGCGGTGGCGGTTTACACCCAGCCTAATCCGCTCGGAAATTTGATACTGATCGGGGCGCCGGCGTGGGGCGATTTGTTCGGTGGATACGCTCCAGGCATGGTTTCCGGGCGAACGATTCCATAATTCCCGGTTTCCTAGTTCGGCAGCGGCTAGAATTTGCAGTTCGATCGACTGTTAAGCCGCGCTTCATTCCTCTCCACTGTTGGGCAGGTCGCGACCGCAGTCAGTGATAAGGAATAGTAAATGGGAGCACGTCTCTACATAGGGAACCTCAGCTGGGACACCACCGAGGAAACCCTTCATGCCGCTCTGTCCGAGGGTGGTCGTAATGTTAAGGATCTACACATGGTGATGGACCGGGAAACCGGGCGCCCGCGCGGCTTTGCCTTCGCCGAATTTGATACCGATGAAGAAGCCCAGGCCGCAATCGAGGCCTTGAACGGCGTTGAACTGGATGGCCGTCCGCTGACGGTCAATGAGGCGCGCGAGCGTCAGCCCCGCGGTGGCGGTGGCGGCGGATTCCGTGGTGGCGGCGGCGGTGGCGGAGGCTACCGTGGCGGCGGCGGCGGACATCGTGGTGGTGGCGGTGGTCACCGCGGCGGTGGCGGTCGTGGCGGCGGACGTGGTGGTGATCGCCGAGGTGGCGGTGGCTACGGCGGCGGCGGCGGCGGCGGCGGTTACGACGACGATCGCTGGTAAACCGAGCAGCGCGTAAAGCGCGCAGTCAGTGCAAAGGCCGCAGACGAAGGTCTGCGGCCTTTCTTTTTTTGGCGAAATGGCCGTTAAAATGTTCACCCCCGCGAAACGCGACCATGTCTGATCAACGAAATTACGCTAGGTGCCTGTTATCCACCGTATCGGGATTTTTATTCACCATGTTGGTGATCTGCGCGGTGAAAACCCGGGCGGAATACGACGCCCAGGGTTGGGCCGACTATGGCTGGCAATGGATGGGTTTAGACCTGTGGGCGCGGGCGTGGGAAATCAAAGAAGCTTTTGCCGGCGCGGCGCTGACCTTGGTGTTGGCCTTCCTTGGTGAGTTTTTCATCGCCAAGACCATGCCGTTGTTCCGTCTGATTCGCTGGGGCAACTACATCGCCAGTCGTGTTTGGGTGGTTGCGCTACTCGCGATTTTAACCTTGGGTGTGCCGAAGTTCGCTGCATCCAGCACCCAGCCTGATGCTCCTGCGGACGCGCCGAACATCTTGTACGTGATGGTCGATACTTGGCGCGCGGATCACGTCGGCTGGTTGGGTTATGAGCGCGACGTCACTCCAGGGCTGGACGAGTTGGTGCAGTCGGGCGTGATTTTTGAAAACGCGATTTCGGCTGCCGGTTGGACCAAGCCTTCGGTGGGTACGCAGCTAACCGGATTGTTGCCGTCGTTCCACCAAGCAGTGAGTCAGCCGATTCCGGGATTCCCGGTGCACGGCACGCGTTTGCCTCCGAGCATGCTGACTTGGATTGAGGTGTTGCGCGCCAATGGTTGGGACACCGGCATGTGGTCGAACAACCCGAATATTTTGCCGATGCAGGGTTTTGATCAGGGTGCGAATCACTTTGTCGATTACATCAACCACCCGGATCGCGAGGGGTGGACCGAGGACCCGGATGGTTTTGACCCCGGTCGCTCCGAGCACATGTTGCCGGACGTTCGCACGTGGATCGATGAGAAGTGGGATCGGGATCGCCCGTTTGCGGCGTACCTGCACATTTTGGATCCGCACTATCCCTATGTGGCGCCGGCGCCGTTCAAGGGCACATTCGACAAGACCGGCTTGGACTTCAACCTGGATGGCTATGTTTGCGGGGACTACATCTCGGGTGAGGAGGATCCCAAGCAGGTCACGCCGGAAATGCTCGAGCGCATCAACGGTATTTACGACGAAGAAATCCTCTACGTCGACCACTACCTAACGCCATTCTTGCGTGGAATTCTCGAGGAGTTTCCAAACACCTACATCGTGCTGGTCAGCGATCATGGTGAAGAATTCCTCGAGCACGGCTTCTTCGGTCACGGCCACTCGATTTACAGCGAGCTGGTCAACGTGCCGCTGGTGATTTGGGGGCCGGACGTCGAGGCCAAGCGCGTGCCGTGGCAGGTCAGCTTGGTTGACCTTTACCCGACCATTCTCGACTTCGCCGGCCTGCCGATGGTGCAGAGTCCGATTGAGGTACAAGGGGAAACCCTTGTCGGAATGGAAGATGCTCACCGTCTGGCGGCTATGGACAGCGGTGGCGACGAACGTCCGCCGTGGCACTGGCGTGGACTGTCGGATGGTGAATACAAGATGGTCGAGCGCCTCGAGGTCAACCCGGACGATCACGAAACGTGGGTGTCCAAGGGCGGCTATCCGGAGCTAAACCCTGAAGCCGTAGATAAATACGACTTCCCGTACATGGAGCTCTACCGCATCAGTGATGACCCGACCGAGCAAAATAACCTGTACGAAGCCAACAAGGACAAGGCGCGATCGCTGAAGGGTTTGATGGAGAAGCGCAAGTGGTACACCAAGGCGGACGTCGTCAATTCCTTCGGCACCTCATCGGAACTGGGTGCCAGCGAGGATGTGATGAAGGCATTGGGCTACTTGGACGACGACTAGGCGCGGCGGAGTCGATGGGAATTCACCGGCACTGAAACTATTCATTGCTAGAATCGAGTAACGAAATGTACGCGATTCGCGTGCTTTTGACTCCATAACCGCTCGGTATCGGCGGTTATTTCCCCTCATCCTCCCCCCCGATGAAAGTCATCCACGTAGTTACCTGCATTCTGCTGTGTTTGCTTGCGACCCCTGCCTCCGCGCAGACAGCAGTCGCCGACAACGAAGTCTTCCAGATTCCTAGCCACTCACCCTGGCTTGGCAAAGCGGATCACAGCACCATTGCGGTAAACGACCGTGGCGACGTTTTTGTGACTTGGTCCTCCAGCGTTTATTGGTTGGGCCATCCCTATGCGCAAATGCGTCGAGTGGAAGGTGCTTACCTGCGCCGCACCTTGCCGCATCGTTGGGTGTTGTACCCGACCGTTATCTTGGGCGAAGCCAAGCCGGATAACTTGCCCGGCGGAACCAGCGTGTACGCCAACGGTGATAACTGCCGTAAGCCGGATGTCGTCGCCGTCGGCAATGATTTCATTGTGGCTTGGCAGCGATTGGAAATTGGCGATAGCGATCAAGGCCAAATGGAATGCGCGCGCATTCAGGTCGACGCCAACGGTCACCCCGAGGTCCAGCTGAAAGAAGAAGAAGGCATCGGCTTCATTTTGGATCCGCATGTGGATCTTCGCGCTGCTGGCGGAATGGTGGATTTGGCCCACCATCGCGAATCCAATCAAAACGACGTGGTTGCCGTTTACGTGTCGCGTAAATCGGCGCTGCCCACTGCAACCGGCGTGGCTTATGACTTCGAGCTGCGTGCAGTGAGTTTTGAATTCCAAAAGAACAAGGTCAAGCCGCAGGTGAAGACGCCGCGTTTGCTCGACGCCGAGGTCGCCTTCGATGATTTTGTTCCCGGCGATCCCATCGGCGGGCGCGTCTTGGCCGATGCGGTTTTCGATAAGGACGGCAACTTAGTTGTTGCCTACGAGGACTTCCGCAAAGCCGTTCGCTTTGGCGAGCAAGGCGTGGATGCCGGCAAGATCTGCTTGGCGCGCTTCCAAGTGCATGGCAATGGCAAGTTCACCCAGCTGAATCACCAAGAAATCGTCGGCTCGAATCCGCAGTGGGCGATGCGTCGGCCGAATTTGATTCGCACCGACGATGACACGGTGATCAACCTGGCTTTTGGCGAACGCCAAATCCCAACGCAATCCACCGATGTTTACCACTACCGCGTCGAGTACCCGAACGCTACGGCCGACGCCACCCTCACCGACCTAGGCGCGCTGCTTTCGGATGACATTGATGAAGGCTTGCCGATTCCTTTGCAGCTGCACGGCTACCAAGCGGTTGTGATTTGTGCCGACCCGCCAAACGGTGCTCGCCGCATCACGCGCCAAGCCGAGGGCAACGATCTGTGGCACGATCTGGAAGAGTTTGACGCGGTCAATCCCTGGCGTCCGGCGCTGGATGTTTTGCGCGAAGATCCGGTGCTGAGCGGAGGCTACATCATTGCGATGACGGTGGAAGGCCGGCCGTCGAGCTTGGCATATTCGCGGATTTTTTGCGAAATCATTACTCCCTAAGTACTTAGGAGTAAAGCGATTTCCTGCTTTTGGCTCGCGGGCCTTAAGCATTTGGGAACAATTGGGCGATAAATAACGTCCCAAGAGTCCCATGCCTGTCAAACTTTTCACCCTATTCGCGGCGGCGGTATGCCTGCCCGGCGTTGGCCTGAGCCAAACCTCGGTCAATGCCAATGAATTGGTGGAGTTGGCGACCCACGCACCGGTCGATGCACAGGCGGATCATGCGGTCGTTGCCGTCAATCAGACGGGCGATATTTTGGTGGCTTGGTCGTCGGCTATTTATCCGCGACCGCACGCCCTGGCCGACAAGCGCCGCGTCGAAGCGGCCTTTTTCCGTCGTACGTCTACCGACACTTGGGATATGTATCCAACTCAAATCCTCGGCGAGGCCGAGGACGCCAATCTTCCCGGCGGCAACCCGGTCTTCCCGGCCGGTGATATTTGCCGCAAAGCCGACGTCATTGCCGTCGGCGATGACTTCCTTCTTGCGTGGCAACGCATCGAGGATACGAACACGCCGAATGGCCGCATTGAATGCAGTTACATCGAGATCCCGGCGTCGGGCGATATGCAACCGCATTTGCTGGATCCATCCGGCATTGGTTATGTGCTCGATCCGGCCGTGGATTGCCGCACCGCCGGCGCGATGGTCGATTTGGCTTACCAGCCCAACGCGCCGACGCCTTTCTACGCAACTTATTGCTCGCGCACTTCGTTTTCGTCGCTGGGTTACGGCAACGCCTATGACTTTGATTTGCGCGGCGTGGGCTTCGACTTCCCTGCACCTGGAGCGCCAACGGTTTATCCGGTGCACACCTTAAAGACCGGAATTGCATTTGATGACTTTGGTCCTCAGTTGCCTCCAGGTGGTCGCGTTCTCCCCGATACGGTTTATGATCAATTCGGCAACGTGGTCATTGCTTTCGAGGAATTCCGCCGCGGCGATCGCATCGGCGGAGGCGCACCGGATGAAGGTTTCATTCATATCGAGCGTTGGAGTTTGGGCGCCGGCGGCGTGATGGGTCAACTGAATACTCAGGTGCTGACCGCTACGGATCCGAGTTATACCGTTCGTCGACCGAACTTAGCTCGGTTGGATGGCAACGATGACATCTGCATGGCTTTTGGTGAGCAGGACATCGTGACTTATGCATCCGATATTTTTCACTACTCGTTGGAGTATCCGGATTCGGTATCCGACGCAGCGATTAGCGATCACGCACCGCAGCTTTTGCCGAACGTAGATGAAGATGTACCGGTGCCGTTCCAGTACAAAAACATTCGCGGCGTGGTGATTACCGGCCAAGGAAACGTCGGCAGCCGACGGATCGGTTACCAGCTGACGATTTCCGGTCAGTGGGTGGTGCTGGATGATTTCACCACGGTGCAGCCGCTGCGCCCGGCGCTCGACGTGCTTGAAGATGACCCGCTGCGGCCTAATCATGGGGTAGTGCCGGTCACCGTCGAAGGTCGGCCGAACGCAGGCGCCGAGTTGCGCGCCTACATTGAAATTCTGCTGCCGTAAAACCCGTGATCCGATTGCCGCACCGCCTCGGCGCCGGCGCTTTGGCATGGCTCGCCTTGTGGGGCGGTGCCGCCGTGGCGCAAGAGCCGACCCAGCCGTTCACCGAAGCCGACTTCGATAAGCATATGAAGCAAGTGCTGGAGCGCGACGCGTTCCCGGTGCTGGATGATCCGCCGACGGTGACCGTCGATAAGGTGCTGAAGCGTTTGAGCGCTTATGACATGGTCATCGGCGTGGTGCAAAACGGCGTGGCGCGTGCGTATCCGATTGCGGTAATGGGGGTGCATGAGTTGGTCAACGACACCGTCGGCGGTACGCCGATTACCGTTTCATGGTGACCGCTATGCCAAACGGCTATCGTGTATAGCCGCAAAGTTGGCGAGGATGTGTTGAGTTTTGGTCATCAAGGCGCGTTGTACCGCAAGTCGTTTGTGATGTACGACCGCCAGTCTGAGTCGATGTGGGTGCATGTCAGCGGTCAAGCGATTAAAGGGCCGCGCAAGGGTCAGCAGTTGGAGTTTATTGCCAGCGAGGTCATGCAGTGGAAAGATTGGCAGGCGCGCCACCCGCTGACGACGGTTTTGATCGGCGAAAAGGCGTCGGGCTTTATGGGCACTTTTCAGTTGGATCAAAAAACCGATGACTTCGGTTTGTCGGTGGGGCAAGGGCGCGAGGTGGTGCTGCTGCCGTTGAAGTTGATGAAGCAGGTGCCGATTGTTCCGTTGAGAGTTAGTGGCGAAAAACTTGTCGCTGTATTCGACTCACATGCCAATCGAGCCACCGCGTTTTCGCGCGAGGTCGACGGCAAGGTGCTCGACTTCAACGCGGTGCTGCCATTGGTTGGCGATGGGGGTTCCAAGGTCGACCTCAAAAAGCCGCAGCTGATGCGTGATAGTCAGACCGGCAGTACCTGGCAGCGGTTAACCGGTCATTGCCTCGCTGGGCCGATGCGTGGACGGGCTTTACAAGCAGTGCCGGCCACTCTGTGGCTGAACCACAGGTGGCGCGGCTTCTTTCCCAAAGGTCGAGTCATCGAGCTGCCGGAAAGCGAACGGTAATTCGCGTGCCGCGCGAAGAAGTATCGATCACCGATTCCACCGAATGCACGCTGGCAACTTCGGCGACGAGCGCCAACCCTAAACCGGCACCCGGTGCGTTGGGGTTTGCATTTTTGACGCGATAGAAGCGATCGAATACGCGATCCACCTCATCCGACGGAATCCCTGGACCTTCATCGACTACCGACAGGCAGACGTCGTCGTCCTGGCTGATTTGAACGGTGACAGTCGAACCGGTATCCGAATATCGCAGGGCGTTGGACAGTAAGTTGTTGACCAAAACGCGCAACAATCCATCATCACCGCGGATGATCGGCGTGCCGTCGACGTCGAGTTTTAAGCGCGCGCGATGATCAGGAAACGACGCAATGCAATCTTGCGCGACCATACTCAGGTCTACGTCCTGGAATGACTCATCGGTTTTGCCGGCGTCGATCCTGGCCAACAGCAACAACGCTTCCACCACCTGACCCATGCGTCGCGAAGTCGTCAGCACATCACGGAAGAAATCTTGGTATTCGTCGGCAGTGCGCTCGCGCCTTAACGCAATTTCAGCGGCGTTTTGAATAACCGCAATCGGATTGCGCAACTCGTGTGCGGCGTCGGAGGTGAAGCGCGTTTGGCGGTTCAGCGCTTGCTCCAGTCGAAGGAAGGCTTCTTTGAGCAAAGCGCCCAAACGATCAACTTCATCTCCGACTCCGCGGTCCGGTAATTGGGTCGGCCGACCTGCTCGCACTGCAGATGCTGCAACCCCCAGTTGTTGCAGCGGCTTGATGATGCGATTGGAAAGCAGGACGGCCATAAAAACCACAATGAGAAGGGCAGCCAGCGACAACAAAGCCACGGTTTTAGTGACGTCGGCGAGCTTGGCGTGAGTTGGGGCAAGGTCCTCGGAGACGCGTACCAATACGGCGAACGGCACCTTGTCGGGTTCTTCGGGATCCTCAGGTGAAAATGCCAACATAGTGCATACGCGTTGTATCCCGTTGGACGTCGGCGCGTCGGCAAAACGAATATCTGGTTGGGCAAAAAAATCCGAATCGGCATAAGCCGAAGGCTCGGGAAGTGGGAGATTCAGCTTGATGCCCTCGGTATAAACCAAATCTCTCTTCGGCCAAGTCCAGAGGCCGATGGATCCCCCGGGATGGCTGGCGTGTAATTGCGCTTTAAGTTCATTCGATAATTCGAGTTCTACTTCGTTGGCGTGTTCGTCCCAATCGGCAATGGCAAGTAAACCTGTTGCTGTAGTCGCTAATCGCATTTCCAATCCTTGATACAGGACCTGGTCTACAGTTCCAAAGAAGATCACCGATACCGCCGCCAGCAACAAGCCCGTCAATCCGACGAAACTAAGAATTAGGCTTGTCCGAATGGAGAATGGTTTCACGATTCCATGGAAGCCAGTAGATAGCCGGCTCCGCGGCGGGTGTGAAGTAGGCTTGTAGGGTAGTTCCGATCGATTTTGCGCCGCAAGTGCGAGATCAGAACCTCCAGCACATTGGACTCCGGCCCGAGGTCGTCGTCCCATACAGCGGCGCAAATGCGTGTTTTCGATTGCACAGTGCCGGCATTTTGCATGAGGTGCTCCAGCACGCGGAATTCCATGTTACTGAGTGAAATTTCGTTATCACTGCGCCAAACCCGCTTGGTTTTCGGGTCAAGCTCCAGGTCGGCCAAACACATTTTGGACGAACGATGGGTGGATCCGCGCCGCAAAATTGCACGCAATCGGGCAAGCAATTCAGTGAACTCGAACGGCTTCGTCAGGTAATCGTCGGCACCAAGATCTAAACCCTGAATGATGTCCTGAGTGGTATCGCAAGCCGTCAGCATTAAGATCGGCGTGACATCGCCGCTCTCGCGCAAGCGGCGGCAAACTTCCAGGCCGCCCATCTTAGGTAACCGCAGGTCGAGCAGGATGGCATCGTGGTTGCCGGATTGGGCATACCACAGTGCCTCCTCGCCGTCGCGAGCATGATCGATGACGTAACCTTCATCATGCAATCCGACGACCAATGAGCGTGCGAGGCGGTCCTCGTCTTCGACCAGAAGGAGGCGCGTCATGCCTATGATGTTTAAGGTTAAGGGAGCGGGGGAGGAATTAATTCCGAACTTCGATCAGTTCGAGTCGTTCACCAGTGTTGAGATCGATCTCCAGCACCATGCCGACGCCCGGGGCATAAACCTTGGTGACGACGTCATCCGGATCGATTGGAGTGACTTCCAAAACCTTGATGCAGTTATGGAATGTTCCAACCGGGGTGGTTACGGTGATGTTGGTGGCCAAAATTTTTGCCATGTCTTCGGCAACATTCATCGCGTATTCTTGGCGATAGATGTCTCCGATGTGGTTCTCGCGCAGCATCAACAAGCCAGGCAACGCGTCGTCCTTTCCGTAGCGCCAGGAGCCATCCAAGCTTTGCAAGAACCCTTGTTCATATTCCTGAGCAATTTCACCGAAGTACCAGACATCGCCGCTGACGTGTTGTGATACCCAATTTTGAGTGTCTTCTACCAAGACCCCATCAATGGATTCAAGCTCACGAACCGGTTGGCAAGGAATGCCGTTGACCATGACGGATCCATGCAAGGCGCTGATTTCAATGCGCTCGACCCCCTGTGCCATGTGGCGTTCGTAGATCATTGTCCGCCCGGGTACGAACGGCATGTACGGGTTGTCTACCAATGCCGAGAATTGCGATGTGACAATCTTCGGCTGATACAACTGCTGATCAAGCATGCCTTCGTATTGGATGCGAGCATCGAACTGACGGTCAGCCAGCTCAAGTGCCTCTTTGCGATCCTTCCAGGCATCAATCAAATCATCGCGCATGTTGCGATCGGCGGTATCCAAGATGGACGCAACTTCAATCCAAAAATCTGCCTGAGCCTCGAGGCGGGCGGCTTCGCGCAAGGCCTTGGCCTTGGCTGTCAAATCTTGAGCGGCGACATTGTTGCCGATGAAAATAGCGGCAACAAGAGAAAGAAGAATTGGGCGCAATGTGTGCATGGTTCAGCTGGGGTAGGTGGAATTCCGCAGTACATTCACGCTAGCAAAACAACCTTAATGCAAGCTGAATGGGTTTCGCGCCAAAACTGCGGAATCCCATGGATTCATTAGAGTTACGGGAGAATGTCGATTAACTCAAGGCGCTCACCGGATTCTGGGTCGTACTCCAAAACTACACCGACTCCCGGGGCGTAGTATTTAAATTCCCGCACATCGGGTTCGATTGGCGTGCCGTCTTCGGTCATCAGGCAGTTAGTGAATGTCCCGTAAGGCACGGTAACGGTTTCGTTTAGCGAGCGAACTGCGCCAATATCTTCAGCTTCCCCAATCAAGAATTCTTGGCGGTAAACATCACCTACTACCGGATTGGCTTTAACAATGTAACCAGGCTGGGCGCCGTCCACTCCGGTCCGCCAGGATCCGTCAATATCTTCAAGGAATCCCTCTTCGTCGTAATTGAAGGAGATTTCTCCCATATACCAAACGCTGCCATCTAGATGCTGAGCGTACCAGTCGTAGGTTTTTTCGATGAGGTCCCCCTCCAGGTAAGCCACGTCAAGTACCGCACGGCACTCGATGTCTTCAATCATTACAGTTTCATCGAGGGCGGTTACTTCCACGCGCTCCAACCCATCGCTAGTCATTACTTCGTAAACCATTGTTACTCCAATGGGGAAGGGAAGGTAATTATTGCTGATGGTCGAGGAAAACTCTGCCGGGTTAAGATCTGGCAAGTATTTGCCGCTGCCAAGGACTTCAAGGAGACCCATTCGGGCTTCGTACTGTTCCTCAACGAGTTCGAGGGCTTCGCCGTATTCAATCCAGGCTTCGCGGATGCCATCCGTCATGTCGTCCCACTCCTCGTTGACTGCTTTTGCGATGGCGGCGTAGAAATCTGCGTCGGCCGCTTCGAGGTCAGCGAGACGCTGGGCTTGGGCCTGGGCTTCGCCAGCGGGTTGGTTGCGGAACATTTGTTGGGTATCAGGTCCGATCTGAGTGGCTTGAGCCAAGCAGACGGAGTTGCAGCTTAGTGCGGCAACGGAAAAAAGTAAGAGTCGAGTCAGTGTCATTTCGCTTCAGAGCTAAGAGTGATTCGGGGTAATCCGATGACTCGAAACTAGGAAACAAAAATAAATCTACGCTGAATAAAGCTTAACCCAAACTGAATGAAGAATCATTTCGCGGTCGACCTTAGCTGCGGTCGACGCGAATGATGCTGACCGGGCAATCCTCCACCGCGACTTGCAAATCGGCCAAGTCCATGTCCGGAACTTCGGCAACTTGATGCACGCCTTGTTTGTGGCCGCCAACCAAAACCGCCATGCCGTCGTCATCCATTTCAAAAACATGGGGAACGACCTCGGCGCAAGCGCAGCAACCGATGCATTCCAGCGCCTTATGGCGCACGACGACGTGAGCGGGTTTGGGCATGAAGCGATCAGACCTCAGCGGTCGTCGGTTTTTCCACCGGCGTCATCCGGTAAATGTAATCGCCGCGCCGTGCTTCACCATCGTGCTTCAAAGTAAAGCCATTGCCGCGCTCCACGGTTTGCACACTGGTGCTGTCGTCGCCATCCAGTTGATATATCTCACCGACCACGCCATTCACCGCGCCGGTAGAAGTGCCGATGATTACGTATTCATCGCCCACCGAAAAATCGATGGCGCTGGCTTTGACGTGCACCACGCCGGCCTTCTGGAAGAAGTTGACCACGCGCCCGACCATCTCTTTGCGCCGTGTCGCCTTATTGCCCGAGTGCTGCGACCAACCCTGCTTCTGCCCCAAGTAATAACCCGACGAGAACCCACGGTTGTAAACCTTCTCAAGCTCCGGCACCAAGCTGTCGGCAAACTCGCGGCTATAACTCCCATCCTTCACCGCATCCAAAGCCCGTCGATAAGCCGACGTCACCGCCGCCACGTATTCCGGCGCACGTCCGCGTCCTTCAATTTTGAACACCTGCACACCGGCGGCGACCATTTGATCGACGAAGCCAATGGTCAGAATGTCGTTGGGCGACATCACCAAGTTATTGTCGATCAACAACTCCTGACCGCTTTCGGCATCTTTGACCACGTACTCTTTGCGGCAATTCTGTTCACATGCACCACGATTTGCCGACGCGTTGGAAGTGTACAGCGACATGCTGCAACGTCCGGACACAGCTATGCAAAGCGCGCCGTGAGCAAAGGCTTCCAGCTCCATCAGCTTGCCGCTTTTGCCGCGGATCTGTTCTTCGGCAATGCGCTGATGCACCGTTTCGATCATCTTCAAACTCAGTTCGCGCGCCAGCACGATGCGGCTGCAGTATGGGGCGTAAAAACGAATCGATTCAGAATTCGAAATCGATAGCTGCGTCGATAAGTGCACGTCGAGCCCAAGCTCATTCGCCATCATCACCGCCGCCATGTCGGAAAGAATGACCGCGTCCACCTTATGCTCGGCCGCCTCTTCCAACATGCTGCGGCACAAGCGCAAGTCGTGCTCATAAAGCAGCGTGTTGAGCGCCAAGTTGGTTTTGACGCCGGCGTCACGGCAAGTCCGCGTGATTTCGGCCAGATCGTTTTGGCCAAAACTACGCCGCGCCCGCGCGCGCATGTTGAGCTGCGCCAAGCCGAAGTAAACCGCGTCGGCACCGTTGTCGATCGCCGCGTGCAGCGACGGATAGCAACCGGCCGGTGCTAGCAATTCCAGCACCGGCTCCTGCTCGGCGGTATTTTCGCGGGTGTCGTCTGTGGGCGGCATCCCCAAATTGTACTCGGTTATCCAGCCGCCTGTTTGGCTGCGCGAATTCCCGACAGCAGCGCTCCGTGCACGGTCGACGGATAGCGTTCGTGGGTATGCTCGCCGGCCAAGTAAACACAACCGGCAATGGGTTGTTGGAAAGCTTGGCAATGGCGTTTGCCTGAGCCGACCACCCAACTGGAATAGGCACCCAACGAGAACGGATCCGACGCCCATGAATTCGAGCGCACCTCGATGGGATCCGGAATTCCGCTTCCGTACATCGCGCGTAGATCCTGCATGACTCGCCGCGCCGCATCGGCAGGAGTCTTGGATTCCATTTGCCGCCCGAACTGCTCCACGGTTTCGGCCGACAAAATCGGCTTGCCGTTCAAACCGGCTCGATTGACGAACAAGATGTGCTCGCCGCCGCCATAGCGCTGGTGAATGCGCCCGGTTTTGCCGAGGAACTCGCGGTTGACATCCCAAAACGCGTGGGGGAACTCCATCACCAAGCGATGGCGCGTGCCGAAACCCATCGCCCCTATCGCATCTTGCATCGCGTTCGGCAATCCAGGAGTGAATTGAACCGCGCCTGACTTCAAAACACCCAACGGCAAAGTCACGATGCAATGCTCGGCTTCGTACACTCCGTTTTGCGTAGTCACCTGAACCAAACCGCTGCGGTAATTCACCTGCTGTACTGCTTCGTTGAACAAGATGTGCAAACCAATAGCCATGCGTTCGGGCAGCTCACCAAAACCGTTATGTAGCAGCATGTCCTGCCCGCCATATGCGCCGTCGGTTTGGAAAGCTTTGGTTCCCAGCCGCTGCAAATAAGTGGAGTACTCTTCCACCACGCCACTGAAGTAATACTCGGCGACGTCTTGCTCGTCGGCGCGAAACATATTCGGTGCACCAACTGCATCGAGACTGGCGGCCATTGACCGATCCTTATTCAAACCAGCTTTACTCGCCGTCGCCCGCGCCATTGCCGCGAGGAATTTGTAGTAAGCGCGATTGGCGACCGAATTCGAAATCAGCGCGCCATTTCGATCGAACATATCAATGCTATCGAAGTTACTCGGCGTGCGCGTTAAACCAAAGTGATCGGCTAAGCGCGTCAGCGGGTTTCCGTTTTGACCGTGAATCCACGTCGCACCCATGTCCACTGGCGTACCTAACGAGTGATCCACCCACATTCGCCCACCGACGCGATCGCGCCCTTCCAACAGCAGGATTTGCCCGGGTTGATTGAAGCCCAAATAATCGCGCAGATAACGCGCCGCGGTCAGTCCGGCCATGCCGGCGCCGATGATCAGCACTCGGTCGTTGCTGTTGCGCCCTCGGGTTGGCCGACCCGGAGAGTCGGCCTGATTCAAGCTAGGCGTTGCGCCGCCCAAGCTGGCCATCGCCGCGACCGCCGCCAAGCCGGTTCCGCCGCGTTGCAAGAAACGGCGGCGCGTGAAATTCAAACTGCGCCGCTCGGTCGAGTTGCCTGGGGTTTTCTTCATGCTTGAAGATTGCCGCTGAGTTGTATGCAATTTGATTCCAAAATGTTTCCAAACGCCGACGCCGTGCACGATCCGCGAGTCCGGCGCTAGGATGAACGCAGTTATGACTCAACTCCCCGACGCACCGCGCATTTTGCTGGTCGAAGACGACGCCCGCCTGCGCATGGAGTTGATGGATAGCCTGCACGCTAATGGCTTCCATGTCGAGCATGCCGCAACGCTGCAAAGCGCGCGCCGCCAATTGCAGCAAACCCACGACTTGCTCATTCTCGACCTCGGCCTGCCCGATGGCGACGGCCTCGATTTGTGCCGAGACTTGCGCCGCGCCGAACGCAGCATTCCCATTTTGATGCTGACCGCACGCGATGAACCGGAAGACCGGGTGCGTGGGTTGGAAGTCGGCGCCGATGACTATTTGATCAAGCCGTTCCACCGTGCTGAATTGGTGGCACGAGTCAAAGCGCTGTTCCGCCGCGCCGGCCGCGCGCCGTCGTTGCAGCGGTTGGTGATCGGCGAGTTGCAGTTAGACTCTGAATTGCGCCAAGCAAGTTGCCGCGAGCTAGAGTTAGATCTCACGCCTAAGGAATTTGAAATGCTGGCCTTCTTCATGCGCCACCCAGAACGCCCGTGGACGCGCGATCAATTGCTCGACCGCATTTGGGGCCGGCAGTATGAAGGCGGCACGCGCACGGTGGATTTGCACGTGACGCGTCTGCGCAAAAAGATTGAGGATGATGCATCCAATCCCAAGTACTTGCGCACGGTTTGGGGCGTGGGCTATCGCATGGACCGAGGAGAAAGTTAGTGACTCGGCGCAAGAGATGGCCTTGGCAGCGATCGCTAGGCGTGCGTTTGGCACTAGTCGTCGGCGTTGGCTTTTTGGCGCTGGCGTTCGTCGGCGATCGCATCATTGGGCGTTTTGAGGGCGCGCTTTATCCCGAGTGGTACGACGCCGATTTCCTCGAAGGACGCGCGGCGGCAGTGCGTTTGGCGGAGGAGGGGAAGTGGACTTGGCAAAAGGTCAACGAGGCTTACCCCGAAACCTTCGAGTCGGTGGTTTATCCGCGATACTTGCTGTTCACGCTGTTGCTTTCCGCGGGTCTAGCCATTGCCGTGACTTGGTGGGGAACGCGTCGGCTGCGGCGGTTAGCGAATCAGGCCGAAAAGGTTTCGTCGGCAGTTTCGTTGGCGGAGAGCGAATCCAACCCATCTCTTCCAAGTTTCGAAGCCGGCGGCCACGACGAGATCGCGCAATTGGCCGAAGCGTTGAACGCGATGCAAGTGCGCACCGAAGATTTGCTCGAGCAGCTGCAAGCGCGCGACCAATGGCGTCGGCAGTGGACGGCGCAAATTGCGCATGATTTGCGCACTCCGTTGGCTGCGCTGTCGGCGTGTTTGGACCGCGCTCGAAACGACCCCGACGTCGATGTTGGAGCCGCGCTGCAATTGGCGGAACAAGATACTGCGCGAGTGATGGAGTTGACCGAAGACTTGCTGGAGGGTGCAAAGCTGCAACTGCGCACCGAAGTCGCCAAGGAGCCGGTGCCCTTGGGCGAGTTGCTGCACGATGCAGCGCAGTTGCTGCAACCGTTGGCGGATCAAAAGCAGATTGAGCTGCGTTGTGAATTGCCTGCGGGTTTGCCGGTGGTGCAGGCGGATGGGAGATTGTTGAGCCGGGCGATGGAGAATTTGCTGCGCAATGCGATTCGTCATGCCGATTCGATCGTGCAGGTCCATGCGGATAGTTGGATGGTCACCGTTCAGAATGATGGTGAAGTCATTCCCGGCCTTTCGTCGCGATGGCAGCCGTTGCATGAATGGGCTTTGAGTTTGCAGCGCGCCGGCGCGCTTGGGTTGGGATTGGAAATTGTGCAACGCATCGTTGAGCTGCATGGTGGGTCCGCTGAAGTTCGCGCTGCGGTTGGCCACGATCAGCCCTCGCCCGCAGCCGAACCAGGCGGCGGGGCGGAGGTGCGGTTGAACTTGACGCGGTTAGCTGATTTCGAAGACGCGAGTTCCGATCAATAAGAACATCACGGTAATCGTCAACGCGCCGATGAGGTTGAGGAAAAAACCAATGCGCGCCATTTCGGGAATGCGCACGCGGTTGCTGCCAAAGATGATGGCGTTCGGCGGCGTGGCGACCGGCATCATGAAGGCGCATGAGGCGCTGAGCGTGGCGGGAACCATCAACATCAGCGGGTGCATTTCGGCGGCCACCGCGACCGATGCCAAAATCGGCAGGATCATTTCGGTGGTTGCGGTGTTCGACGTCAGCTCGGTCAAGAAGGTCAGCGACAAGCAGATGACCAAGATCAATACGAACGGCGACACTCCGGCCAAACCGGAGAACTGATTGCCGATGTACTCCGCCAAGCCGGTTTCTTGGAATCCAAATGCCAGCGCAAAACCGCCGCCGAACAACAACACAATATTCCACGGCAAACGCGGAATGATTTCGGCGCCGGCGAGCGTCGGCGAATCGCTGTTGGGTGTGCGATTGGGAATGACGAAAAGCAATGACGCCATCAGGATGGCGACGGTGCCGTCGTCGAGTAAATCGGGATAGGGGAGCAGCGCCGACCAACCCGGAATGGTCAGGCTGCCGACGGTAAGCGGTACGCGGAATACCCACAACAGCGCGGTGCTGAGGAACACGGCGAGCACGGCGCGCTCTTCAAAACTAACCGGGCCTAAATCGGCGACTTGCTTGCGCACCACGTTTGGATCGATGGTGATGTGCGCCGGCGTGCGGAAAAAGACTTTGGTGATCAACGCCCAAGCGGTGAACAACAGCACCACCGAGATCGGCAAACCAAGCAGCATCCATTGGCCGAAGGAGATCGTCGGCGCTTCGGGGAAGGTGATTTCATAGATGCGAACGAAGGATAGGTTGGGCGGCGTGCCGACTAGCGTGACCAATCCGCCGACCGAGCAGGCGTAGCCGATGGCGATCATCACGCCGACCGAAAACGGGTGGGTGGCTTTTTCACCGAAGGTTTTTTCCAGCTCCATGATGATGGCCAAACCAATCGGCACCATCATGATTGCCGTCGCTGTGTTCGAGATCCACATCGATAAAAACGCGGCGGCCACCATAAAGCCGAAGGTGATGCGCGCCGGGCCGCCACCTACTTTTTGAATGATCAGCAGCGCGATGCGGCGATGCAAATTCCAGCGCTCCATCGTCAAGGCGATCAAAAAGCCGCCCAAAAACAAAACTATGGTGCTGTTGAAGTAGATCGGCGCCGTTTCGCCGCCTTTGGCGATGCCGAGCAGCGGGTAAAAAATCAGCGGTAACAGTGCGGTTGCGAACAACGGGATGGCTTCGGTGATCCACCACGTAGCCATCAAAACCGCCACTGCCGCCATGCGCGTCGCCGCCGGATTGCCCGGTTGCAAATCCATAAAACTAACGATCAAAAACAGCACCGGTCCCAGCCATAATCCGACTCGCTGGGAGAGGCTTTTTTCAATCGCCATAGCTGCGATGTTAGTCTAATCAGGTGTTAAACCTCCCTAAAAAATTCCTCCTCCTTGCGGTTGCCGTGGTCCTGTCCACCCCGTTGGCCGCGCAGCAGCTGAACCTTAAGCACGGCGTTTGCTTTGGTGACAGCTTGACGCACAACGACATCCTCGGTTTGGTCAACTTCTTGCCGCAAGATATGTACGGCATGGATCCCTTCGAAGCGATGTGGGAGAAGGGCAAGCCGGCCAACGCGACTTTGAATCGCTACGCCATCGCCGGCTCGCGCTCGAACCACCTGTGGGCGCAAATCACTGCATATGAGCTGGCCGAGCTGTTCGGTTTGGCGCCGTCGGCCACTTGCTTTCAGGTCGAAATCGGCGGCAATGACTTCTTCTCGAACGACTGGGTTTTGGGCAATAACCCGCCGGGAACCAACGCCAAAGCCGATGCCGTGGTTGACGATTTGCTCGACCGTATTCACAACACGGTGACTTATCTGGGTTTGCGTCGCCCGAGCACCGAGATCATTTTGTGGACGGTGCCCGACATCACGCTGACGCCAAGCCGTTGGCATTTCAACGCACAGCAGAAAGCCAACCTCCGCGCGCATTTGGAACGCGCCAATCGCAAGATTCGTTCCTACAACCGCCACTCGCGCATCGCGGTTTTGGACTTCTATCGCCTGCATCATTTGGTCGTTTCCAACCCCCCGGTTTTGAACGGCACCACCATTTTGGGTCCGCCGCTGCATGGTCAGTACGCCTACCTTCACGCCGACGACGTGCACCCGACCGCAGTGGGCAACGGCTACATTGCTAATGCTTTGATCGACGTACTCAACCAAAAGTTTGGTGCGAATATTCCGATGTACAGCGATCAAGAACTAGCTGCGTTCGCCCACCTCTAGAGTGGGTGCAAAACCGAACATATTCTTCATCATTTGGATTCGGTTTCCATGGCACGCAAGTTGCCTATACCAATATATGAATTATGCCCCCCTAATCATCATTCCGTTCCTACTGGTTTTGACATCGCCGTCTCATGCACAAAGCACCGAACGTGTTTCGCTAAGCGCGTCGGGCGAGCAAGGCAACGACGATAGCCAAGTGAGAAATACTTCTCTATCCGCAAATGGCCGTTATGTGGCGTTCGAAAGTTACGCCGACAATTTGGTGCCAGGCGACTCCAATGCCCACGCCGATATTTTTATTCGCGATCTGGTTGATGGGAGTATTCAAAGGGTAAGCGTCAATAGCAATGGAATTGAGGGGAATGCAAAAAGTGAATCGCCAAGCATGTCCGCCGATG
>CAYFOM010000033.1:0-54180 GCA_964344765.1 uncultured Planctomycetales bacterium | reverse complement strand
AACTAGACTGAATATGCGCAATTCGAACTGGCCCGGCTACGGGGTGCAGATCACATCAACACCCAATCCATCGCGTCTTTCTCGCCGGCGCGCGCCGCCTTTGCAAAAAACGGATAGAAGCTCACCGCTGGGAACTCCGGCCAATGCGGACTCTCCAACCCTTGCTGCGATTGAATGTCTTCCACCCACTTGTCGTAATGCTTCTGGTACAACGCCTGAAGCTCTTCCATCGTCGGCGATTCGCCGAGTTGCTCGGCGAGGGATTGAGCCGACGCCATCGGTGCGGCCAAGAAAACTAGTGCAATGAGGAACAGTGTGCGCATGACTTTAAGAACGAACAGCCGATCATCGCACACGGTTGAAGCCATGGACCCATCCACTTTTCGATAAATCGAATCCATCTATATTTCCGCCCCAAACTCAAACTTAAGCCATTCTTTCAAAAAGACTTGTGTCGAGTTAATCTAGGAAATGGCAAATCTCCCCTCCAAACGCCGCTCCCCCAAAATCCTATTCAAATCCTTCCTCGTGCTCGCCTACAGCGGCCTGGGCTTAGTCCTCGCCACTGCGCTGCCGTTCATACCAGCGCTCAACGTGCCCACCGACATTCAACAACCGGGCACGCAGCCGCTCGAAGTGGTGCAACTCAACAAGCCCGATGACTGCGGCGGTTGCCACGGCGACTACGACCAAGCGGTGGAACCCTATCGCAATTGGCAAGGCAGCATGATGGCCCACGCCGGACGCGATCCGCTGTTTTGGGCATGCCTCGCCATCGCCGAGCAAGACTTCGACGGCTCCGGCGACTTGTGCATTCGTTGTCACTTCCCCGCTGGATGGTTGGACGACCGCTCCACACCAACCGACGGTTCGGCGCTGAAGGATGAAGACGCCGAAGGCATCACCTGCCATCTCTGCCACTTGCAAACCAACCCCGATGAATCGGAATTCATCGGCGTTCAAAACCCGCCGTTTGAAGCTCACAGCGGCGGTGCCAAGCCAACCGGTTATTACGGCAGCGGCATGTACGTGGTCGGCGGCTTCCCGGACCTTCGTTACGGTCCGTACCTCAGTCATACCGCACCGCACCCAGCAGCCAAGGCCGATTTCATTCGCCAACCGGAATCGTGTGGAACTTGCCACGATGTTTCGAACCCGCTCACTGGTGACGTCGCCCATAACAATGGCGCGATGCAGCCGCTCAGTCCTGGAACATTCAGCGGTCAGCTTGGTGGTTCGGTCACCGGCAAAGCGGCATTTAATAATGAGCCGTTTTTGTACGGCATGATGGAGCGGACTTTCTCCGAACATAAGAGTAGTGCGCTTTCGACCTTCCGCGTTTCCGATTACCTGACCTTGCCGCAAGATTTGCAGGCTGGGGTCTTGGAGTCGACCTACCAAGCTTCGCTGGTTGCCGGCAACGGCGGTGATTATGAAGATGGCGATACGCGGTACTTCACTTGCCAAAGCTGTCACCTGCCGCCGGTAACCGGCCACGGTTGTAAGGATCCGTCGCCGAACCGCAAGGATTTGCCGCTGCACGATTTGACCGGCGGCAACTACTGGGCGCCGCAAGCAATTCAGTATTTGGATAACCAGGGCTTGGTGAGCCCGGGCGGTGGTTTGGACAGCGACACCATTGCGGCAATGAACCGCGGTATTGCTCGCGCTAAGGCAAACTTGCGCCAAGCGTCGACGTTGAGCGTGACTGGCGATACTGTCAAAGTCACCAACTTGACCGGGCATAAGTTGCCGTCGGGTTATCCCGAAGGTCGGCGCATGTGGTTGAACATCAAGTGGTACGACGCCGGCGGCGGCTTTCTGCGTGAAGATGGTGAATACGGCGCGATGAGCGTTACCGTGAATGGTCAGCAGGTTTCGGTGGACACGATCTTGGATCTCAATGGCGCCAACACCAAAATCTACGAGGCGCACATGGCGATGACCCAAGAGTGGGCCAATCAACTGCTGGGCATGGGCTATTCGCCGAACAAAGTGCTGAGTTATGACCGAATGACCGGTCAGCCGGATTACACGTTGGGCGATTTGGCGGGCCAAGCTGTCGGCACTAACTACAACACCTTCCACTTCGTGCTCAACAACACGATCTCGAAGGACAACCGCACTCCTCCCTATGGTTACCGTTACGACGATGCCAAAACGCGTAACGCATTGCCGGTGCCCGAAGCGCAATACGGCAGTCCGGGCGCGGGGGGCATTTACCGTTATTGGGACGAAGTCGCGCTGAATCCGCCGAACGGTGCGGTGCGCGCCGACGTCGACCTGATGTACCAACCCACGAGTTGGGAATACGTGCAGTTCTTGCTGCTGGCGAACGATGGCTCGGTTGCGTTCTTGCAGGATCGCGGTCAACAACTTTACGACGCGTGGCGCAACACCGGCATGGCCGCGCCGGAAGTGATGGCTTCGGCCGAATGGACTGGATCTGGCTCGAGCGGTCCAACTTTAAGTGTGTCCGGCCTAGTTGCCGGCGGCACCGCGCAACTGACCGTGGACAACGCAACGCCTAGCGGATTAGTCGGATTTGCCTACTCCCTAAGCGGCGGCGGCCCGGCCACCTTGCCCGCCGGTTCGTGCGGATTGCTGACCGTAGACCTCAGCAACCCGGTTCAGGTAATCGGCATTCAACCCGCGAACGGCTTGGGCAGCTCCACGCTTTCGGTGCCGATTCCAAGCGGCGCAACCGGCGTTTCGGTTTGGTTCCAAGCGCTGGATGTCGTCAGCTGCGAATTGACGAACGGCTTGGCCGAAATCATCGGCTAAGGAATACAAGCATTCCGGCTGGAAAAAATGGCCCAACCATGCAAATTGGGAATATAATTCCCATAATGCAGCCTTTGCTCGCACGCCTTTTGCAGGCAAAACTGGACGCCACGTTGCCCAGAACGCCTGCCGTCGTTCTTACCGGTTGCCGCCAAGTCGGCAAGACCACGTTGGCCCAGGTTGTAGCGAATCAGCGAGATGCAATTTACCTGGACCTAGAAAGCCCGCAGGATTTGGCACGCCTGGCTGACCCACTGCAATTCCTACGGCGGCATCGCCACAAGCTAGTGGTGCTGGATGAAATCCAGAGAGCTCCCGAGCTTTTTCCCGTCATGCGTGGGGTAATCGATCAAAACCGAAGGGACGGGCGAAGGGGGGAGCATTTTTTGCTGCTCGGTTCCGCGTCGATGGATCTACTGCGGCAATCGTCCGAGAGTCTTGCTGGTCGCATCCATTACTTGGAGCTCTTCGGGTTGAACGTCCTCGAAGCAGGTGTGGAAAAAAGAGAAGGTATGGACCGCCTTTGGCTACGCGGTGGTTTTCCCGAAAGTTTTTTAGCCGACGATGATGGCCAGGCATTTGAGTGGCTTGAGCAACTCATTCGGACCTATCTCGAACGAGAGATCCCGCAGTTCGGTTTTCAAATCCCTGCGACTCGCCTGAGGCGTTTGTGGACCATGCTTGCCCATTTGCAGGGAACGACCGTGAACCATTCCAAGCTAGGTGGAAACTTGGCGGTTGAGGGAAAAACCGTTTCTCGTTACATCGATTTATTAGTTGACCTGCTCTTGGTGCGCCGCTTGGAGCCGTGGCATGCGAATGTTAAAAAGCGGTTGGTGAAATCTCCGGTGCACTATGTGCGCGATAGTGGAATACTACACGGTCTATTGGGGATCACCTCGATGGAGGGTTTAATGGGTCATCCCGCCTTGGGTAAAAGTTGGGAGGGCTGGGTAATTGAAAATATTCACTCGGTGCTGCCAAGTAATGTTCAATCGTACTTTTACCGGACGGCGACTGGTGCTGAGATTGACTTGCTTTTGGTTTTTCCAAATTCGGAGATTTGGGCAATTGAGATCAAGAGTAGTCTGGCACCCAAGGTAGGGAAGGGATTCCATATCGCATGTGACGACGTTCAGGCTACTAGAAAGCTAGTCATTTACGGCGGCGATAATGACTTCCCGATTGAGAAGGCCACTCAAGTCGTGTCGTTGAACAGCATCATGTCCGAGCTTGTGTGAATCGATAAACCACAACGCCGACGGCGATCCACACGACTCCGAAGATGCTGGCTTGGCGGACTTCGGGATTCCAAAACGTGGCGAGCATGGCGATGGTTGTGCCGATGATGAAGACCAGTGGCGTGAGTGGCCACATTGGCCTCATGAACGCGGAATCGGCGAGCTTGCGGCGGGCTAGGAATAAGCCGCCGACGGCGAGCACGTGAAAAGTCACGTCGATGAAGACGACGCCGGTGACCAGTTTGTCCATGCCTTCGCCGCCTCCGATCCACAGCAGCAGAATGGCAAGCGTGGCTTGCAGCAAAATTGCCGGGCGGGGGACGTCGGCGTCGCCGCCTAGGTTGCCGAGGACTTTGGGGAAGAGTCCTTGTTTGGCGAGGGCGTAATAAACGCGCGGGGTGGTGAGGACTTGGGAGTTGGCGATGCCGAATGCCGAAATGCACAGCGCGGTGGCTGTGATCGTGGTGCCGGCGATTGGGAAGAAGGTGCCGATTGCGTCGGCGGCGATGGTGGGGGATGTGGCGACTTGTTCGAACGGCAGCAGCGAGAAGTACGCCCAGTTTGCCGCCATGTAGCCGCCGATCACCAGCAAAATGCCGACGACGATTGCACGTGGAAGTGTGCGTTGCGGGTCTTTGACTTCGCCGCCTAACCAAGTCAGTTGGTGGTAGCCGCCGTAGCTGAAGATGGTGGCGGCAAGGCCGGCGATCCACGGCGCGGATGAGGAGGCGCCGTGTCCGTTTGATTCTGCGTTTGGCGACCCGGTGGGATCGGTTGGCGATGGGGGCGCACTTTCCGTTAACGCGGAAGTCGAATCCGGTGAAAAGAACAACGCGTACAAACCCAACAACGCCAAGCTACCGAGGATGATCAACTTCACCGCCGACGTTGACGTTTGCATCCACGCTGAGTTTTTAACGCCGAGTAGATTGAGTACCGCCAGTCCGGCAATTGCAGCCGATGCGGCGATTGTGACTTGGGTTTGATCCCATTCATATCCCAACGCCACGCCCAAATTTTGCGCCGCGAACAAACTGATGATCACCAGCGCACCTGTATTGATCGCGGTCAGCAGTGACCAACCGAATAAAAACGCCGGCAGCGGTCCAAGCAATTCCTTCAGCGCAACAATCTCGCCGCCGCTCACCGGAAAACGCGCGCCGATCTCCGCCATGCACAACGACCCGGTTAGCGCCAGCAAACCGCCGATCAACCACATCAGCAGCGCCTGCTCCGGACTGCCGGCAATCGTCGCCACGTTCGACGGCGTAATAAAAATTCCGACCCCAATAATCGCGCCGATCACAATGCCCACGCCATGCATGCTGCCAAGATCGCGGCGGAGGTGGTGGGTGGTGGCTTCAGGCATCCTGACGAAACGAGTGTAGCCGTTGTATGCTAACTCAAGGATGAGCTTCCTAGAACAAGCGCAAAGTTGGGACGGCAAAGGCGCCGGCGTATTGCGGCAGATGTTTGATGACTGCTGCCAGGATGAACACTTCCTCACCCAAGCCATCGACCTTTGCTACCAATCCGGAAACCAACAAATCGCCGGTGCGTGGATGGTCAAAAACCATCTTGACGACGGCGGATTTCTCGACGAGTTGGAAATCGAACGCTGGATCGCCAGTTTTCAAAACGCCGATATTTGGACTTCCTATTTGCTGATGCTGCAAGGCCTCAGCCACTTACCGATCCCACCGCAATCACGCGGCATGGCTGAGCTTTTCATCCGCCGTTGCCTGGAAATGGACAACAAGTTCATTCGCGCGTGGGCGTATCACGACTTCTACCACCTGTCGCGCCAGTACCCCGAGCTCAAAAAAGAAGCCGACTCCCTAATGGAAGTCGGCTTGGAGACCGAAGCGGCGTCGGTGCGCGCCTCTATTCGGCAGGCACTCCGAAAGAGTCAGGCTTGAACTGCATGCTTTCGACCAAGAAGGCCCACTGGTCGGCATAGCTATCCAAAATCATGCCGGTCGGCTTGCCGCCACCGTGGCCACCGCGCGTTTCGATGCGAATCAAAATCGGCGCTTCGCCACCTTGGGCGCGTTGCATCGCCGCAGCGAACTTGTACGAGTGCGCCGGAACCACGCGGTCATCGTGGTCGCCGGTGGTGATCAGCGTCGGCGGGTAGTGCATGCCGGGCTGGGTGTTGTGCACCGGCGAGTACTTACGCAGCGTTGCGAATTGCGCCTTGTCTTCACTGGTTCCGTAGTCACTTGCCCACGCCCAACCGATGGTGAACTTGTGGTAGCGCAGCATGTCCATCACGCCCACAGCGGGTAGCGCGGCGGCGAACATATCCGGGCGCTGGGTGATGCATGCACCCACCAACAAACCGCCGTTGGAACCACCGCGGATCGCCAGCAAGTCATTGCGCGTCCAACCTTCGTCGCACAAGAAATCGGCGGCCGCCATGAAGTCGTCGAACACATTCTGTTTTTCGTGAATGGTGCCGGCTTTGTGCCATTCGGCGCCAAACTCACCACCTCCGCGCAGGTTGGGCATCGCGTAAACGCCGCCCATTTCCAGCCACACCAAGTTGGCCGGGCTGAAGCTCGGCGTCAGCGAGATGTTGAATCCGCCGTAACCGTAAAGCAGCGTTGGGTTGGTGAAATCCTTCTTCACGCGGTTGGCGCGTACGACGAACATCGGCACTTTGGTGCCATCTTTCGACGTGTACCAAACTTGCTCGGCGGTGAAGTCTTCCGGGTTGAAGTCGACATCCGGCTGGCGGTAAACCGTGCTGTTGCCAGTCGACAAGTCCAACTTATAAATCGACGTCGGGAAGGTGAAGCTGGTGAACGAGAAGTAAGCCTCCGACGAATCCCATTCGCCACTAATGCCGCCGATGGTGCCGACGGTTGGCAAGTTCATTTCGTACTTCTGCTTACCGTCCAAGCCATGCACGCTGACCTTGCTGTGAGCGTTGTGCAACCAGCGCGCGACCAGCGAATGGTTTAGGTAAGACAGTGATTGCAGCACATCTTCGCCTTCGGGAATCAGCACGCGCTCGTTCTGCGGACCATTCGGAGTCAAATCCACGGCAATGGCTTTGCCCTTCGGCGCATCGCGCGTGGTGCGCACGTACATCACGTTTTCACGCACACCTACAACGTTATAGGCCGCGTCGAAATCGGTGAACACGTCAATGAACTTGCCGTTACTGCCAATCGGTCGCGCCCACACGCGATTCTTGCGCGCAGTGCCTTCCGAACCGATCACGATCAACCAACGTCCATCATTGGAAACGCCGGCGCCGTAACCCCAGCGCGGGTTTTCCGGGCGGGTGTACACCAACGAATCAGCGGATTGATCGGTGCCGACTCGGTGGAAGTAAACCGCCGAGTTCTCATTCACCTCTTCCAACGCATCGCCTTCCGGCTCGGGGAAGCGGGTGTAATAAAAACCGCTACTATCCGGATGCCAGGATGCACCGGTGAACTTGGTCCAAGTCAGGTGATCGTCCAAGTCATTTCCGCTTTCAATATCGCGCACGTGCCATTCCATCCAATCGGATCCGCCTTTGGACACGGCGTAGGCCAAGTAGCGCCCATCCTTACTCGGGCTCCAACTCGACAGCGACACGGTGCCGTCGGCCGACAGCGTGTTGGGGTCGAGCAAAACGCGCGGTTCGGCGCCGGCCGAATCGACCACGTACAACACCGACTGGTTTTGCAAACCGTCGTTCCGCGTGAAGAAAGTTTTGCCGCCTTCCAGTTGTGGCGTGCCGAACTTTTCGTAGTTCCACAGCTCTTCCAAGCGCGCGCGAATCGCCGGCCGCTCTTTGATCTTGGCTAGGTAATCGAAGGTCAGATCGTTCTGCGCTTCGATCCAATTGCGCGTTTGCTCGCCGTCGAGGTCTTCGAGCCAGCGGTACGGGTCGGCGACGTAGGTGCCGAAGTAGTTGTCGAGCTGCGCCGAACTCGGCGTCGCCGGGTAAACCATGCCGCCGGACGAAATGCCGGGCTGGGCGCAGGAGGGGATCATTGCCGCCGATGCAATCAGCGCGGCGATCGCCAGGGGGCGCATGCACGCGGTCTTCACGGCTGAATGTTGGGGAAGCTTCAGGGCCATGCCGCCGATGATACGCGCGCTCGCAAATCGCGGAAGCCGGAACAAAGCTTGCGGCCCGCCGTCTATGTCTATAATGGTTGAGTCGCGAGACATTAAGTGTGATATTTTTTGCTTAAGGTCTCGAGTCCTGTCTTTCCCTCCAATTCTTCCCAACTCGTTTCCATGCTTTCTTTATTCCTGTTCTCCCCCCTGCTGAACGCCCCTCATGTTCCGCACGACAACGCCCACGGCGTTGCCACCGCCCACCTTCCGAATGGAACGGTGGAGACGATTATTGCCACCCAGCGCGAGTGTAAAGTCTTACGTACAAGGGACGAAGGACTATCGTGGGAGCCCGTTCGCGGCGCCGGTCTCGAGCTCGGCCGCGCCGACATCGTGCTCTGGGATCCACATCCGGACGGCCAGCGCTTTTTGATCGCAGCCGACGAAGGGGTGTGGACCTACGATCCGGTCGCCGAGACCGTGCAAACCTACGTCGCCGGTTTGCCCACCGACGAAAACGGTCGCTGGGCGACCAGGCTGAGCACCGCCGGCCACCTGGGCTCGGCGCCGGTATTCCTCGCAAACAAGTCAGGGCAGGTGTATCGGCTGAATCGCAGCACCGACACCTGGGAGCTCTCGCTGGACAGCGGCTATGCCGACGAGCGTGCCCAGGTCGCAGTCATGCCGAATTTTGATGAATCGGCCCCGGGTGGCCACGAGCAAACCGTCGCGGCGGCGGTGCAAGGTGTGCTGTACCTCAGTCTTGACGGCGGCAACACTTGGCAGATCAACCCGAGCTTCTCGACGCCATCAACCGCGCCGAACGAACCGCTGATTACCGCGCTCGAGTTTTCGCACGATTACGCGTCGTCGGGTTCGATGGTGCTGGCGACTTCGGTGGCGAACCCGAGCACTTTTTCGGGGGACAGCGGCACCATTTGGCAGTCCACCGACTTTGGTCAAAACTTTTTGATCACCTATCAGGGTGATTCGTCGGTGCGCGCCATTCAAAGCACGCCGACCGGCCCAAGCGGCAATCAGTGGTACTTGGCTTCGGTGTTGGAGCACCCGGCGATCATCGGCTTGGCCGGCAGCACCGGAATTTTGCGCAGCTCCGACATGGGCGCAACTTGGGACGACTACGGTTCGGCGCAGGACTTCATGCTCGAGTTCGATTCGTCGTTCACAATCGGTCACGGTCGCGAAAAGATTCACGACTTCGAGGTGCCGATTGATTTTGCAACCACCGGCGAGTTGCAGTACTGCCGCTCTGAGGGGTTGTACTACTCGCACAACGAAGGATTGCATTGGCATCGGCGCGGATTCCGCCCGGCAACGCAGGTGCGCGGCTTGGATTGTTTCATCGCGGCAAATGGTGATTTAATTGGCGCGGCCGGCAGCTACGGCGGCGGCACTTGGTTCCAAAACAGCAACAGCGGTGAAGTGGATTTGCTGACCTTTGGCGCCAGCACTTACGTCGACGAAATTGATATGTCGCCACGCTTCAACCAAGACGGTTTGATGCTGGTCGGCGGCGCCCGCGGTTTGGCGATGTGGTTTGATCCGAAGCTCAAAGCGCCGAACCCGTTTGGCACTTACGGCTGGAAGACCTTCCCGATGAAGGCAAACTTCGGTTATGTGCGCGCCTTTGCGTTCTCGCCGAATTTCGATGCGCGTGGAGTTCCGGGGTCGGATCAGATCTTCATGTTCTCGACGTCGAGCAGTTCGCAAACCAACTGGCTTACCACGGACTGCGGTCAGTCTTTCGAGAAACTCGACACCATGGTGGGGGGCGCACCGGCGCCGTTCATGCGCCATTTGGCAATTGCGCCGACCTTCGCCGTCGGCAATCACCGCGGACCGCTGGATGTTTATGCGGCGCGCGGTAGCAATTTGTTCCGATTGCACGGGCGTGAATGGGAACTGCTGCATTCCTTCGGCACGATGATTACCAGCATCAGTGTGGCCACCGACTTCGACCGTAATCCGGGCACGCCGGGGCTGCCGCGCGTATTTGTTTCCACTTTGAAGTCGCCGTACTTCTTAGAAGTGTTGGATGAGCCTAACGGCTTGGTAGTAACCGAATACAACGATGGCTTGGGCGACGCCGCAGTGGTCAAAACGCAATGCCCGCCTGACTTCGGTGCGTCGCAAACCATGTACTTGGCGACATTCTCGTCGGGGATTCGCAAGTTGGATTTGAGTCAGCCCAACCCTGCTTGGGAAGAAGTAGGCCAGAACTTCCCCAACCTATGGTTGACCACTTTTGTGCTGTCGCCCGACTTCGCCAACGACCGCCAAATTCTTGCCGGTTCACAGGGCGGTTTGGTGGTCGGTACCGATTTGCCGACCGGCTCCAACTGGACCATTGAGTCGCCGCCGATTTTGCGCGATGGCGACGCCGCCGAGTTCCAGTACTACCAACCCAACAAACCGAACAACCCCGACGGCAGCCGCGTTTGGCCGTGGGAATCGGTGTTCATTCAGCCGTATCAACACCCGAATATGAAGGTGGACTTCGTCGACGTTTACGTGGAGTACACCAACAACGATGGGTCTTACATTACTTGTAATGAATACGCGGCCGGCATCACCGTGCACACTTTCTCGGGGCCGACCATGGGTAGCATGTTGATCGAAGTCGAGAATTATTGGACCGGTGCGCCGGTTGCCACGAAGACGGTTGATCTCAACGGTCCGACGATCAAAGACGAGATGGTCGAAGTGCCGTTCACTTACCAACCGGTGCGCATAAAAGTGACCGCCGACCTCGCAACCGGCGAGTCTATTGCCTTTGATGGCATGACCTTCGGCGAGCAGTAAACGCCGATCGACTCGGGCGAATGGAGTTCTATTCGCCCGAGATGCGTTTACGCCGAACAAAGTTACTGATCAACCGGAACACCGATAGGTCCAGCACCTCGCGCGCGACCTGTCCGCCCTTGCTCCAGTATTTTTCGCTGCGCGTCTCACGCCACTCTTCGTAACTCATGCCCATGTGATCCATGGCAAAAGCTTGGCGCTGCTCAGGTTTCTTCAACCACGGCGCGTTGCCGAGGCCTTGTTCTTCGAAGTGGTTGACCGAATCCAGAATGATGCCGTGACCCGCCGGGAACCACACCGCCAGGTTTCCGTTGCCCCAACGCTCGGCGCATTGCGCGCTATCAACCAGGACTTCGCAGCGTTGCGGGTCGATGATCTGGATCAGGTGCGCGCCGACCAACGAATAAATCGGTTTGACCCCCGGCGGGAAGACTTCGCGCAGAAACGGACTGTCCGGTGCGCACGACTGCGCTTGCACCGTATCCATCACTTCACCGGGAGCTTTGTAGCGAGCAACGACGCCGGGATAAACGCGGGCAATGGTTTCGTGCAGCGCCCAGCATGAACCGAGCAAGTAACCTCCGGTACGCACAAACCAGCCGATGCGATCGATGTCTTTGGCATCGATTTCACCGGTGCAGTTGACGACAAACACCGCGCGCGGATGCAACTTGGCTTCGGCGAGTTTTCCATAAGCAGTTTTTTCGTGTTGGATCTTCAGTGCATCCAACACGTGTTCCATGTGGTCTCCTCGACTTTGGAATACGATGACGTCTTGATCCTTAAACAAGGTTGCGGTGCCTTGTTCGTCCAAACCCGCATAGCCGTACTTTTCACTGCGTCGCTTGGCTTCTTCGGGGTCGAACAACTGATAAGCGCGCTTGACCTTATTCCACCACGCGGTCCACGCCTCGACCGTGGGTTCGATCTGTTGGTGAGCCAGCGCAGTTAAGTGCTGATGAGCCGTACGCCGCACCGTTTCGTCGACGTCTTCCAATCCCGAAATCAGCGGTGGTACTGCTTCTTTCAAATAACTGCGCGCCAACCCGGTCAGCGCCGCGCCGCGCATACGCCAGTCTTCGTGTTGCAGCAAATCGGTCAACGGCTGAACCGCGCGAGGGTCTTGAGTCATGCCCAGCGAAACCGCCGAAACCACGGCTACCCACCGGTCTTCATCTTGCAGTGCTTTGATCAACGCCGGCGCCGCCAGTTTTTGACCTTTCACGCCCAACGCAACCGCTGCATCTTCGCGGTTGCGCGCGGCTTGATCGTTTTGCATGGCTTCGATCAAAGTGTTCGCGCGCACCACGTCGTCGGCGGGAAGCATGCGCGCCAAACTGCGGATGGCTGCCGAACGCACCAAGAAACTTGGGTCATTGCGAATGGCTTCGACCAAAGCTTTGATCGAATCCGGATGCGCCGACGACTTACCGCCGGCGGTGGATTCGCTATCGCTTTGATCGCCACCGCTGGATCCACCAAGGAAACCCAACGCACCTGCAGTCGCTTGGTCGGATGCAGACGGTGCAACATTCAACTTGCTCAAAGCATCGACCACAGCCGCACGCACCAGCATCTGCTGAATCTCAGTGCGCTGCTCCAACACCTTCAAGAATCGCTTGCGGATGTCGTCGGCGTCGGCGAATTCGCGGTGCACGGCTTTGGTCAAGATCCGCGCGTAGTGGGGGGCGGCGTGGGCGGCATCCGCTTGTTCCAAACCGTCGAAAAGTTCGCTCAGCAGCGGTTCGGTGTCGTCGGCTTGTGCAAGCAAGGCCAACGTGGTCGAGACTGCGCGCCGTTTCAGCAAATCGTTGGCGGGCTTATCGATCACACTCAGCACATCGGTCAAACAGCCGACATCGCCGGTTTGTGCCACCGCCTCCAATGCCGACGCCGAAGCCACCACGCTCGGTCCTTCCAAAACCATGCGCAATTTCGCCGGACGAGCTGGCCCCGCCAACATCACGATTGCATGCGCCGCCGCCTTGGGATCGTTTTCCTTACCGTTCCAAATCTTCTCCAATCCCTTCAATTCGGCTTTACCATCCAACACCGGCCAAAACGCCGACGCCGCCCGCGACGCCTCGATCGCGGTTTTACCGCTCATCTTTTTGAGCAGCGCTTCATAACCCGCCGCGCCGTGAGCTTGAGCCAGCGCCGATGCCGCCACTCCGCGAATGCGTTGCGTCGGTCCACCCAGCGATAGTTTCAACAGCGCATTCATCGACGCCTTGCCGCCGCCCTGCGCTTCGCCCAAACGACCCAAGGCCGCGGCCGCCGCTTCCATAACTTCCCAATCCTTATCCTTCAGCGCGCCGACCAGCAGTTTTTCCGCTTTGTCGTGTCCGCCGGCCAACACCTCGACGGCGGCGAGACGCACTTCGAAATCCTTCGACTTGATGTCCTTCGCCGGGTCCCCTTGGAGGGGGAGAGCGGTCACAACAGCAAGCAGCAGCGAGAGACATGGCATGACTGGATTTTACTGACCGCAAATAGGAGAAATGCTAGGTTTATGACATCACTCGGCACTTTAGCCACTCCCCCTGAACTGTAGTTCTGTAGTGATGCCACCACTTTCTTTACTTCTTTCCCTCCCCCTTCTTCACGTTCCCCACGACAATGCGCACGGCGTAGCCAGCGCGTTGTTGCCCAACGGCCAGATTGAAACCGTCATCGCCACGCAACGCGAGTGCCGTGTTTTGCGTACCCGCGACGAAGGTTTGTCGTGGCAACCGGTCGCCGGTGCCGGCATCGAACTCGGCCGACCCGACGTCGTCATTTGGGATCCGCACCCTGCAACGCCGCGCTTCTTGATCGGCACCGACGCAGGGATCTGGAGTTACGAGCCGCTCACCGACGTGGTGCAACCGTTCAACGCCGGCTTGCCGATCGGCGAGGGTGAACGCTGGGCGTGCCAAATGAGCGTGCCGACGGCGGGCAATAGCGCGCCGCTGTTCATGGTGAACAAGCTCGGCCAAGTTTGGAAGTTGAATCGCGATACGCAGTCGTGGGACATGTTGCTCGATTCCGGTTTGGCCGACGAGCGCGGGCAAATTGCAGTCGTCCCCAACTTTGATAAAACCGCTGCTCCGGGTCCGAACCGCATGGTTGTGGCGTCGTTTCAAGGCGTGCTTTATTACAGCCAAACCGGCGGACGCGCGTGGCAGGTGCATCCGCAATTCCCGACGCCAGGTCCGAATTGGGATGATCCGCGCATCACTGCGATTACTTTTTCGCACGATTTTGCCAGTTCGGGAACAATGGCGTTGGCCACTTCGCAGGCGGATACTTCCAGCTTCAGTGGCGATGAAGGACACATTTGGCACTCAGCCGATTTCGGCGCGAGCTTCCAAATGGTTCACCAGGTGACGTCGTCGGTTCGATCGATGGAAAGCACGCCGATTGGGCCTAGCGGACAAAGTTGGCTGTTGGTTTCGGTGTATGAACATCCGCACTTTGTTTCACTTGCGAATAGCGTCGGTGTTTTGCGCAGCGCCGACGGTGGCGCAACTTGGAGCGACTACGGCACTGCACAGGATTTTGCGATGGAATCCGATTCCGCCGAAACGGTGAAACATGGTCGCGCGCTGATTCACGACTTCGCCGTATCGCCGACCTTCGCTAGCGATGGCCAAATTGTTTTTGGCCGATCCGAAGGTTTGTACTACACCAATAACGAAGGGTTACATTGGATGCGTCGCAGCTTTCGCCCAACCTCACAAGTGCGCGGTCTGGATTCGTACTACAACGCCGCTGGTGAGTTAATTGCGGTTGCCGGTAGTTATGGCTCCGGCACTTGGATGCAAAACGTGAACACGAATGAGGTCACGTTGCTGCCGAACGGTGCCAGCAGTTACGTGGACGAAATCGACTGCTCACCGCGCATGGCCGACGACGGCATGATGCTGGTCGGCGGCGCGCGTGGATTGTCGTTCTGGTTTGATCCGGTGCTTGGCGCGGTGAATCCGCATCAATCCTACGGTTGGAAAAACATCCCGATTGAACGCCAAGTCGGATACGTGCGTTCCTTCGCCTACTCGCCGCAATTCGACGGCCGCGGCACGCCGGGTTCCGATCAGGTGTTCTTCTTTTCGACCTCCAGTCAAGGCACCAGCAACTACGTCACCGACGACGGCGGCTTGAGCTTCACCAAGCTCGACGAAACCACATCCGGCGGAGTTGCGCCGTACATGCGTCACATCAAAATTGCGCCGACCTTCGTCGAAAGCGATCTGACAGGTGCCGCCGACGTTTATGCCGCGCGCAGTAAATGGTTGTTTAAGTACAACGCCGGCAAGTGGGAATTAATTCATACTTTCCCTTCATGGGTGACCGGCATTGCCATCCCTGAAGACTACGACCGCGATTCCAACACACCTGGTTTGCCGCGCATCTTCGTCTCCACAGAAAAAGCGCCGTTCTTCTACGAGTTCATCGATGAGCCGGGCAACCCGGTGTTGAATGAATACGCCGCAGGTTTAGGCGACGGCACCGTCGTCGGCATTGCTTGCCCATCGAACTTTGCCGCAACGCAAACGGTTTACCTCGCGACCTTCACTTCCGGCATTCGCAAGATCGATCTGTCGCAGCCCGCGCCCGCGTGGACCGAAGTCGGCACAAACTTCCCGAATCTTTGGCTGACGACCTTCTCGTTAGCGCCCGACTTCGCCAACGATCCAACCATCATCGCCGGTGCGCAATCCGGTTTGGTAATCGGCCAAGACCTACCCGGCATGAGTTGGCAAGTTCACGACCAACCTTTGGTACGTGACAACGAAGCGGCTGAATTTAATTACTACTCGCCCAATCATCCCGACAACCCGGAGTCGTTGCGCACGTGGCGGTGGGATTTGATGAACATTCAAAGCACCGCGGCCGACACCGATTTGGAATTTATCGACGTCAGCGTGCATCACACCGACGTGGATGGTTCCTACGTGACTGCGAACGAATACGCAGAGGGCGTTGTGTTGCACACGGTTCGCGGACCCGATTGCGGATCGGTGAATCTGCACGTCGAGAATTACTGGACCGGCCAGCTGCTGCAAACTCTGACCGTCGATTTGAACTCGACCAAGTGGGCAAACCGCGACATCCTCGTCGAATTCCCGATGCAGCCGGTTCGCATTTTCGTCACCGCGCAATTAGATCCCGGCGAGACCTTCTACTTCGACGGAATGACCTTCGGCGAATAATCCTCGGCGCGTCTACGCAATTCCGATTCCCGAGTAGAATCGAGGGATGCTCCTGTCCCTCGCACTATCGCTTCCTTTAGCCGCAGCACAACTCCCGGAAGACCCGGGTCCATGGCCCGCCGGTTGGCAAGACGTCGTCTTCACCGACGCCAATTACGGTCAAGGCACGGTGCGCGCGCGCATTCACTATCCGGCCGTTACCGCCGGTCAGAATGCTGCGGCTGATCCAAGTGGCGGACCGTATCCGATGACCGCGTTGATGCACGGTTGGTTGGGTTCGGCCGACGGCTTGGACACGATCGCCAATCACTTTGCATCGCATGGATACTTAGTGGCATCGATCGATACCGAAAAAGGGTTCTTCGCCGACACCGAGGCTTATGCCTGGGATACGCGCGCGATGTTGCAGTGGTGCGAAGACCAAAGCCAAAACCCGATGACTTGGTTGAGCGGTATGGCGCGCGGCGGCGATTGGGCAGCCATCGGTCACTCGATGGGCGGCGGCACCTTGTCGCTGCTGGTCGGTATTGAACCACGCGTGCGCACCATCGTCGGCATGCAAGCGGCCGATCATGATCCGCCCGGTCCGAACAACATGGCGAATTACACCGGTGCCGGCATGTGGATCGCCGGATCGGTGGATTGGGTGGTGCCGCCCGCCACCGTGCGGCAGTGGTATCAGCGCGCGTTAAAAGCCGATCGCCGCAGTTACTTTTTGGTTGAAGGCATGGGCCACACCGGCTGCATTGATAACCCGCCGAATAATGAACCGATGTCGGGCAGCGATCAGCAACTGGTGCACATGCGTTTGATCACCACTTTCCTCGACGCCGAGCTCAGCGGCGACGACACCGCTTACGAATACATCTACGGTTCGGCGTTCACCGCCGGCGCGCCGTGGACGGTGATTCAATCGTGCCAGCGCCCCATTCTGTGGGGCGGCAAAATGGCGACGTCGAGCTCAACCGAATTAGGTTTGCACGGCATGCCTTATTCCAACGGTTCCATCGGTTGGTCGCCGGTATTGGGCAGTACCCAAACCCCGTTCGGTCTCGCCGATTTGGATTTGGCGTACGGCGGCTACACCAACTCCATCCCGTTGCAGGTCAACGGCTGGGGCCGTGGTAATTTCGCCTTCCTGCCGACGTGGTCCGGAACCACGATGTATTTCCAAGCTGCTGCGTATCTGGGTCGCGATGGCGCGCTAACCCAAACGATTAGCTTGCAGATACCCTAATCGCTGTTGAATAAAATCATCCCATCGATCCTCGTGCTGATCGGAGTCGTGCTCGGCTTCGTCTTCGGCTACCTGGCGGGTTCCGGTCCGCCGACGAATCGAGTCACCATTTCGCCGACGGTGCAGTCCAAGCTGACCAGCGAAATGGTGCGGGATGAAATCGACGCGGCGTTGGAGCTGCTGTTGGCCGACTTGCGCCGCGGGCAGGGTGCGCCGGCAAGTGGCGGGAGTGGCCAAGCAATCGCCCTTCCCGCCGACGGCCGCACACCGGCGTGGGATGTGCCGCTGGAAGATATAGAAAAAGCAATCGAGCGGCTCAATCGCGCGGTGACGGCGATGCAGTCTCACGGCGCGGTGCCGTTGTCGTCGCAAGTTCAATTGGCGCAGTCGGGCAAGTATCCGCAAAAGTCCACCGTCGTGCGCGCCTTCTGCCGGCGCTGGGAAAACGACGAGCGCGACGAGGAGATCAAACGCAAAGAGCTGCTGTTCCTATCGCCGGTCGAAGTGTTGGAGCGCTTCGGCGAACCCAACAACATCGAGTTGGAAGTGGGTTCGCTTTATTGGGAGTATTCCTACATGCGCGAAGACGCCGACGGCATGACCACCGGCTGGGATATGTACCTGACCTTCACCGACGGCGCGGTGATGGACGCCAGCTGCAGTTTTTACGACGACGACGATTAATTTCCATCCGTCAGGTCGGACCGCAAGTATTTTTGCGTTTGCAATACAATCAAACGCCTATGGAATGCTCATCGCCAAGCCACCCAATTCTGCCTGAGGAGCTAGCGGAGTTCGTAGCCACCGAACTCGGGCCGGCAAGTTTGGATTGCTTTCAGCAGCCGAAGGTCTTGGCCCAGTACCAACAACTACGTGCCGACGGCGCCGAAGTCGTCGACGCTGCTTTGTGTGTGGCGCACCGCGAGGCGATCGCCAACCCGGCAATCGGAGATGAATTTTTAGGCCACTTCCTTTCTTCGATGATGCGAGTAGGAAGTTTGCAGATGCGCGGCGGCATGCGCCGTTACTTGGACTCCGGCGATTTAGTGAATTCGGTAATGGGATCGTTGTGGAAGGATCTGGCTTCAACATCCTTCACCACTCGCAGTGAATACCTAGCCTTCCTCGGTCGCCGCCTGCAATGGAAGGCCGCAGATAAAGCAAAAGGCTTAGCCGCCGGCAAACGTCGCCAAGACTTGCAATTGGAAATCGATTTTGAAGCCTTCGGTATCGCCAATGCCGAGCAAGCCGGTCCGGCAACTCTGGCCGGCAATCAAGAAGACCACGAACGCTTGCTCGCCCTCCTTCCACGGCTCCCTCCGCGCGACAGCGAAATCCTCCGCCGCGCCTGGCGCGGAGAAGACGTCACCCATATCGCCGACGCAATGGGTTTAGCAAAAGACGCCGCGCGCAAAGCCCTGACTCGGGCAATCGAGAAGGCGCAGCGTCTGATTTAGCCTAAACAGCCGCTCAAGCGTCGGACGAAGCGGCTTATACAGCCGCTTCGTTTCTTAACGAGTTCAGCGCCGAGCCGGCTTTCCACCAGTCGATCTGCTCGTCGTTCAGCGTGTGCTTCAGCAGGATGCGGTCGTTGGAGCCATCGGCGTGGTTGAACACGGCGTAGACTTCGCTGCCCGGTGCGAGCGTTGCCAGGCCATCGAGCGTGACGGTGTCGTCCTCGCGCACCGACTCCCAACCTGCCGGATCGGCGAAGGTGAAGGCCAACACGCCTTGCTTCTTCAAGTTGGTTTCGTGAATGCGAGCAAAGCTGCGCACGATGACGGCGGCGGCGCCGAGGAAGCGCGGGCACATTGCGGCGTGTTCGCGGCTGGAACCTTCGCCGTAGTTTTCATCACCGACAACCACCCAATTCTTGCCGGCGGCTTTCAACTCGCGCGCGACAGCCGGAACCGGAAGACCGCGTTCGCCATTCAACGGGTTGCGCGTGGTACCGGGGTCGCCACCAAACGCGTTGATCGCGCCGGTGAACATGTTGTTGGAGATGTTGTCCAAGTGACCGCGGAAGCGCAGCCACTTACCGGCCGGTGAAATGTGGTCGGTCGTGGTCTTGCCCTTAGTCTTCAGCAGCAACGGCATGCCGACGTACTGCTCAGCGGCCAACGGCTCAAACGGCGTCAGCAATTGCAGGCGTTCGCTGGTCGGCGAAACTTCGATGGTGATTTCACCAGGGTTGTCGGCCGGTGCCTGGTAGCCCGACGTAATGCTGACGAATCCTTCCGCCGGGACCTCGGGTGCGTCGGCTGGAGCTTGCAGCATCCAGGTCGAGCCGTCGGCACGTACCACTGGTTCGGTGGCGGGGTTAAAGCTAATGCGGCCGCCAATTGCCAGCGCCATCACCAATTCCGGCGAACCAATGAAGCCCAGCGTTTCCGTGTTGGCGTCATTGCGGCCTTTGAAGTTGCGGTTGAACGAGGTGACGATGGTGTTGGCCGTGCCTTGCGAAATATCGTCGCGCTGCCACTGGCCGATGCACGGTCCGCAGGAGTTGCTCAGCATTACCGCGCCGGCAGCTTCCAACTCGGCGACCTGACCATCGCGATCGATGGTGGCGCGCACCTGATCCGACCCCGGCGAAATCATCAGCGGCGACTTCAGCGGCGAGTTGTTCGCCTTCGCCTGCTTGGCGACGTCGACGGCGCGGCAGATGTCTTCGTACGAAGAGTTGGTGCACGAGCCGATCAAACCAAACGACAACTCATCGATATAGCCTTCGCTTTCAACGGCTTCCTTCATCGCCGAAATCGGCCGCGCCAAGTCCGGCGTGTGCGGACCGACCAAGTGCGGCTCCAGCTCAGACAAGTTGATCTCGACGACCTCTTGGTAGTGCGCTTCAGCACCTTCGTCGGCGCGCAGCAGGTCGACGTTTTGCGCCGCCAAATCAGCCAAATCTCCGCGTCCGGTCGCGCGCAGGTAAATCGCCATGCGCTCGTCGTAGGGGAACACCGAGCAAGTCGCGCCCAGTTCGGCACCCATGTTGCAAATCGTCGCCTTGCCGGTGCAGCTCAGCGATTCGGTGCCTTCGCCGAAGTACTCGACCACGCGGTTGGTGCCGCCCTTCACGGTCAAAATGCCGAGCAGCTTCAAGATCACATCCTTCGGCGCGGCCCAGCCGTTCAACTTGCCGGTCAGCTTCACACCCAAAACATTGGGCTGCAGCACTTCCCACGGGAAGCCGGCCATCACGTCGACGGCATCGGCGCCGCCCACGCCCACGGCGCACATGCCCAGACCGCCGGCGTTCGGCGTGTGCGAGTCGGTGCCGACCATCAACCCGCCAGGGAACGCGTAATTTTCCAGCACCGTCTGGTGAATGATGCCGGCGCCCGGCTTCCAGAAACCCAGGCCGTAGCGCTGACCCACCGACGACAAGAAGTTGTAAACCTCGCGGTTCTCGTCGTTGGCGACGCCCAAGTCGTTTTCATCACCCTTGTGCGCTCGAATCAAGTGGTCGCAGTGAATGGTCGACGGCACCGCGGTCTCGTCCTTGCCGGCCATCATGAATTGCAGCAGCGCCATTTGCGCGGTGGCATCTTGCAGCGCGACGCGGTCGGGACGCAGCAGCAAGTACGCCTTGCCGGCCTCGATGTCTTGCTGGGAGGCGTCGTTTAAGTGACCCAGCAAAATCTTCTCGGCCAGCGTCAGCGGTCGGTTGACCTTCGGGCGGACCAGTTCGAGGTTTTCACGCATGCGGGCGTAGACGCCCGAGACCATTTCCGGAGTAGATTCGATTGTCGGCATGGCCGCATATTCTACCCACCTCGGCGACGCTCAAATCGCCAACCTGACGCGTTTCGGGGCAGATTACATCGTCGCCGGGGCAGTGCCGACGTTGCGCAGCGGCCACAGCGTGGTGCGCTTGGGACCGGTCAGCCAATCGCGCATCGCATCTTCGGCGGCAACCAACTCGCGGAAACGCGCGCCGAGCAGCATTTGCGATACCGCCTGCTGGCTGACGCCCAACTCGCGGGCGACGTCGGCTTGCTTGCCGTAGCGGCGGTAAGTGCGCACCGCAGTAGCGCGAGCATCGGTCCATTCGGCGAGCAGCGTGGCGTGCAACTTGCACAACGCCGACGCCAACGTAATTTCGGCCGCACCTTTGCCGCTCAACTCGAAGTGGAAGGCGGTCTTTTTATTGGCTTTTTTCAAAACGCGATGTGCTTTGTCGCGGATCGCGTCGTCTTGACCGGCGGCGCCTCCGGGAGGGGCGGCGATCAAAGCAAAACGCACGCGCACCGGCCACGCGGCTTCGGCGATGGCAACGGCGACGTCGAAGGCTTTTTCCGAATCGTTGAGCACGGCGCTGGCGCCGTCGCCGGTGGGGTCGAATTGGATGCCGGCGTCGAGGGCTTCGGCAAAACGTTCCTCAATCGCGGCGGTTGCCGCAGATGCGGCAGCCTGCAGTCCCTTTTTCTGGCGCGGTGCAATCGTCGCCGCCAAACCGTAGCGAGAGGAAGAAGCCATTGCCGACAATGCTAAGATGTTGTCGCTTGAGCTTCCAGGGTCCTCGGCGGAATTCTGCTGAAGTCTGCCAGTTCAAGCCGGATTCGACATGAAAAAGTTGCTTTTCCTGTGTCTCGCTTTGCCACTGCTGGCCGCCTGTTCCACCGACAGCAATAGCAAAGCCTCTACCGATGAGCCCGTAAGGCTTTGCTGCGACGGCTTTTGCGACACTCCAGAGGGTTATTGCTGCAGCGAAACCCACTGCAATGGCCGCTGCGATTCCAGCTGGCTGCTCTACACCCCCGAGATGCGCGAGCAGGCCAAAGCCGACGCCGAAGCCGCCCAGGCCGACGCCGACGCCGCCAAGTAGTCGCGCTCTAAGCCTCGCCGCCTAACGCAATCGCGTGGAATTCGGCGGCGCTTCGGCTGCGCAATGCCTGCCGACGCCCGCCTTCGGGCAATAGGCCGCCGGCAATCATTGCTTTGAGCACCTGCTTCAACCGACCCAACGCCTGGCATTCGGTCGCGCCTCCGGTTTGCATGCGGTGTTGGTATTCCAGCAACCAGGCGGCGATATCGCGCGGTGCAGGTGGGGGCGTGGAGGCGTCTTCCGGCGTGGAGCCGGCGGCGAGAAAATCCCTCCAATCGGCGAATAACCATGGATTTCCGATGGTTGCGCGCCCAACCATGACGCCGGCGCAACCGGTTTGGGCGAACATCTGCTCGATTAATTCCGGCGTGTCGGCCGAGCCGTTGCCGATCACCGGAATGTCGACCGCCGCCACCGCGCGCGCAATGCGGCTCCAATCCGGCGGTTCGCGATACGACTGTTGGCGCAGTCGTCCATGCACGGTCAGCAACGCCGCACCGGCCTGCTCGACGCGGCGGCAGATGTCTTCCAATTGAGTATCGCACTCGATGCCCGAACGAATCTTGGCAGTCACCGGCACCGGGCAGGCGTCGGCAACGGCGCGCACAATTTGCTCGAGAAGGACTGGTTCGGCCAGAAGCGCGGATCCGGCGCGGTGTTGAAAGACCTTTGGCGCCGGGCATCCGAAGTTCAGGTCGACGAATGGCGCGCCGATGTCGGCGGCCCGCACCGCCGATTCGGCGAGGATGTCGGGCAGGTTGCCCATCAATTGCACGCCGACCGGTACCGTCGACTCATGCGGTGGTCCCAACTCGCGTTGGATGCGCTCCACCGGCATCGGCACCTGCGACACGCGCAGGAATTGCGTGCATGCTGCACCCACCGCGCCGGGGTTGTGGTCGAGCACCAGCCCACGGAAGGAGATATCCGTAACCCCTTCCATCGGAGCGAGATAGGTCGGCGGTCCAATCTCGACTTCGGCGCTCAGCCGAATCGGCGCGTGCTTGGTTGGCGGCTCAACCGGCGGCTTCGAGGATTTCAATGTCGTAGCCGTCGGGGTCGTGCACGAAGATGTATTTCGAGCTGGAGGTCGGCTTGCTGTGGCGGTACCACCAGCCGCGTTTTTCGACGTCGGCGATGACCGGCGCCAAGTCGTCTACGTGGAAAGCCAGGTGGCCGAACTGCGAGCCAAGTTCGTAATCGCGGCCGTCGTGATTGTGGGTCAGCTCGATGTAATAACTGCGCGCGGCGTCGGCCAAAAAAACCAACGTGGCTTCGTCGCCGATGCTCGAGCGGCGCACTTCCTGCAAACCCAGAAACTCGGTGTAAAACTCCAGCGAACGGTCCAGGTCGCGGACGCGGATCATGGTGTGGGCGAGTCGAGCTTGCATCGCGTCATTTTATGGTGGCGGCTTGCGTTGATGCGCTGCGGGCGGGACACTCGGGGTATGACCGACCCGCGGGCCGACGATCAGTTGATGGACGAGCTGCTGCGCAAGGAGCGCCACTTGCGGATTTTGCACGACTTCGCGTTGTCGCTATTGGAAGCGCGTTCGGTGGAAGAAGTGATGTGGCAGGTCGCCAAAGGGGTGATCGCGCGGCTGGGCTTTGAGGACTTCGTCATTTATTTGCTCGACGAAGAACGCCAAGTGTTGGTGCAGCGCGCCGCGCACGGGCCGAAGAACCCGCGCACCAATGTCATCGTCGACCGCTTTGAGTTGCCGATTGGGGAGGGAATCGTCGGTCATGTGGCTGAAACGGGGCGCGGCATGTTGGTGCCGGATGTGCGCAAGGAACCGCGTTACGTGGTCGACGACGAAGCGCGGTTGTCGGAAATTACGCTGCCGATTATTCATGAAGGAAAAGTGCTCGGTGTGCTCGATTCGGAGAGTTCCGAGCTCAATGCTTTTAGTCAGGACGACTTCGAGTTGTTGCGCACCTTGGCGTCTATGGTGGCGGCTCGAATTGTGCTGGAACGCGAGCGTTCCGCCGGTGAACTGCAGCTACGCAAGGCTTACTTGGCGGCTGAAGAAGCCGGCCGAGCGAAGAGTCGTTTCCTGGCCAACATCAGTCACGAAGTGCGCACGCCACTGGTTGCGGTGCTCGGCTTGACTGACTTGGTGAAGTCGTTATTGGAAAGCGATGCTCCGGCCGACGTGGTCATGGACAACCTCAACGTGATTGACCGTTGCGGCAACCACCTGCTGTCGTTGCTCGACAAGGTGTTGGATCTGTCCACCGATGAACACGGCGAGTTGAAGTTGGACATGCGTCCGGCCAAACCGTTGCGCATTTTGCGCGAAGTGGTTGACCTGTTCCGCCACCGCGCCCACGAGCACGGCTTGATCCTCAAAGCTTTCGCCGGTGACGACCTACCCGAAACCGTGCTCACCGACGGCACTCGCCTGCGCCAGATTCTGGTGAATTTGATCGAGAACGCGATTAAGTTCACCGAAGAAGGCGAGATTCGAGTTGAGCTAACGCGTCGCGATGACGTCTTAACCTTCGCTGTTGCCGACACCGGCGTTGGCGTAGAGCCCGAAGAGCTCAAACGCATCTTCCGAAGCTTTCATCAAACCGATCCAACGACCACTCGCAAGCACAGTGGGGTCGGGTTGGGATTGTCGATCTCGCAACGCTTGGCCAAACGTTTGGGCGGCGACCTGACGATGAGTTCGATAGTTGGCAAAGGTTCGGAGTTCATGCTCGAAATCCCGGTGCGTTTGCCGGAAGTCAAAATTCCCGAAGAATCACCTGCGCCGACTGTCATGAGTGCGAGCGGGGCGGCGTCGGCGGCGGCACAAGAAGTGGGCGACGGCACGGCATCCAAACGCGGCAAACGGCTGTTGCTTGCCGAAGACAATCCGGCGTCGATGAAGTTGATTGCATTCCGGCTGCAAGAAGCCGGACATATCGTGACCTGCGCCGAAAACGGTCGCGAGGCGCTGCACGAGGCGTGGCTGGTCGCCGGCACCGAAAAAGAATACGACGCGGTACTGCTCGACATGCAGATGCCCGAGGTCGACGGCTTTGCTGTCGCGCGCGAACTTCGCAGCCTAAACTACACGCGGCCGATTGTGGCTTTGACCGCGCACGCGATGCCCGGCGACCGCGAGACCTGTTACGAAGCAGGTTGCAGCCACTACCTGGCCAAACCATTCGATTGGGTCGAATTGCTCGACCTGCTCGCCAAGTCTTAGAAAGATGATCAAACTCGTTGACACCATGCGCTCTGCCTGGGGCGCTTCGCTGGCGGTTGTTGCCGCCGTACTCGCCGCTCTGCTGCTGGCTCCGTTGCCCGCCGACGAAGGCCAATGGCTGCCTGAGCAGTTGAAGAACCTGGATTGGCCCGAGCTGCGCGCCCGCGGCTTGGAGTTGGAGGCCGACGAGATTTGGAACGGCAAAGAAGGTTTGTTGTCGGCGGTCGTCAGCTTGGGCGGTTGCTCGGCGAGTTTTGTTTCCGATCAGGGTTTGGTCGTGACCAATCACCACTGCGGCTTCGGTGCGATCAACCGCGCAAGCACGTTGGAACACAACTATCTCGAAAACGGTTTTGTTGCCGAAGACTTCGGCGATGAAATTCCGGACTCGGGCATGACCGTTTCCTTCGTCACCGGTTACGACGACGTCACCGCGCAAATGCACGCCGCTGCGGTCGAGGCGGGCGATGATCCGGCGGCTAAACATGCAGCAGTGCAGAAAATGCGCGGCGAGTTGGCGCAGGAAGCCAAGAGCGAGTTCTCCGAAGCGATCGTGGTTTCGTACTTGGAAGGGCGCATGTGGCGGCGCATTCACCGCACCGTGTTGCGCGACGTGCGTTTGGTTTACGCGCCGCCGCGTTCGGTGGGTGAGTACGGCGGCGAAACCGATAACTGGATGTGGCCGCGTCACACCGGCGACTTCAGTTTCTTCCGCGCTTATGTTTCACCCGACGGCAAGCCGGCGAAGTACTCCAAGGACAATGTGCCGTACAACCCGCCGCGTCACTTGTTGGTCAGTGAAGAGGGCGCCGATGAAGGTGACTTGGTCATGGTGCTGGGTTATCCGGGGCGGACCAGTCGTTATCTGACCTCGACGGCGGTCGCGGTGCGTCAGGAGTTTTATTACCCGGCGCGGTTGCGGATGTTCTCGACCATCATTGATGGGTTGGAAGAGCAAGCGGCGGAGAGTGAAGAAATGGCGTTGCGGTTGGCGTCGCGAATTAAGTCTTATGCAAATGTTGAAAAGAATGCGCGCGGCATGATTTTTGGCTTGGCGCGGAACGAGGTGGTTGCGCGCAAGGAGATGGAAGAGGAGCAGTTCTTCAACTGGATTGATGAAGAACCTGGTCGCGTCGAACGCTATGCCGAAGCAGCGCTGCGCTTGTTTGATCTAGACGCTGTCGCTGCCGGACGCATGCCGAAGGATTTTGTGTTGGATGGATTGCGTCGCTATTCGACGAGCTTCCGCGAAGCGCGTACTGCGGCTCGTCGCGGAGGTGAAAAAGAAGAGATCACTACCGAAACGGTGGATGCCGTGCGCGATGTGCTGCTCGACATCGCCGATCAACTGCCCGACGGCTACCGCTTGCGCGCCTATGATCAATGGAATAAGAAGGGGAGTGGCGACTTAGTTGCATTGGCCGGTGCGTTGGAGCCGGAATACAAAGCGCAAACGGTTTACCGTCAGCGCGATGCCGGCGAACGAATGGAGATCGGCAATCTTTGGATTGAAGCACAAGAACTTTGGCGCGGTGAGCGTTTCTACCCGGATGCCAACTCGACGCTGCGCGTGTCGATGGCTTCGGTGAAGGGTTATGAACCGCGCGATGGTATTTGGCATACGCCTCACACTTCGGTGGACGGTATGATTGCCAAGCACACTGGGGAAGGCGAGTTTGATGTTCCGGATGAAATTTTGGAGCATGCTCAGCGCGACATGGCGGTGGGCAAGATTCCGGTTTGTTTCTTGTCGAACGCTGATACGACTGGTGGTAACTCCGGTTCGCCGGTGGTCGACGGCAAAGGTCGCTTGGTGGGTTTGAACTTCGACCGCGTGTTTGAAAATGTGGCAGGCGACTTTGGTTGGAATGCCGAGCGCAGCCGCAACATCTCGGTCGACATTCGCTACGTGCTGTGGCTAATGCGCGAAGTGTGGCCGGCGCCGCGATTGCTGAAGGAGATGAATGTTGCCACCGATCATTTCAGTGACGGCAAATTGGTGCCGGCGTTGGAAGTGCGCGTGGGTTTGCAGCCGACTGACGCCGGATACGACTCGGCGGAGAAGGTTGAATACAAAGGCGGTCACTTGCACCTGGGCTTGAGTCACAGGTTCTTGCTCAAGCAAGTAGCGGTGGAGGAGTTCGTCGACGGTGGTTTTGCCGTAGCGATTGAAGTGGAAGATCGCGATGCGTTGTTACAGCTCACCGGCAAGTACGTCGGTCGACCGATGGCGATTGTCGGTTACACGGGTCGTATCCTCAGCGTTCCGATGATTCAAACGGCGATCCCTGGTCGCTTGTTGTTGCAAGGTGGCAGCAAAGGGTTCACTGCCGATGAAGCAGAGTCCATTGCCGAGGAATTGAGCAATCTCTTCGTGTTGGTTGCGGATGATCTAGGCGGAGCGGATTACACAACTAACCGCGGCAAACCGACCATTGAATTCGCCTTTGTTGTAGATGAAAATCCGGCTGAGCCCTTTACCGGAAATTCGGTGACGCTGGAAGGTCACGTGTACGTCCTTGGCAAAGTGCATAGTTTCGAGGTCGAAAGCGTTTACTGGTCCAAAGACAACTCCGGTTCCCGATCTCTAGGTTTTTCGCTGCTCGATGGCGAAGGCTTCCACGACCTCACCGGCAAAAACGTCGGCCGCAAGGTCGCCGTCATGGTTGCCGGAAAGACCTTTACCGTTCCGGTAGTGGAGGATGCACTTCCCGGTCGTGGTTTGATCACCGGTTCGGGCGGCATCAGCGATGAAGACATCGAAATGCTGCGACGCCACTTCCCAGGCCTGGGTCCGGTGGAGTAGTCAACCCGTGACCGTCACCGTAATCCGCCGCCGGTGCGGAGCGGTGCGGTGCTCGTAAAGATAAAGCCCTTGCCAAGTTCCAAGGGCTAGACGGGCGTCGACGATTGGTATCGTGATGCTCGACCCTGTCAGTACCGAGCGCACATGCGCCGGCATGTCGTCGGGTCCTTCGCAGGTGTGGCGGAACAGGCGGTCGCCGTCGGGAGCAGCGCGCGCGAACCAAGATTCGAGATCGGTTCTCACTTGCGGGTCGGCGTTTTCACACAGGATTAAGCCGGCGCTGGTGTGACTGATGAAGACGTTCACCAACCCGGTTTGCACTCCAGATTCGTGAGCGATGGCTTCGACTTCGCGGCTGATATCGATGGTGCAGCGGCCGGGAGTGTTGACGGTGAACTGTTGTTGCATGGCGAGGTGCTTTGGGGTTGGTTTATCATGCCGCACCCCCGACCTGATCTTCAAGCCGTGAAACTGTTCCTCCAACTCGCCGTGCTGATCGGCAGCGGATTGTGCTTGTGCACGCTGCTGGGATTTGGTGGGCGGCTGCATTGGCTGGTGGATTTGTTTTCGCATTTCCGCGCAGTATTTTGCTGGATTGCTGGTGGTTGCGGTGTTGTGTGGATTCGGTCGAAGATGGAAGTCGGCAGCAGCGTTTTTTCTTTTTGCCGGAATCAACTTCGCCATCGTCTGGCCATGGTTGCGCGTCGACCAAACCCTTGCCCAAACCGACGGCATCCCGGTGCGCGCGATGCTGATTAACGTCAATACGCACAGCGGCGATCCCGAGCTCGTGCGCGCCGAACTCGAGCATTGGAGCCCGACGGTTGTGGTGCTGGAGGAGATCAGCGAGTCGTGGGTGGAAGATCTCGCTCCGGTTCTAGCGGCTTATCCGCACAACATCGTGCGGCCACGTTCCGATAATTTTGGAATCGGCATCTACAGTCAGTTGCCTTTGCGCAACACCCAATCCAAGCTGCTTTCCAACGCCAGCGTGCCCACGCTTTTCGCCGAGGTGGAGTGGCAAGGCGGCGATTTTCAGTTAATCGCCACCCACCCGGTGCCGCCGGTCGGTGCCGAGTATTCCGCCAACCGCAATCAACAACTTGAGGCGTTGGCCGAAACCGTAAACCCGGCAATGCCAACCCTGTTGGTCGGCGACCTCAACACCACACCGTGGAACACCTACTTCCAACAACTGCTGCGCGACGCCGATCTAATCGATAGCTCCAAGCACCGCGGCTTGCAAACCACCTGGCCGACGTCCATCTGGCCGATGCGCATTCCACTTGATCACGTCCTACACACCACCGAAATCCGCGTGCTCAACCGATGGGTTGGATCGGATATTGGCTCCGATCATTTGCCGGTTGTTCTTGATTTTGACTTGCGCCCCAATTCAACGGAGTAATCAGTCTCAAGAACTCAACTTCCGCAACAGCACCTCCAACGGCCCACGCTTAAACTTGCGCAGCCATAGAGTTGCAAAGACGGTTGCAGCAACGCAGAACACCAATGCGGCGGTCAGAGCAAATGCAAGAGTCTGATTCTCCAGCTTGCCGAGTGCTTCCAGCACACCCATGCCCAGAATCACGTGGGCGACGTACATCGTCAGCGCGAGTTGGCCGACGGCGACGAAGGGTTTGAACCACGTGGTTTCGGCGAACTTGCGGCCTAGGGTGAGGCTGATGCCGATGACGGCGATCGCCCAACCCGATGCGGCGAGCATGTAGAAAGGCATCGGCGGCATTGGGTTGGTGCCGAACAGCGCTTGGGCGATGTCCATCGGCACCGGCTTGTCGCTGAGGGTGAAAACGCCGACGAAAAAGTAGCTGTGGAATTCGGTTAGCAGCGCGAGCGCCAATCCCCAAATGATGAAGCTTTTGTGCTTGGCGGGGGAGTGCAGATCCATTCGGCCCAGGCGCATGCCGAGCAGCAAAAACGCCAGCCACGGAATCACCGGGTGGAAACCGTTATAAAAAAGGTGGCGGAACTGGCCGCTTAAGGTCCAGAAACCTTCGTAGGTCAGCGTGCTCCAATCCCACTCGCGGTCGTAGTCGAGGTTGTGGAGCATGAATGGATAAACCAGCACCAGCAGCCAAATCATTTGCCACAGGTGTTTGTTTGCCGCCCCAAGTAGCAGCGCGCCGGCGGCGATGTAGATGCCGTAAAAATGCAGAATGTCGGCCGGCCAAATCGGTGTGTACAACAAGCCGATAATGAACAGCGCTAGTGCGCGCCGCAGCAGCGAAAACTGATTGCGGCCGAGCATTTCGGCGTCGTTGTTGTCGCGCGCGCGTTTGCTCATCAGCGACATGCCGACGCCGGCGAGCACCACGAATAGCGCCGATGCGCGGCCGTCGAACATGCCGGCGAATTTGACCAGCCAATCGGCGCCGTTTTGATCGGCACCCATGACGATTTTGAAATTCACCAGCACCATGCCGAACACGGCAAGTGCGCGGGCGAAGTCGAGACCGAGCAGGCGCGATTGAGAACCGGTCATGGCTGCGGGGCTAAGCGTGGAGGTGGTAGTCACGGCAGATTACTGACATGGCGGCAGCAGCACCGCGCGCACCGGCGAGGCGTCGGCGTCGGCGAGTTTGAGCGGGAAGGCGCACAAGGTATAGGGGCCGGGTTGGATGTCTTCCAGCACCAAACATTCCAACACCGCCATGTCGTGACGGGCGACGGCGTGGTGAGCGCTGAGGTCGCGCTCGTTTTGCGGATCCAACGACGGCGTGTCGATGCCGACCAGCCGCACCCCGCGCTCGGCGAGATGGTCGATGACTTCGGCGCTGAGCGCGTTGAAGTCGGAGTTCCAATTATTGGGATCCGGGAAACTTCCTGTTTTGAACAAAACTCGAGGTGCGGAGATCTGTGAAGTTAGGTGAGCTAACTGCACTCTTTCGCCGCGCGGCACGTCGACCTCGACCACCTGGCACGGGCCGAAGTACAAACTCAAATCGCGCTCGGCGATTCCTACCCCATCCTTCAAGTAGTGATTCGGCGCATCGGCATGCGCACCCAAATGCAGCGACGCGGTGATGTGACTCAGCGTGATGTGATCGCCGCGCTGCATATCCAGCACCGCCTCGCGCGAGTACGGCGTATCGCCCGGCCAGACGTCGAGGTCGGCGCTGATCAGCGGCGAGATGTCGAGGATTTGCATGGGGGATTGGCGGCGGTGACCGACCCGCAACGGCGGGGGCTTTGGGCCGACACCAGCAGCTTACGCGTCGGCCGGTGCTTTGGCGATGACCTTGAACTCGACTGCGATCGGCGTCGGCAGCGCGCGGATGGCGATGGTGGTGCGCGCGGCTTGGATCGAGGTGAAGTGCTTGGCGTAGACCTCGTTGTAGCCTTTGAAGTCGCGGTCCATGTCGACCAAAAACGCGGTCACATCGATGACGTCATCCAGCGTCGCGCCGCAGGCTTCAAGCACCGCGCGCACGTTTTCAATCACCGCTTCGGTCTGCGCGCGGATGTCGTAATCGCGCGCATTGCCGTCGCCATCGACGATCGGCCCACCGGGGATTTCATTGCTGCCGGCCTGACGCGGACCGACGCCGCTGAGGTAAAGCACGTCGCCGTGACGGCGGGCGTGGGGGTAGGCGCCGACCGGGTCGGGCGCTTTAGAGGTGCGGATGGGATCGCTCATCGTCGGCAGCTATCTAGGACCGAATCATTTGGAATCAACCGTCGGGGAAACCACATTGCGGTCGCCGTGGAAAACGTCGGCGTCGTCTTCATCGTATTCCAAACCTGCACCCGAACCGGGCGCGGGCTGCAGGCCGACCAGCGCGGCGCCGGTGCCCCAAACGGGTTGGTAATCGAACACGGTGCCGCGGTAATCATTGTTCTGACCCATCGCCGCGGCCAGCCACCAGATCGCTTTGAGCTTGGAGTCGCCGTTGGCTTGACGCGAGAATTCGCGCGCCAATTGCGATACATCTTCCAGCCGACCTTCGCTCAACAACTCGAGCAACTTGCGATTCCATTCATCATCCTTCTGCGAATGGATGCGGTCTTCGGTCGGGTCAATCCAATCGGTAAACATGCGATTCGACAAAGCGCTGACGCCGATCGCAATCGCCTTTTTGCCGCTCTTCACCACCGCGTCATGCGCCGCTTTACCAAGCACCAAGGTTTCGGTGCGATCCGAATAAACATTGCACGACGTAATGCACGCCGGCAAACGATTGTCCGGATTCAACAAGGTCAGCGCCGCAATACTGCCGACGTCAATCGGGAAGCCTTCGTAGGCAACGGTTCGTGTATGCAAGCCGCGCGCCTCGGCGCAATCGCGATAGGTTTGCGCGAACTCGGCATCCATGCGCAAGTCGTAATGCAAGGTGCCGAGGTCGTGGAAATCTTCATCCACCACCCAAAACTTCGGATTCGGATCGGCCTGAATCTGGTGCCCGATAATGCTGACCCAGCGAGTACTGAACAGCACCAACAACTCGGCATCGCTAGCTTCAATTTCCTCGCGCACGCGGTCGTAGCTGGCGCGCAACGACGCCCAACCCGGCGACTTTTCCGGTGCTAACAACGCATGCGGCTGACTGGGCATCAAATAACCGCCGATGATTTCGCCATTATTCTTCGTAGCCATCGAATTTCTTTCCCTTCATTAAGTAGTAGCGTCGGTATGGATCCCTCGGGCCAACGCCGATGCCAACGATCCATTCCTTTTGCGTCAAGCTCGCAAGATGAGTCCTTACTGCGCGATCTGAAATTCCCAAGTGCTGCGCCAGCTCCTTCGTTTGGAGGCCATCGTTAGAGCTTAGGGCCTTCAGAATGGCACGCTCCGACTTGCTTAGCTTTGCTTCTGTGGCGCTCTTAAATGGAAGCGTAACCCGTAAGCGAATTCCGATCTCTTCCCAGGTCGGCCTAGGTAAGCCTGCTTCCTTACATGCTTTGAGCACTCGTTGAATACCGCTTCCCCAATGCTCAGCTAAGCCCATCTCTTGAAAAACGCGACCGATTGCTCGATTGCGCAGCTTGGAAATGCCCATTGGTAGGTCTTCAAGCGTCAATCCAAATGGGAGTAGCCCTGGATTTTCAATTTCTATTCGATTGTCGAACATAGACACCCTGATTGGTGTCCCGACCTGAGAGTAGTCGGTGTGAATGACCGCATTAACGATGATTTCACGAAGGGCCTCCGGCGGAATCGTCCAAGACTCCTTCCTCTCAGTTCGACCAATGTCTATTCGGTGGTAGAGGTGCTTTTCTAGGAATTTTACTGCCTCTTCCACTGAGCGGGGGAGAGGGCCGTTGATAGATGTTTGATCTAGGATGGAACTCTTGTCCAAGCCATCGAATCTCCCGGCTTGGATCCAGGAGTCGGGAAAGGCCTCAAATCTGTTTTTTCCAAAAAGGAGTACGCCTGCAATAGTTGGAACCAGCCTTCCCTGATGGTCCACCGCCGCTCGAAGGGAGCGTAATTTGGGAAGGGTGATCGGGGCTTGGCTTGGGAGTAGCTCGGAAGCTAAATCAAGATCGAGCACTTCCGAGCTCAATTCGGGCAACGCCTGTTCATCGAATGGACCTGCGGCCCGAAATCGGCTCATGTCCTGAATTAATTGAGCGTCTGCTTTCCGATTGGTGGAGCCTACCCGCACGTAGCAGCCAGCCGCCGCTCCCTCGTTTGCGAGGAAATGCGGCTTAGCGCTACTTGGGAACACCTGGATAGCCAAAATGTGACGCTCTCTGATGCGGCATAACTCTATTTCAGGGATGAGTTTAGGGCTAATTGAGTCGTCTACTAGGCTGGCTAGTCTCTCTTCATTCAATAAAGGCTCCTCGAGCCCTATGATGTCTCGAGTCCCGTCCTCGATTCCAATGAGTAAGGTCCCGCCGGAGGTGTTCGCGAAGGCAATAATGGTGCGTAGAATCCCCAAACGGGACTCCAAGCCTCGCTTAAATTCCAGGGATTTGCCCTCAGGGCTAGTCAGGAGCCGAACCAGATCCATGTGCCAAGATTCTACTAGGAAGGTAATTTGCTTCCTAGCTCTTCCTAGCTAGCTTCGCTTACAAATCCCATTCGACGACGGCGTTGCCGGTGCCGATCACGGTGCCGTAACCATGGACCACGGCCGGGATCGTCGGAATCCCCATTGCGCCGAGCAGCCAAGTAAAGCTGCCGTCTTTGCATTCACTCACTGACTGCTCGATGAAGTCCGGCATTTCATCCAAAATGCGCTGACTTTGGCCGGTTTCCATCAAACCCAAAATGTGCTTATCCCACTTCGCTTGATTGGCGTTGTAGATGTATTCAAAGCGCGGGTCCTCAGGATCGTTCGGTTCCTCAGTGAAGTGGCGGTGGCTCAGCGAACAACTCGCCAACAACAATGCGCGTTTGCCCGACCTTTCAATCGCCACTCGCGTCGCTTCGCCTAAGGCAAGCATTTCGCGTTCGCCGACTTCGTTCGAATAATCGAAGTAACTGCGCGCCGACGAAATCGCGACGATCGGTTTATCGAACGCAGGGTGGGACAAGTACGCCGAAATGATCGTGCCGTAATCGACGCGGAACTCCGGGTTGCGCATCATGCCGGTGACCAAACCACGTTCGCCGGCTTCGGCGGCGATGGCTTCTGCCAAATCGACATCCACATCCAAGTTGAATTCGAATTGGAATAGGTTGGGGAAGATCGGATCCACCGACAATCCTTCAAAATGCGGCACGCCCAAAAAGTGGTGACCGATGCGGGTCTTCCAGTGCGGTGTGTGCACAACGATGACGTCGAAGTCCTTCGAGGCCAAGCTTGCACGCAATCGCTCATAACCTTCCAACAACGGTTTCCACGCGCCGGCGCCACTGGGAACCGGGCGATTTTGATCGGGGTTCGACGCATAAACCAAATGCGGCGGATGCGGCGACAAGCAGCCGGCAACAATGCGGCCGCCGCCGGCGGTTGAATCGGAGGATGCAGTCATGGCGGATGCAGGATCAGAGTTGGATGCAGACATTGCGATCTTGCGAAAAGAACTCCATCGAGTAGCGACCTCCTTCACGGCCGACGCCGCTTTGCTTCATGCCGCCGAACGGCACGCGGAAGTCACGCTTGTTCCAGTTATTGATCCACACCATGCCGCTCTCGATGCGGGCGGCACAGCGATGGGCTTTTTTCAGGTCGGTGGTCCACACCGACGACGCCAACCCGTAGTCAACAAAGTTGGCCATCTCAATCGCTTCGTCTTCGCTGTCGAAAGCATGCACGCTGACCACCGGTCCAAAAATCTCTTCGGTGGCAACTCGGCAATCAATCGGTAATCCAGTCAAAATCGTCGGCTGGAAAAACGCACCATCCGGCGGTCCGACGCGCTTGCCGCCGCACACAACCGTGCCGCCTTCTTCTTTCGCCAACTCAACATAAGACGCGACCTTTTCGCGGTGATCCCACGAGATCAGCGAGCCCATGGTTTCGCCCGGAGTCCAGTCACCGGCTTCGATTTGCTGCTGCAACTTGGCAACGAATTCATCGGCGATGGATCGCTCGACCAGTAAGCGCGAACCGCACAAGCAAACCTGACCGGTGTTAAAGAAAGCTGCACGAGCGACACCGGCAGCAGCCTCATCGAGGTCGCAATCGGCAAACACCAAACTTGGGTTTTTACCGCCCAACTCCAAACTGACCTTCTTCAACAACGGCGCTGCAGCCGCCGCGATGGCTTTGCCGGTCACCGTTCCGCCGGTAAAGCTAACCGCCTTAATCCCAGCATGCACCGTCATCGGCGCGCCGGCTTCGTGGCCATAACCATGCACCACGTTCAACAATCCCTTCGGCGCACCCACCTCACTAAACACCTCGGCACAAATCGTCGCCGTGCTCGGCGTCAACTCCGACGGCTTGGCGACGACGGCATTGCCCATTGCAATCGCCGGCGCGACCTTCCAAGTGAACAGGTGCAGCGGGAAGTTCCACGGCGTGATCAACGCCACAGCTCCCAACGGTTGACGCAGCGTGTAATTCAAACCGTCTTCCATTTGATGGCAAGCGGTTTCCATGCTGCGAATGGCGGCGGCGTAATAGCGCAGATTGTCGATGGCGCGCGGAATATCGCCGGCGGTGGTTGCCGCCAAGGTCTTGCCGGAATCCATCGCTTCCAACTCGGCCAGTTGCGGAATGCGCTGACTGAGTGCATCGGCGACCGCGGTCAACAATTCACTGCGCTCCAACACACTAAGCACCGGCGCCGCTTCCGCCGCAGCAACCGCAGCATCGACGTCGTCCGCACCGCTGCGCGGAATTTGGCCGCAGACCTCACCGCTTTTGGGATCGATGTTGTCGAAGTACTCGCCGCTCGCGGGGGCGGCGGCTTTTCCGGCGATCCAGTTATGAAGTTTCACGTTTGCTTTCGGTTTAGAGCCAGCAGAGTGGAGCCTTACAGGAACTGCTCCCAATCAAAGTCGTAGCGTTCGGTGTCCGGATCCCATTCATCCCAGGTCGGGATTTTTTCGAGCGCACCCAAGTATTGCGGCGGCACGATGCCGGGCACCAAGAATGCTTTTTGGCGATGCAGTGCGTATGGGTTGCGCAATTCAATGCCGAGCACGCCGAGCACCGCGCGCGCCAAGTACCAGGTCGCTTGCGAATTCCACCCGTGCGCAATCTTGATGACCACGCCCAATCCGTTCGGGAAGTCCGGGTGCTCAATCGCCATGCCAAGCAAACCGTCGGCGCCTTCTTTGGCCAGCACCTTGCCGTTGCCAGATTTGAGGATAGTGGAATCCAATCGGTTGAAGCCGCCGACCAAATCGGGGTGGCGCTGCATGGCTTCCCAAATCCAATCTTCATCGCGCTGAGCGGCCAAGCCGGCGTAAAGCTGCGCCAATTCGGACACGGTGTTCGACAAGGTCGGCAAGCCGCAGCCATCACGCGCCACGCGTAGCGGACGCCAATCACTACCTAAGAAGCGCCGAATTTCGGCCACGTAAGCAGCAAAGAACGGGTGTTGCGGAAGCAAATAGCCAACTTCCTCCCAACCCTTTAATTGGCAGCCGCGCAACACCGCCGCATGTTCGCCACTACAAGTATGGAACCAACGCCGCGGCCGACGCACTTGGCGTCCAAATTGCACCAGCGGCACATCCAGTGGGGTTTGCATCAAACCCCAATCGTCTTCAGCCAAAATCGACTGCGCCGCCTCGACGTGTTGCGCGTCGCCGTTATGCGAAGCCACGGCAATGGCACGTTGACGCCAATCTAGTTCTTTGCCAAGTTCATCGGCAAACACCTTGAGCATCAAAGGCTTCATCATGCTGCGGCCGTAGCACAACACGTTGCCGCCGAAACTGTGAATGATTTCCGATCCATGCGCCCAGGCGACGGCGCCGTGAATCGTAGTTTCCGATACGCCGAAACGCCGGTAGTCAATCAACGGTTCCCATTCGACTTCACGACCGGTGGGAATGCCGCTTTCATGCACGCCCAACGGCGACGTCGGGAACATTGCATCGCGCGGCTTGGTGGAATGCTCGGAACTCATGCTTCGACCTCTTCCGTCAACGGAATCACTTGCGTTTGAAATGCCTGCATGTTGCGAATCACACGCGGGCTATCGTGGTTGTAGAAGTCGAACCAAAGCATCAGGCTGTCGTCGGCGTGGAAGCGCTGCACCAGTTGCGCGGCGACTTCTTGCGGATTGCCGACCAAAGCGTTTTCGGTTGCACCGGCAACTTTGGCCAGGTCGATGGTTCCTTCCAGCGCGTTCCAATATTCACCCAAAGCGGCGGCGGCTTCGCGGTGGGCGGCGGCACTTTGCTCTTCCGGAGTCAAGCCCTCTTCGGCATTCAAGAAAACCATAACCGTGCGCGGCATGTAATCGCGTTGCCACGGACCGCCGTCGGCGTGGAAGACTTCGGCCATGCGTTGGTGAGTGGCTTCGATGACCTCTTCGGCGGTGATCGACAGATTGAAGACCTTCAGCGGAAGTAATTGATTGAGTTCGTTTTGCAACTGCGGATCATGCGAGCCCAAAATCAAATCCAACAATTCACGACGCCAATCCTGCGGCACGATCTTGATTTGCTCAAAAGCCCAGCGCGGCGCAAATTCGATGGATTCAGGGGCCGCTTCATCAGCATTCGAATCGGCATGCATGGCCAACCAAGCTTGCTGCACCCGCGTCCAATCTTCATCACTGCGGAAGTTCGCACGCGTCAGCACCGAACGCGGAACGTCGTCACTACTCATCACATCGCCGCGCAGCAAACGCAAAAAGATGTGGCACGCCTCGCGGAACATCTGGCCTTTGTAAGCCGGCCACGCCGCTTCTTCGACGGCGTCACGATGGTCGACGCCATATGCGCGATTCATAAACTCAAAACGCCCGGCGGCAAATCCAATGCGCAGCCGCCGCGATTCGTTTTCATCCAAGCCATGCAGTGCGCAAAACGACGCCAAGCGCTCGGCCGCGGCAATCGGTCCGCCATTGCAAACAATGTTCATCACCGCCGCACCGACCTCAATGTTTTGGGTGCGTGCAAAAACCTGGTGAGCCAACTGACAAATATCAACGTTGAGCCCAACCTCACCCTGAAAGTGGGGGACCACCGGCCGCCGATTCAACTTTTGCACCTCAGTCGACAAATGCGACTCGGCAACCCAAGCGCAGCCATAACCCAGCTCGTCGGCGGCTTGCACTTGGTCGAAAAAGTTGCGCAGCATCGTCGCCTCGTCGGGCATGTGACCGGCAACCGGCGTTTGGCAAATCGAAAAGAAGACGTCGTACTTCATCACTCAATCGGCGTTGGCGACGGCACCATTGCGGGCAGAACTCCAGTCGGCGTTGCGTACTTCCCACAGCTCGGGGAAGAAGCGCAGCGGCAGGCGTGACTCCAAAAACGGCACGCCGCTGGAGCCGCCGGTTCCTTTCTTGCCGCCGATGGTGCGCGACACCATCAGAATGTGCGCCGAGCGGAAGTTCGACCATTCGGTATCCAAGTCGAGCAGCGCTTCGGCGGCGAGCAGCCAGTGGTAGCCGTCGCCGGGGTTTTGGTAGAGCTGCTGGAACAGTTCCACCAATTGATCATTCATTTGGTGAGTCTGATTCAGGTCGCGGTTCAAAACCTCGGCGGGTACGGCGAAGCCCTCGGCCGCCATCGCGCGCAGGAAGTAGTCGTACAGCGATGGGCTGTTGAAACGTGCTTCCAAGCGAGCTTTTTCCTCGGGGCGAGCCTCGAAGAATTGGAAGAACCACGGATCGCGCTGCCCGCAGGCGAATTCCATCTCGCGGAATTGCACCGATTGGAAGCCGGACCCGGTGCCCAGCGCCTCACGGAAACCGGCGAATTCTTCCGGCGTCAGCGTGCCGAGCAGCTGAATTTGCTGGGTCAGGCAAGTCATGATCGCCTGCACCCGCTTCAGCACCTTCAGCGAGCGCGCCACCTCGCCGCGGACGAAATTTTGCGCCAGCAAATCGACCTCGTGCAGCATCTCTTTGAACCACAGCTCAAACGACTGATGGATGACGATGAAAAACATCTCGTCATGGTGCATCGGATCACTCCTAAGGTGTTGCAAGGAAGTGAGTTCCGGCACTTTGAGGTAGCTGTTGTAGTTCAGCTCCTCGAGCTTCAGGCGGTCGTAATCTGCTAGTCGCTGGCTCATGGCCTCCAACTATACCGGCGCCCAAAAATACGAGTTTTTGTAGCGATCCCATCGTGGTGGCCTTTTAGCAGCCATGAACCTGTCAATCCGCCATCTCCTCACCGCAGCCGCCGCCCTATGCGCACTGCCGACGGCATCCCACGCCGCCGATTTGGCCAGCGCCGCGACGCCTTCACCGGCTAGCGCCCAACTCGGCTCGCGCCTTTCCGATACGCCGGAGTGGGAAACCACCGGCTCCGGCGTCGGCGTATGGCATGGACGTGAAATCGTCGGCTTGGGCGACATCGACGGCAACGGTTATCCGGACATGGCGGTGTTCACTGCGTTGGTGCGCGACCCGCAGTTCAGCGTGTTCGGCATGGTCGAAATCCACCGTGGAACCATCGACGGATTTGAAAAGGCCGTGTCATGGACGCTGCGACCCAACCAAGGTTCTGCGTCTGACATCCGTCGTGTGGCTGCAGCCGGCGACGTCAACGGGGATGGTTATGCCGACATGGCGGTGGCCGTCGGTGGGCGAGAGATTGCGGTCTTTTATGGGTCCAGCAGCGGTTTTCACAACGGTGTCGATGCGCGCTGCGCCGATGCCGATTGGTTTATGGAAGGCGATTCCATTTATTGGGGGATTGGCGATGACGAAGGCGTGAACGGGGTCGGCGACGTCAACGGTGATGGTTTTGATGACCTGATGATTCGCGCCAAGCACTACACCACGCCAAATTCCGGTCGCACCTACGAAGGAGCCGTGTTGCTTTATTACGGTTCGGCGGCCGGACTGCCGACGCCGGCGCCGGGCGCACCTGCCCGACCGGCCGAAAGCGGTTGGGAAGCGATCGGCAATGTGCACCATGCTTATCTGGGTGACCGCATCGATCCGCTCGGCGACATCAACGGCGACGGTTACGCCGATTTTGCGCTTTACGCCGCGAATGAGCCTTCGCAACCGACCAGCCTAGGTGTGTACTACTTCGTCATCGGCGGCGCCAATGGACCCGACGCCAATTTGGCGAACAGCTACGGCATGATCCTGGGAACCACCGCATTGAACCGCCCCGATGATCTGGCAGCCGCCGACTTCGACCGCGATGGTTACGACGATGTGGTTTATTCGTACACCAACACTTGGATGGGCGGGAACAAAGAGCCCATCCTGATGTTGAAAGGCGGGCCGAACGGCATGGAGCCGAGCAATTGGGGATTAAGCAATCACGACTCGAACTTTTACCGCTTCGGATCATGCCTGCAAACCGGCGACTTTGACGGCGACGGTGCCGTCGACTTGGCGGTGATGTCGGATTCTTACTCCATCACCAACGGAGCTCCGCTCGTCGGCAAGGTCGAGGTGTACTTCGGCAACTGGGAAACCGCCGCACCCATTGACGTCACCCCGGACTGGACTTGGGTGAATGACCAAACCAGCGGCATGTCGAGCGGAGTGGTTCGCGCGGTCGGCGATCCGCAAGGCGATCAAACGGCGGCGTTGGCCATCGGCATGAGCTTGTACGACGTCGGCGGTTTGCACGACGTCGGTCGTGTGCTTTTGTTTGATACGCCGGGGCCGCCGTGCTCGAGTTCGCCGAACACGCTTCCCGATTGGAGTTTGGAAGGTCAGTTGAATGAAAGCCTTGGCAGGGCTCAGGCGGCCGGCGATTTCAACGGTGACGGATTTGAGGACTTGGCCATTTCCGACGGTTCGTTCATGCCTAACCGCTCTGTGTCGATCTACCGCGGCAGTGCAAATGGATTGCCGGCAACTCCCAACACAGTCTTCCCGCTAACCCACGCTCAATCGCTGTACCCCATCGGCCTCAGCACCGGCGACGTCAACGGCGACGGCTACGAGGAACTGCTGGTGAATTACCACGGCCATCGCCGCAACGGCCACGTTTGGCCGATGGAAATTTTCCCCGGCGGTGCGCAACTGTTTAACGGTTCCAGCAACGGCATCATTCCGGTTGCTGCGTGGGAGGCCAATCAAACCCTTACCGGGCCGACTCACTTCGGCAAGACGGGGCTCATTCTGCCCGACATCAATGGCGACGGATACGACGACATTGCCATTGGTGCATGGGGTTACGCTTACACCGATATCCTTCCCAATGCACCGTACGACATCCCCGGTGCGGTTTATTTATGGATGGGCGGCCCGCTGGGTCCGTTGGGAGGCGCGAGCGGAACTGAAACCAACGCCGACTGGCAAGTGCATGAAAGTGCGCTCAACACATACGGAAACTTTGGCCGCAAGATCGGCAGCGCCGGCGATTTGAACGGCGATGGTTGCAATGAAATTCTGATCGGCGCGCCGTTGAAACGCGTCAACGGAATCTTTACTGCCGGTTCGCTGAAGATGTGGATGGGCGCGACCAGCGGCTACAACAACGGAGTCAGCACGACCTCCGACACTTCGGATTGGGAAATCACCGGCACCGCCCGCGGAGCGTCCATCGGCAGGAGCTTCGCCGGCGGCAAAGACTTGTCGCTGCCGCAAGACGGCATTCCCGATTTGGTTTATTTCGACGAAACAAGCTATGGCCGCAAGACCATCACCGTGATGCGCGGCTTAACCAATGGCTTTGATCCTGCAGCAATTGAATTGCTGACCATCCCCGACTCCAAATATATCGGTGCCGATATGAAGGTCATCGAAGACTTCGACGGCGACCTGATCGCCGACGTCGCGGTTGGCGCCGGCTCCTGCCGCGATCTTCCCAACCAGCAAGAATCAGTCATTTTCTCGGGTGGGTTCGCCTTCGAAGGCGACGAGCTCGCACGACCGGTATTCCGCAGCTTTGGCGATAGGCAAAACATCCACATGCCGCGACCAAGCGCAGGCGACTTCAATGGAGATGGCTTATCGGATTTGCTGAGCGGTTGGGATAACTGGTTCGTTTCCGGTTGGGAAGAGTTCCGCGGCAAGATCACCGTGGTCAACGGCCGCATCAGTCATAGCCTGTGGGCATCTCTGAACTCGGTGGCTCGCGGCGATTCGCTTCGCTTTACCTTCCAATCCAATAGCACGCGATCGTACGGCTACTTAGGAGTGGTCTCGATCAACGGCAACCCGCTGGGCGGCGGCCCGGTGTATTTCGGTCCGCTGTTGGGAGCCGACGAGAACGGCGTGTTGGGTACCACTTTCACCGTGCCGGCGAACGTGCAGCCAGGCGTTTACGAAGTGGCGATGTTCTGGCGCGACTGGCACCTGGTGGATCGCCAAAGCGAGTCCACATTCGTCACGATCACTCCTTAATTGTGGGGCTGGCGGCAGCGTTTTTCTGTAGGAGATAAAGTCCGAAACCCAGGGTCGATTGACCCCATTGCAGATAGGCGCTCCGCCAATTTTTGATTCGCGTTTGCATCGCTGCTCGCTCTGGATCGTCCGGGTGGGCGGCGATGTATTTTTCGATGTTGTCGGCGTAACCATCCTCATAACGACTCCACTCACTTGAAGTGGTCAGGTGGTGTTGCACAACCCTCCAGCCAGCGTCTTCAAACTGACGGATCGTTTCATCATGGCTGCGCATTTCCTCGCGCGAGCACTGCAAAAAATCCAAGTACGGTTGATCCGGATCGCGCTGCCAATAACCAACGCCCAACCATAGCCAGCCGTCGGCTTGCAGCAGGTTGCCAAAGACCGACAAACATTGGTCCAAATCGCCGACGGCATGGGTGGAGCCTATGCACGCAATTCCACGAAATTGCTCCGCGGCAAAATCATCGGCGGCAAACTTTTGCCGACGGAATTCCAACTCGCCGGATGCGGTGGCGTCAGCGTGTTCACGAGTCAGCTCCGAACCTCCGGCGGCGAGTGCGCGCGCTGAAGATTCCACTCCTATGCAGGTACATCTATGGTGCTGATGCAGGCGGCGCAGCAATTCACCGCGTCCGCAACCCACATCCAAAACCTGGTCAGTTGGCGATAAAGCAAAGCCATTGATCCAACCGTCGATCACCTCGCCGCTGACCGGATTCCAAAAATCCATCCCGGAATGACCGATCGCGCTGAATTTATCCCCGTCCATAGCAGCAGTTTAGGCGCATGCCGACGACCGCGAAATGGCTAAAGTCCTTAGCCATCCAATACCGATCTAACTTTGCAATGTCTTCTCGATGCCCTGTCCACTACTTTAGGGTTTTGTTGTCTTTTCTACTTCTTAGCAGTGCGTTAGTTGCTGCCCCACAACAAGATCCGTCCGAACCCACTCTCAGCTGGCGAGGCTGTGGGATTACCAAAAAAGCGTTCATGGAACGCTGCGCCGAGGTCTACAGCGAAAAAGCCGGGATTCAAATTCGGCTGACCGGCGGCGGTGCCACATTGGGTATCGAGGCAGCCGGCCAAGGCGGCGCCGACTTTGGCGGCACGTGCCGAGCTTGCTTGAGCTCGCGCAACGAAGACAAGATGCCGTTGGATTTAACGGTGGTGGCTTGGGACGCGTTGGTGGTTGTGGTTCACCCGGATAACCCGTTGGAATCGATTACCCCGGCGCAACTCAAAGATGTGCTCCAGCAAAAGATCACCGACTGGAGTGAACTCGGCGGTAAGCCGGGGCGCATCGTCACTGTTGCACGCAAAGGCAAGACGTCGGGTGTGGGGTATATGACGCGCAAGCTGATCTTCGGCAATGCTGATGCCGATTACGGCAAGCATGTGATTCGTTTGCAAAGCAGTGGGCCGGTCGAAGAGCTGTTGGAAGAAACGGTGAACGGCATTGCGGTGACCGGTATTTCCAGTGCCAAGTTGCGTGAATTAAAAGTGCTGAAGGTGGGCGGTGTTGAGCCGTCGATGAAGAACATTGCATCAGGTCGGTATCCGTACTTCCGACCCCTTTATCTTGCCCACCCGAAGATCCTGTCAGCCGAGCAACATGCGTTTTTGGATTGGTTGCTTGGTGCGGAAGGTCAGCAAGTTGTGCATGACCAAGGAACAGTGAATTTGGCGAACGGTTACATCTTGGCGCTGAATTACAAGCATTGGGCGAACAACGTCAAAGTGACCAATAAAGACGCGTTAGTGCGCAAAGCCAAACTCAGAATTCCATTGAGGGAGAAGGATAAGTCGACGAATGGGACTCGCAAGTAAGTTAGTCTTCCGGATCATGGTCCCGGCAACCGCATTGGTCGGTTGCTTGGGCTGGTTTTCGTATGACTCGGCACGCGATAACGCCATTCGCACCGCTCGCGACGAACTGCAATCCAATGCTGAGTTGACCAAGATTCTTTCGGATCAAGCGGTCAAGCGATTGGGGCAGATTACCGCCGAGGTTTTGCGGCAGAAGGATCTATCCGACTACCTAATGTTTCAACTCGGCGGCCTTAACAGCCGCGCCGAAGAATTCCGTTTGGAGTTGGAGGAGCGAGCGCAAAGCCAAACCGCAGCGCTATCCGAACTAGTCTTACTCGAAATTTACGACGGCAACGGTGACCGCATCGTCGCCATCGAAGACGGCTTCCGCACCCTGAAACCGCGCCAGCTCAAAGGCCAAGCTTGGTGGCCGCAAACTTTGGAACACGGCATCAGCATGGTCAAGCTGGATGATGGTCGGTTGCGTTATTCGCGCCATCATGACAATGGCCAAATCAAAGCGACGTGTTCGATCGTTTTGAATCCATATGGTGTATTTGGACCCAGCTTTAATCACGTCGTCATGGACGTGCCCGACGCGTCGGTGTTGCTGCGAGATAAAGCCGGCAACGTGCTGTTCTCGCGCGGTCCGCGCCATGACGAATCCACTTACGACGTGGGATCCTCATTAGGAACGCTGCCGTTGGAAATCCTGCTGCAGCGGCCGGAATCGCGCATTATTGCACCGGCGTTGGCGTCGGCATGGGGAATCGTCAAGCTGCTCTTAGTCGTGGAAATCGCGTTGATTTTGGCGATCTGGCTAGGACTCAAAACCAGCGTACTCAAACAAGTCCACGCGCTGATGCGCCTGGTCGACGCCTACCGCGATCGCTCCGAATTGCCGCCGGAACTGCCCGAATCCGACGGCGAATTGGCAGTGTTGGATCAAACCATGCGCGAGTCGGTGGAAGCGGTGGATCAATCGCGGCGTGAGTTGCGTGAGTTGAATGCGTCGTTAGAAAACCGCGTGCAAGAACGAACTTCGGAGTTGGAGAGAGTCCGCGACAAGGCGTTGGAAGCAAGCCGGGCGAAGAGCGAATTTTTGGCCAACATGAGCCATGAAATCCGCACGCCGATGAACGGTGTGATCGGAATGACCGATTTGCTCAAAGACACCAAGTTGGATGGTGAGCAGCAACATGCCGTCGGCATTATTCGCAGTTCTGGCGAGCTGTTGCTTGGCATCATCAACGACATTCTGGACTTTTCGAAGATCGAGGCCGGACGCATTGATCTGGAAGAATTGCCGTTCGACCTAGGAAATGCCGTTGCTGATATCGCCGAAGTTTTGGCGGAAAAGGTGCAATCCAAGCACTTGGAAATGATCCTCGACATCGACCCGGATCTGCCGCAAGAGGTCATCGGCGATCCGGTTCGTCTGCGCCAGGTGCTGACCAATTTGATCGGCAACGCGGTCAAGTTCACCAACGAGGGTGAAGTGCGTGTTGCGGTGAAGACTCGCGGCATGGTCGACGATCGCGTCAAGCTGATGCTGAGGGTCGAGGACACCGGCATCGGCATCGAGCCCGAAGCTTGCGCCAAGATTTTTGATTCCTTCGCTCAAGCCGATAATTCGACCACGCGTAAATTTGGCGGCACTGGATTGGGCTTGACCATTTCGCGCCGTCTGGTCGAGCTGATGGGCGGCGAGCTGAAGTTGGATTCGGAAGTCGGCAAGGGCACAACCTTCTACTTCGAGTTAGACCTCAAGGTTCCGGAATGGGCCCGCGAGGCCAAACCCCGTCGCCACGATCGTTTCCAAGACGTGCGCGTTTTAGTCGTCGACGACAACGCGACCAACCGCGCCATTCTTTCGTCGCAGCTGTCGCGTTGGGGTATGAAGGTCACGCTTGCCGCCGACGGACCGACCGCGCTGGAAACTCTGGTGCGCCATCGCCAGGCCGGAACCATGTTCCAGTTAGCTCTGGTCGATTACCAAATGCCGGGCATGACCGGTGTGGAGTTGGTCGAAAAAATGGCGCGTTACACCGAGGTTGAGGACCTGCGCATTGCGATGCTGACGTCGATGGTGCTGCGCGTGCGCGAAGAAGATCAGATCAAAGATTTGCTCAGCTACAAACTGACCAAGCCGGTGCGCAGCGAGCATTTGAAGGCGGCGATTTCCGACATGCTCGGACGTCGGACTCAAAGTGCCGAGCCCGAGCGAGAACAGCAACAGGTTATCGATTTTGACGGGCGTCACATTTTGCTGGCCGAGGACAACCGCGTGAATCAAGTCGTCGCCCGCCGCATGCTGGAGAAACTTGGTGTCACCGTTTACCTGGCCGAAAACGGTCGCGAGGCGGTGGAGCAGGCGTCGACGATGGACTTCGATCTGATCCTGATGGATTGCCAAATGCCCGAGATGGACGGCTACGAAGCGGTCGGCGAATTGCGCCGTCGCGGCTACACCATTCCGGTGGTGGCAATGACCGCCAATGCGCTGGCCGGAGATCGTCAGCGTTGCTTGGATGCGGGTATGGATGACTACATCACCAAGCCTGTCAAGCAAGAGAAGCTGGTGCGCATGCTTCATAAGTGGATGAAGAGCAAGCGGCCGGCCGCTTAATTCACCTGCCGGGCATCCCTAAATAGTCGATTTCGGATAGACTGTTGGGTTGCATGACTACGGTGACGGCTAAAGAATTCGATCAGATGGGGCTTGGCGAGCCCTTGATGAAGGCATTGGCGGAGGTGGGCTACGAAAGTCCGTCGCCGATCCAGGCGCAGATCATCCCTTTGATGATGGAGCGCAGAGACGTGCTCGGGCAGGCGCAGACCGGCACCGGCAAGACGGCAGCCTTTGCGTTGCCGCTGCTCGACCAACTCGACGCCGACGCCACCGCGCCGCAGGTGTTGGTGCTGACGCCGACGCGCGAGCTGGCCATTCAGGTTGCCGAAGCCTTCCAGAAGTACGGCAAGTTCATCAAAGGCTTCCACGTGCTGCCGATTTACGGCGGCCAGGATTTCCGACCGCAGATTCGCGCGCTGAAGCGCGTACCGCAAGTCGTGGTCGGCACGCCGGGGCGGGTCATGGACCACATGCGCCGCGGCACCTTGCAGCTGGATCAGCTAAAGACTTTGGTGTTGGACGAGGCCGATGAAATGCTGCGCATGGGATTCATCGACGACGTCGAATGGATTCTCGAGCAGACGCCGGAGTCACGTCAGACCGCACTGTTTTCGGCGACCATGCCGCCGCGCATTCAGCGCATCGCCGAGAAGTATTTGAACGACCCGACGGTGGTTCAAATCCAGGTCAAAACCACCACCGCCGACACCATTCGTCAGCGTTTTTGGCCGGTCAGTCATGTGCATAAGTTGGATGTGCTGACTCGCATCCTCGAAGCCGAGCCATTTGATGCGATGATCATCTTCGTGCGCACCAAGCACGCGACGGTGGAACTGGCGGAAAGGCTGGAAGCGCGCGGTTTTCCGACGTCAGCGCTAAATGGCGATATGCCGCAGGCGCAGCGCGAGCGCACGGTCAAGCGTTTGAAGGCTGGCCAGTTGGACATTTTGGTCGCCACCGATGTCGCTGCCCGCGGATTGGACGTCGAGCGTGTCAGCCACGTCGTCAACTTCGACATTCCGTACGACACCGAAGCCTACGTGCACCGCATCGGTCGCACCGGCCGCGCCGGCCGTGAGGGCGATGCGATTTTGTTCGTCACGCCGCGCGAGCGCCGCATGTTGAAAGCGATTGAGCGGGCAACGCGCAAGCCGATCGAGATGTTCGAGATGCCGACCACCGAGGCAATCAACGATCGGCGCATTGCCAACTTCAAGCAGCGCATTAGCGATGAGTTGAGCAAGGACAACCTTGGTTTGTTCCCGAAGCTGATTGAGTCGTACCAGCGCGAGCACGATGTACCTGCGGTGGAGATTGCGTCGGCGTTGGCGAGTTTGCTGCAAGGTGATACGCCGTTGCTGCTCGAGGGCGAAACGCCGGGGCCGGCTGGCGGTAAGAACCAGGGCAAGGAGTACAAAAAACAGGATCCGTTGCCGCCGGGCATGGACCGCTTCCAGATTGAAGTGGGGCATATGCATGGCGTCAAAGCGGGCAATATTGTGGGTGCCATTGCCAACGAGGCGGGGTTGGAAAATCAGCACATTGGGCGCGTCAATATCTTCAACGAGTACACGCTGGTGGACCTGCCCGAAGGCATGCCGCCCGAGGTGTTTCAGTTGTTGAAGCGCGTGATCGTCTGCGGCCGCAAGCTGCGAATCACGCGAGTGGATGTGAAAAAGGGCGACTTCAAAAAGCGCCAGCATGCACCGCGGCAGCGCGAGCGATTCCAAAAAGGCGGACGGCGCGGTGGGCCGCAAGGTGGTAAGCGCGGAAGTAAGCCGGGTGGACGCAAGAAGCGCTTTAAGCCTTAATTCTCTTCTCCATCGACCAATTCGTCAGGACTTGGCCGTCGCGCTTGGTATCGTTTTGCTGGATGATCGTGAAGCCGCGCCGTTCGAAAAACGGTCGTGCTAAAAACGACGCCTCGACGTACAGCCGCGAGATTCCTTGCTTGATAGCGGCGTGTTCCAAGTGTTGATAAAGCTGGCCGGCAACGCCGCGCCGTTGATAACCGGGGTGAGTGTAGGTCCAATCGATATGGCCATCATTTTCCAGCGTGACGAATCCAACGATCACGCCATCGATCTCCGCCACAAACGGCGGTTTGCCATCCAAGCGCTGCTGCCAGCCGTCGTAATCCTTTGGCAACGGTGCCCACGCCTGGACTTGCTCCGGCGTGTAGTACTCGGTCGCGACTTGGTGAATGCTGTCGTAGAAAATATCGGTCAGCGCACGCGCATCATCGGAGCGGTAGTCGCGGATCAACATCGGCAAATTTTAGCCGCGGCGCGGAGTTAAGCCTGCTCGGCGAACTCCTTGAACATCTTCATGAATTTGAAGGATTGCTTTTTGAAGCTACCCGGCAAAATCCAGCCCATGATCTTCATAAAACCGCTGAGTTTGAATTCAGTGTAAAAATCCCAATGCGTGGTGTTGGCATCGATTTCGGTGAAACGATTTTCGATGTAGTTCCAGCAGCCCTTGGCTTCATAAGTGCCGAAAAATTCATCCGGCAAGTTGCGGTGGGTGACCGACTCGATCATTTCGATCTCGCGCTTGCCCATTTTGTAAACCAGCTTCGCCTTCGCGCCGACCTGACCCGACTCGCCGCTGAGGTGCTCGTAACTCACCAAATCCGGCTGCCACTCCTTCATGTTGTCCGGGTTGTCGAATAGTTCAATCACGCGTTCGCGCGGCAGATTGAGTTCGAGTTCGAGGGAGTACTTCATCGTCGTGGGGAGGGGTGAGGGGAGGTTTAGCCCGCTCCGGAGTACATTCCGAAACCGGCTAACTCGGCGATGACAAGAAATAGGACGACTGCCGCGATAATCAAGCCGAAGCCGATCAGCACGTTTCGGGTCACGGGATCCGATTGGATGAATTCAGCAGTGGTGGGCCCACGCTCTGGGTTTTCGATCCGAGTATTCAAGATTCCAGCCGCTTGATCGACATCTGATGTGTGCACGTGCAGTTCGGCGTCGAGACAGGCGCCGCCAGTGATCACTGGGTCAACCACCTTGGTTGTGCTATCAGGAATGTAAGTCTCAATCCCGCTAGCCTCCAAAGTGGCCTGATTGGCGAGCACGCTTGAGTAATTGCCGGCGTAAACGAGGGTCCAAGAATCTGCCATCGATTTTCATCCTACTACAGGAAGTGGGGGTTCACTCCTCCCGCCAAGCAGGATCCTCCTAAGAAATAAGTGGGTTGCGCACTCTCAGGATTTCAGGTAACCTTTTGGTTACCAATGGTCGCCAACCCCAGTCCAGCCGAAGACGTCCTCACCTCCGAGGACCTGGTCTTCCACGCCCTCGCCCATCGTGCGCGGCGGCGCATGCTCGATCTGCTGAAGCAGGCGCCGGGCATGACGGTGCAGGGGTTGGCGTCGCACTTTGATTTCAGCCGCATCGCCACGATCAAACACCTGGCGCGGTTGGAAGAAGCGCAGTTGGTACTCAGTCAAAAAGACGGCCGCAGCCGCCGCCTGTACTTCAACCCGATGCCGATTCAGCTGATCTACGACCGCTGGACCGACGAATACAGTTCGTTTTGGTCCGGCCGCATCGCCGATCTGCAGCAGCGCGTCGAAGCCCGCGCCGACGTTCGGCAAAACAAAAAAGCCTGACTCGTTCCCACGACGCCGCGCCCAACCCATAGGCCAGACCTCATCCCCGCCACACCATGTCCAATCCCTCCGACGACCTAGTCTTCCAAGTGCTGATCCAAGGCGCCATCGACGACGTCTGGCACGAAATCACGCGCACCGACCAACCGATTCCAGCGTTCTTCAACAACCAAATGCACGTGCGCGAACTCAAAGCCGGCGCGCGTTTGGCGATGCGCACCGGCAACGGCAAATACACCGGCGTTGTCGGCGAAATCCTCGAATGCGAGCCGCCGCGGCGCTTTGTCCACACCTTCCAATTCACCCATCTCAACGACCCGGAATGCGTCGTCGCCTACGATTTGGAAGACGTCGGCGGCGCAACTCAATTCACGCTGACCGTGTCGAACGTACCGCAGGGCACCAAGACCGCGAAGCAGATGGAGCAAGGTGGCGGCATGATTACCAAGGTGCTGAAGTCGGTGATCGAAACCGGCAAACCCAGTCTGGGCATTCGCATTCTTTACCGCGTGTTCAAGCTGATGGAACCCATCTCCCCGAAAAAATGCCGCAGTGAAAACTGGCCGGTCTAAATCATGAAAAATCCTCTACTTGCAGTGGTTCTCGGCTACGCCGTGTGGACCGCAATTTGGCTAGGCTCCGGCGCGCTGCTGTTCGCCGACGCCACCAAAATGGTCGAAGCCGGTCAAGCCGTCGAAGACACCGGCGTGCTGATGAGCTTCCTTGCGCTGAGCATCATTTGCTCGATTTGCGCCGGCCTGATGCTGCGCTGGCTGGCCACCGGAAATCGCAAAGCGTGGGTGGTGCTGTCGGGCCTGCTGATCGCCACCGGCATTTCGGTGCAAGGCAGCGTTTGGACGCTGATGCCGGTGTGGTACCACCTGGCGTTTTTGATCCTGCTGGCGCCCGGCGTGCGGATGGGGGCGGGGAAATCGGCCTAGCTTGGCCTATGAGAACGGATTCTCTGGTAGTTTGGAATCCCCTCGATCCCCAAAATGAAAGCCCGTCAAACACTTACTTCAATCGCCGCGGTGTTCGCCGCAGCCTGCCTGAGCGCCGACGCCACCTCCCAGCGCAATCTAGATCTCGAACCCGTCGCCAGCGGGCTTGCGGCTCCGCTGCTGGCCATTTCGCCGCCGGGTGACATCGAGCGCTTGTTCATCGTCGAGCAAGACGGGTTGATCAAAATCCTGCGCGATGGCGCCATCTTGCCGACGCCGTTTTTGGACGCCACCTCGCTGACCGGTGCCAATGGCGAACGCGGTTTGTTGGGGCTGGCTTTCCATCCGGATTACGACAGCAACGGCTATTTCTTCATCAACTACACCAATACGTCGGGCAATACGCGAGTCGATCGATTCACCGTCAGCGCCAACCCCGACGTCGCCGATTTCAGCTCGCAGGTCAACATTCTGTCGAAGAACCAACCGTTCTCCAATCACAACGGCGGCTGCATCGCATTTGGTGCGGATGGTTATTTGTACATCGGCATGGGCGATGGCGGCGCGGCTGGTGATCCATCCAACCGCGCGCAAAACCCGCAGAACTTCCACGGCAAGATGTTGCGTTTGGATATCGACAACGGATTGCCGTACACCATTCCTGCCGACAATCCTTTTGTAGGCGACCCCGGTGCGCTCGAGGAAATTTGGTCGCTGGGTTTGCGCAACCCGTGGCGCTTTAGCTTCGACACTCTCACCGGCGATTGCTGGATTGGCGACGTCGGCCAGAACATCTTGGAGGAGATCGATTTTGAACCAGCCGGTGCAGGTGGTTTGAATTATGGTTGGCGATTGAAGGAAGGAAACGATTGCTACAACCCGTCGACGAACTGCGATCCGGGTGGTTTGACCGATCCGATTCATGAATACACCCACGGCGGCAACCCGTTCCGCTGTTCGATCACCGGTGGTTATGTTTACCGCGGCGAGCGCATGGCGACGATGCAGGGGCGTTACTTCTACGGCGATTACTGCAGCGGTCAGGTGTGGTCGTTGCGTTTCAACGGCAGCGTGACCGATGAAATGGATCACTCCACCGAATTCGGCACGGTGCCGAACATTACCTCCTTTGGCCAAGACGGCGCCGGCGAGGTTTACGTGATCAGCGGCAACGGTACGGTTTACAAAATCGTTCCGGCGGGAATGGCACTCGATACTTCGGTCTTCGTCGAAGCCGGCTCACCGACTACTTTGGCCATCACCGGCGCGACGCCAACCGGTACTGCGTGGTTGACTTACTCGCTGAACGGTTTGGGCAGCACCTCGGTGCCGGCGTTGAACGTGGTGCTGGACCTGACCGCACCGCAACTGCTGACCGCGCTTTCGGTCGACGCTCAAGGTGAAGCTTCGTTCACCGCGCAGGTGCCGAATAGCTTGATTGGCGTTCAAGTCTGGGCGCAAGCGACCGAGATGGATCACGTCAGCAATGTGATTGTGCGCACGGTTCAGTAACCCATCACCGTCCGCCTGCTAGAGCAGAGCAAGCCCCCCAATGTGGTTTGCTCTGCTCTTACTCTTTTTAGGCGCCGGGTCTCACTCAGAATCCGGCACTTACCCAATCGATCCGATCTCGTTGCGCGGGTTGATCGATGGCTCCGATTTAATCGTGCAAGGAGTCGCCGGCCCGACCGCTGTTATTCGGCCATGGCCAGAAGACCACACCGCTGACTACTGGTGCCAGATTTCGGAAGTCGAAATCAAGTTGCAAGAGGTGATCTTGGGTGAATGGAGCGCGTCGACGTTGACGCCCTTTTTCCCAAGCGGAATGGGATGTCCACGCAGTGCCGAGTTTGACCAAGGAGAGATGTACTTGGTTTTCCTTAGCGAAGAGCGCGGCGTTCCCGGGGAGGATTCAAACGCGGAAACCGATGACGAGCCGGAAGACTTGGCGATTCGTCATCGTGTAATTGGTTTGGCTTATGGAGCCAAGCCAATGACTCTTGAACGTGCTGCGGCATATGTTGCGGCCATTCATGCCAAGTCAAAAATCGACCAAATGGAGGATATGGAAGTGATCTGCACCCCGTAGCCGGGCCAGTTCGAATTGCGCATATTCAGTCTAGTTC
>CAYFOM010000032.1:0-54767 GCA_964344765.1 uncultured Planctomycetales bacterium | reverse complement strand
AGACAGGGCGGTTGCAGGGACGAGGGAATTTACAGAAAGGATGTTACGCTAACCGGCAGTGGTCCTTTAATCGGAACTGGAACGGGCACCCATTCCACGCCATCGCGATAAAACATATTCCACGACTTAGGAATACGACATCCGCCTTTTCCTTCATCATCGAACCAATAAACTTCGCTAGCAGTCACGATACGAGGCCGCGAGAACTGATATTCCACCCATTCTATGGTCCCTTTATGGTCCCACCAAGTCAATCTAGGAATCGAATGATCGGATGAACTCTTCGGAATATTCCCATCTTGAATCGCTCGAACAGAGTCATTGGAATAGCAGTGAGAAGTGTAAGCGGAAAACAACCCTTCGATTGGAGGCTTGGGCACGTTTTCCAAACTTTCCGGCATCCAAACCTTCATTTGATTCGGGCCGCGATTCCCCCAGGCGAAATACGGAATGGCGATAAGGTTGCTCTTCAAGGGCTTCCCTCTGCCTCCTGGTTGATGGCGAGCCATTTCACCGCCAAGCTCAATGATGCCGTTTAGCTTCTCGGGGCGATACCCATAGTCGAAATCAGGTCTAATCCTTCCGTGCCGGGGAGGGTTAGGTGGGACTGCAAGATCTTGTAGATTGCCGTTATCAACCTCCTCTATGCAAAAGACCAATGGGCCGCGCTGCATTGCGAAATGGCCCTTATTCGTCCCTACTTTTTCCGAGCTAACCACGCGCAGTTGACGCATGAGAAAATAGACCCGAACCTTATCCCCGGGTTCCCAAATTCGCCTAATGGAAACAAAACCGTTCTCAATCTCGGCAAGAACATCTTCATAATTAACCTCCACTCTGAACACCGGTTTGCGCGGCGATTGATAAGCGTAAAGATTGCTGGGAAATAGATCCTCACCCGTCCATGACGGGACCCTGAAGCGCATTTCAAATTCGGCTGCATACTCAGGATCCACATCAATACGAATTTCACCCTTCCACGGGTAGTCGGTGATTTGCTCAATTTCGACCTTTTGCTTTGATAGTTCGAGCTCCGCTTTGCCATTGATATAAAGATTGACGAAGCAGGTGTCGTCTTGCGTGGCGTAAATCATTCCGGCGATCGATGGCATGAAGCGCACGATGTTGACCGGGCAGCAGGAGCAGTTGAACCAGCCTTTGCGTTCGGTGGAGCCTTGATTGAAGGCGTATTTGCCGTCGGATTCGAGTGGGTTTGGGTAGAAGAATTTGTCGCCTTCTAAGGAAACGCCGGAGAGGAAGCCGTTGTAGAGAATGCGTTCGAGCACATCCAAATATTTGGCGTCGCCGTGCAGCAGGAACATGCGGTGGTTCCACATTGCGTTGGCAATGGCGGCGCAAGTTTCGTTGTAGGCGGTTTTGTTGGGGAGCTCATAAGGAGCACCAAAAGCTTCGCCGCTGCGTCGGGCGCCAATGCCGCCAGTGATGTAAATCTTGCTCGAAACCACGTCATTCCACAGTTTGTCGAGCACATCGATGTATTCCTGGTTGCCCGTCAATGCGGCTACGTCGGCCATGCCGGAATACAAATAACCGGCGCGCACCGCATGGCCGACGGCTTTGGTTTGCTGCAACACCGGCAAGTGATCTTGCACATACTCGCCATACAACTTTTCGCGCTTATCCTTCTGGCCGCGCGATTCCAAAAAGAATTGCGCTTGATCCAAATACTTGCGCTCGCCGGTCAACCGGTACAGCTTGACCAAACCGATCTCAATCTCTTCATGCCCCGGCGTGTCATAGATCTGCCCCTCACCGTCACCAAAGGTGCGCACGATCAGGTCGGCGTTCTTTAACGCAACATCCAACAAAGAGCGCTTACCCGTCGCCTGAAAATGCGCGACCGCCGCTTCATACATGTGGCCGACGTTATACAGCTCATGACCATGGGCTAAATGCGCCCAACGACCCTCGATCCCCGGATACGTGTAATCCACATCGCCACATGTGCGCGCGGTGTACAAATAGCCATCCTCCTCCTGCGCCGACGCGATCGCGGCGATGATTTCATCCAGCTTCTGATCGATCTTTTCGTCGTAGCCCTGCGCCAAGGTGAACGACGCGCCCTCGATCACTTTGAACACATCGGAATCGTTGAAGTAAATCCCTTCAAACTCACCGGCCTCCTTGCCACGCAGCCGCGCTCCAGCCTCGGAGAAATTACGAATTCGACCGGTCTCGTCGCACTTGGCAAAGTTTGCCCACAACGTGACGTCGCGATTGGTTTCCAGCCGCGGGCCCCAGAAGCCGCCTTCGATTTTGACCTGGTGGAACGGTACCGGCTGGATCGGATAATCCGCCGTCTGCTGGGGGAAAATCGCGCAAAGGGTCAGCAGGATTGGAGGGAGCATTTGTGCATTCTGCCGCTAAACTCCCGCCATGGCAAAGATCCTCGTCCTCGGTGCCGGAATGGTCGGCAGTGCAATGGTCCGCGACCTCGCCGAACGGCATGACGTCGTCGCCACCGATTATTCGGACCGGCCGCTGGCTCAGTTCGACGGCCTGCCCTCGATCACCAGCCACACTCTCGATTGCACCGACGCCGACGCCGTCACTGCGGCGGTCGCCGACATGGATTTGGTCGTCTGCGCGGTTCCCGGCGACCTGGGTTTCGCCACGCTGCGCACTCTGATTGAGGCCGGCAAAAACGTCGCCGATATCTCATTTTTCCCCGAAGAAGCGCTGGACCTGGATGAACTGGCGCGCGAAAAAGGAGTCACCGTCGTCACCGACATCGGTGTTGCGCCGGGGCTCGACAATCTGATCCTCGGCTACCACGACGCGCAGATGAAAACCTCGCGTTTCGAATGCCTAGTTGGCGGCCTCCCCGTCCAGCGCAACTTTCCGTTCGAATACAAAGCACCATTCTCCCCCGCCGACGTGGTCGAGGAATACCTGCGCCCGGCGCGCATGGTCGAGAACGGCCGTGAAGTCGTCATGCCGGCGCTCAGCGAACCCGAATACGTGCAATTCGACGGCATCGGCACGCTGGAGGCCTTCAACACCGACGGCTTGCGCTCGCTGATTCGCACCATGCCGCACATTCCGGACATGGTCGAAAAAACCATGCGTTACCCAGGCCACCGCGATTTGATGCTGGCGTTGCGAGAAGCCGGTTTCCTGTCCGACGAGCCACTTACGGTGCAAGGCCAAACCATCGCACCGCGCCAGTTCACATCTGCGATTTTGTTCGATCAATGGAAGCTCCAGCCCAATGATCCGGAGTTAACCGTGATGCGCGTCACCGTCGAAGGCGAAGAAAACGGCGAGCAAGTCCGCCACGTTTGGGACCTCATCGATTACACCGACGCCGCCACCGGCACATCATCGATGGCCCGCACCACCGGCTACACCTGCACGGCAATGGCCGAAGCCATCCTCGACGGCACCTGGCGAAAACCCGGCATTAGCCCGGGCGAAATCGTCGGCGCGCAGCCAGGACTGTTCGAACAAATCCGCAACCACCTGAAACAGCGCGGCATCCAGCTCAGCCACTCACGGGTTACACTGTGAGACATAAGGTTGCAAAGCTAGCGTGGCCCTTCGCCGTCGCGGCTGGCAACATGGAGTGGAATGAGTTTGGATCGCCCTATCCTGCTAGTCGAAGATGACGAAGTTCTGGCCGAAATGGTGCAGAACTATCTCGCAACCCACGGTTTCGACGTGCGCATCGAAGCCCGCGGCGACCGCGCGGTAGAGCGCATTGCCGATGAAAACCCACTGCTTGTCATCCTCGACCTCGGCCTGCCCGGCTTGGATGGCTTCGAGGTTTGCAAGCAGGTGCGCGAAACTTACAACGGTTTCATTCTCGTCGTCACTGCCCAAGGGGATGAAGTCGACGAAGTTGCATGCCTGGAGATCGGCGCCGATGACTTCCTCGCCAAGCCGGTCAAACCGCGCGTCCTTCTTGCTCACATGCGCGCCCTCTTGCGCCGCGCAACGCAAACTGCCGCCGCCGGCAACACCAATCAGGTCAACGTCGGCGATCTTGCCGTGCACGCCGGCCGCCGTGAAGCGCACTACAAAGGTGAAATGCTCAACCTGACGTCGTCGGAATTCGATCTGCTCGAATACCTTGCCAGTCGCGCCGGCGAAATCGTCAGCCGCGCCGAGCTGTACGAAGAATTGCGCGGCGTTAAGTACGACGGCCTGGACCGCTCCATCGATCTGCGCGTGTCGCGCTTGCGTTCCAAAATCGAAGAACACCCCAGCAGCCCCACACTGATTAAATCGGTGCGCGGGGTCGGCTACTTGTTGGCGGCGTCGTAAACGTCGCGCTCTCCCCCATCCTCCAATCATCATGATCCGCCTACTGACTCGGGTCTACTTGCTGCTCCTAATCCTGTTAGGGCTGGGGCTGCTGGTGCCCGAAGTCACCAAGATTCTGCATTGGGAGGACAACCAAAAACGGTTAGAGGACACCTTCACCGGCCCGCTGCGTTTAGCGCGCGCCACGCTGATGGAATCCGACGAGCCGTCGCTCGAGATCATCCGCCTGCAACGGGAATTCCCATTCCCACTCGAATTGCTTTACTTAAGCGGCGACGACGGAGTGCCGCCGTGGCTGGATGGCTATCTGGAATTCGACCAGGCACTGTGCGATCTCAACGATCAAGATCGACTGATTTCTTATCTGCGCTTCGACGACGACCGCGTGCTTCGCTACGGCCCGCTGCCCAAACTCGAAACTTACGGCCGCGAGGGTCTACTGATCTCGCTCGTCATTCTTTTCGTCGGCGGTTTCATGTTGGTGCGCTTACTGGTCCGTCCGCTTTCGCGCCAAAGCAAAGTACTGGCAGGTGCCGCGCAGCAGGTTGCCGACGGACATTACGGCGCGCGCATTTCGACCAGCGCGGTACCGCATTCGCCCGACGTGGTGCACGCGTTCAACCAAATGACTGCACGCATCGAGCAGCTGATGCTCTCCCACCGCCAGCTGCTGCAAGACGTTTCCCACGAGTTGCGCACGCCGCTGGCGCGCTTGCGTTTTGGCTTGGAGATCCTCAACGATGAAGAAGCCGACGCGCAAGAACGGTTGCGTGTTTCCACCAAGCTCGACGCCGCCATTCAACAACTCGACAATTTGGTCGAAGAGATTCTCCAGTACACTCGCTTGGCCGACAAGGATCAGCGCAAGGTCGATGGAGAACCCATTGACCTCCAACTTTTGGTCGGCCACGTGGTCGAACGCTTCAACCTAGCCGCCGAGCAAGGAAAACCGATTTCGGTCGAACAACCCACGCGACCGCTGCCCCCGGTAGCCGGCAATTCGCGCGAGCTCAGCCGTGTACTCGACAACTTATTGGCCAACGCGTTGCGCTTCGCCGGGTCAAAAATCCGCGTGCAACTCGCAGCAGAAAAGGATCACGTCTCCATCGCCGTTGCCGACGACGGCCCTGGGATACCCGAATCCAAGCGCGACCGTGTGCTGCAACCTTTTGTGCAGCTGGAACGAAGTAGCAATCACAATGGCTTGGGTCTGGCCATCGTCGAACGGATCGTGCTCGCTCACAACGGCCGCGTGCGGGTGCAGGAAGACGACGAATTAGGCGGCGCACGAATCGTCATCGAATTGCCCGCAATCGACGACTAAACCGCCGGTTCGACACGCTTCTGGCGAATTCCTTGGGTTTATCGTTAAGAATCGCCGATAGCGATACAAAGCTTTACATACAAAGACGGTTTTTGGCATAACCCGGCGGGGCTGGCGCGTAATACTCATATCACCCCCAAAAATGATTCCTGTCCAAAAAATCATTCCTCCTGCACTCCGCCACCGCCTCGGCGATGCGTGGCGCGGTACACTGGGACGGTGGTTTAAACGCGTCGATTTCTGGATTGTCTGTCGGGACCTGAGTTTGCCCGACACGCCCTTGCCCAAGGGGCGGCATTCTCCTGTTAAGGAAGACGAGACTTTCGTCATTGATCACGCTAGTCATGAACAGGTGGAACGCTTTCGCGAGCTGTTCCCCGATTCCAAGGTCAAGGTGCTGCATACTTTTGTAGACCATCCCGAAGTGGACTTAGTGGTCCGCATGAAGGAAGACGGTCCGCCGTGGTGCTACATGGTGCATGCGTCCTACGACTTAAAAGATCCGCTTTATGGCTACCGCCTTTCCATCCAACCTGGTCGCGATATTTTGCAATTCGACGGCTGGGTAGATCCCGAGTTTCGCGGCTTGATGATCGGCATCCTCGGCACCAATTCGGCAAACAAGTTGCGCCGAGCCGAGGGTTTTGAGCGCATCTACGCTACGGTACGCAAAAAAGACAAGCGCTCGATTCGCCTGCACAACCGCCTCGGTTTTCACACCGTCGGCGAGATTGTGCATCGACGGGTCTTTGGTATGCGCTTCAATAAGGTGAGCTACCACAAGGGTATGGCACCTGATTTTGCGCGCGACTCGGACGGCGGCGACGCACGTCTTTTGCATCCGCGCGAAGGTCAGGAATACACGCAGGAAGTGGATCGCATCGACGATTCCTAGGACAACGGCACCGCTGTGGCTTGTTAGCTGGTTGAGTTTGGGCGGACCGGGGGTTGCTAGACTCGGACCGCCTTGAACCACCACTTGTATCCCCCCACCGAGCCGTTCCGCACCGGAATGCTTAACGTAGATGATCTGCACACTCTGTACTGGGAGGAGTGCGGCAATCCCGACGGCATCCCCATCGTCTTTCTTCACGGTGGCCCAGGTGCCGGCATTGGTCCCAACGACCGTCGCTTCTTTCGCGCCGACGCCTTCCGTACTGTTCTGTTCGATCAGCGCGGAAGTGGTAAGTCGACGCCCGCCGGAGAGTTGACGCGCAACGATCCGTTCTTTTTGGTCGAAGACATTGAGCGCTTGCGCGAAGAACTTGGCATCGATCGCTGGCATGTTTTCGGTGGTTCGTGGGGAAGTACGTTGGCGCTGTTGTATGCGCAAACTCATCCGGACCGTGTGTTGAGCTTGGTGCTGCGCGGCATATGGCTGCTGCGAAAGAAGGAGATCCATTGGTGGCTTTACGAAATGGGCGAGATTCAGCCCGAGATCTGGCGACCGTTTTCCGAGCAGTTGCCTGAGGAATTGCGCGATGACTTGCTGGAAGGCTATTGGCGAATTTTGAACGGCGAAGATCAAGCTGCGGCTTTGGCGGCGGCGCGCGCTTGGAGCATTTACGAAGGCAGTTGTTGCACTCTGCAGCCCAATCCCGATTACGCCAGCGCCTTTTCCAACGATGCGATGGCGTGGAATTTGGCCCGCCTCGAAGCGCACTTTTTCCGCAACGCCGGCTTCCAGCCCGACACCCTGCTGCTGGATCAAGCGCCGACTTTGGCGAATATCCCCGCCTTCGCCGTGCACGGTCGTTACGATCTCGTCTGCCCGGTCAAGAACCTCGACGATTTGCGCCGCGCGTGGCCGCAACTGGATTGCGAAATCGTGCCCGACGCCGGCCATTCGTCGTATGAGCCGGGAATCACTCAGCAGTTAGTAGCGGCGACCAATCGCATCGCCGCCACTGGAACGCCCGTTCGGCCATGAACCAACAACGTCCTCCATCTCTACCGCGCAGCTTTGGCGCGGTGCCACGTACCGGTGTGATTTACGTGATGGAGAAGGCGGCGGCGCGCGGCTTTACCGCCGGCGATCGTGATTGGGTCAACCTTGGCCAGGGCGCTCCGGAAACTGGTGTGTTACCCGGTTCGCCGCAGCGATTGGAGTCGATTCCGATTGCGGTGAATGCGCGTGAGTATGCGCCTGTTGCCGGATTGACGCGGTTGCGTCAGGCGGTGGCGGATCTTTATAACCATCGTTATCGGCGCGGGAAAAGCAGTCAGTATCGAGCCGAGAACGTCGCCATTTCGGCGGGTGGACGTGCTGGGTTAACGCGCATTGCTGCGGCGTTGGACCGCATACACCTCGGTCACTTTTTGCCCGATTACACTGCGTATGAAGAGTTGCTGGAATTGTTCCGCGACTTCATTCCTATTCCCATTTTGAGCCCAGGCGGACGTCTGCCGTCGGCGGAGAAGTTGGGGCAGGAGATTGTCGGCCGTGGTTTGGGCGGTTTGCTGCTGTCGAATCCGTGCAACCCCACCGGCGATTTGGTGCGCGGCGACGAGTTGGCAAGTTGGGTAGAGCTGTCGCGTGAATTGGGTTGCGCGATGATCTTCGACGAGTTTTATTCGCACTATGTTTACGCCGACGACCATGAAGCCGGCAGTGCGATTAGCGCAGCGGAGTTCGTGAATGATGTCGACGAAGATGCGGTGTTGGTCGTGGATGGCTTGACCAAAAACTGGCGTTATCCAGGCTTGCGATTGAGTTGGACTTTGGGACCGGCGTCGGTGATCGAAGGGATTGCGTCGGCGGGTTCGTTTTTGGATGGCGGTGCGCCGCACCCGATTCAGGAAGCGGCCATTCCGTTGCTGAAGCCCGAGGTGGCGGAATCGGAAGCGCGCTCGATTCAGGATGAGTTCGGCCGCAAGCGCGCCTTCATGATTCAACGTATGCGTGAGCTGGGCTTTGTGCTCGACTTCGAACCCAATGGCGGTTTTTATTGCTTCGCCTCGCTGGAAAAGCTGAAGCCCGAGTTGCAGAACTGCATGGACTTCTTCCACGCCGCCCTGGAGCAGAAAGTGATCACCGTTCCCGGCCGATTTTTCGACGTCAACCCGGGTCAGCGGCGCAGCCACCTGCCATCACGAATGCAGAATTACGTGCGCCTGAGTTTCGGCCCGAGCATGGAAGAACTGCAGACCGGCATGGAGCGAATTCGCAACCTAGTCCAGGCTTAGGGCGTTTTTTTGTTCCATTTGAAGTCGACCAGAATGCCTTTGTGATCGCTAGGCCACGGGTGGTCGGTTAAAGCAAACGGGTCCGACGTCGTGCATGGTTGCTCGCGATCCGTCAGCCAATAGCTTTGCGGGCCGACGATCCACGCGTTGGTTGGCTTGATGCGACGCTGGTTGCTGTAAACAAAATCGATGCGGTCGCGTTCATCCGCCTTTGGAGTCCAAGTAGTCGGCCCGCGACCAAAAGCCGGCGACGGCCATGTTGCGCCGGGATGGGTGACGGGATTGGGATAAAGTGCGCGCCAACTATCGACGAATCCGGCCTTCTCGAGACTTTTGCTGTTTTGCCACTCGATGACGACCCCATTGTGATCGTAGAGATCTTTGGTCGCTGCAGTCCAGTCGAGGTGAGAACACTCGTTGAAGTCGCCGATCAAGATGACGTCGTGCTTTTTATGTTTGGCGGCGTAGCGCAGAAAACTTTGGATGGATTCATCGCGCTGAGAGGCGGCATCCATCGCATGGATAGTTTTTAGATCGGTAACCGGATTGGGATTGCCATCGCCGTCGGGATCGATCATTTTGAAGTTATTGCCGTCGTAGCCGCGCGGCAAATAAGTGGCGTAATTCAAGTAATCCAAATGCGCCGAACAAACGATTAGCTTGCCCGCCGGATGTTGAATATGAAAAGCCATCACCGAGCCATGATCGCTGGCGGTTTCGTCGGCCACCGGCTCGGCTTTTTGAATCGGCCACCGACTCAACAAACCGACGTCACCGCCGGCGTAGTGGGCGTAATAAGTCAGACCGCGCTGACGCAATGCTTCAATCAATCGCTGATGCAGATCTTGATCGTTGTAATTGCGCACTTCGCTCAAGGCGATCAAATCCGCGTCGGAGGCTGCGATGACGTCGGCAATTTTGTCGAAACCGTCTTCTACGCTGGTGCCCTCCTGCCAAATGTTGAACTGCATGACTCGCAGCGAATTTGCCGCGCGGGGCGGCGCTGCTAAGTCCAGCGGCATGGTTCCTAATTGCGGCAAAATCGACGGGTGCAAGGAGTAACGCCCCTGATCGGATCGGTTTACCACAACGCCATAGCGCGCAAATGCGGCCTGCCACTGATCAAAGCCCTTGGTAGTGGCCAACTCTTTGCCGACCTCAGCCATTTTTTCGCCGCCGAGCTTGGCAACCAACTGCCAAAAGTCTGTTGCGCTTGGCCGCGTCCCGTCGTGCCAGCGCGGATCTTCGTAGAAGTCGCGCAAGAGTTGCTCGCAGGAAGTGCCGGCTTGGCGCAAACCTAAATCCATCCAAAGCGCCATCAATAAGCCGCCTGCATAAACCGCGTTATACGCGTCACGGCCTTGGAAAAAGGCGTCTCCACCGGCATCCTGCAGGGTCATTCCTAGAGATTCCATCGCCTTTTCCGCTTCGAAAAATTTGCCGCGAAGGGTTTGCAGGATTTTTTCATCGCTGGCTTGCCCCAGTCGCCACGGCACTAAGTAAGCGAAGTAATCAGTAAAGCCTTCGATGACAAAACGAAGCTCGTCGTGTGGCTGGCACCGCGCGCGCATCCAAGTGTGATGGAATTCATGCGCGATGAGATGCGAGACCATCGACGTGGCATAGTCCGCTGGAATCTTGGGGTCGACGAACAGGGTCATCGATGCCGATTTCGGCGAGCCTCCCGCACCACCAGCCTGCGGTTCGCCGAATAGAAATAGATACTCAGGTTGAGGAGTGCAGCCGAATAATTCCAATTCGGCTTCGACGATGGGTGCGACTCGTTGCACGACCTCTTCGCGCAAAAACTCTTGTTGCGGCGAAAACGCCAAAGTCAGATTCATACCGCGCACTTTTTCTTGATGCACATTCCAATTGCCGATGGCGATTAAATCGTCGGTCAATTGCCCGACGCCACCCGGCGCAAAACTGCCATCTTCGAGCTGCGGCCAAGGAGCATAAATCGGCCAATCCTCTGGGACATGGAAACGCACGCGGATGGCGTCGGGATCGAAGTTGTCGGCGTAAACCGCTAACGTGCCCATGACCAACATGCCGTGGTCGGAACGCAAATACGGGTACTCGTATTCGTCGCGGCCGGCAACCTCCGGATGAGAGCGATGGTCCAGCGGCACCGTCCAACGTAAGCGCAGCTGATCGTTTTCTCCTGGATCCAGCTGCCAACGATATGGGGACAGCCGTTTTAAAGTTGCCGGTGAATCACTCTCGAGCGGCACTGCCCTACCGTCCGCATCGATCCCTGCGAATGGAGTAACCAACTCAACCTCGCCGCCCAACCGCGGCTCCGGTAAGCGGGCAAAAGCAAAGCCTTGCGGCATCGTCAGTGTGATGACGCCGTCGCTTTGGGCTAAACCGGTTAACTTCAGCTCGGCTTCGACTTCGGCGAGCGCCGAATCGGCGATTGTGAATTGGTACTCCGCCTCTAGGCCGGATTGCAGCAGGACAAGCAGCAGGTTGAGCATCGCGTCAGGCTAAAGGGTTCAGTTGACATCGGCATATTAATTACTACCATTATTAGGACGTTGCAATTTTTGATAGGCAACCGAACTCCCCACCTCCCCCTGAAAATTCATGCCCTCCCCCGGCAGACACCAACCCGGAACCCCATTTGGCCGATGGGGAAGAGCCGCTCTCGGTGTGCTCGTAATCGCAGTGGTCGCCATCGCTTGGATGGAATTTGCGCCCAATACAAGTCTAGAGGCTGGAGGTCCGCCTGAGGGCAATGGGGAAAAGGCGGCTGAGCCGGTCAGCAACGCCCAAGAGAACGCCACCGCCGATTCGGTGGCCCAACCGGCGATTCTGCAATCGCCGACGATGACGTCGTCTGTGGCGTCGGTGCAATTTGCCGGCGCATCCCGCGACGATCTCGCCATCCATCCCATTCCGGCCGTCGACCTGACCCCTGAGGCGTTAATGCGCTACTTGCAAGAACGCCGCAGCTACGAGGTCCGCGACGACTACCCGATTACCTCTACCCCCTCCGGCCAACCGGCCGACGTCCCCTCTTCCCCGGCGATTGCTTCGCCAGCGAAATGAACTTATTCCTGTCGATTTTGACGCCGGCGCTGCTGGCGGGCACCTGGACTGTAGATTCAAACGGCGGCGGTGATTTCACCACCATTCAAGCCGCGATTGACTCGTCCGCACCCGGCGACCTGATTCAGGTTGTGGGTGGCACTTACGAAGAAGACTTGGTGGTCCATACTTCGGTGACCATCGAGGCGGTGACCGGCGATGTGGTCACCATCTACCCGGCGACGTCGAACCCCGGCAGTGGCGTCGGCGCGCAGATTTCGACGACCACGCAGTTGTGCATGATCGAAGCCGACGACGTCACGCTGCGCGACTTGACCTTCAACGGCAATAATCCAAACCTGCCGTTGAACTTGGATGCGCGCAACGGCGTGATCGTGAATTACGAGACTGGTCCGTGGGATCGACTGACGGTGGATAACTGCACCGCGCGAAATTTTGAGTTGCGCGCAATTTCAGCGTCGACCGGAAGCGACCATTTGATTCGCAATAACTTCGTGCGCAACGCCAAAGCAATGCCGATGGAATCGACCGGCATCATGTTGTGGTATGGAACCGGCACCATTGAAAACAATGAGGTCGTGCACTGCAGCTTGGGTATCGTCAACCACAACCGTTCGACTGGTGATATTTTTCAGAACGACATCAGCAACTGCGATTTGGGTGTGCTGACCAACGGCTGCCAGGGTCCGTCGGCGGTTTATGAAAACTTGATCACCGATTGCGATCAAGGTCACCAAATGATCGGCTTGCATGCCGACGTGACCAGTCATCACAACACGTTTATCAATTGCGGTTATGCCTTTAACCTGTTTGGTTCGACGGCGAATAGCTTCATTGAGGATAACTTCATTGATGGTCAAGCCGGTTACAACGCACATGGCATTAAGGCGAATACCGACTTGTCGCCATGGGGAACCAACACCATCATTGGTCACGTCAAGCGCAATCAGTTCTTGAACTTGACCAACGGCATTGTGTTCCAGGAAACCAGTGCGTCGAAGCATGAATTGGTGGATTTGGTCATCGGCGGTGCACTGGGCGATCACAACACCTTCCGCGGGATTTCGAATTTGAACCTGCGTTTGCTCAACTGCGACAACAACATTGATGCCAGCTACAACTCGTGGGGAGTTGCCACGGCTGCTTCGATTGAAAACAGCATTTACCACCAAGTGGATGACCCAGCGTTGGGTTTGGTGGACTTCAGCAACGCCGTGATTGACGTGGTGAACGTGGATTCTGCCGGCGGCGCCGATTTCTTGACCATTCAGGAAGGCGTCGATGCTGTGGATCCTGGCGGGTTGGTTTCGGTGGCACTGGGCGATTACATCGGCTCGGTGGTTGTGCACAAGAGCTTGACTCTGCAAGGCTCCGGCAATGGCGAAGAGATTCACACTGGTACACGCGTGTTTGGCGATGAGGTCGGACCCAACGTCGGTGCGGATGTGATCACCGTGACCGCCAACGATGTTGAAATCAGCAACATGTGGATTGACGGCTGGAGCAACGGCACCGGCGACCGTTTGGATTCGGTGGTTCGCTTTGACTTAGCCGACAACGGTTTTGTGCATGATGTGTTTGTGCATCAAGGCATGCATGGCATTCAGGCCTTCCAATCCAACAACTTACGCATTGAGAACTCGATCGTCGAAGATTGCGGAATCGACGTCGACACCGGCGGCGGCATTGTGTTTGTGCAATCCACCGGCACCGTTGGCGGCGTGGACGTCGGCAATACGGTGCGCGATTGTGAAAGCCGCGGTTTCTTAGCGCTACAAAGCAGCTCGATTTCGATGATCGACAATTACGCTTTGAATTGCGACGTCGGCTTTACCGTCAGCAATGCGATTGGGCCGAACACTTTGAACGGCAACGGTGCTAGTGGTTGCGATGTTGGGTTCATGGGCGAATCCAATCACCACGATGTGGACTTCATCGACAACCGCGCGATTAGCCGCCCGTGGCATACTTCCGGTTTCTCGCTTTATGGCAACGGCGCTGGCGCTTACAACATGACCGGGAACGTCAGCGATGGTTCCGGTTCGGCGACTTATGGTTTGTACGTAACGCCACACGCTGCAACCGGTTCGTCCGATCTTCACGCAGTGCTGCGCGACAACTGTTTCTTGAATGCGACAACTGGATTGTTCATCGATGAGCGCGGCGGCACCGGCAATTTGGTAGCGCTGGACATGAATGGTTCGGCAGGTGGACATAACATCATCGCCGGTCACGCCGATTTTGCGGTGCGTTTGAAGCGCTGCAACGACCCGCTGGACATGACGTCGACTTATTGGGGTACCACCGACCCGCTTGCGATCGACGCAATGATCTACGACAACGCCGACGACCCGGCTCTGGGTGTGGTGACTTCTGCGTCGCCGCTGCTTCCCGCTCCGGATCTGCGCGTTGACCCCATCCACCGCTCCGAGGGTTACCGCGTGCAAATAATCGTCACCGGCTTCCCCGGCGATGCGTTCACCATCGGCGGCTCGCAGTTCGAAGGAACCTGGCACACCCGCTTCGGCACGCTCGGCATCAGCCAACACAATTCCTTTGAAGTGCTCGACGCCCGAGTTCCCGCCAGCGGCGTCTATATCGCCCGCGCCGACGCCATCCCAGGTTTCGTCGGCCCTGCGTTCCTGCAGGGCGTGGTCTTTGGTGGTGTGAATTCGATCACCAACCTCGAGGAAATTCGCTTGAGGCCGATGCCGTAGGCAAAGGAAGTTTGCTGTGGCGTTGCAAAGGATGACGCATTTCCCCTAGCGAGAATTCGTCTCAATTGGTCAAATGGGGATTCCTCCGAATCCCCTAGACCCGCCATGCGCCAAATTCTCCCGCTGCTACTTTTCGTCCTCACCGCCGGCATAGCGTCGGCCCAAACCACCCACACGGTTTCCGTCGGTCCGGCCGGCGGCGGCAATAGTTTTAGTCCTGACGAGTTGACTATCGAGCTCGGCGACACCGTGCTATGGGTGTGGGTCAACGGCTACCACGATGTGAAGTCCTTCCACGGCGTCTTTGATTCCGGTGCGCCGACGACTCCGCCGAACACCTATCAAGTTGTGTTTGACCAGGCACTGCTGGATCACGCAGCGAATCTGGGTTTGCAAGGAACCTCGTTTGATTACCACTGCGCGCCGCACCTCGCCGGCGGAATGGTCGGCAACATCACTGTGGAACTACCGTTTACTCCTTTGCTGGAAGTGAGCAACCTCGAGGAAGGTGGTGTTTCCACGATCACCGTTTCCAACTGCACCGCCGGCAAGCCGGTCGGCGTCGCCTACTCGCTCACCGGCCAAGGCCCGACCAACATGAACACCGGCGCCTGTGGCCTGATGACCGTCGACCTATCCAACCCGGTCAACGTCGTCACCGTGCAAAACGCCGACGCCACCGGCACCCTGTCCTTCCCCAGTAACGTGCCGCCGGGAACCTTGGGCATGTTTGTGTACCTGCAAGCGTTGGACGTAGATAGCTGCAAGCTCAGCAACTCCGGCGCTTGGCGGATTCACTAGGCCTGCAGCCGGTCGATTACGCAAGCTCAAGAACCGTCTTGCCAATGGCAGTGCCGGTTTCTTGCAGCTTGTGTGCGTTAAGCAAATTGGCGAGAGTCATTTCGCCGGCGTGGTGGTTCATCGTGGTTTGCAGCTCGCCGGCATCAACTAAATCAGCCACGCGGTTGAGTAGTTGATGCTGCACATCCATGTCGGCGGTTTGAAACAGCGGGCGCGTGAACATGAACTCCCAACTCAGCGAAAGCGCTTTAAGTTTGATTGGGCTGATATCTAGGTTCTGCGGATCGTCGATCAAGGCTAGGTGACCGCGCGGCTGAATGAGGTCAACGATCGCTGCAAAGTGCTGATCGGTATGAGTCAGCGACGCAACATAGCGCGGCGTGATTCCCAGCTCTTCCATCTCTTTATTCAACGGGTTGCGGTGGTTGATGACATGGTCCGCCCCCATCTTCTTGACCCATTCTTCGGTGTCGGGTCGCGACGCCGTGGCAATGACGGTTAGCCCGGTCAACTTCTTCGCCAATTGAATCATGATCGAGCCGACGCCACCGGCAGCGCCGATGATGAGCAATGCATCGCCGGATCCGTCTTTGTGATCGGCGCTGATCTGCTCCGCCGGCTTCAAACCGAAGCAGTCGAACAAAATTTCCCACGCAGTGATCGACGTCAACGGCAGGGCGGCCGATTGCGCGTAGTTGAGCGTGCTCGGCTTGCGGCCGGTGATGCGTTCATCGACCAGTTGGAAATCGGCGTTGGATCCTGGGCGGGTGAATTCGCCGGCGTAAAAAACTTCGTCGCCCGGCTTGAAGCGGGTGACGTCGGCGCCGACGGCTTTGACTACGCCAGCTGCATCCCAACCGAGGATGCGGTGCGGACCTTCCGGAGCCATAAGTTCGCGAACCTTGACGTCGACCGGGTTCATCGAAACGGCGCGCACCTCGACCAATAAATCGTGGGCACCGGGTTCGGGCATCGGTGCTTCCAATTCGATCAGCGGCTGGTCGGCGGTAAGGGCGACGGCTTCGGTGTGGGCGAATGCTTTCATCATGATGGAAGATTAGGGCTCACCAACCTTTTGACAAGTACCCACATTTATGTAAGTATGAAAAAGGTCACCCACTGCGAGTACCCACAATGGTCCGAAAGTACAACTGGAAAACAGGTTGCGACGTCGAAGCAACTCTCAGCGTAATTGGCGGAAGATGGAAGGCAATCCTGGTTTGCCACCTTTTGGCCGGCAGCAAACGCTTCGGAGAGCTGCGCCGACTCACCCCAAACGCCACCGAACGCATGATCACCTTGCAGCTGCGCGAGCTGGAAGCCGATGGCGTGATCAGCCGCACCGTCTACCCGGAGGTGCCGCCGCGGGTGGAATACGCGGTCACCGAGTTCGGACAGTCACTCGCCCCAATCTTGCAATGCATGCAGGACTGGGGCAGCGCGTTCAAACAGACCAAGTTGGCTGAAGAATCGAGCGCAAATACTGGGAGCTACTGAACCGTCATCGCCAACGCGTTCAACATCATCGACGAACCGATGTCGACGCCGTGGAGCCACACAGGTACTCCCGCCGCACCAGCAGGCACATTGCTGCTGTACGAGGCATAGCCATTTCCATCGGTGGGCAAAGTCAGCAGCGTGTACGGCGGCGTGACCATTGCGTCGCCGAACGGTGTGGAGGTCGGCCCTCCACCATTCAACGACCAAGCGAAGTAGCACTGGTTATTCGGCGTGGCGTCGGTGATTTCGACCAGCACTTGCTGACCGGCGGTTAGGTTGGTCACCGACAAAGTCGGACCGGCGATGGACCACAAATCCGGCCGCCAATGCTCCAACACGCAACGCATGCGATTGACTTGCTCCGGCGTGAATTCCCACAAGCACACGTCGTCGGTGTAATCCATGTAGTTGTGGTACGGGTCGGGACTGCCGCACGAATTGGCCGAACTCGGGCATCCGTAATTGGGATTCCTTTGCTGGTTGGTATCGCAAATCAAATCACTGGTGCCGTAACAGTTGCTGGCCGAACCGCAGCCTGAATCAAAGGTGTGATACAAGCCCAAATAATGGCCGACTTCATGCGTTGCCGTACGCCCCATGTTGCCCGGCCAACCACTGGTCGGCTGCTTGCCGACGGCTTCCCACCACAGCACTACGCGGTCTTCATTGGTGCCGACGATTCCAGTCTGCGGAAAATCAGCGACGTATCCGTAACAGCACGGAATCACGTTGGTGTAAATGTTGAGGTAGTGGTTGGTATCCCACGCCAACGGATCCCAGTAATTGCCCGAGTCCATGTACCACGTGTTGTTGGTGGTGTAAGTGATGCCGTTGGTCGGATTGCCCTGTGGGTCGGTGGTCGCCAAATGAAAGCGGATCATCGCGTTATTCCCAGGTGCGCCCGGCGAGCCGGCGATGGCCTGGAAGTCCTCATTGAGCACGTCGATCTGATCGCGAATCGTCGCTTCACTCAAAAAGCCGTCGCCCGATGAATTTTGAATCACGTGAAAAACGACCGGGATGTCGTAGGTGAAGGTCGGCTCGTACTCGGGCTGCGGCGAGTTGGTCCAGTAACCGCAATCTGCCGGGTCCACCGTCACTCCCGGACCCAGTGGCTGGCGATCATCGGTGCCGCAGCGCTTTCGCTGATCCCACGGCAGGCCGCCGGTGTGGCTGCCGTGGTTGTGGCCACCGACCGAGGCGTGGCTGGTTGACGGGGAGTGATGATCCAATCCCCACGAAATAGGGATGGATGCAACGAGCAAGCAGGGGATCAGTTTCAGCCGCATATTCCCACCCTAAGGCAGAATTCGCGGGCTGACAAATCCCCTCGCCGTCGGCGAACTCAGGTCAGGTTTCTAGCGCGGACCGAAGGTCATTCCGTCGAAGTGGAACAGCTCTCCCGGGTCCAAATTCGCCTCGACGCGGATGCGCACCGGCTGGAAGGGGAAGGTCATCGCCACGCTCCAGTTTTGCCACTTGCTGGCGCTCAGGTCGACGGTTTTGGTGCCGAGAAAGGTGCCGGTCCAGTAGTTCTCCACCGTAATCGTGACCGAGCCGCATTCCGGCCCGCGGAAAGTGTGCAACTTGAGATCACCGGAGTACTCGGATGCTTCGAAGTACGAGCCATCGTTGCTGGTCGTATGCATCGTATTGTCGATGAACTTGAGGTCGGTACTTTGGCGCGTGGCGAAGGTGTCGGTGATTTCCCAACGCCAAGTTCGGCTATCGTCGACGACACCCGCTTGCCCCGGCGCGTAGTACTGAAACTCGGGCGCTTCATTATCGCGCAAGGTCGGCGGCATATTGAATTGCCATTCTTCGCCGGGTTCGTCTTTGCAGTAAATCACGCCGTCTTGCGAACCGATGATCAGCGTCGGGTTTTGATGGAAGTTCGGCGCCAAGGTCATGTTGCTTAGCCAAAGATCGGGGAAGTTCAAGCCAACCGGAACCCATTCCGGCGACGGCTGACTGAGATCGATCTTCTTCACTCCCGACGAAAAAGTTGCCATGTACACCGTTTGCGTGGAAGCAAAGTTGGACGGGCAAGCAAGCGAAACCGGAGTGGCTTCCCCCACACCTGCCGAATGTTCAATCACCGTCGGGTTGCCGAACTCGTCGATGAATTCCATCACATAAGGAGCCGTCTGCATGGCGATGAACAAACGCGGCAATCCCGGAGTGCCGGGGTCACGGTCGAAGTCGGGCGCGGCGGTGATTCTGCGCACCTTTTTGGGCAGGTGGTAAATGAGTTCCCACTGCGTTCCGTTCAAACGGTAAAGGTCCTTGCCATCCACTCCATAAACGTCCTGCGGACCGGCCATCAACGTGGAGTCGAAGCTCGGCGCGACTGCTAGGTAACGCAGGAAGGGCGCCGGCGATCCGTCGGTGAGCTCATCAAGCGGAATCAGCGATTTACCACCGTCCATGGTGACAAAGTTGGTGTTCTGCTCGCTCGACGTCGAGATGAAAAACACTTGATCGGATCCCGGAACTCCGCGCGCGTCGAAATCCGGCGAAAAGGCAATCCCGCGCACATAACCGATGTGATGGTCCAACGACACTCCCATCCAACCGAGGGTGTTGTGCGGGTTCACCGCACCGATCGCCGGGTCGTACCAAATCGAAGGTCCACGCCAACCCCCAACGATGAGCATTCCATCGAGGTTGTATCGCGGTGAGCAAGCGACACCGTGCACGTACGAGTTGGTGCCGCCGGACAGGACGTCGACCGTACCCGTCGTCAGGTTATGGCGCAGCGTGCCGGTTCCGTAACCACCGGCAAAAGCAATCAAATCGCCGTTTTGATCAATCGCCGCATCAATGCCGCGAATCTGAGCCGACGGTCGATAGGAACGACGAATCCATTGGTAGCCTTCGTCGTCGGAGTAGTACAAGCCTTCGCTGCGCCCAAAGATGACGCGACCGGTGGTTGCAAAATCAGGCAGCACTTCGAAGTCGTGAATGAGCGCCCGGCCACCGGGCACGGTTTCGGCGGAATCGATTTCCATCGCAAAATCCTGCCAGCTACCGTAGTCGTCCCAAGTCAAACCGCCGTCGTTGCTACGCAAAATGCCGTAGCTATCGTCCGGATAAATGAAGCGCGGATGGGCGTACGGCGATGCCATAAACCACCGATTGCCGCTCGGCCCGACCGGCGTGGCAACAATGGAACGAATCGAGGTATTGAACTCCTGCGCCAGTTGGAAGCTGATGCCGAAATCGCTGGATTGATAAATCATTCCCTTGTCGCCGCTGAAGGACCAAGTCTCGGGCACAGAGGTTGCCAACACCATGTTGCCGGAGACTTCATAATCGTCGGCAAAAGCAACCGCACTAATCAGCGGGTCATCGGGTTGAGTCGCCGGAGCTCGGAACTGCGGGTGCTTGCGCCAGTTCAACCCGGCGTCATCGCTATAAAACAGAATGCCGCCGGCTGCTGCAACAATGGACTTGCGCCGCGGATCGGAACTGGCCGCGTCGTAATTCGGAACGATGGCAATCTGGCCGCGCGGATCGGCAATTCCAGTTCGGTAAGCACGCTGCCATTGGCCAAGCGCATGTTGGTAAGCCCAAATATCGCCAACCTTATTGATCATCAACAGCGGGCCATTGGTGCCAGGATTGGGGACCGCAAACTGGCACGCGTAAACCTCCTCCAAATCCGTCGGCAATCCTTGATTGAACTTCTCAACCCTGCCAGTTACCGGATCAAAACTCCAAATGCCGACGTCGCCGCCGATCACAAAGTGCTGTGCGTCGGGATGCGGATCCCAAACCACGATGTCGGCGCGCGCCAACTCAAGGCCATCGCCAAAAACCGGACGCCAAGACAAACCGCGGTCGGTGGTGTGCAACACCTGACTGTCTCGCGAGGTTGCGATCACCGTGACTTCCACGCCGCTTGCTAATTGAGCGGTGGCGATGCCGTGGACATCGTCGTGCGGTACGTGAAGATTCAAGGCATGGAAAGCCATGCCCAAAAACAGAGCAAACATGGGAAATTCTGAGGGTGGTTTAGGGGAGGGTTTGAATCGCGGGCATTCTATCGATCACGGATACAGTTGGACACCTTTCTTCCAAGCTTAAACCGCTGCCTAGGGAAGGATTGTGACTTCGTGAGCGAACGAAACCATGCGCCCAACTTCGACGACGCCAATCTTTTCATAAGAAAGGACGGCGAAGTAAACACTACGGCCAGCGAAAGGTGCCAACCTTGCATCGCTTTTGACCAATGCTTGCCCATCGCCATTTGCGTCGAGCAAGCCAAACCAACGGTAGGCAATAGGAGGCGCCCAACCGCTCAAGCCAGCGATGAGCCCGCGGTCAAAATCGAGTGGGATTTCAAACCCATTGATTAGGGTAGGGCCACGACCGGCGGCACTCAATACAGCGTATGGCATGCCTGCCTCCGACCCTGGAAAGTCAATTTCGAGAATTAAATCTTCGCCACTTGTTGCTGAAATTTGATTCGAGCTTAAAGACAAAATCGGGATAACCGAAAGCACGGCAACAGCATCGATGTCCGCACCAGTTGATGGACCGCCGGAACCACCTTGGAAGGGATCGTCGATGATTTGAATAGCGTCGAAATGTAATGCGCCTGGCGGGTAATCGAGGAAGTAATCATCGATATCCACGTGACGAGTTCCACCCCAGATGTTGCCGAGCTCAAACCAGCCCTCCGCGTTTGGAAGGTAGCCTTTTGATGCTAGTTCGATCACCGTTTCCGGATTCGCCGCACGGAGGGCAACATAAGTTGATTCATATCCACCTGCCTCATAAACGATGAGGTCGTCCGATGGAATATGGCCGGAGTTGGTCAGGATGTTATCGAGAAACTCAAGCTGCAGTAAACCGCCATGACCAAGCGACACCGTGTTTTCGGGCGCACCGTTGGCGTTATTCGGCCCCAGTGCTTGCTCCGGGTCGAGCTGAATGTCCGGCGGAGGTCCACCCCAATACAGCGGGTCGTAATGGATGACGGCATCCGCCCAAACATGCGGTGGCCAGGAGTCGCTCTCCTGGGCAGATAGCATGGATCCTAAGGGCGCAAAAACCAGAAGCACGAAGTAAGGAAGCCGCGACATTATCAAATTATCCTGATGAGGAATGCCCGTTGGTTCGGGCGGAAATGCGGCGGCGTGCTTAGATTCAGCAGCCCCTATTTTACCAGCCGGACGTCGCAGTCTTTAGCGAACCGAAACTACTTTGGCGTTGCTGTCGAAAACGCGGCCGTTGGCTGCTCGGGCGCCCAGCTCGAGGAAAAGGTCGCGTCCTACGGCGCTGGCCGGCAAGGGCGCGGAAGTGAAGGAACCGGTGCCGTCGGCGCTGTTGGTTCCAGTGGCGAGAATGGTTACCGGATCACCGATTTCGAACCAAACGTTGGAATGCAGCGAGCCTTGCAGGTTTTCGGAGTAGCCAAGCCAGTAGGTTGAGTTCGGCGGCGCCGCGAACCAGCTCAATGTGACGGAATCGCCGACGCCGGCGGTAATTGGACCGGTCAAAACAATGCTGTTGGCAATTGCACCGACACCCAAATCGCGGACGAATACATCGAGTTCGCCATTGGTGTCACCAGGCACTAGGTTGTCTGCATAGCTGTAGAAAGTAGAGTAACGACCGTTCGCAGAGATCGAATAAGCGTAGCTGGTGTTGTTGCCTTGCTGTTGAGCGCTGCTCAGACTTGTGATCGTGGCGTCGCCGGTATCCAAGTCGCGGATGAAACCATCGTATTTATTGTTGTCGTCATAAGTGACGATGTTCTTGCTGTTACTGGCGAAGCAAAGGAAGCGGCCGTCAGCCGACAACGAAGGCACGAGTTGATCACCGCGGATTTCCTCGCCGTTGTAGTCCACGCTTTCCCGACTAGTTTGCCCGCTTGCTAGACGATGCACGAAAATGTCCAACTGGTTGTTTTGATCACCGGCGACCAAATTGGAGGCTTTGGAGCGGAAGGCAATGACTTGGCCGTTCGATGAAATAAACGGCGTGAAACTAGGACCGTTGCCAGATTCACCGTTGGAGCGAACGCTGACTAGCCTGGTTTGACCCGACACTAAATCGTGCACATAAATGTTCGGCCCGTCATAGTTCAGACCAGATGCCAAATTGTTCGCTGAACTTTGGAATGCAATCATGCGGCCGTCGCATGAGATGGACGGGTCCAGCGATGCGCCGCCAGTGGTTTGATCCCCCAATGAGTTCACACTGGCGCGATGGACCTCGCCGGTGTGCATATCACGCACGAAAACGTCGACTAGGTCGTTGGTATCGCCAGGGGTTAAATTCGAAGAAAGACTTTCAAAAGCAACCATTCGTCCATCCGCCGAAATGCTGGCGTCGGTGCAAACTTGGTTGCCTTCTACGCCTTGTACGTTCACGCTGGCGCATTCGACCTGACCCGTAATCCGGTCATAAACAAATACCTGAGTTCTGGCATTCCCACCTACCCCAGGAACGACAAAATCGTCGTGGCTGCCGAAGCTAATGAAGCGGCCATCGGCGGATATAGATGGGTCGAACCCCCCGCGGGCTAGTTGGCCGCCCAAGTGGTCCACGCTGATCCGCGTGGTCGTTCCCATCTGGCGATCGCGAAGAAAAACATCAACGTAGCCGTTGGTGTCGCCGGGAACCAAAGTTGACGCCCTACTGTGAAAAGCGACGTATCGCCCATCGGCGGAGATTACCGGCAGGCTGGAATAGGAATCTGCTTGTGCGCCTGTGTCACTGACGCTGACTCGTTCCGTAGTTTGAGCAGCCGCCGGGACGGCGAAAATGAGGGAAGCAAGAATGGGGAGATTTAGTTTTGGCATGAGCGAGGGAGGTTGTGATTAATTATTCATTCCGGCAGATGGCGCCAACTTTCCCAGAATCCGGAAAAACTCCTAAGGTCTACGATTCATCGGGGAAGAGAGTCCTATTCCTCGATTAGGGACCAAGTTGCAACATCGATTACCTTCTTGAGGTTGTCCCGCTTTTTATTCCCACGCAGATCCACAACAACGCGGTCTTCTGCGAAAGTGATCAGGCCGAAGTTGTCCAAATCGTCGCGCCCGACTCCTGAAGAGGTCGCCTCGAAGAAGCCGCCGTGGTCATGAAAATCATTTTCGTGAATGTCACCCGACAAAAACAACGTCCTAGGTTGGGCCCGTAACGAATCGATCAAACTGTCATAGGAATCCCCATACTTATCAAGCCGTTCTCCACCTCTAGTCAGGCATGACCCGCAGCAAACCACGGTAAAAGTTTTCTCATGCTTAAGCTCGCGTTTTAACCATTCCTCCTGCTCCACGCCAAATATAGTCGCATTCTCGCGTTTTCGTTTTTCGCGATAGTATCGGCAGTCCAACATGATGAACTTGACGCCACCCTTTTCGAAGGAGTGATAAACATGTGGGAGGTTCGTGGAGCAATCCATATAGCGATGGAACAGATCGCGTGATTTATTCCGCTTTTTATCGGAGGTATGAGCCCCCTTTTTATTATTCGGGCCAAAGTCGTGATCATCCCAAACTGCGTTGTGCGGGACCGCATCCATCAAGCTCTTAAAGTGCGGTTCGCGAAACTGATCTATATACCGCTTCTCCATCTTTTTGTGGCTCCACCTCAAATTTGGCGAATACACATTGTCGCCAAGAAGCAGCAAGTGATCGGGCCTTTCGTCTTCGATCGCCTTCCAAGCAGGCTGAACTTTTTGATCTTGGATTTTGGAGCAGGAAGCAAATGCAATTTTCATTTTCATGAGAGGTGAAGTACTTGCAACCAGCATAAGAAAGTCAATCCGACTTTCCACTCAAAACAAATGCACCCCAGGTGCTGAGCTTGGCATCGCCGTTGTGATCAATCCGATTGCGGCGCAGCATGCGCAGTTTGGCTTCATGCAGTGCTTGGCCGCGGCTCATGCCCTTCTCCCACAGGTTGGCGTAGAAATCCTTCATCAACTGCGCGGTTGCTTGGTCGTCGACCTTCCACAGCGAACTGACGACGGTATCGGCGCCGGCGACTGAAAACGCGCGCCGCAGCGACATCAATCCTTCCCCGGCGCGGGCACTGCCGAGTGCGGTTTCGCAGGCGGAAAGCACGACCAAATCGCAGGCCGACAAATCGAGATGCTGGATTTCCTCGGCGGATAAATATCCATCATCGCGGCTGGGGTCGAATTCGCCGTTCACGCCGGCGAAGACCAAACCCGAAAGCAAACCCGGCAACATGCCGACGGCGCGCTTTTGCTGTCCAAGTTGAGTTTGGCTTTGCTCTTCCTGCGCATCCAATAACAACGACGGTAAGTGGTCGGGTTCAAAATAGCCATGGGTGGCAATGTGCACATAGCGCTGTCCGGGCAACGCTGCGCGAATGCGTTCTTCGGTCGCCGCCTTGCCCTCCACCACGGTCAACGGACTCGTCCACTCCAGCACGTATTCATGCAAATCACGCAGCGATTGCACCTCGTCGCGGGTCGCGGGAAGAGAGCTCCACGAATCCCCGACCCTGGATCGCGTCGACGGGCCGGATGCGTTGGCAACGCCGACGTCATCGCGGCGGAAGTAATTCACACCGCCAACCACAAGCAGCGAGCCTTCATCGTTGGCGGCGGAAGCAGTGCTAGCTACGGGTTGAGTGGGGTCGGATAAATAAACGAAGCGGTGTTTTTCTAACAGGAAGGTGCCGTCGCTTTGCTTCAAGATTCCAAACGGCAGCTCACACAACATGCCGTCGGGGCAAAGCAAGATGGTTTTGGCGTCGCCGACTGCATCTTGCACGGGGTGCCACAACTTGGCGTATAAATCCGCCGCCGGATCCTTAGATGTGTTCGCACTTAACGACCGCCCTCCGCGCACAGCATGGACTTTTAGATACGCCGCTTGAGCTTGTTGCAAAGCGTCACTCTTGCCTAGGGCAATCAACTGCGGATCGCCGGATTGCTTAAGCACCCAGGCATAAACGAAGTCGCCGACGTAAAAATCGAGCAGTACGCTATCGGGGGAAAGGCTTCTCTGGACGTCGCCAATACTGGGCGCAGCCAAAACTAAGTCCAAGCCCAGTGCTCGATTCAACTCACCCTCCAATCGCAAACGGTGCTGGCGCAATTCGGCGATGCTTGCCTCGTGGTCATCTGCTTGATTAGCGAGCGGCAGCAAAACTAAGCCCGACAATGTCGCGGCAACCGATTGAATGTCTGCTTTTAGATTTTTAACCTTCGCCGAATCAGCCGTTTGCCCCATTTGCACGCTGGCGGCTTGAAGCCGTGTTGCTTTGCCCTTCCACTGTTGGAATTGTGAATAAATATCCTTCAGCGGAGCATCGTCCATTCCCGCAGCACACTGCAGCAACGGTTCGGGGTCGGCAGTAAATTTCAGCAGCCGAAGCCGCCCCGCCTCGGTCATCGTCGGCAGCTCGCGATCCAAGAGTCTGAGCGTTCCACCCAAAGCCCGTTGGAACAGCGGCAACGCAGCATCATGCTTGCGATGCGCAAGATGAAACTTGGCAAGATTGGAAATGCCGGCGATCGCTTTAGGGTTATCGACGCCAAAGGAATTCTCCCAAATTTCGACAGCTCGTTGGTATCGCCGGCCGGCTTCGTCGAAGTCCTTCAAATCTTCGAACACGCTCGCAATATTATTTTGAATGGCCGCAGCTTCGGGGTGTTCGGGCCCGTAAGTGGATTCCATTGCTTCTAATGCCTGCTTTAGGAGCGGCAGCGCTTTCTCATAATCTTCGGTCTCAAGATAAAGGTTGGCCAAGTTATTGCGACTGGTCGCCGTTTCCGGATGCAGCGCGCCGTAAACCTTTTGGCGAATGGCCAATGAACGCTCGAGCAATGGTTGGGCTTCGGCGGACGCCCCTACGAAATAGTAGTGCGTGCCCAAATGATTCAACCCGGCCGCTGTTTGCGGATGGTCCGGCCCATAAGCCGCCTCCCAAATCGACAACGCCCGTTGATGCAACGGCAGTCCTTGATCGAACTTCCCTTGAGCATCCAACAGCGTTGCCAAATTGCTCAAGCTGGTTCCGGTGTGTGGATGATCCGGACCCAAGCTCTCTTCAATAATGCCGACCGCTTTTTCATAAAGCGGCAACGCCTCCTGATACGCACCTTGCCGACGCAATACGGTGGCGTAGTTGCTCATTCCAATCGCAGTTTGCAAATGCTCTTCGCCATAGACCTTTTTCCAAACGTCGACCGCGCGTTGGTAAAGGGGCAATGCTTGCTCATACATTCCTTGCGATTCATAAAGCGTGGCAAGGTTGTTCAAGCTGGCGCCGGTTTCGGCGTGCACTGGACCAAGAACCTTTTCACGAATTCCCAGAGCACGCTGATGGTATTCCAACGATTGCCGAAACTTTCCTTGGCGACCAAAAAGCATGGCAAGGTTGTTGAGCAAAGTCGCTGTTTGCGCATGTTCGCTGCCGAGTACTTGTTCAAAGATGGCCAACGAGCTTTGCCACTGCTCTTCCGCCAGTGCTAGGTTGCCTTGGTTGTAGTAAAGATTGCCAAGAAACAGTTGTGCGTTTGCATACTCGACACTTTGTTCCCCGAATTTGATTTCGTAGTGAGCCAGCCGCAGAAAAAAGTCGGCTTCTTCTGCTCGAAATTGGCTCTCGGGTGTGACGGTTTCCGGCACTCCCGCGACAAAGGTCAGTTCAAACTTGCCGCGAGCTCCATGCAAAGCACATGCCCGCACGGTGTAGGTCTGAGCAGCTTCCAGTTTGACCACTAAACGCGAATGCTGCGCGATCAAGCTGTCATCATCTTCGCCGATTAGGGTGCCGTCTTCGGTTTGCAGAACCAGGTAGGCGTCGAAATCATAGGAACGCAGCTCGAAGGTGAATGCCCCGGCAAACGCCACCTGCACCTGAAAATCCTTTCCTACCGTCGGCGCTTGAGTGTAATTCGCGTCTAGAGTTGGACTGTGAACCTCGACGGCGTCCGCGCCGATTTCACCCGCAACTGTTTCACCTACCTCCAGAGCGCCGGAGGATTGCCCCAACGCGGCCAGCGCGAGAAAAGCTGCGATCGTCATCTACTCACTATAGATTCATCAGCTCAAATAGAGGGTCAAAACTGGATTCAGGCGCACCCACCACCTCCATCGCCTTTTGCAAGCGCGCGCGTCGCACGGCTTCGGTGGCTGCTTCGATACCGATCTTATGGACGTCGGCAATGAGTAGAGGGAGATAGTGATCGAGCTCCACCCCAACCTTTTGAAAGGGTTTGACGCCGGGTTCGATCATCGGCCAGCCGCTGAATTTCACCACCGAACCATCCGGTCCATCCGAGGTCAGCACCGCAGCTTCCGCCCCTTTGGTGCGCCCGCCGACGACAGTTGCTCGGCCGGCATCGCGCAGAATTCGCGCACTCCATTCGCCTCCGCTGGCACTGGCTTCGTCGACAAGGACCACAACCTTGCCGTCATAGCGAGGTCTTTGCGTGCGAATGATTCGCCGCTTGCCGCCGGCGTTTCCCCATTTGTATTTTTGCGCACGCTTGAGGAAATGTCCGAGAAATGGATCCGAAGCCGCCACCAAACCGCCGCCGTTTCCCTGGAGATCAAGAATGATCGAATCGGTATCCGCCAGATCCTTCAGCGCCGCGCGCAGCATCGTCGTGATCTTGCCATCGGGTCCTAAAGTCGCGAGATCCGGGCTAAAGGTTTTGATGTGAATGTAACCCACCGATCCGACCTTGCCGCTAACCAGCCATTGATCGCCCAAATGCTTCGGCGGTGGCGGAAGGTTCGGAGTATCAGGACGACGCAGCTCATGTTCGCTTTCCGTTCCATCAGGCCAGCGCAAGCGCATGTCAAAGGAAGTGCCGACGGGACCGGCGACCAATATGTCTGTAGTGATGCTTGGCGCCTCGCCCCGAATGGCGATGATTTCGGGATAAGCAAATGGGTCGTCCTTAAACTTCGCTGGCGAGGTCGGCGCTGCACCATTCGGCCAACGAGTGACAAACAGGCGGCGTTCGACAAAGTGCACCTCGGCATCCGGCACTGACCACTTGCCCTTCACCGTGCTCATCGACGGCCGAAAAGAAACGTGCGGATCGGGCAGCGCCGAAATGAGTCGTGCAAGCTCCCAAGCGAATTCGGTGTCGTTTTCTGCAGCCAACGCCAACGGCCGATGCTCGGCGCGCTCCTCATCCCAATCCACGCCATAGAGGTCGAAATATGGGTAGTCGTCGTGCAGACGCTTCCAATGAGTGTCGAAGGTATCGGCGTACTCTTCGGCCGCCGATTTCGCTAAGAGTGCAGGGTTTCCGGCTCCAACAAGAAGTGCCGCAATGCACAGCAAAGCGGCGGAAACGATGGCGCGGCGGCGGAAGTGGTGGATCGGCATGCAGAGATCCATCTAACCACTGCCGGTCGCGTAGTTACAAACGATGTTTAAATGCGACCAAACTGAAACGCCTGGATAATGAGAGATTTCGGTCGGTGAAATTGAGTATACATGAGATTCCCATGAGCGCCTACCACCAAGCCCCCACCCGACGTTCCTTCCTTCAAATCGCCGCTGCCGGTGCGGTTGCCGCCGGAATCGCGCCGCGGGTGGTTGCGCTTCAGGAACCCGGTGATGCGGCTCCGCGCACCTTACGCTGGGGTGTGGTGGGTACAGGGATGATCGCGAACTCGATGGCGGGTGCGATCAAGGGGGCAGATCACGCCGAGCTGGCTGCGGTTTCGAGCCGGCGGATGGTGTCGGCGCAAAACTATGCCGATAAGCACAAGGTTGCGCATGCTTTTGATTCGTGGGCGGAGATGGCAGCGTCGGATAAGGTCGATGCGATTTACGTTGCGACGCCGACCAGTGTGCGCGAAGAGATTTGCATTGCCGCGGCGCGTGGCGGCAAACACGTGTTGGGTGAAAAACCGTTGGCTAGTTTGGCTTCGGTGGACCGCATTCTTGCGGCGTGCCACGAGAACAATGTGGCTTTTATGGACGGGACTCACTTCTCGCACCATCCGCGTACCGCCGAGTTGCAGAAGCGCGGCGAGGAGTGGATTGGTAAAACCACGCTGCTTGATTCTGCTTTTGCATTCAACCTGCGGGATCGGTCCAACATTCGCTACAACACCGAGCTCGAACCGATGGGCGCCATCGGCGATGCCGGTTGGTACAACATGCGCGCGGCGGCTGAGTATTTGCCGCTGGACTTGAAACTGGAAAGTGTGCGCGCCGAGTTGAAGCGCGATAAGGAGACGAAAGCGGTCAGTCACGCAACCGGCGAGCTGATTTTCAAAGGTGGTGTTCGAAAGACTTGGATGTGCGGTTTTGACGTGCCGCGGTCGATCATGGATGTGCGCATGGAAGGCCCTGGTGGTGAGATTAAGGTGCCTGGGTTCTTATTCCAAGAACGGGATAACTCTGCGCGGTTGATTGTTACCCGCGGAGAGGAAGAGCCCAAAACCCACCGCATCGCGTCGGACAAACCTGGATCCGTGTTGATGTTCGAGGACATGGCTGCGGCTGCGGCTAATCCAAAGCTTCGCCCGGGTTGGGAAAAGCGCACGCGCCGCACTCAAGAGCTGCTTGATGCAATTTGGAAGGCAGCGATTCAGGACGAAGCTGCCAAGAAGTAAACCAAATGGCTGCGGTCAGGCGCTCTCCGGAAGGAAGGTCGGCATCGAAACACCCGATGGCTCGTCCCACCGCCCTCGACACTGGTGCACGTGCAGCTCGCAATTTCGTGCCCCCCATTTATAAAGCGTGGCGACTAACTCTTCGCAGTGGGCGGGTACAAGGAAGATCGGCGTATGACCGCGTCGGTGCTCTAATTCGGCAAGGATGAGCGTTGCGGCGCTGGTTTGATCTCTGCTGAATCCGGGACCTAGCATGGTGCTGCCGGGTTGGGCGATTGAAGCGAGGCAGCCTGAAAGGTTTCCGATTTCGTTTTCGATCACCGACACGTGCCAGAGGTCTGGGTGGGCAAGAAAGTATTTAAAGTCTCGCTCGCGATTCAGTTTTTCGACTTCCATGCCCAGGGCGACGATCGAGGATAAATCCCCTTTGTTAGCCGATCGCACCCGCTCGCGGCCAGGAGCGACAATGCCGTGTTCCTCCTCAGGCAGGGGCAGGAACATATCTTGATAAACAATGCGCGGAACGAAGCCAACCCGTGTGTACAGCGAATAAGAGTCGAGGTTCATCGCACTGGAAACCAGCCGCAACGGCAGTCCCGCCTCGTCGGCCACATTGCAAACAAAGGTGAGTAGCGTGGATGCAACCGAGCGACCGAAGTGCCGTGCATCCACGTTCATGATCCCGAGAGAAACATGAGTGGGCCTGCGTCGGTAAAAGCACGACCCCAACAATTCACCCGAGTTCGAGTCCTCGGCTAACACGCAACACCCAGGATCAAGCGTTTCATACACCTCGCAGAACAGGCGCGTGGACTCAGGACCGCTCCGGAAAATCGCTGCATGGCCGTGCGCTTCGTACCAGCCATTGGTGGAATCGCAAATCAACGCTGCCACCGTCGACCAGTCGCGTTCTTCCATCGGACGTAGGGTAATTTCGTTCACCTGTCCTTCTCCAAACACATGATACCTTTACGAATACTCTTAAGAGAAAGCTTCGTCTCAATTGCAATAGCACACGTGATGCTCGAAACAGGCGCATGCAGTACCGTCAAGTCAGGCCGCACAGGTCATCGGATTTCTTAACTCCAGCAGGGTTTGCCACCCTCCCTTGCAGGGCAGGCCAAAGGCTGGAGGAAAATTATGAATGAATTTTTTCTTCCGTAGTCCGGCCTCAACCATTTCTGATTAATAATTCTGCATCCAGAAAATATTAATTTCCATCAGGAAAAGCCTCTTTCCCGCTGTTTCAATAATATGAAACTCATGAGTATCGCCACCCACCGATTACCCACTTCCACACTTCTCTCCCCCTTGCTCCTTGCAGGCATTTGCTTCGGCCAATCAACAGAACGCGTGAGCGTTGATTCGTTTGGCGTTGAAGGAAACGACTGGAGTGCCCAGGCAGCAATTTCCGCAGACGGCCGCTTTGTGGCTTTTGAGTCCAACGCCAACAACCTCGTGCCCGGAGATACGACGCCAAAGGTAGACATCTTTGTTTACGATCGCCTCACTGGTGAAACTGACCGCGTGAGCGTTAGCACTCTAGGCGAGGGAGGAAACCGCGATAGTGTCCGCCCCTGCATTTCAGCCGACGGCCGCTTTGTGGCCTATGAGTCGAAGTCGGATAACCTTGTGCCTGGAGATACCAATGGCACGTCTGACGTCTTCGTCTTCGACCGCCAGACCCGCGTGACGGAGCATGTGAGTGTGAATGCGTTGGGCGATGGAGGAAACATGGAGGGTTGCGACGCTTCCATTTCCGCCAACGGTCGCTATGTGACCTTCCATGGCCATTCGAGCAACCTCGTCCCCGGGGATACGAATGGGAAACGAGACGCATTTGTCCGCGATCGCCTAACGGGTAGAACCGAGCGTGTAAGCGTAAGTTCGCTCGGCGACGAAGGAGACGGTTTGAGTGGCGATACCGCCATTTCCGCCGACGGCCGCTACGTGGCATTTCAGTCCTCCGCAACCAACCTCGTTCCAGGGGATACGAATGGGCTACGAGACGCTTTTATCCATGACCGTCAAACCGGTGAGACCGAGCGCGTCAGCGTGAGTTCGCTCGGCGTGGAAGGAAACGATTGGAGTTATGAAGTTGCCATCTCCGCCGACGGCCGCTTTATAGCTTTTACGTCCTCGGCGGACAACCTAGTATCCGGAGACACGAATGGGCATCGAGACGCCTTCGTCCACGACCGCCAAACCGGTACCACCGAGCGCGTGAGTGTGAGCTCGCACGGCGACGAGGGAAACAACTGGAGCTTCAATGTTTCCATTTCCGGCGACGGCCGCTACGTCTCATTTGAATCCTTGGCGGACAACCTCGTTCCCGGGGATACAAATTCACAAGGAGACGTCTTCGTCTACGACCGCCAATGCGGTGTGACCGAGCGCGTCAGCGTGAATTCAACCGGCGTCGAAGGTCAGAACGTGAGCACCTTTTCCTCCCTCTCTGTAAACGGCCGCTATGTAGCCTATGACTCGTCGGCGAATAACCTCGTGCTCGGCGATACGAATTCGCAAGGAGATGTCTTCGTACACGACCGCTGGAGCGGCTCAGGACAAAACTCCATTTACTTGACCGGACCCGCGGCCGTCGCAGTCGGATCGGAGATGGAATTCAATTGGCAGGCAACGCGCGGCGACTCGCGCTATTGGCTGGTTTATTCCCGGAACCTCACTGGTGCTGTGATCGGCGGTCACAGTTTTGACATCGGCACACCCCGGACCCTGCTTGCAACCGGACGCAACTCCATAAACGGTATGGGAACCTATACTTCGCGACCGATGCCGCCCCGCGCTGCAGGTCACACGATCTACGTTGAAGTTGCTGCTCAAGACGCTGACGGCGTACTCTATGACAGCAATGTCGTTGCGGTGACGGTCAACTAAGATTCCATCCGCTAGAAGATCGCGATTAAAATGTCACGACGCAAAGGCCGCCAGATTCGTTTGGTGGCCTTTTCTTTTTGGCCCCCCCTTGTTCCCCCAAAATCCTGATGCGCCACCTGCTACCCCTCTTCCTCTCTTTGGCCGCGGCAAGCTCCGCAGCTGCCCAAACCACTCACACCGTTACCGTCGGCCCGAACGGTGGCGGCGATATTTTCGCGCCCGATGAACTGACCATCGAGCTCGGCGACACCGTGCTTTGGGTTTGGGAATACGGCTACCACAATGTGGAGTCTTTTCATGGCCTGTTTAACTCTGGCCAGCCAACCAATCCGCCGAACACTTATCAAGTCGTTTTCGATCAAGCGTTTTTGGATAACGCCGTTAGCAATGGTTTGCGCGGCACCTCTTTCGATTACTTCTGCTCTCCACACCTCCATGTCGGCATGGTTGGCAACATCACCGTCAAGTTGCCCACCGGTCCGCTATTGGAGGTCAGTAATTTGGTTGCAGGCGAAGTGACCACGGTGTCGGTTTCCAACTGCACACCTGGTAAGCCAATTGGGCTGGCCTATTCGCTGAGCGGCCAAGGCCCGACCAACCTGGCGACCGGCATCTGCGGCATAGTTAGCGCGGATTTGACTGCTCCGATCACCATCGCCACCGTTCAGAATGCCGACGCAGCCGGCACGATTTCGTTCAGTGCCAACGTACCGGCGGGCACGGTGGGCATGTACGTGTACCTCCAAGCAATGGACCTAGGGGCATGTAAATTGAGCAATTCCGGCGCCTGGCGCATTCACTAAACGCGCTACTGCTTGCTCCCCGCCAACATAGCTTGGCCGGGGAGGGAGCGGGCGACCGGACTTGTTGCGAGCGGTGAGCGAAGCGCGCCGGAGCCGCAGGCGAAGGCCACCACTTGCAACGTGGGCGGTGCCGCGACAAGACTGGCAGCGAAACGAAGTTTCGGGGCCAGGCTTGGAGCGGGCGACCGGACTCGAACCGGCGACATTCAGCTTGGGAAGCTGACACTCTACCAACTGAGTTACGCCCGCGTCCTTTGCCAGTTTAGTGGGTCAGGAATCGCGCGTAAAGTTGGTGAATTCTTTGCCGTCGTAGCGGTAGACGCCGGCGGTGGTGCCGAACCAGAGATTTCCTTGGCGGTCTTCGCTGATGCTGGCGATGTGGCCGTCGCCGAGGCCGTCGGGTTTGGAATAGAGATGGAATTTTTTGCCGTCGTAGCGATAAGCGCCGCGCACGGAACCGCAAGCACCGAACCAGACGTCGCCGTTTTTGTCCACGTGCAAACCCATGAATCGGCCCCAGCCCAACGCTTCGGAGTATTCCTTCGTGCGCAGATGGGTGGTGAACTTCTTGCCGTCGAAATGACTCACTCCCCCATTGGAAGTGCCGAACCAAAACTCCCCGCGCGCGTCTTGCACCACGGTGCAAACGAAATTGCTGGCCAAACCATCCTTCACGGTGAACGACGTCTGCGTTTTGCCGTCGTCGCGGATCACGCCGGCGCCGTCGGTGCAAAACCACATCACGCCATCGCGATCTTGGAAGATTTCGTAAACCATATTTGGAGTGAACTCGAACTTGTGTTCCGCTTTCATCGCCGGAAGTGGATAGCGCTGAAACTCGTTGCCATCCAACCAAAACACGCCGTCCATTGACGCGATCCACAATCGCTTGTTGCGATCGACAAATACATCCCAAAGTTCAAAGTGGTCGCCGCGTGAACTAAAGGTGCCCTTGCTTTTCACCGCACTTGCTTTGGAAAACTTGCTCAGAGTTTGAAAGCTCTTGCCGTCATAACGAGTCAGTCCGCCACCAGTCGCAATCCAAAGCACACCATTTTCATCTTCAAGCAGGTCGCGGACCATGTCGTTGCCCAGCCCATTCTCCTTGGTGAAGTTGACGAACTCGTTACCGTCATAACGAACCAAGCCCTGAAGCACAGTTCGTATCCACAAGTTGCCATTACGATCCTGCAACGGCGCAGATGGATACTCCGAGATTTGTGCAGCAACAACCGGATCTTGGTCCGGCTCCTGAACCAAACCCACAGCATCGGCAGCGAAAGAAGTCGGCGCTGCGGCGAGCAGCAACACACCGATGGCGCGGTACAAAAGTGGCAGCAAAAGCATCGCCCGATTCTAGGCGCTGCGCAACGCCGTCGGCTTACAACTCAGCGAAGGTGATGTCCACGTACGGACGGTGGGCACCATTCACCACCGACTCATGGCTGGAGTGCACACCCACCACCATCAAGTCGCGGTTCAAATCAGCGTCTTCACGCACGGTCGCAGCCGGACGCTTGCCGTAACCGACCACGTTTTCCGTCGGCATGGTCACGCCGTCGAACTGCAAGTCCGCCAAAAACGGGAAAAGGTGGTTGGTATTGATGAAGCAGATCGTCGAGTCCACCAACGCTACCGGCGAAGGCAGCTTGCTAATTCCATACAGATGACCCGGCCACGGCACCTCGGTCCCGGACAAGTCATTCCAGTTCACCGAACGCAGGTGCGCGGTCTGGCCTTTCGTCGGCACGTCCAGCTCGTAGTAAGTCAGGCTGGCCATGTTGGTCGCGTACTTGCTCACCGACATGATCGGCCGGCGGAACATCGTGTCGCTGGTGGTCGGTTCGATCACCGCATCCGACACCTCGACCGGCGCGTTGCCGTGACCCGCCCACGAGAAAGTTTTCATGTGAATGCGCGCCTGATCCAGCATCGTCGCCGTTGCTTCTTCGTACGAAACCAGCAACAGGTCGGTCTCAACGGCCAACACCTCGGGGGTCACGCGACCACCGGTCACGCCTGTGTACAAACCGCCGTAAATCGGCACATCGCCAACAATGGTGTAAGTGTTCGACACCGCCGGTTGCGCCCGCGGAATGCTGACGTCGGCCCAACGGATATCAAGCAACGCGTATTCCAAAATCGGGTCTTCCAAACTCAGGTGCGAGTAAACCACGCCGAAGTTGCGCTCACCCATCGACGGGCGCCAAACCAAGTCAGGCGTGATTGTGCCGACGGCCTCGTCGACGTCGCCATCAATGGTGTAGCCCTGAATGCCGAGCACTTCCTGCTCGACCACCGGGAAACCACCGACGACCGGCGGCGGAGTAATGATCGCCGCTTCCAAGGTGCCCGGGCTGCTGCCGTTCCACTTTGCCCGTCCCCAAACCACGGCGAAAATGCCTTTGCTCGGGTTATTGGTCACGCACATCACGTCGGCCTTGGTAACGCGCGCCAACGAACGCGTGCCGTCGTAGCGGGCAAGTACCTTGGGTGGGCTGCAAGTCCATTGGTCTTCACCACCGGCGGCTAGACCATGCGATAGATAAGTCGCTTCAACGGCAACCTGAGTCGGGCTTTCTTCGGTGGTCCACACCACCAAAATGTCCTTGTTCGGCGCGATCGCGACTTCAAGGTGAGTGGCGACGCTATTCAGCGAACCGCGCGTGGCCAGCTGGGCCAATCCGTCGCTTTCCTTGATGATTTTCAAGTGCTGCGTCTGCTTGATCTGCGCAGTCGAAGGATTGGCAGCTTGTGCATGGGCGGAATTCCCGCCGATCATGAAGCCGAGGGCAACAACGGCCGCAACAGCCGGACGGCACAGGGCGGACAGGCTGGGCAACGGGGAGCGGGAAGAGTTCACAGGATCTGCAGACAAAGCGGTTTAAACATCAATCGGGGATATTGCGATGCAAACTAAAGGTTGGGAGAGTTTGCACTTGGGGCGCCCGATGACTCAAGGTCTGACGCAGCCAAACCTCTTTTCGTTCAACTATTTAAAGGGAAAAATTGAGGAGTTATCTCAACGCTGGCCCCAGCTGAATTAGGAAGCCGCAATTCCTTTATCTGCAAATACTTAGGAAGTCGCAACTAGGCCTGTTCAACCTCGTGCGCGCGCAAATCGTCCATTTCGACGAATTCCAGCACCGAAAAATGGGTGGCTTCGAGCACGACCATCGGCGCAACACCGGCGTCGAGCGCCTCTTTCCAGCGCTCAATACACAAGCACCAGCGGTCGCCGGGTTTGAGCCCAGGGAAGCCAAACGCCGGGATCGGCGTGCTCAAATCGTTGCCCACCGAGGTGCTGAATTGCAAAAAGCGCGCATCGACCTGCACACAAATGGTGTGCAAGCCGACGTCATCCGGTCCGGTGCGGCACAAGCCGTCGCGGTAAAAGCCGGTCAGCGGATTCATGCAGCACGGCTCTAATGGCTCGCCCAGCACGTTGCGCCCTGCTTTGTGGTTATTCATTTTTCTTCTTGGCCCAAGCTGCCAATAGCTCGGTTTCGCGCTCAGACGCCATGCCGGCGCGCCACTTGTGGTCGTCGGCACGGGTGCGCGACCACTTCAGCGTATCCGCAATAGTCTCGCCGAGCGGCCGGAAGCTCAAGCCCGCAGCCATGGCTTTTTGGCACTGGGCAGTGCCATAGGGTGCGCCGTCGCGCGGGATCCACAACGGCAACTCCATGTAAGGACGCACCTTATGCTCGAGCAGGAAGTCGTCGGGCATCCAAGTAAACGATGTATCGGAGCCGATCACAATTTTGCAGCCGTGCAGGAATTCCTGCATGGTCACCCGCGACCCCGGCCCCACCGCGTTGAACACGCCGACGGTTTGCTGCTCGATTAGGTGGATGCACCACTCGGCCAGGTCGCGCACGTCGATGACCTGGATCGGCGCGTCGGGTTTACCGGGCGCTACAACCATGCCGCCGTGGGCGATGCGATCGGGCCACCAGGTGAAGCGGTCGCTGCGGTCCAACGGCCCGACGATCAGTCCGGGTCGCACATTGCTGACCTGACCGGGCATCGCCGCTTCGGCCGCCTCCTCGCAAAGCACCTTCAGACCGCCATAAGTCGCACCCGTAACTCTTTCCGTAGCAGTGTCTTCCAACCGAATCACCGGCGCGTCCTCGGCCACGTCCACCGAGCGATCAGCGAACACCGACAGCGTCGAAATGAATTGATAATGGTTGACCGCCCCCTTCAAAGCGTCGGCCGCCGACGTCACCACGCGCGGGTAATAGCCACTGGTATCGATGACCGCGTCCCATTTGCGCCCCTCGGCGACGGCTTTTTCTAGCGCCTTCAGGCCATCACCTTTGTTTGGATCGCGGTCGCCGACCAGCTTTTCCAACTCAGGAAACAGGTGGGTGTTGGTCTTGCCGCGGTTGAACAGAGTGATTTCATGGCCACGCGCCTGGGCGGATTCCACCAAATGCGGACCTAAAAACGCGGTCCCGCCAAGAATTAACAACTTCAACGACTTGTCAGAAGGGCCCCTCGACAAGGTGGCCCCTTTCATTGGCCCAACTTGGCTGGCACCGATTGCAGCGGCGGCGATGGTGGTGCGAAGAAAGCCGCGGCGGTCGGTGGAAGCGGAACGGGAGCGGGGTTGGGAGTGGGAATCGGAGGAGTTCATCGGGGGTACTTGAGGGAAAACCGGGGATTGCGAGACTGAGAATCAACAAAGTTATTTGTAACAACCGCCCCGGCGCGGCGAAACTCTGTGCATGAAGTACCTACTCACGATCGCCCTCGCGGTCGGTGCAATGTTTGGCTTAAATGCCTGCCAAATGATGGACTGCTGCGACAGCTCCGAATGCGCCACCGAATGCAACGAAAAAGACGCCTCCGTCGAAGCCCCAGTCGGTCCAGTCACTTTCAACGTGACTGGCATGACGTGAAGTGTTGGCTGCTCCCGCCGTGTGCAGGAGACCCTCGCGAACACCCCCGGCATCGCCGGAGTTGAGGTGGACTACGCCAACAAGACTGCGACCGTAACTCCCGGTGAAGGGTTTTGCGCGAAGAGCACCATCGCGGCTTTGGAAGCCGTCGAAGGTCAGAACTACAGCGCTACGATTCAGCAGTAGAGCTTGAAGTAATCCGCCACCATGCGGTGACTGCTGAACTGCTCGGGCACCGAACGAATCGAAGCTCGCATCAACTTCAGCCACTGTTTGGGCAAACCATTTCGGCCTCGCGTGTAAAACGCGGGGCCGATTTCATTTTCCAGTAGTTCGTACAGCGATTCGGCATCGGCGCGATCTTGACGCGTTTGGCTTTTGTATTCGGCACCGTCGCCGATGGCCCATCCATTGCGATGGGCTTTGCGCGCGTCGTAACCCTCGGGCCACCATCCGTCGAGGATGGAGCAGTTCAGGCCTCCATGCAGCGGCGGTTTCATACCGCTGGTTCCACTGGCTTCATGCGGACGAATCGGCGTGTTCAGCCAAACGTCGCAGCCCGACGTCAGCATGCGGCCGATCTCCATGTCGTATTCCTCGAGCAGCAGCACCTTGCCGCGGAAGCCGGCACGATGGGCCATCTTGTGGATTTTTTGCGCGTACTCTTGGCCGCCCTCGTCGCGCGGGTGGGCTTTGCCGGCGAAGACTAATTGCATCGGCCGGTCTTTGTGATTGAGAATTGCCGCCAATCGTTTGGCGTCTTTGAAAATCAGCGGCGCGCGTTTGTACGTGGCAAAGCGTCGCGCAAATCCCAAGGTCAACGCGTTGGGATCGAGTTGGCTGATGGCATGCAGCGCATCGGCCGACGTCCCGCCATGGCGCATCACCGAATCGCGTGCGCGATCACGCAGGAAGTGAATCATTCCGGCGCGCAACTCACCGCGGAGTTGCCACAGGTCTTCATCACTAATGCGGTCAATCCGCCCCCACCATGGCGCTTTGTCGCCGGCACCGTTCCACTTCATACACAGCTTTTTGGCGTACAACGATGCCGCCGCCGGAGCTAACCAAGTCTGCGGGTGAATGCCATTGGTGACATGCCCAATCGGAACCTTCAAACCGCCGGAAGCTTCGCTGTTTTTTGCCGTCGTCGAAAGAATCGCGGTGGAATCGGCGTCGGCATCGGGGAAGTAAACGCGCGTCCACATGTTGCGCGACACTTCGCCGTGAAGTTTGGCCACACCGTTGACGCGATCGGCAGTGCGCAGCGCCAGCACCGTCATGCACAACGGTTCTTGTTTGTCGCCGGGGACCTCGCGACCGAGATCGGCGAGTTGCTGCGCGTTCAGCCCTAACTCATTCATGATCGGCTTCATCCACTTCGCCGCCATCTTCGCTTCGTAGCGGTCATGTCCGGCAGGTACCGGCGTATGTGTGGTGAAAACGGTTGCTGCACGAACTTGTTTCAGCGCGGTTTCCCACTTGCGCCCTTTGGCGGTCAAAACGCGCAATCGCTCCAAGTTGGCGAAGGCAGCATGACCCTCATTCAGATGACAAACCGTCGGTTTGACGCCGACCGCATCCAACGCACGCACGCCGCCTACACCGAGCAACACCTGCTGACGCAAGCGCAACTCCGGCTCGCCTTTGTACAAGCCTTCGGTCAGTTGGCGATCGGCGGGCTTGTTCTGCTTGAGGTGGGTGTCGAGCAAATACAGCGGCACGCGACCGACCTGCATCATCCAAATCTTGGCATGTACCTCGCGGCTACCGATTGGCACGCGCACTGTTTTGCCGGTGTCCTGCAACGGCAAAATCGCGTGCGGATATTGCGGGTACAACGCGCGCGTCGAACCGTCCTTCAAAATCTCTTGGCGGTAGTAACCATGCTGATAAAGCAAGCCGACGCCGACCAACGGAATGCCGAGGTCGCTGGCCGACTTCAAGTGATCGCCGGCAAGCACGCCCAGTCCGCCGGAGTATTGAGCGATAGATTCATGAATCGCGTATTCACTGCAGAAATACGCCACCTTGGTGCGCCGCTGCTTCGGCGTGGCGGTGCGCTTAAACCACGACTTAGTTTTGTAGTAATCCTTGCGCAAACCCTCGGCGTGCTTGAGCAGCGCGAGGAAGTCGCCGTCTTCCGCCAACGCTTTCATGCGCGCCGGCGAAGCAATTTGCAAAGTGACTAACGGATTGTGATGCGAGGCGCGCCACAGCACCGGATCGAGCGCGGCGAAAACGCGTTGGCATTCGGGGTTCCAAGTCCACCACAGGTCGAGGGCCAGGGTGCGAATGCGGTCTTGAAGGGTGGCGATATCCATGGTTGTGCGGCGGACGCGGTCGGGGAGCTTTTGGGGTGGGTTTAGTTCAGGCGATCGGCGCGCTGAATCTGCTCGCGAAGTTTAGCGGCGAGGTCGGCGGTCAATGCGTTGGCGTCGACGCGCCATTGCCAATTGCCTTCGATGGTGGCCGGCGTGTTCATGCGCGCTTCGGCGCCAAGGCCGAGGATGTCTTGCATCGGCACGATGACGAGATTCGAACCCGAGGTTAATGCGAATTCGAATGGATCGGAGCTGCGCCCTGGATAGTCGCGGAAACGGCGCAGGGTTTGGGCTGCATCGCTGCAGTTGGCGGATTGATCGATCAATTCGTTTAGCCACCCCGCCCAAGTTTGATTGTCGTGTGTGCCGGTGTAAGTCACCGAATTCGGTGGACAGTTATGCGGAAGGTCCTGTGAGTCGTCGCTGTAAAACGCGTTTTGCAGGATTCGCATTCCCGGTAAATCGAAACGATCGCGCAATTCAACGACCGGCGGCGTGACGACTCCGAGGTCTTCGGCGAGCAGCGGCAACCCATCTGGAAAGTGTTGCTGCAGCGCGGTCAGGATTTCGTCGCCGGGGGCGAGTGCCCAGTGACCGTCCATTGCCGTTTCGGCGTCACCATCCACTTCCCACGCGTTGTAGAAACCGATGAAGTGATCGATGCGGACCGCGTCGAACAAACGCAGTTGGCGTTGCAGGCGTTGAATCCACCACTCGAAGTTTTGCTCGCGGTGCGCCGGCCAGTTGTAGTGCGGATGGCCCCACAGTTGACCGGTGTCGCTGAAACAGTCCGGCGGAACTCCGGTAACTACGCTGGGATTACCGTCGGGCTTTAAGCGGAAGAGTTTGTAGTGAGCGACGACGTCGGCGCTGTCCAACTCGACGAAGATTGGGATGTCGCCGAGTAGCTTGATGCCGCGCTCCTTCGCGTACTTGCGCAACTGCTGCCAGCCGCATTGAAAGCGGTACTGCTCATCGGGATCTTGGCAAGCCCAGTTGACCCATTCACCCAACCAATACTCCTCAGCCTTCATCACGGTGCGGAAGTCGTCGAAGGGCTCGGCGTCGGCGAGCAGGTTGACGTCGCCGGCGAACGCGGACGGCGAAGAGTAGGGCGAGTTTCCGGGTCCGGGCGGACCGACGGGCAGCATTTGCCACCAGCTGAATCCGGCGTCGGCCAACCAATCGATGAACTGCTTAGCCGTGTGCAAGCTTGCGCCGCCGTCGGGCAGCGAAGTCAGGTGCATCAACACGCCGGCGCGGCGTTCGCGGAAGTGCGGGTGGATGGGCACGTGGTTGGAAACGCTGGGAAGATCAGTAAATCGTCGGATGAATGCTTAACGCTTATTCAGCACCCACACACCACCATCTAGCCCGCCGATGCGATTGCCATCGCCCCACACTTGCTTGACGCGCGGTGCGTTTCCGGAGATCACAACTTCGTCGGTGCCGGGATCCAGTCGGATCGGCGCAGCGACCGAGACTCCGTTGGCGGACAATGCGTCCAGCAAAAGTGATTCACCATCGATGTCGGCGCTTCCTAAGTTCGCGTTGAGTGCGACGAGCACCCATTGGTCATCGTCTTCGCGCAGGAAGGCCCAGATGTCGCGCTCGTCGTCGACCAACACGGTTTGGAAACCGCCGCGGCGCAGGGCCGAGTGATCATTGCGTAGCGCAATTGCCTTACGGTAGAACTCAAGGTGTTCATCCATGACGAAGTTCTCGTCCGGATGCACGTAGGGTTCGAGTTCCTTCCACAACATCGGCTTGCGGTTCGACGGATCATCCGGCCCCCACATGCCGACCTCATCGCCGTAATAAATCATCGGCGCGCCGACATAGGTCATTTGCAGCAGCACCGCCAATCGCGCTTTGCGATATTCAATGGTGCCGGGCTTGGCGTTGTTGTAAGTCGAACCGGGGTCCTGCTCGCGGTTTTCGGAGTCGTAATCGCGATCGGGATTGAGCATTTTCGACACCAGCCGATCGGTGTCGTGACTGTCGAGCAGGTTCATCAACACGTACGTCGCCTCGGCCGGATAAGCCATGCGCAGCTCGGCGAGTTCGCGGTCAACTTGGCTGACGCTGAACTTCTTGCGCTGATGCCCGATCCACGAAATCGCCGCCGACGCGAACGGGTAGTTCATCACCGCGTCAAAATGGCGCCCATCCAACCACGACTCGGCGCGATGCCAAATCTCGCCGCTGATGTACGCGTCTGGGTTGATGTCTTTGACCACCTTGCGCCATTCTTCCCAGAACGGCATCGGCACTTCATTCGGCACGTCCAAACGCCAGCCATCAATGCCATCCGATGGATCACCGTCGCCGTTGGGATCCATCCAGCGCTTGGTCACGTCGAAGATGTGCTGCTTCACCGACTCGCTGACAAATCCATCCGCCGACTTCTTAAACACCGGCAATTCACCAAATCCAGCCCAGCCGTTGTACTTGAACGGCTTCCACGAAGTCACGTCAAACCAATCGGCGTACTTCGAACGCTTGCCGTTGACGCGCACATCCAAGAACGCCGGGTGGGCGGTGCCAACGTGATTGAACACGCCATCGATGACCACGCGGAATCCCATCGCCTTTGCTTCGGCGAGGAAATCCAAAAACAACTTGTCGCTTTCGGTCCACGTCCACGTCGACGGCTTGAGCAAATTCTCACTAGCAACCTCGTTGTTGTAATCGCCCTTCGTGCCGAAATGCTGATCGATGTGGCGGAAGTCCGTCGCGTTGTACTTGTGGTGCGACGGCGACTCGAACACTGGGTTTAAATAAAGAGCATTGACGCCCAGGTCTTTCAAGTACTGCAACTTTGACTGCAAACCCGATATATCGCCGCCATACAAACGCTGGTAGACATACCACTGCCAGAAGGTCTGCCCGTCGCGCCCTTCAAAGTCGCTGGACGCGTACCAATCGCTGGTCCACGGCCGCGTGTGCTCGGGATCGTTACTCGCATCGCCATTGCAAAAACGATCGGGCATGATTTGATACCAAATCGCATCCTTCGCCCAATCGGGCGTTTGGAAGCCGTCCGCAGCCTTTTTCGTCATCGTGAACATCTCCGGGTGGCGTCCGCGCGTGTCGCCATCTTGCAAAACAAAGGTGTAAGCCGTTTTCGTCGACGGCACCTTGACCGTCGTTTCCCAAGTCTCCATCAACGGTCCCGCCAACGCCGACGTCATCGGCACCGGCGGCATGCCACGCAAATGCAAATGAATCTTTTCGACGTCGTGGCTCAACGTGCGATAGCGAACCAGCGCTTTGCCGTCGCCAACCGGCTGCACGAAAAACGAGTTGCCGGGTTCATGCTCCAACGCGTGTGCAGCGATCTTGCCGTCGCCAATCTCCGCATCCGACTGCTCCATCTGCGCGCGCAGCCCCAAACGCAAAACCGAGTTGTCGCCTCCGTGACCGTCATTTTCGAGCGTCGGGTTATTCGGGTCCGAATACCAGCGCGCGCCATCGATCACGAACTTGTACAAATGCCGCCCTTCCGGCAGCTCAATCTCAGCGCGCCACTTGCCACCGGACGTCTTCTTCAGCTTCACCACATCGCGGTTCCAGCCATTAAAAGTCCCCGCCAAGCTGATGTCCTTCGGCGCCGCCTCGTCGTAGTCGGCCGGCGTGAATTCAAAGCGCAGCTTCCAGTTGCCGTTCGCCAACTTTTTGCCGGTCACCGACAGCGGAAACTCGGCCACTTGGCCGGCGGCAACTTCCAGGGGTTTTGCCGGCGGCCATCCTTCCGCCCCGGACTGGGCAGATAGGACCGGCAAACAGGTGGCTGATGCCGCAAGAATTGCGGCAATTCCTCGGGGAAGGGAGCAGTCCATGGATCATCAAGTTTAGGACAACCCGGGTGAATTCGGAGCCGTAGTTGACACGGTCTTGACGGCCGGCATTCTATTTCGTATTTTCACGAAATGCCGTCCACCAAGCCGACCGCAGAAACCGAATTCGCTGTGCTCGCCAAAGCACTTGGCCATCCTGCGCGGGTCAAGATTCTGCGCGTGCTGCTTAGTGAAAACCGCTGCATTGCCGGCGATTTGCAAGCGGAGGTTGGGCTGGCCGCGTCGACGGTAAGTCAGCACCTGGCACAGCTCAAAGATGCGGGTTGGATCAAGGGCGAGATCGACGGCCCGCGTCGCAACTACTGCATCCATCCCGAAACGCTGAAACGATTCCACGAATTATGCGCCGCCTGTCTTTCCTAGATCGCTGGTTGACCCTGTGGATTTTCCTCGCCATGGCCGTCGGTGTGGCTATTGGCAACTTGTTCCCGGGCACTGGCGACTTCCTCCATCAGTTTGACGTCGGCACGACGAATATTCCGCTGGCGATTGGATTGATCCTGATGATGTGGCCGCCGTTGGCGAAGGTGCGCTATGAGGACCTCGGCGAAGTCTTCCGCAATCGCAAGATTCTGGGGCTCAGCCTGCTGCAAAACTGGGTGGTTGGGCCGCTGCTGATGTTTGCGCTGGCGTTGATCTTCTTGCGCGATCAGCCGGAGTACATGACCGGCTTGATTTTGGTCGGATTGGCGCGCTGCATTGCGATGGTGTTGGTTTGGAACGACCTCGCCGAAGGCAGCAATGAATACTGCGCTGGCTTGGTCGCATTTAACTCGGTGTTTCAAATCTTCACCTACAGCTTGTATGCGTGGATCTTCCTCACCGTGGTGCCGCCGTGGTTTGGATTGGAGAGTTCGGTGGTCGATGTCTCCATCGCCGACATTTTCAAAAGCGTAATGCTTTACCTCGGCGTGCCCTTCGCTGGCGGTTATCTCACACGCAAACTGCTGCGCGGCAGTTACGGCGAAGAGTGGTACACAACCAAATTCCTACCGCGCATTTCCCCCATTACGTTGATCGCGCTGCTGTTCACCATCGTCGTGATGTTCAGCCTGAAGGGTCAAATGATCGTCGAAATTCCGTTCGATGTGCTGACCATCGCCATTCCGCTGTGCATCTACTTCGTGGTGATGTTCTTCGCTAGCTTTTGGATGGCCAAACGCAGCGGCGCCGATTATTCGCAAGCGACGACGCTTTCTTTTACTGCGTCCGGCAATAACTTTGAATTGGCCATTGCAGTTGCCATTGCCGTATTCGGCATCGAATCGGGAGTTGCCTTCGCTGCAGTAGTCGGACCGCTAGTCGAGGTCCCAGTCCTCATTTTGATGGTCCGCGCCGCGTTTTGGTTGAAGTCGAAGTGGTACACCCCCACCAGCGCGGCCTAGTGGTCCCGATTCAATCCTGAGGAGGTTTCACTTCAACGACCTCCTCCTGAACAACGCCAGTTCCGTCGGAGATGTATCGCACGAGTCGGTACCTTCCTGGTTCTAATCCAAAAACTTTGACTTCTAGGTTTGAAACAATCAGCCCGAAATAGTCCCTCGGGAATAACGGAAGGCCACCATCTTCATCCTCCAATGGCTGGACCCCAACCGAGCAAGCACCCACATGGCCTTCAAAAGCCGGAAGGGTAGCCGACAACCTCGGCTTGGATTGGCTCAAGTCGATCACCAATTCGCTTTGACTCAATTTTGCCTTGCGCCGAAGATCTTCAAGCGGGATGGTCCAAAAGTATCCACCGTTCAACAGTTCCTCGTAGTCGGAATAAAACAGTTGATGCAAGATCAACGAATGTGCCCGAGGATCAATCAACAGGATTGATTTCCCGAATCCATCCTGTTTTCCAACACCGCCACCCTGAAGCATCGGAGCCTGCGCAATTTGTTCAAATCCGAATGGCCCCATGACGGCACTCTCAGGCATTTCTGGAAGGAGAACCTGCCAAATTTCCGGCTCGAGCAAGGTAGATAAGTCCACATCAAATTGATTCGTAGTTCCCTCCTTGATGGTGACCAGTTGCGGCATGGACTGGCCGAATTTTTCCGTCGATAGATTCAACCACCACTCACCCACGCCTACTTTGCCAACATCTACGATGACCTCTTGTCCCTCTAACCTCCACGAGGGCCAAATTATTCTTGGACGTACATACGGAAGATCTCCCCACTCTTTGCGTAATCCTCCACTAACTATTCTCAAGCGGCAATCCTTATGGCCGACTCGCTTGGGAACGAATCGAACTCCCCAATACTCGGGAAGCCGGTCCTTCCATGCATTCTGGAAGTAGTCGAACAGTTCGCTTTCCGGATTTAACTGAAAACGAAGCTCAACCTTCGCTCGCGGGATCTCCGCCACTACCACATCTCGCTCAGCCGGCTGAGCATTGGTGACTTGAGCAAACGGGGCGACCGAAACGGCCGAAACGATCCATAAAACTGCGGAAATCATGCGAGGAACTCCATGAAACTGATTTCAGAACCTTTGCTATGGTAGAAGAATTCGCGTGCTGCGACGAAATCCGCAAGCTGCGCCAACCTCCGCTTCCCTCAAGTCAATGATTCTCTCCTCATTCCTGGGCTTCGGCCTATTTGCATTTCAGGCGCAAGAACTCATCCCGCGCCAACCTATGGACGTCGGCGAGGTTCGTGCGCCGATCTACAGCGGACCCATTCTGCAAGCCCCGCGCGACGGCTATCAGCTGAAGATCAAGCTGGCCGATCACGTGCGCGGACGGGCGACGGCCGACGGATTGCGCTCGCTGACCGACGTCGACCTCAGCGATGTACTTGAAATTGCCGACGCCGAAGGCCTGCAATTTGAACCGCTGCTGCGCTCCGATCCGGCAAAGATCCAGCGCATGCTCAATCGCGCTGCACGGCGCAGTGGCAAAGCGCAGCCCGACTTGCTCGGCATGATGCGCGTGATCACTCCAAACGCGCAACCGTGGGAATTAGAACGTATCGGTCAAGCGTTGCAAAACTTGCCGCAGGTCGAATACGCGCACATTCAATTCCTGGCGCCGCCACCTCCCGGTGATTTGTCGCCGCCGACTAGCGACCACACTTCCTCTCAGGGTTACTTGGAAGCAGATCCCGGACTCAACGCCGAGGGCGCGTGGGCGCAAGGCGTGTTCGGCGATGGCGTGCGTTTCTCCGATTGCGAATACGGTTGGGATTACGATCACGAGGAGTACAACGACCTGACCATCGGCGCCGAGCCGGGCCAAACCATTCACCCGACGGTTTACATCTACAGTTGGGACGACCACGGCACCGCAGTATTTGGCGAGTCCATCGCCACCGATAACGGATATGGCGTCACCGGCATTTCGCCTGGCGTGTCCACCTTCACATACCCCGAATGGACCGTCGAAGAAGACTTCCGCCGCGAAACTGCCATTGCAAACTCCATCGCCGATAGCGCTCCCGGCGACGTCATCTTGTTGGAAATGCAGACGGTGAACTTCGGCAACAGTTACGGACCTGCCGAGTTGGATCCGGATGTCTTCAACATCGTGCAAGCGGGCACGCAAAGCGGTGTGGTTGTCGTCGGCGCGGCCGGCAATGGCAATCAAAATCTCGATAGCGGCACCTACAGCACTTACATGGGTTGGGGTGATTCCGGTGCGGTCATCGTCGGCGCCGGTTCGGCTGACACCAATCACGATAAGTTGAGCTACAGCACTTACGGCTCGCGCGTCGACGTGCAGGGCTGGGGCTATTCGGTGTTCTCGACCGGTTATGGCGACGCTTATCTGTACGGCGGCGATGAGCACCAAAGTTACACCGCGATGTTCAGTGGAACCAGCTCGGCGTCGGGCATGGTGGCCGGCGTGGCTTGTTTGATTCAGTCGCGCTCGGTGGCGTTGAACGGCGTGGGCTTGGCGCCAACCATTACTCGCCAAATCATGAAAGACACCGGCCTTCCTCAGGGTGCCGGCGGCAACATCGGTCCGGTACCGGATGCCGGCGCTGCAGTCGCCGCGGTAGGTCCTTACACCGACGACCCGTGGTTGGATTTGGGATTAGGCTTGGCCGGTAGCGCCGGCGAACCAGTCATGACGCCTTCCGGACCGCTTGCTTATGGATCGAATTATTCGATGGCCTTGAGCAACGCCAAAACGCTGAGCAACTGCTGGCTGGTGGTCGGCCTGACCAATCAGTCCATCCCGTTCAAAGGTGGAACCCTGGTCCCCACCGACGACCTGATCCTCGGCCCCTACCCAACCGGCTTCGGCGGCAGCTACACCGAAACTGGCGTCTTCCCACCCGGCATTCCGCCCGGCTCGAAGCTGTACTTCCAGTGGTGGGTGCGCGACGCAAGCGGGCCGGCCGGCTTCACCGCCAGCAGCGCATTTGAGGGAACCTGCCAATAAGTCGATAACTCAAACAGCCGGTTATGAAGCCCATTCCTGTCCTGTCCGTCGCGTTGCTGACTGCACCGCTGGCTGCTCAATCCGTAGAGCGGACCAGCGTAACCTCTGCAGGGGTAGAAGCTAACGACGAAAGCTACTACCCGGCAATCTCCGCCGACGGCCGCTGGGTCGGCTTCGAAAGCTTCGCCACGAACTTGTACGCCGGCGATTCCAACAACGAGGAAGACGTCTTTTTGTGGGAGCAAGCCAGTGGCAATTTGGTGCTGGTCAGCCGACATAGCGACGGCACTCCGGGCGATGGCGAAAGTCGTCGCGCCGACTTGAGCGGCGACGGCAGCGCGGTGGTTTTTCAATCCAACGCCACCAATCTGATCGACAGCGACACTAACGCGCGCCAAGACATCTTCTGGCATGATCCGGCCACCGGCGAAACCTTTTGCATCAGCACCAATCCGGCCGGGGCACCGTCGAACCGCGACAGTTCGCTACCGCGCATCTCCGACAGCGGCGACTTCATCGCCTTCGAAAGCTTCTCGACCGACCTGGTGCTCGGCGACGCCAACGCCAAGCGCGACATCTTCGTGCGCAGCTTAGGCAACGGCGCGATTTGGATTGCCAGTCAAGATTCGGCCGGCGTGCAAGCCAACGGCCACAGCAAAATCCCGACGCTTTCCGCCGATGGTCGATTCGTTTGCTACGTCAGCGAAGCGAGCAATTTGGTCGTCGGCGACACCAATGGCGTCGACGATATTTTTGTGCACGATTTGCTGACTCGCGTGACCACTCGCGTCAGCATGGCATGGAACGGCGATGAAGCGAACGGCGATTGCAAAGAGCCGTACATTTCCGCCGACGGAAAGGTCATCACCTTCGTCAGCGCCGCCGACAACTTGGTGCCCGGCGATACCAACGGCGTGGATGACGTCTTTGTGTTCGATACCAAAAATGGATCGATGACACGCGTCAGCGTCAGCAGCGCCGGTGGTCAGGGCAACAATCGCTGCATTCACGGCATTCTGTCGGCCGACGGCAATTTGGTCGCGTTTGATAGTTTGGCGTCGAACCTCGTCGCCGGCGATGCAAACGGCACCACCGATAACTTTCTGCACGATCGCACCACCGGCGAAACCATTCTCACCGGATTCAACATTCACGGTCAATTTCCGGCTGCCAAGTCCAACTTCCCGCTGCTTTCCGCCGACGGAATGCGCATGGTATTTCAATCGCCTGATGCCGAGCTGGTCAGCGGCGACACCAACGGCGTGCAAGATTCGTTTTGGCTGGATCTTGGCGCGGTGAATCCGGTCAACAGCATTGTTCTAACCGCACCGTTCTTGGCCCCGACCGGCCGACCGCTGGAACTGAAATGGAGCAACGCGCCGGCGAATAGTCCTTACGTGCTGGCGTGGTCGTTAAACCTCAACGGCTTGGTGTTTGGCGGCGCGCAATTCGACATCGGCGCACCGTACACCTCGTTAGTCAGCGGGCTGACATCCGCGACCGGCAGCGGCACCTTCAGCAGCACGCCGGTGCCGTCGGCGGCGGCGGGACTGACGGTTTACTTTGAAATGGGCGCGAAGGATTCGGCGACGCGCATCCATGACAGCATCACCCAAGCGGTGCTGTTTCATTAGGCCCCGCCGCAATCTCGCGCGAACCGCCGACGTCGATTAATACTCGACCCGATCGCCTTCAGTCATCGTCGACGGGAAGGCTTCGTCGTAATCGGCCATCGCCGCCAGCACGACCTTCTCGGCGTGCTCACGACCATACGGCTTGTCAATGCGCACCGTCGATTTTTTACCCGGCGCCCACTTGTAAGTCTGAAAGTAGTGGTTCAAACGCTCGACCAGTACCTCGGGCAGGTCGGTCAAATCGCGCAGGTGCCCCCACTGATGGTCGCAATCCAAAATGGCGATGATCTTGTCGTCGGCCTCGCCATCGTCGAGCATCGGCAAACCGCCGACGACGCGCGCGTTGAGCAGACATTCGGCACGACCGATCGGACGCTCACTGATCACGCAAATATCCAGCGGATCGTGGTCGCCCTGGGTGGCGCCCGGCATCAGCTCTTTGACACGTTCGCCGCAGTAAGTGCGCGGCACAAAGCCGTACATGCCCGGCGGCAGCGACGAGGTGCGCTGTGGACGGTCGACGCGCAAGAAGCCCGACTCCTTGTCGATCTCGTACTTGACCAAGTCGAACGGCGTGATTTCGATAAAAGCGTGCACCAGCGACGGCGCGTCGAGCCCAACGCTCAAGCCGTGCCACGGGTGCGGGCGGAATTTATGAAAGGCGGTGTGCGGAGCCATTTAGCCGGAAGTTTACTTCATTTCCTCGCCGTCGCTGGGCCGATTCGCGTCATCGCCCTTGAGAGCCATGCGAATGGTGACCAAATTCATCCACGCCGACTTGGTGCCCTGATGCTCGGCGCCAAGCTCCTTTTCGCGGATCCGGAACGCATCTTCAGCCAACGGCAGCGCTTCCTGATTTTTGCCCTGACCGCTTAGCACCACGCTTAGGTTGTGCTTAATCAGCGCAGTGGCTGAGTTTTGGCCGCCTGAAATCCGATTGCGGATTTCCAAGGCTTGGCGCATCAGCTCTTCGGCCTTTTCCAGGTCCCCCTGCCGGAACGCCAAAGCCCCAAGGTTGCCCTGAGAAATCGCGACCTCGACCGATCGCGTTCCAAACCGCTCTAGCCGGCGCTTCAAAGCATCTTCGAGCAAGGGCTCCGCCTCGTCTAACCGACCTTGGTTCTGAAGGAGCATGGCCAAGTTGTTCAAAGACCGCATGGCTACCTCGGAAAGAGGGCCGTGAATTCGCTCGCTTAGCTCTAGAGCTTCTTGCAACAAAGGCTCGGCTTTTCCTAGCTCGCCGGTTTCCTCATAAAGAGCGCCCAGATTTCCAATGGCAACCAATGTGTCCTCGTTTTCGTCGCCCAGCAACTCGCGCCGAACAGCAACGCCTTGAATCAACAATTCCTCCGCCTCTTCAAATTCGCCAAGCGCTTGGACGAACACGCCCAGGTTCACCACCGATTTAGCCGTATCTTCATGCTTCTCGCCTAAGGCTTGCCGACGAAGTTCATAAGCCCGACGTTGCGGCTCGATGGACTTCTGCACGAACCCGGCGCGAAACATCACCGTCGCAGTTGTGTGCAACAAATGGGCTTGCACTTCCGGTTTGCCTTCGAAGTCCTCAACCGCGGTCAAGGACCGTTCAAAGAAGAACTTCTCCAGAATCAATCTCGCAATATCGGGATAATTTAATTTGCCTTGGTTCGCATTAGCCTGGCGAAAGACTTCCTTTTCAATTGCATTGCCAATGGTTTGAGGTTGCAAGTTCTTGAGTAGATCGACTTGCACATCGGTCACAAGGCCTAGGTTTTCCAACGCACTCTCGGTTTGCTTCTGCTCATCCCAAAGCTGCGCAAAGAGCACCGAAATGGTAATGAGCGCAACCGTTCCCATCGCACCCGCCATCGCCACTACCGGATGCCGACGGCACCACTTACCCAGCCGGTGCCGCGTGGTCGGCGGCTGCGCCGAAATTGGTTCATTCGCCATATGCCGACGTAAATCATCAGCCAACTCCTGCATCGATGAATAGCGACGGTTGGGATCCTTTTCCAAACACTTGGCACAGATGATCGCCAAATCGTTCGGCACACGACTGTGAATCTGGCGTGGATCCATGGGTTCCATGGATTGGATTTTTTGCATGACCTGCTGCGGCGTATCGCCATCGAAGGCGCGCCGGAAGGTCAGCGTTTCATAAAGCGTCGCGCCCAAACTAAAAATGTCGCTGCGACCGTCGAGTTCGGCAGTGCGCAGATTGGATTGCTCCGGGCTCATGTAAAAAAGCGTGCCCAACATTTCGCCGCTGCGACTCAGGCCCAAGTCGTCTTGGATTTGCGCCAGTCCGAAGTCCGCCATCTTCGGCGATCCGTCGGCGCCAAGCAGTATGTTTCCCGGCTTGATATCGCGGTGAATCACACCGGCTTGGTGTGCTTCGTGCAAGGCCTCGGCCAAGACCACAAAACGCTCGGCCGTCTGCCGATACCATTCGGCCGGCGGTTCGAGCAATCGCCGTTGCTGCTCCAACTCGTGCGCCAATGTGCGGCCGCCGGCAACCAACTCTTGCGCAATCCAATGCAAGCCATCGCCGGCCCCAACCCCAATGGTTTTCACCACACCGACGTGCTGCAGCCGCCCGCCGGCCTGGGCTTCGCGTTGAAATCGCTGCAGCGCGGTTGAACTCAAAGTCAGTGCCGGCTTCAGTAACTTCAGCGCTACGCGTGAGCCCAAACTGATTTGCTCGGCCTCCCACACCGTGCCCATTCCGCCGCTGCCGATTTGGCGAATCAGCCGGTAATCGGCAATGACGGTGCCCTCCTCGATTCCCACGCGATCGGACGTCGCCGCACGCAGAACCAACTCATCATCAATCATCCGCCGCAACCGCCGACGAGTTTCGGAGGGTTGGCGGCTCAAAAAGTCGTCGACCTCGCCGGGACTGGGTTCGGACACGCCGCGCGCAGCCAAGGACTTCAGCCACTGCTCAAACGCCGTATCCAGCGCAGTCGAACCGTGGGAATTTGGGAGATCAGGGCGGCTCATAAATCCTGTGAGAGGCGATCTGCAAGTTTGCGCAAGACCGCCTTCATCCTAAGGTCTAGGCCTGCCAATTCCTCTTCGGGAACCAAACCGACTAATTCATCACGCAAAGCCTCGGCGGTTAGCTTTCCGGCGGCATCGGCCAATTCATTCGCGAATTCAGCTAATGACATGGAATTCCGCCGCGCGATTGCCGGGATTCGGGAGGAAACCGAAGCCAGTCGAGATTCCAGCGTGCTTCGGTCCACCTCGACTTCCAACCGACCGACGAAAAAATAGCAGTCGAACAAATCTCTCATTAGCCGCCGCTCGTTCCACGCCGCCAGCTTATGCGCAAGCGCATCTTCCGGACTCATGATGCGAATGACTTGCGGAGGTTGACCTTGATGTTGCGCAAAGCCACCAGTGGACATCGGCGTACTCGCGCAGTTCAACATCACTGCAGCCTCGACCTGAATGGCGACGTCGTCCATTCGCACTGACTTTACCCAGTTAACCGCAATCCCCTCAAAGTCACACCTGGCAGGTTTCT
>CAYFOM010000031.1:0-54945 GCA_964344765.1 uncultured Planctomycetales bacterium | reverse complement strand
AGAAACCTGCCAGGTGTGACTTTGAGGGGATTGCGGTTAACTGGGTAAAGTCACCTCCGTTCGCGGCACTAATTTCATTTCCCGAAACACTTAGCGATGGGCGAATGGAATAGATCAAAGTGTCCCCCGAACTTGTGCCCAGGTAATTGGGTAGGGGCCCACCAACAATAACGTCATCTCTACCATCTCCATTGACGTCACCAAGCCCTGCGACTGTAGTGCCAAGGCCCTCTATCCCAAAGTCACTTCTTGCCGTGTAAAGCACCGCGCCCGTGGCCCCGGAACAAATCAGGGCGCCACCCAAAAGGTTGATGGATACGTTCCATAGATTGGGGACGCCAATAATGAAATCTGGGAAGTCGTCACCATTAACATCGCCGGCGGACGCCACTGAAGTGCCAAGAAATTCGTCCCCGGCCTCGCCGGTGTAATTAAGCAGGGGTTCGTAGTTAGCTCCGGAATATACATAGGCCGCTCCGGCCCCTTCGATCCAGGAAAGCCGTTGGGCTCGGCGCGCGCCAATGATGAAGTCATCGTGGCCATCCAGATTGATGTCGCGAACTGTTGATACCGAGCAGCCGAATTCCACCCCGTCGGTTTGTCCATGGAGCACTTGTAAGAGTCCACCATCCACTCCGGAAAAGAGGTAGGCACTCCCGGCTCCGATGAATCCATTTGGATCTGCGAAAGGTGCACCAACGATGACATCCTCAATGCCATCGCGGTTGACATCGCCGGCGCTCGCTGCACATGCGCCGAACGAATCAAGAGATTGCTCTCCTTGAAGTTGGTACAAGGGGACAAGCGTAGAACCCGAATAAACTTCTACTAACCCTGCTTGAGTTAAGCCATTGATGTCCGCCCTGGGTGAACCGATTGCAAAGTCATCAATGCCGTCATGGTTAACATCACCAATGCCGGCCAATGAATGGCCAAAAGCCTGCATCGGAGCAGTGCCGTGAAGCCGTGTGATTTCTAAACCTGTAGCACCCGAGTAAAGATAAACCGATCCAGCTTGATGGACGCCGTTGGGACTAGCACCCAAAGCACCGATCAGGAAGTCGGGCGTGCCATCGCCGCTGATATCTCCAACTCCGGCAACGCGGTAGCCAAACCATTCCGAATCATTTACTCCATCCCACTGGCTGATCAGGGCACCAGTCAACCCAGAGTATAAATAGGCAGATCCGGCCGCATAGATTCCATTGGGATCGGAATAAGGGGCGCCTACTCGATAATCAGGATGGCCATCGCCGTCGATATCATCAACGCCGGACACGGAATGGCCAAACCCGTCATGTAAATTCTCACCACTCTGATGGTGGTAAAGATCAAAATCAGACTGCTGGGCCAAGACTGGAGCGCTTAAAGCAGCCAAGACAATCGCTACCAGACCGCAGGTGTGTGCTTTAACCGACATTTCATTCAGGGAGTGATTTCTAGCATTACGGATGTAGAAGAATACGAATCACCTCGGTCGCCGCCCACTGCGAGCGCAGCAAACCAAAGGGATGAACCAACGAGTTGGTGCAACTGACCGGGAGCGACTTGAAACCAAGTCATCCCAGAGCCGTTCGCGTCTAGCCGACCCTTGGTACGGTAGAAACCGTGTGGATTACCGGAATAAAGAGCATGGGTAAATTCGTCGAATCGCAGCGGAACCGGCACACCGCGTATGAACTCCAATCGATCTCCGGTCATGGACCCGAGCAAGATGTAGCGATCACCGGCGGTATGAGGTGGGAAGTTCAGATGGAAATCAACCTTCCCACCTGATGATGAAGAAAGCGATTGTGTAGAAGCCGAAAGGCCGGGGTAATGCGAAAGGAGAAATACGTCAGAGCTAATGTTTGTTTCATGCATTCCTCCGCACAAAAACTCTGCACGGCCATCGCCATTTAGGTCTTTGCCGCCGCTGATAGTGGATGCGGTGTAACTTCTTGAATATCGATTGGAGTAGCCATAGATCGGTTCGCCCGTCGCACCGGAGTAAACATAGATTCCATCGATTCGTTCCCCACCACGGTAGGTCCAGCCAAGGCGCGAGGAAGAACACAGGATGTCGTTCATTCCATCGCCGTCAACATCGCCGGCGTAACTAACGGTGTCGCCAAACTCATTACCCTGTTGCTTACCCTTGAATGAATAGAGGAGTGAGGCATCCAATCCAGAATAAACATAAACAGTGCCGGAGCGGTTTGCGAAGGAGTCCTCCTTTGGTGCCCCGACCGCAAAATCGGAATAGCCGTCTTGATTGATGTCCCCCAACGAAGCCACAGATGCTCCAAATTCGCCCCAATCGAAATTTCCATCCACGCGCATAATTGGATCACTATCAAACCTCGAATATACGAAGGCTGAACCGCAGCGAGTCCGGCCGTTCGCCCATGTAATTGGAGCGCCTACAAGAAAGTCTATGTACCCATCTTGGTCCAAATCTCCTGCCACCGAAACGGCTGCCCCATATTGCAAGACTCGTTCGTTGGTTTGAAATGTAAATAACAAGTCGCCGGAGCCGCCAGCAAATACATATGCCTTGCCGCCTCCATTTGCGGCACTATCAGGCCCCCCTACCATAAAATCGTTAAGACCGTCTTGGTTGACGTCTCCGACTGCGGCGAGTGATTGACCAAATCCCCCATCCGCCCCTAAGAAGAAGTGATGGAGGAGTTGGAAGTCGGCTCCCGAATAAAGGAACACTCCATTTTGTTGTGCTCGAAATCCTGGAGCCGAAATCAGAATATCGCCAATTCCATCTCCATCGGTATCGCCAGGATTGCAAAGCACACTGCCCATTCCTATTCGGGCTTCCGGTCCATCGAAGCGCCAAAGAAGATTGCCGTTGGCACCCGAGTGCAAATAAACCGCCCCTGATTCATAGAGGCCATTGGCAGCTTGACTGGGAGCACCGATCAAGATGTCGCAAACACCATCGTTATCTAAATCTTCAACAAAGCATGTAGCTCTGCCATAGCTCGGGTAAATTTCCGACTCGGACCAGTGCAGCACATGATCGTTTGCGCCGCCGACCTGTGCTGCAAGAGCAGGCCCGAGCAAGCTCAAGCTACTTACCAACTGCAGCCAAATAGTTCCTATTTTCATCGCTCGGGCTTAAGGTTGGATTTGAAGTTTAGACGGGATGGAGCTGAACTTGGCAATGCCATTTTCGCTGGCCAAAGCCGCGAGCCATAACGTGGATCCGACGAATGGATTGAGCGCACCCGGCGGTAAGAATGCAGTTGAAGAGGCATTGCCAAATCCATCCAATACTCCCGAAATTTGGGAATGTCCGGGGCTTGAGGATCGCATGGTCAAGTAAGTAAGGGCGTCGGCGACTAGTGGGATCTCCACCGACTGATGAAGCCATGAACCGGTTCCAGTGAAGGATGCAAGCAGCTGGTAATCCATGTATCCAGCCTCCACAGGAAGGTCGATTTCAAAACCCACCGCACCCCCGCTTGATGCCGATGCCTTACCCGTTGTCAGATCCAATGAGCTGGATAAGCCGAGAACGAAGACTTCCCCTGGGTATCCAGAGATATTGAAATTACTTCCCGGTGCCGCCACAAGGAGGTCGGCGCGGCCGTCAAAATTGATATCGCCCAGCCCACTGACCACAGCACCTAGGCGTATCTTCTGATAGTTCTCGGAGTACTCCATCAACAGCTGGCCCGTCGCCCCCGAATAAACCTCTGTGCCTCCCTCCCAGGGGAAAGATATGTTCCAGAGACCCGGGATTCCAACTGCATAGTCTGGAATACCATCGCCGTTGACGTCACCCACCTGGGACACAGCCTCTCCCAGGTTATCCGAAATAAACTCCCCCTCGTGTGTGCGCATAAGCTTGCCGGTTTTTCCTGAATAGACAAATGCAACACCAGCGGCGTTGTCGCCCGAGGTGTTTTCCGCAGAGCGCGCACCGATTACAAAATCTTCGAAGCCATCTGTGTTGAGATCGCCTGCCGCGGAAAGGGAAAAACCGAATTCATCATGCTCGGTACGACCGTCATACCGGTGGATGAATGCTCCGGTCGCGCCGGAACAAACAAACACGGAACCTGCCGAAGGTTGTCCATTGGGACTGGCTTTTGGGACGCCTACTAAAAAGTCGTCGATGCCATCTCGGTCGATATCTCCCAACGTAGACAAACTATGACCAAACTGGGCGAGTGGTTCATCGCCGCAAATTTGAAGAATTTGATTACCGCTTTGTCCTGAGTACAAAAAAACGGCACCGTTGTCGGCTAAACCGTTGGCGTCCGAACGGGGGGAACCAATCAGAATTTCATTTACGCCATCACCATCGACGTCGCTTAAGCAGGCGAGAGACCGGCCGAATTCCTGATAGTTGCTTGCCCCTTGAAATTGCTGGATTAGCAATCCATCGGCGCCCGAGTAAACACGCGCCGACCCGTTGCGATGAAAGATCCCATGGCTTTCACCAGGGGCACCGATGATGACATCCGCAACGCCATCGCCATTGACATCTCCTAATCCATTGACCGCATGGCCCAACCATCCGGATTCTTCCGTGCCGGCCCATTGAAGTAATAAAACGCCAGTTGCGCCTGAGTAGAGGTAGGCAGCGCCAGCGGCGGAGATGCCGTTGGAGTCGGCAAAGGGAGCTCCAACCAAAAAATCTGGTGCGCCGTCACCGTCGATGTCGTCTATACCCGCCACCGACATGCCAAACCAATCAAATGGCGCCTCCCCTGCGATCGAATTCAGGACTTCGGCGTCTCCTTGCTGGGCAATTGCGGGATGGGAAACGACCAGGGATAAGCCAACTCCTAGAAGGACTCCAGGGGAGGAATAATTCATCCCTCCATCCTACTTTCGATTTCGGATTTGGACGATCGAAGTTGGGGAGAGCCGCTGGCCCTTGGCTTGCCTAGTTAGTCCAAAATCTTGATCGCAATGGAGCGGTAGTCCATCGGATGCGATTCGGATTGCAGCGAGATGGTGCCGCCAGTCAGAAGCAGTTCGCCGTTTTCGATGATGCGCTGGGCGTCGGCATCGCGGTCGTCGAGTTGCGGTTGGTTGTATTCCAGCACCATGTCCGCGCCGAGGAAGTGGCGGATGACTTCGCCGCCGCGCACTTCGACGGTGACGGTGAACCACTCGTCTCCGCGGCAGGTTGCCGAGGTGGAGTTCGTGCAGTGACGGCGCACAAGCTCATCGTTCATCACCACGTTGGTGCCTGGAGTGCACAAGTTGGCATTGCTGCGCTCACCGCTTTCGCCACCACCAAGCAACTGCATTTCGATCGAGCACGGGAACTCTTGCATCACACTCATCGATTGTGGACTTTGGCCGTGCAACATCAATCCACTATTGCGCCACGCCCACCCCGGTCCGCCCGGATGCTGCTCGCCGACGAAGCGGTATTCGACCTTCAACAAGTAATGCGAAAACTCCTCGTCGTAGAACAGGTGACCAAAACGACCATTGAAGTCGCCTTCGTAATGGTCGTAGCGCACCTTCAACAACCCGTCCTCCACGCGGAAGGTTTGATCGGGATCATCACCACATTCATGACCGCGAATCTTCGGCGTCCAATCCTTCAGCGACTTGCCGTCGAACAACTGAATCCAGTCGTCGGTGGTTGCGTTTGGGGCGTGACAGGATCCGGTGAAAGCAAAACCGACCGCAGCAAGCAGTCCAATGAGGGGCGACTTGGAGGAACAAGGAAGCAGCATGGCAGGAGCATACTTCAATATTCGGGCAATGTCCTGGATTGAATTGTGCGGATCCGCACTAAGGGTAGTTCCAGCTCAATGAAAGCTGCGGATCGGCTAACACCAAATGCGGCCCAGAATTTGCTATCAATCTCAAGTGTTTATTCTCCCCCTACTCACCCTAGCCTCGGCGCAGCACACGCAGCTTCCTGATTTTGGCTCACCGCACTCGCCATTCACCCCATACACCGAAGTAGGGTTTTATGAAGACTTGGACGGCAACGGCAGCCTTGAATTCCTGGGATACGACGGGACCATCTACCTGATGGAGGGCGCCCGCGTCAGCTCCACGGTGAACCTCATGGAGCGGTGGGATTACCGGTACTCGGAATATAAGGATCAATACCTAAGGTGGGCCAAATTCGCAGATGTGGATGGTGACGGCTTGCTCGATTTATTCAACCCGTCCAGCGGATCAGGTAGACCATCCATTTTGTCCTTCAATCGTGGCGACTTCTCTTTTGAAGAAGTTGAAATGCCTATGGAATGGGATCACTTTGATCGCGGTGGGGTCGCGATCGATCTCGATCTTGACGGCGACCTAGATTTCATTCACCTCGACAACAATCAAGTTCAATGGACCGAAAATCTAGGAGCTCGAAGCTTTTATTTCCGTGGGAATCTCACGCCACACTTGGTTTCCGATGACCTGACCTTTTCGCAACCAGTTGACCTGGATGGCGATGGCTACCAAGACCTTTTCGCTTGGGGCAGTGCAGAAATGGTCTTCTTCTTGAAACCCGGAGGCCTCATTGAAGTCATCGTGAATGACGACTCAAAATACTCCACCGGTGCAGCAGCGAGTGATGTGAACGGAGACGGATTGCTAGATCTCGTGTTTGCTTTCGATGGCGGCAAAGACTATTTATTCACTCAGCTTCCGCACCAAGTCTTTGTGCTGGATTCGCAGGCCCTCGATACACGAAACCGTGTGACCTACGATGTAGCTTTCGCCGATGTCGATGGCGATTCCCTAGAGGACCTGATTTTTGCCCGACGCTACCAAGACCGTATTTACCGCAACACTGGCAATGGCACGTTCGAAGAAGTTATCGATGCTATCCCCGGCGACAATCGCTCCACCGAATCCATATTGGCAGGTGACTTTGATTTGGATGGCGATGTGGATCTCATGCGCGGAATTAGAGACCACACTCCGGTTCGATCTTGGAACGACGGAACCGGATTTTTCCATGCCACGGACCAAATTTTAAAAGCCAACGACTCTACTCCTCGCTCGGTTGTTTGCGGCGATTGGGATTCAGATGGCGATCTAGACATATGGGCACTCCGCTCCCACTCGGCACTCGACGAGCTTTGGAGAAACGACGGAACTGGCCAGTTTCAGCCCGAAGACTTTGCAATCAGCCCAATTCACTCAACGTTGACGGAAGCGACCCGCTTGGATTGGAATCTAGACGGCTTGGATGATGTCATCGCAATCGAAGACTACGAAACCCTAGTCCTGTTCCTACAGGGTCCGACCGGCCAATTTACCGAACGTTCCGATTTATTCCCAGAAACGCTTGATCGTGTCCCAGCCCTCGGCTGCACTGACCTTGATGCAGACGGGGACCAAGACGTGTATTTCATCCACAATGCGTTCCCCCTCTCACCCCAAATCAATATTTGGGAGAACCTGGGGAATGGCCAATTTGGAACAACGACTACGACTATTCCGTTGGCCTCAACGTCCGTGGCGCTAAGTGCTGTGGATATCGATCATGACCAGTTGCCTGAGTTCGTTCTTAGCTACAACTATCCGGAAGGTCGGTTCGAAGCTTGGCAAAACACAGGCAGTCTTCATTTCCAGCTCAACCCGAGCCTGCTGACTTTCGCGCCCGGCCAAGCATGCCGAAAACTCCTCGCCGGCGATTTAGATGGTGACGGCTGGCATGACTTGGTTTTCACCAACTGGGGGAACCAACCTCAGGATTGGTATGTTGGGGTTCTTTGGAATGAAAACGGGAAGTTGATTCAGAGCAAAATCAATCACTTCCCAACCATAGCCGACAATTTATATGGCCAGTGGTCGGTTTGGTCGATGATCATGGATGACTTCAACCTAGACGGCTTGGCTGACTTGTTTTTGGTGTCGGACTACTCTTCCCATACCAATCGCCTCATGATCAACCAGGGCAATCGCGTTTTCGGCTTAGATCGTAACCCGCGCAAGTTCGTTCATCTCGATACTCGGGTAATCGCCGCTTCCGATTTCGACACCGACGGCGATACCGACATCTTTGTTGGAAGCCGAAATGCCCAGGTCCTGCGCAACCGCACTTATCACATCGGTCACCTGACTCCTGCCGTACCGGGCCGAGACGTGGAGATTGACATCCGCGGATTAGTTGGAACGCCTTGGACCTTAATGATCGGTACGCGAGCCACCCGAATCGAGATTCCTGGCACCGGTTACCTGCGTATTTCACCAAACTCGATGCTCGGGACTTTGAGCGGAGTAACCGGTGAGGGCCATCAGTCAAAAACCATGATCAGCCTGCCCGCATCCATCTCCGTTGGTCGTACGCTGTATCTGCAGTGCTGGTACCACGGTCCAAGCCCCCGATTGGGAAACTTGGACACGTTAATCGTCCACCCTTAGGATTTACTCCAAACCCAATGCCTGACGGTTCGCTTGGTTGTCGGCACCCGACGCAGCGAAGTCGTCGAAGGTCGTTGCTGCAACTTCAATGATGTGATCGGCGATGAACTTCGCGCCTTCGGCCGCGCCGACTTGGTTGTCCTTGTAAGCGCATTCCCATTCCAGCACCGCCCAACCGGGGAAGTCGTACTTGGCCAGTAGCGTGAAGATGCCTTTGAAATCGGTCTGACCGTCGCCCAGCGAACGGAAACGTCCGGCGCGATCGCCCCAGCCTAAGTAGCCGCCGTAAACACCGACGCGACCATCACAGCGCAACTCGGCATCTTTGACGTGGAACATCTTGATGCGTTCGTGGTACAGCTCGATGAAGTGAAGGTAATCCAACCCTTGCAGTACGAAGTGGCTTGGGTCGTAAAGAATGTTGGCGCGCTCGTGACCGTCGACTTCTTCCAAAAAGCGCTCCCAAGTCGCGCCGTCGTGCAAGTCCTCCCCGGGGTGGATTTCGTAGCACAGATCAATGCCGCAATCCTCGGCGTGATCCAGGATCGGCTTCCAGCGTCGACCTAACTCGGCAAAGGCTTCCTCCACCAAGCCGGCCGGGCGCTGCGGCCACGGGTAGAAGTACGGCCAAGCCAGCGCGCCACTGAAAGTCACCGACGCGGTCAGACCCAAATTTTTTGACGCGGTCAGCGACTTTTTGACCTGATCCACCGCCCATTCGGTGCGTGCCGCCGAGTTGCCGCGCACCGCTTCGGGCGCAAAACCGTCGAACATTTGGTCGTAGGCAGGGTGCACGGCGACCAACTGGCCCTGCAAATGGGTGGCCAATTCGGTGGCTTCTACGCCATAGCCGGCGAGCATTCCGCGGTAGTCGTCGCAGTAAGCCTTCGACTCACTTGCCTTATCTAAGTCGATTGCATTCCTATCCCAAGTAGGAATCTGCAATCCCTTAAAACCCAGATCGGCCGCCCATTTTGCGGCGGTCTCGATGTTGTTGAATGGAGGTTCGTCGCCCATGTACTGAGCGAGGAAAATGGCTGGGCCTTTGATGGTTTTCATGGCGATTCGGTTGTATGACGGCCGCTGCGTTGCGTCTAGGGCCTTTAGGCCGGGAAAGGCGGGATTTTGCCACCAGCCGCCGCATGGCGCATTTTCGCCTATGCTTTACGCAAATGCGTCTAGCTGCAATCCCCGCCGCCGACGATGCTCCTAACATGTCCCCCCAGAAACCGGTGAGAGTGGCCATCGTCGGCCTCGGCTTTGGCGCCGAATTCATTCCCATCTATCAAGCTCACCCCGACGCCGACATGGCGGCGATCTGCCAGCGCAATGTCGAGCGTTTGAATGCCGTCGGCGATGCTTTTGGGGTGGAGAAGCGCTACAGCGATTACGCCGAGTTGCTGCAGGATCCGGACATCGACGCGGTGCACATCAATACGCCGATTCCCGATCACGCCGAGCAGTCGATCGCTGCGCTGGAAGCCGGCAAGCACGTCGCCTGCACCGTGCCGATGGCGACGTCGGTCGAGGATTGCCGCCGCATTGTTGAGCTGTGTGAAAAAACTGGGCTGACGTACATGATGATGGAGACCGTCGTCTACAGCCGCGAGTTTTTGTACATGAAGCAGCTGCTGACCGACGGTGAACTCGGCAAATTGCAGTTTGTGCAAGCCTCGCACCAGCAAGACATGGACGGCTGGCCGAGTTACTGGCCGGGATTGCCGCCGATGCATTACGCCACTCACTGCGTCGGTCCGGTGTTGGCGCTTCCCGCCTTGGATGCCAAAACCGTTAGCTGCTTCGGCTCGGGGCGGATTCGTGATGAGTTGATTGCCGAATACAACTCGCCGTTTGCCGTCGAGACCGCGCATATCGCAATGGCCGATGGCGAGACGTCGGCGCGAATCTATCGATCGTTGTTCGACACCGCGCGCCAGTACCGCGAAAGCATCGACGCTTACGGCAGCAAAAAGGCGGTGGAATGGCCGCTGATTGAAGGCGAACCGCTGATTGTGCACACGGCGAAAAAACCGGAACCGGAAATCCCGGCGCGCGTCGAGTGCCCGGACTTTGCCCACTTGCTGCCCGAAGCCATTCAGCACTTCACCACCAAAGGCGTTTACGACACCGACGACAACGAGCATTTGTCGTTCACCCAAGGCGCGGGTCATGGCGGCTCGCACCCCCACCTGGTTCATGAGTTTGTTGACGCGCTGGTCAGCAATCGCGCCGCGTACCCCAACGCGCGCCAATCGGCCAACTGGACCTGCGTCGGCTTGCTCGCCCATGAGTCGGCGATGGATGGCGGCCGTTTGATTGACCTTCCCGAATTCACGTTGAGCAGCTGAACCGATGCGACTCCCCCTGACTCTTTCTGCAGCCATCAGCCTTTGCGCAATCAGCACGGCCCCCGCGCAAGATCCAACTTGGCTGGACTTTGAAAAAGCGCAACTCAGCGACGCGTTTTACAGCGAAGGCGCCAGCACCGCCGACTTTGACGGCGACGGTCACGGCGACATCGTGTCGGGCCCGGTGATCTACTTTGGTCCGACCTTTGAATACCAAATCGAGTTTTACGAACCCAAAGCATTTCCGGTTCAGCAGTACTCGAACAACTTCTTTGCCTTTACCCACGACTTCGACGCCGATGGTTTGACCGATATCCTCGTCGTCGGCTTCCCGGGGCAAGACGCAACTTGGTTCAAAAACCCCGGCAATCGCGATCCGAAGTATTGGACACGGCTGCGTGCGCTGGATCAAGTCGATAACGAGTCGCCGCAGTTCACCGACCTAACCGGCGATGGTCAGCCCGAGTTGATTTGCATGTCCGGCGGACACTTGGGTTGGGCCGAATTCGACCCGCAGCATCCGGCGCAGAAGTGGAAGTTCCACAAAGCCAGCGCCGGCAATATTGGCGGACGCTTCACCCACGGCCTTGGCATTGGCGATATCGACGGCGATGGACGTCGTGATTTGCTGATGAAGCAAGGCTGGTGGCGTCAGCCCGAATCCTTGGAGAATGATTCTGAATGGCAATTTCATGCGTTCCCCTTCGCCAACCGTGGGGGCGCGCAAATGTACGTGTATGACGTCGATGGCGACGGAGATGCGGATGTCATCACCGCTGATAACGCTCACGGTTACGGACTTGCGTGGTTTGAACAGATTGGCACTGCGGACCAAAAGGCCTCCGCCGGCGCCCCCGAGTTCGCCAAGCATCCGATCATGGGCTCAGCGGCTGCGGAAAACCCGTACTCCGTCGTCATCGGCAACCTACACGCGATGGACATGGCCGATATGGACGGCGATGGTTTGATGGATTTGATCACCGGTGCGCGTTATTGGGCGCATGGTGGTAATGATCCGGCCGATCATGAACCGTCGTTGTTGTATTGGTTGCGCCTGCAGCGCACCTCGGCTGGTGCGGAATTTGTGCCGCATTTGATCGACGACAACTCCGGCGTCGGCACCCAAGTTTTGGCGCGTGATGTCGATGGCGATGGCGCCGCCGACGTGGTGGTCGGCAATAAAAACGGCACCTTTGTCCACTATCAGCGTCGTTCGACCATTGCCGCGTGGGATTACCGCGCGCGCATGTTGAAGGCGGTGCAGGAATCCAAAAACCGCATCGGTGGTATGCGCGCTCAAGGCGCGCGACCGGTGGGCGCCGATGGCAAACCGATGAACTTGGGCTTTGAAAGCGGCGACTTGAGTGGTTGGACGGCAACCGGAGATGCATTCAACGATCAACCGGTGCAAGGCGATACCGTCGTCAAACGCCGCGCCGGATCGAACAGTAAACACGACGGCAAGTTTTGGATGGGCGGCTATGAATTGCATGGCGATGGCCCGACCGGAACTTTGACGTCGGCTGCTTTTGAAGTCACTCATCCGTTCGCAAGTTTCCTCGTTGGCGGCGGTCCACATGATGTGACTTGCGTGCAGATTTTGGATGCGGCGAACGGTGACGTGCTGTACCAAGCGTCGGGCAAAGAACGCGAAAACATGTACGTGCGCTGGGTGGACCTGCGCTCGCGCATCGGACAAAAAATTCAGATCAAGCTGGTCGACAATCACACCGGCCATTGGGGTCACGTCAACTACGACGACTTCCGCTTCCACGCCGAAACGCCGGAGATCCGCCAACAGGCCGAGCAGGATATGCCCGAGCAAATGGTCAAGGGTTTCACGCCGCAGCAAGCCGCCGATCGCATGACCGTGCCGGATGGCTTCCACGTCGATGTGGTTGCCGGCGAACCGGACTTGCATCAGCCGATCGCGATGACCATTGATGCGCGCGGCCGCATTTGGGTGGCCGAAGCTTACGCTTACCCGGTGCGTCGCAAAGACGACGAAGCCAAAGACCACATTTTGGTGTTCGAAGACAAAGACAAAGACGGCAGTTTTGAAACGCGCACCGTCTTTATGGACAACCTCAACCTGGTCAGCGGTTTGGAAGTCGGCTTCGGCGGCGTGTGGATTGGCGCCGCGCCGTACCTGATGTTCGTGCCCGACGCCGACGACGACTTGGTGCCCGACAGCGAACCGCAAATTCTGCTCGACGGCTGGGGCTATCAAGACACCCACGAAACGCTCAACGCGTTCAACTGGGGACCCGATGGATGGCTATACGGTTGCCACGGCGTCTTCACCCATTCGCGCGTCGGCAAACCCGGCACGCCCGACGACGAACGCATCCCGCTGAACGCCGGCGTTTGGCGCTACCACCCGCAACGCCATCATTTTGAAGTGTTCGCCTGGGGCAGCTCCAATCCGTGGGGCGTGGTGTTTGACGAACACGGTCAGGCCGTCATCACCGCTTGCGTGATTCCGCACCTGTACCACATCATTCAAGGCGGTCGTTACCAACGCCAAAGCGGGCGCCACTTCAACGCGTTCATCTACGACGACATCAAGACTGTCGCCGATCATTTGCATTACCTCGGCGCCACACCGCACAGTGGCAACGGGTTTTCGGATTCGGTCGGCGGTGGTCATGCCCACTGCGGCGCGGCGATTTACCTCGGCGATCAGTATCCCGAGGAGTATCACAATCGTTTGTTCGTGTTTAACGTGCACGGCAAGCGCATGAACAGTGAAACCTTGTCGCACAAAGGCTCAGGCATGGTCGGTTCGCACGCGCCCGACTTCATGATTGCCAACGACAAGTGGTTTCTCGGCGTCGCGGTGCGCGGCGGGCCTGATGGAAGCATGTACTTCATCGATTGGTACGACAAGCAGGCTTGCCACCGTCGCGAAATTGAGATTTGGGATCGTTCCAACGGTCGTTTGTACCGCGCGCGCTACGGCGACGTGCAAGCACCGACGGTGAATATTCCCGACCTGGACGACGCTGAGTTGGTTGATTTGTTGATGCACGATAACGAATGGTGGAGCCGTCAAGCGCGCATCGAACTGCAGCATCGTTACGGCAATCGCAGTGGCAATGCCAACAATGCTGAACTGCATGATCGACTAAAAGCTCAATTCGTCGACCAAACCGACACGCCCAAACTATTACGCAGTTTGTGGGCTATGCACGCCGTCGGCGCGATCACTCAACCGATGCGTGGGTCGTTACTGCGCCACCCCGATGAGTTCGTGCGCGCATGGACTTTGCAGTTGTCGCTCGACAAGCTGACGTCCGGCACGCAAATCTCACCGGAATTCGGTTCCGGCCTGCACCTACCCACGCCCGACCACCACCTGCTGGCTGCAATGGTTGAAATGGCGGTCAAAGATCCGTCGCCTGTGGTGCGCCTGTACTTGGCTTCGGCGATGCAACGCATCTCGGTCAAGAACCGCCGCAACATCGCGCTGGGTTTGATGGCGCATCCGGAAGACGCCGACGACCATAACCTGCCGCTGATGATTTGGTACGGCTACGAATCGGTGGCCGCCGGCAACCCCGAGCAGGCGCTTTCCGACGTCAGGCGACATTGCACCATGCCGTTGGTGCAGGACTTCACTTACCGGCGCCTGGCCGCGGGTAGTAAAAAGCAGTTGAACGAGTTGTGCGAAGGCATCGCCAAAGCCACGCCGTTTTTAGCTGAACGCATGATTGCGCAGCTCAGCTTGGAAATGCAAAGTCGGCCGGATACCAAAATGCCGCGCGCTTGGCGCAAGATCAGCAGCCGATTCCTGGCCGATGCCGACGGCGGATTGCCGGAGCACAGCATTGATCAACTGACTGCCCTAGCGCTTCAATTCGGCGACCGCAACGCTGCACCGCGATTGCGAAAGACTTTGATGGACGGCGGCCAAAGCGCCGAACGTCGCATCGCAGCGTTGGAGGGTCTGGTGCAAGTGCAAGACCCAGAACTGCTGCCGCTGCTCTACCAACTACTCAACGACGACGCGATGCGCAGCGTTGCCATGCCGAAGTTAGCGGTCTTCGATGATGAAGGCATTGCTGGTGAGGTACTGCAACGGATCGCGTCGTTCTCGGTGCAGGATCAAGCGATCGCAGCAGCTACGTTGGCGGCACGTCCGCAAACGGCAGCAGCAATGTTGAACGCCATGTTGTCGGGAGATGCGCCGCGCGAATTGCTCGACTCGGCGACGTTGCGCCAGCAACTGCTGCAACTCAACGACGACAGCATCAACGAATTGATGACGTCGGCATGGGGACGTTCGACGGCAGTCAGCGAACATGGCGCCGCCGAGATCAAGAAGTACAAAGAACTGCTAACCCCCGATTTCCTCGCCACCGCCGACCTCTCGAACGGTCGCGCGTTGTACAACCGCACTTGCTTCGCATGCCATGACTTGTTCGGCGAAGGAATCGAAATCGGCCCCGGCTTAACCGGATCGAACCGCGCCGATTTGGATTACATCCTCAGCAACATCATCGAGCCTAGCGCTGAAGTCGGTCGCGAATACTTGATGACCACGGTTACGCTGCAAGACGGCCGCGTCGTCGCCGGCATGGTTGTCGACGAAAACAATCACACCATCACGCTGCAATCCGGCAGCTCGCGCGACACAGTGCGCAAATCGCAAATCAAAGCCGACGCCGACGGCAAGGCGATGATTCAACGCTCGACCATTTCGTTGATGCCGATCGGCCAATTGCACGGCATGAGCGATGAGCAAGTGCGCGATTTGATCGCCTACCTGGCTTCCCCCAATCAAGTCCCCCTGCCCGAAGGCAAAAACTAACCACCACAACCCCGTCCCAATCCCCCCATCATGAACATCAAACAAGACGGCATTGAGCCTAATTCCGGTCGCCTGCTTTGGGCAGGTTTCATGGCCATCCTCGCAGCGGGCATCGGCTTCGGTGTGCGCGGCGGCATTATGGCGACGTGGGGTGCCGATTACGGTTTCACCGCGACCGACTTAGGCAACATTGGCGGCGCAGGCCTGATTGGCTTCTGCTTCGGCATCATCGTAGGCGGCGTTGCCTGCGACAAGTTGGGGTATGCCAAGCTGGTCATCCTTGCTTTTGCCACTCACGTGCTATCGGCAGTGGTCACTTTGTCGGCCGGCGCCGACACCAATCCGGACACGGCCTATCAACTGCTGTATTGGGGCATGTTCATCTTCGCTTACGCCAACGGCACGCTGGAAGCCGTGGCCAATCCGCTGGTCGCAACGCTGTTCCCGACCAATCGCACCCACTACTTAAACATCCTGCACGCAAGTTGGCCGGCCGGTTTGGTCCTTGGCGGCACCATCGGTTGGGTACTCGGCGGCGATGGCGGATGGAGCTGGCAAGCCCAGCTTTCGCTGTACATGATTCCGACGTTGATCTACGGCGCGATGTTCTTCCGTCAACACATGCCGATGTCGGAAGCTTCGCAAAACGAACTATCGCTAGGCGACATGTTCAAGGACGTCGGCATCTTGGGCGGCTTGGTGATTTGCTACCTGCTGTCGCTGTTCTTCTCCGGTTCCATGGGCTTGGGCGACACCACCGGCTACGCGATTTCCGGCGTGCTGCTGATCGCCATCGGCATGATCACCGGCTTCTCTATCGGCTCCAAATTGTTGTTCGCGCTATTTGTCGCGCACGCGTTGGTTGGCGCGGTGGAATTGGGCACCGACTCGTGGGTGCAAAACATCACCGGCAACATTCTGACGCCTGAAGAAGGCAAGATCTTGTTCATCTTCACGTCGGCAATCATGTTCTTCCTGCGCTTCTGCGCCGACTTCATTGAGAACAAATTGAAGTTATCACCGGTCGGCATTCTGCTGGTGTGCTCCATCTTGGCGATGGTCGGCCTGAACATGGTCAGCGCGGTGGACACCTTCATGGGTGCCATGGTTGCGTTGGCGATTTACGCGGTCGGCAAAACCTTCTTCTGGCCGACGATGTTGGCAGTTGCCAGTGATCGCTTCCCGCGAACCGGGGCGATTGCCATTTCGATCATGGGCGGCATCGGCATGTTGTCGGGCGGCCTGGTCGGTTCGGCCGGTTTGGGTTACGCCAAGGACCGCTTCGCCGGTGAGGCATTGGAAGAAGCCAACGCCGCGATTTACTCCGAATACAAAGCCGAAGAGCCTTCCAAGTTCTTGTTCTTGAAAGAGGTTCACGGTTTGGACGGCAAGAAGTTGGGTGAGGTGCAGGGTGCATTGGCAGCTGCACGTGCCGAACTGAAAGATGCCGGTGAATCCGATCCAACTGCCGCAGTCGCCAAGCTGAATGACGAGCAGCGCACCGTTTACGAAGCATCGATTCAAGGTGACCGCGACACGTTGGTCGCCGACTCGGCGATCCCGGCAGCGATGGCGGTGATCTTCATCTTGATGATGCTCTACTTCCGCGGCATCGGCGGTTACCGCGTGCTCGCTCTTTCCGACGAAAAGTAGAACCACTGCCCAGCGCATTTCCCTAGCAACGAAGCCCACCTTCCTCGTCATCCCCCGCATAAAAAGTGACTGACTCCTTCACTCCATCCCCCGCCAACGGCGACCGCTTCAGCTTCGGCTTGTGGACCGTCGGCAACCCCGGCGGCGACCCGTTCGGACCGGCGGTGCGGCCGCGCATTAGCGCCCCCGACATCGTTGCAAACCTCAGCCGCATTGGCGCCTGGGGTGTGAACTTGCACGACAACGACCTGGTTCCGTTCGGCGCATCTGCCGCCGAGCGCGATCAGATCGTCGGCGACTTCAAGCAAGCGTTGAAAGATCACAACATGGTCGTGCCGATGGCGACGACCAACTTGTTCAGCCATCCGGTTTTCCGCGACGGCGCGTTCACCGCCAGCGATGCCAAGGTGCGCGCTTACGCGGTGCGCAAAGCGATGCGCGGCATTGAACTCGGCGTGGAATTGGGTGCCGAAACGGTGGTCTTTTGGGGTGGACGTGAAGGCGTCGAAACCGATGCGGCACGTGATTGCCGCGACGCGATTCAGTGGTATCGCGAAGGGCTGAACTTTTTGTGCGAATGGGTCAAGAGCAACGGCTGGGATTTGAAGTTCGCGCTGGAAGCCAAGCCGAATGAACCGCGCGGCGACATTTACTTGGCGACCACCGGCCACATGCTGCACTTCATCGAAACGCTGGATTACCCGGAGATGTGCGGCGTCAATCCCGAAACCGCGCACGAAAATATGGCCGGGCTTTCGATGGTGCACAACGTCGCTCAGGCGATGGAACAAAATAAGTTGTTCCACATCGATCTCAACGCGCAGCGCATTGGCCGTTACGACCAAGACCTTCGCTTTGGCAGTGAAGACCTAAAGGGCGCGTTCTTCCTGGTGCGCTTGCTCGAAGGCTGCAGCGGACGTCCGGCGTACACCGGCCCGCGCCACTTCGATGCGCACGCTTACCGCACCGAAGACATCGACGGCGTGTGGGACTTCGCAACCGGTTGCATGCGCACTTACAAAATCCTGGCCGCCCGAGCCAAAGCATTCGACGCCGACGCCGAGGTGCAACAGATCCTCGCCGACAACCACGCCGATACCGATGACGTCGGCATGTTGCTGGAGAACTTCTCACCGGCTCACTTAGAGCAGTTGGAAGCGTTGGATCTTGACCCTGAAGCCTTGGCAGCGCAAGGTCACCGCTATGAACGCTTGGACCAGCTAGCCCATGAATACCTGATGGGCGTGCGCGGCTAACCGCAACGGAATCGCGACGGAGTAGCCGTTCATGACCTTGTACTTAGGAGTCGATCTTGGCACGCAAAGTGTCAAAGTGGTGGTGTTCGATGCCGACCGCGGCACGGTGATCGCGCGCGGTGGTTGCCCGGTGGAAATGCTGCCGTTGCCCGATGGCGGCAAGGCGCGCGTCGGCGTGGCCGAGCAAGATCCGGATCATTGGTGGTCGGCATTTGAAACGGCGATGGATCAAGCGCTGGAACCGCTTGCCGAAGCCCGGCGCTTGATCCGCGCGATTGGAGTCAGCGGGCAACAGCACGGCATGGTGGCGATGGATCAAGACTTGCAAGTCATCCGTCCGGCCAAGCTGTGGTGCGATACCGAGGCCAGCGCTGAAGCGGATGAGTTGACCCAGCTCTTCCAACGACCGACGCCGGCTGGTTTCACCGCGCCGAAGGTGTTGTGGATGAAGCGCAACGAGCCGCAAAATTTCGCGCGCTTGCGTCAGATTTTGTTGCCGCACGATTGGCTGAATTTCCGCCTGACCGGCCTACTCGGCACCGATCATGGCGACGCCAGCGGCAGCGGTTATTACCTGCCGACTGAACGCAGTTATGACTTGGAAGGTGCGGCCCAAATCGATCCGGCGCTTCCAACCATGCTGCCGAACATTTTCGAAGCGCAGACTTGGCTGGGGCCATTGCTGCCCGAGATTGCGCAACGTTTCGGCTTATCGGAAAGCATTCGAATTGCGCCGGGCAGTGGCGACAACATGATGAGCGCGCTGGGCGCAGGCGCGGTTCAAGATGGAACCTTGATCGTGAGTCTCGGTACCTCGGGCACATTGTTCGGCCACTCCTCAAAGCCGGTGCTCGATGATGAAGGCAACATCGCCGCGTTCTGCGACGCCACCGGCGGATGGCTGCCGTTGGTGTGCACGCAAAACTGCACCACCGTCGTCGATGATGTGCGCAAGCAAAGCGAGCGCAGCCACGCCGACCTCACCCAAGCCGCTACCGACGTTGCGGCTGGTTGTGATGGCATGCTTTACCTGCCTTACTTAACCGGCGAACGCACTCCGAATTGGCCGCATGCATGCGGGGTGCTTTACGGCATTCGCGGCGGTCAATTGAACGCAGCAACCCTGTACCGCGCCGCATTGGAAGGCGCATCGTTCGCGCTGGCCGGCGGCATGAATGCACTGCGCGCACAAGGCATGCAAGTCGATCAAATTCGCTTAGTCGGCGGCGGTGCCGGCAACGCGTTGTGGCGCCAGATACTCGCCGACATGTTCCAGCTGCCGCTCAGCGTCGCCGCCGAAGCTGAATCGGCTGCACTAGGCGGCGCTTTCCAAGCTTGCTGGCTCGACAGCGGACGCCATCCGTCGGAGCTTTATGCGGCGATTGCCGAACGCGGCGAAACTGCGACTGCCGAACCGAACTCCCAACACGCCGATGTCTACGCCGAAGCGCTGCAACGCTACCAAGGCGTAGGCGAAGCGCTGTTCCGGAACTGACTCGGCGCTTTGCCCAGCTGCTTGCGGAAGACGTCGGCCATTTGGCGCGCGCCGGAGAAGCCTACGCGATAAGCGATGGCTTCGATTTTGAGATTGGACTCGGCCAGCAACTTCAGTGCGCGTTCAATGCGCAGCCGATGAATTTCATTGAGCACAGTGCGGCCCATCGATTCACGGAAGCGTCGCTCCAGTTGACGGCGCGATAAGCCGGCGGCTTTGGCAACGTCGTCCACGCGCAACTCACCGTCACTGTGCTGCTTCATGAATTCCAACGCGCGTTGCACGCAGTCGTCGTTCACTGCGTGTACATCGGTGGACCGCCGCGCCACCACGTGACTGGGCGAAATTAAGCGCGGCTTGGAATGGAACGCAGTCGCCGGTTCTTCTCCGCTCTCGGATCCATAGGCGGCGTTCATCGCTTGATTCAATAACTCGGCGGCGGTGCGACCGATCTCGCGCGTCGGCAGCGCGACACTGGACAAGGTCGGATGCGCCATCTCGCATTCAAAGCGATCGTTATCCACGCCCAAGATCGCCACGTCCTCGGGCACGCGCATGCCCAAATTCGCGCACGCTTCAATCAAGTCACAAGCCGGTACATCGTGGCAGCAAAACACCGCCACCGGCTTCGGCAACGAATGCAACCACGTGCTCACCTCAGCATCGGTTTGCACCCAGCTGCTCGACGTCGGCCGCATCGGCAAATAGTCGGCGTAGTGCGGGACCGCATCAAAGCCGGCTTCTTGCAAGCGTTGACGAAAGCCGAGTTCACGCAAACGCGAGAACAGCGCCCACTTGTTGCCGAAAAATCCGTAGCTGCGAAAGGACCGATCGAGCAAGTACTCCGCCGCCATGCGCCCGACTTGTGAATGATGGGCATCGACGGCCGGAACATCCAACCATGGAATGGTTAGCGTTGTATTGACCCACGGCAGCTGCAGGTCTTTCAGGTTCTTCGCCAAGCTCTCCTCAAACACATGCCCCAACACGCCATGCGCTTGCCATTCGCGCAGCGACGGCATCACGCGGCTGGTCGACGGCGCGTGACGCAAGCGCCAATTGGCACCGCTTTCCAACAACCACTCTTCGATGCCCGCCAGCACGCCGCGACAAAATGCCAGGTCGCGATGGAACAGCAGAGCAACGCGGCGCGGGGCCATCAGTGCGGCGACTAGCTGGTTACCTCGGCCGCGGCGTCGTCGGCGATAGCCATGACGGCGATGTCGGGCTCACACATGATCAAGTCGGCGATGTCTTCACCAAACTTCAAAAAGTGCGGTTCCTTGAAGTGATTGTCGATCGCCTCTTGATCGCGCCACTCCTCGTAAAACAAAAACGAACCCGGTTCATGCACATCCTCGTGCAGCGCGTAGAACAGGCAGCCGTCCTCGGCGCGAGTGCCTTCGATGATCGCCTTGCTGGCCTCAACGAACTGCTGACGACACTCTTCTTTCACTTGAATGCGGGCTGAGATGATGTGCATGCCCCAATTCTACATCCACCCGTCGCGGTACTTGCGCTGAATGAAGCTCTGCGCTTCGGGTTCACTTGCCTGCAATTTGGCGCCATCCCATTGGAAACTGGTGCCGGAGCGGTAAGCCACATTGCCAAGCAGCACCGTTTCGGTTAGCGCGCCGGAGTAATCGAAGTTGCACGTGGTCGGCGTGCCGTTGCGAATGGCGTCAAGCCATTCTTTGTAATGGCCGACGGAATTGGGAATGCTTTGCGGCGGCGCTTGGAAGTCGGTCCACTTGTCCTCGGGCAGCAATACATGGCGGCCGTAGTCGCACAACAACATGCCTTTTTCGCCGACGAACAACGTGCCCGAACCCCACTTGGGAACCGCCGGATCGGCTTGCACGTGGCCTTTGCCCTTCCATGGCTGGCCGCCCAATTGCCACGGTTTCATGCCGCCGTCGTGCCAATACAAATCGACCTCGCGAAGCATTTTTCCGTCGACGGATTTGCGCGCCGGGAAGGTCCACTTGGCGCGCATTTGAGTGGGCGCAGTTTCCGGGTGAACCGGCGGGCCCTCGGCGTCGACCAAAACGGGGTGGCGTAGATCCAAAGCCCAGAACGGCAGGTCCAAATGATGGCAGCCCATGTCGCCCAAGGTTCCGCCGCCGAAGTCCCAGAAGCGTCGCCATTGCGCCGGGTGATAGAAATCGTGATACGGACGATCCGGCGCCGGACCTAGCCACAAAAAGTGACTGAACTCGGCCGGTTCCATTTGCACTTCGGTCGGCCGCTCGCCGCCGCCCCATGCTTTGCCCACCCAGCAATGCGCTTCATGTACCGGCCCAATGGCGCCGCTTCGAATGAGTTCGACCACGCGGCGGTAATTGTTGCCGGCGTGAATTTGCGTACCCATCTGCGTTGCGACTTTCGCCTTCTTCGCCAATCGCGCGACTTCACGCGCTTCCCAAACACTATGGGTCAGCGGCTTTTCGCAATAGACCGCAATACCGGCTTTCAGCGCCATCATTGTTGCCGGCGCGTGAGTGTGGTCGGCGGTCGACACGACGACACCGTCCATCTCGACTTCGCCGAACATTTCACGGAAGTCATTAAAGCGCTTAGCTTCAGGAAAGCGTTCGCCGGCCGCGTCGAGGAAGTTGGCGTCGACGTCGCAAATCGCAACGATGTTCTCGCCGCTGACGCCATGGATGTTGGCCGCCGCTCGATTCGCGGTACCAATCACGCCGATACGCAAACGATTGTCGACCTTAGCCGCTTTGCCGGCACCATCGCCTGGCGCTTGTTTGCCGCCGCCCCCACCAGGCGACTGCGCGCCGCCTTGCGAGCCGATCAGTAATCCACCCAGCAATCCGCCGGTGGTTTGGAGAAATCGACGCCGTTGCCGGTAAACCATATTTGCAGTGTGGGTGTTTGTGTAGGATTGCGCAAGTCCCCCTTTTGCTGACATGAACCGTCGATCCTTCCTCCGCACTTCCCTCGCCGCCGTTCCGGCAGCCGCCATCCCTGCCACCGCCGCTGGCGCGACCCTTGCCGACGCCACCGTTGATGTGAATTCGGCCGAGCCTTTTCAGCTCGATTACGCGCCGCACTTCGGCATGTTCCAAGCCCACGCCGGTAAGGATTTTGTTTCGCAGTTGGAATGGTCGCACGACCACGGTTTTCGGTCGTGGGAAGACAACCAGATGACCAATCGTTCGATTGAGGATCAAAATCGCATTGCCAAGGCGATGGAACGATTGGGCATGCGTATGGGTGTGTTTGTCGCCAACTTCGGCACCGCCTTTGGTCGGCCGACCTTTGCCACCGGCAAAAAGGACGAGTTGGACAACTTCCTAGGCGATTTGCGCAAGTCGGTTGAAGTCGCCAAGCGCGTCAATGCCAAGTGGATGACCATCGTGCTTGGCGATAAGTACCACAAGCTTCAGCCCGAAGATCAGCACGTCAACGCGATCGAATTTCTGCGTCGCGGCGCCGAGATTTTTGAGCCGCATGGTTTGGTCATGGTGATGGAACCGCTGAACTTCCGCGATCACTCCGGCATGTACTTGGAGCGCAGCGCGCATGCACATATGTTGTGCAAAGCGGTGCAATCGCCGGCGGTGAAGATCTTGTTCGATATCTATCACCAAGCGATTACCGAGGGCAATTTGATTCCCAACATCAAGCGCTATTGGGACGAAATCGCGTACTACCAAATCGGCGACAACCCCGGCCGCAAAGAGCCGTACACCGGCGAAGTCAACTACCGCAACGTGTTCCAAGCCATTCACAAACGCGGCTTTAAAGGCATCTTGGGCATGGAGCACGGCAAGTCGCAAGGCGGCAAGGATGGCGAACAGAAGTTGCTCGGTGCGTACCGCAAAGCCGACGGTTTTAGTAACTAGGAGAAGACTATGAATAAGCAGCCCAGCATTCTTGAATTCCGAAAGCAAGCACTCAAAGACCTGAGTGACGATATAGGCGTATATGCCCTTTGCGACCTAGATAAAGAACCCATCTATATTGGGCAGTCGATGGACGGAATTCGAACCCGTGTGCGGCGGCACATTACAAGCGCTAGAAGCGATGTGATTGCCAATCGGCAGTTAGATGTATGGGAGGTTTCTGAAGTATTGGCTTGGCCAATGCCTGGCAAGAATAAGGAGGAGGTCACTCATTTGGAACACAAATTAATTTCACTTTACAACAGGAGGAATCCCTTGATTAATGGGAAAATCCCTTCATTGCAAACTTGCTCAGATTCTCCACCGCCGGGAACATCCATTGCGATTCTGCCAGAAGATGAGCGACTCCTTAGACTTGAGCCAATGAGACGGCTGCCTAGACAGCTCCAGCATCTTTCAGCGCTGTTTGGCTACATCCTGGAAGTGAAAAACAACGCAGAGCTTCGCCGAACTCTAAGCGTGCACTTCGAACGAACCAGCAAGTACTATAAGGAATTTATTAAAGAGAATGATGAATCCGGCGTTTAGCCGACTAAATTGCAAACCTGGAAAGGGGTGCCAACAAATGTCTACTTAAGTGACGAACAGCAGGAACCGCAACGGCATCACCCATTGCTTTATAGCCATCGTTATATGTGCCTTGAATTTTGAACGACTTCCGGACCCCCATTAACTGTGCCGCCTCAGATACGGCAAGTAGTCGAGTGCCCATTCTCCCTTTTCGATTAATTACCAAATACTGGCGGCTACTTCCTCCTGCTGGAGTCCGGAGGCATCCGGCAAGGCCGTCAAACCTCAGCTCCAAAACTTGTCTGCCATTTCTAGTTCTGCGATACCCCGGAAATGCCTTCCGACCCTCTGAAAATTCTTTGAGCAGCCTTTCTTTGTGCTTGGGCGGGATAAGCTCAATTAGTCGATCGGATTGCTCACTGGAATCACATTTCAGTGAGAAATCTATGACATCCTCCAGAAACTTTCGGTTAGTTCGGGGCTTTGGGATTTTCCATAAACGAAATCCTGGGATTCTATTGCTAATCGCCTGGATGGCTTTGGTGTGACACCATTCAAATTTTTCAGATTCAAAGCGCTCGGTCGGAATTTCCTTGCTTACAGCAACAACGAAAACCCTTGGGCGGGATTGTGGAGTCCACCACTTTGCGTCAAGTACAACTGCGCCCACCTTGAATCCCCTCTTGGTTAGCTGTTCGTGAAGGCGCAAATAATTCTCTCCCCCTCCGGCAGAGACGAGCCCAACGACATTCTCTGCGACCAGCAGCTTGGGCGCGGTGGGCATCTCATCCATCACCCGGAGCCACTCCATCACCAGCGAACTGCGGCTTCCTTTCAATCCCTTCAAATTCCCTGCCAACGAAAGGTCCTGACAGGGGAAGCTAGCCCAGGATAAAGTGGCTTCTGGAAGACCAGACCCGCAGACATCGGTAATCGACTTATCCGAAAAGTCGATTCCTCTATGATTCAATTGGTACGTTTTCCCTTTCTTGGAACAAAAGTCATTTGCCCAAACGGTGTTGAAATATGACTTATATCCCTCCGAAGCAAGGCCGACACCGGCAAAGAACTCTAGTGCCCCAGGGACCCGAGCGGATTCCTTGGCTACCTGGACCCCATTTCTTACAGGGTCATTGAATCTGGGCCGAATCAACGTCAAAACCTAACTAATGTGAGCCCAGTTTACCTCTTAAACGATCGATCTTAAAGCAAAACGCCTACTGGACTAAGTCCGCTCTGGCATTGGACATGGAGCCGACGCCAGGCGCGATGACTTCCACCGCTTGCGAATAAACAACCGCACCGGTCAGTGCCAACGGCAGCGCTTGGCTGACTTGCAATTCCCCGTTTCCGTCGGCCGGGAACGGACCGACTTGGCCGATGGGTTGAGTCAGCTGCACCACTCCTAATGGAGTGGTGGTCGGACCGGGACCGTTGAGGGAGTAACCCAGGTATGTCAGGTTTCCGGGAGTCATCCCGCTCATTGTGGCGGTGACGATTTCGCCGGCGGTGAGGTTGCGCAAGTCCAGGAATGGCCCTTCGCGATGCTTGCGCAAGGTGAAGTGGTCGGCGACGATTCCGGTGGCGTCGACGAAACTCAGATTGAGTTCATCGTCGTCGATATCCAGCGCCACCGAACCGGCCAGCGGCAGGGATTGCACCATCACTGGGTGATCAAAGGAACCCAAACTGACTTTGCCGGCCGATCCGGCAACGGTGTAAATCGCGCCGGCGCGTGCGGCGTTGGGTTTGACGTAAGCACCCGATCCGCCTTCCCGGCCGTCGCCCGAATCGACGAGCATCAGGCCCGGGTCCCAGGTGAACGAAAAGCTGTAGTGGCCGTCGATCAGGAACGAGCGTTCATACGAATGGCTGTGACCGGACAGCACCAAGTCGACGCCATAGCTTTCGAGCACCGGCACAAAACGCTCGCGCATTTCCACCATCGCGCCGTCGCTGTCGTGAATCGAATCGGAATCGTGACTGCCTTTGCTGTAAGGCGGGTGGTGCCAAAAAGCGATGATCCATTCTTGGTCAGTCGACGCCAAATCGTTTTCCAACCAAGTGATCATCGGGTCGCCGACCAGTCGGCTGGTCGCGTACGAATCCAAACAAACGAAGTGGATGTTGGCGTAGTCAAAGGAATAGTACGCTTCGGTACCCGACGGCAAGCCGCCGCCTTCACCCTGGGCCGGCAGCGTGAAGGTGTTGTAGTAAACGCCTTCGTTGCGCTCGTGATTGCCGCGCGTGGAATAGGCGGGAATTTGGCGCAGCGATTCGGGGTAAACGTTGAAGAACGAGCGCGTGTACTGCTCGTCGGTGCCGTCGACGTAGGCGTTGTCGCCGAGCAGCAAGATTAAGTCGGTGGTCTGGCCGGCCGACCATGCTAGATAAGCGTCGCGCACCGCCATTTGAATCGGACCGCCGGTGCCGCAATCCCCCAACACCCAAACTCGAGTCGGCGACGGTTGGCCTGCGGCGGGGAAAGTGGTGAAGTAATGGTCGACGTCATTGCCGGCGCGCATGACTTCGGCCGAACCGACGGAGTAAAAGTATGTGGTGTGGCTAGCTAAGCCGTCCAGCACCACTTCGTGATCGGTCACCGGCGTGGGGTCAAACACGCTTTGAGTGAGCGCGCCGGGCGCGCCTCCAAACTCGACCAGACTGGATTCCGGGAATGCCGTCCGCCAACGCACCACGGCGCGGTTTTCGTTGAAGTTTTGCAAATACGGCGCGCGCGCTAAGTGTTCGATGGGTCCCGGACGCAGCACCACGTTGAGACTGACGTCATCGCTATCCGGCAGAGCTTGGTGGACTTCAATCGCCAACGAGTTGTAGCCCGGGTTGAGCATGGTTGGGTTGATGGTTGCCCATGACCATGTGTGCTCGGCGGTGCCTTCGATATTGGTAGATGCGTAAGTTTGATAATCCACCGCCCCTGCCGGCATGTTTGCACGCAGAACCTCAATGCCATTGAGGTAGACGATAGCGCCGTCGTCGTGCTTCACGCCTAGGTTCAGCTCGGGCAAAATCAGCGGATCGTTGACGCGGATGCCGGTGCGGAAATACGTGGTTGGATGCACGTTGTTGGCGTTACCACCGAACCCGATTTCGGTCAGTTCATCGCCGTCACCGTAACCCAACTCGGATGGACCCTGCGGCCAGGACGACGCGTCGAAACCGGGTGTCGACCACGCAGTGCCTTGATCGGAACCGTCGTCTTGGTATTGCCAAACATGACCGGGTTCCAGCAACTTGGTTTCGTCGAGCGTGCAATCGAAACTTAGGTCGGAACTAGTGCCGTCGAACTGATGGATTTCAACGGCAAGCACGTTGACACCGGGAAGCAAGTACGACGTATCCAAGCTTTTCCAAATCCACTGATCTTCACGATGGCCTTCAATATCGGTCGCCGCTTGAGTCAAAAAGTTCGGATCACCTGCCGGCAGGTTGTCGCGGAACATGCGATGACCATTCAAATACACCACAACGCCGTCATCGCGCAGCAAACCCAGCGCCACGTGATTGATGGTCTGCACATCGGCCACGTAAAAAGTGTGGCGGAAATAAGTGGTGATGTGTTTAGCGTCAGGGTTCGGTCCAAAGCCAATCACCGTTGCCTCATCGCCTTCGCCATAACCCAATTGCGCCGGCCCGTACGCCCACAAAAGGTCGTCGAAATTGACGCCCGTCCAATCACCGCCCTGATCGCTGCCGTCGTCCAAAAACTTCCACATGCTTCCCGGCGGCACCAGCTGTGCAGCCGACAGCGCGGGCGCACAAAGGGCCAGGAAGAGTAGCGCGGGGAGGAAGAATTTCATTGCAGCGGACGAGCTTCACTCCATGATACTTCACTTTCCAACTTCCTATCACACAATATTGTCATCCGCGCCGCCTCAATCGACCTTGGGCGCCAACAGCAAGCCGGCCCAACCGCCAAGTAGCGATAAAACCACCGACGCCATGCAAATCTGCAATCCGACACCGATACCGTCGACGGGTTGAGCAAGCTCTAGCGCCAAGCCGGCGAGGGCTAATCCGTTGCACAGCAGGGAAACGCCAACCATCAGCTTGGCCATTGATGATGTGCGGCAATAAAAGATGGACGAGATCGGCATTTGGCCGAAGAGGACTGCCAATGCAGCAATGGAAAATTGCCATTTGATGCTTGCAGCGATGAGCAGACAAATGCCAGTTGCCGCCATGCTGGCCAAAAACCAGCGCACCCGATTGCGTTCGTCGTCGTCCATGACCGCGCGGCCTTCGGGCGTCAGCAGTAATGCTAAATCGAACCAGTTCAACGCCAAGAAATAAAGCGGCACCCCGGCAAGAAAGATGGCCAAAACTGCCGGAATGAAGAGAACGACTGAAAGCAAATTGACGCCGGCGAGAATGGCGACGACCAGACCTCCGCGCAGCAAAACGCGCAATAGAAACTTGGCCCGCTTCGGCGGCATCGTCGCGATTTTGTGACCGAGATGAATTGGCCAGAAAAAGAAGAAGTGATCTGCGCGCAGGCTTTGCAAGTAACCTTCGCGTGCTTCGGTATCGCGCGGTTCAATGCGCAGCGCTTCAATGAAAAATCCGCGCGCGGCGAGACTTTCTCCCTGAAGTTGGGCGATCAATCCGCGGCTAATAAATCCTTCTTGATGTTCCGGCTTTAACTGCTGAGCGGTATCTGTGGGGTGCTCCGCCTCTTCAAACCGGCGCAAGCGAGCAAGCGCACGCGACTGGGCTATCCAACAGCCAAAATGACGTGGGTTTAGCTCGATACCCGCATCCGATTTGTCCAACGCCTTCTGCCACTCACTTTCACTGATGTAAATGTCGGCACTGCGCGCATAAAGATCCGCGTCTTTGGGCTCCAGGCGCAGCGCTTCTTGAATGACCTTTTGCGCTTTGCCCCATTCTTGCATTTCATGGAGTAAACAACCCTTCATGAAATAGCCGTAGTAGTCCTCGGCATCCAACCCAATCGCTTGATCCGCTGCCTCGATTCCCTTTTTATATTGATCCAAATCGCTGTACGCCCAAGCCATCAACGCATAAGCCTCGGCGTCGTTCGGCTGCTGAACCAGGTGGTCTTCCAATACCTCCAACGCAAGCTGCGGACGTCCGCTTTCCAGCAGCATGGTGGCGCGATCGGTGAGTGACATGGCGGATGGCGTCGGCTGGTCAGCCCTCGCGAACGATGAAGATGAGGCCTAACCACGACGAAATCGCCCCGCCGAATCCACCTAGGATGACCAGTCCGGAACCAGTGTCGTGATCTGGATTCGCGCTGAGGAATACCATCGAAAGCCCGATCACCAAAAACAGGTTGCAGATCACGGCAATGCCCATCATGACGTTACGTGCACCTTTGCGCTTGCACGAGAATGCGCTGACGATTGGGATTTGGGCGAAGAGGATGAATGCGCCCACCCACAGCCATTCCGAATCCTGTTGAACGATTGCGTAAACCGCAGTGACGGCCACCAAAAACAAGCCCGCGGAAAAAGCCAATGCACGTTGGCGCGCCTCCCCCACTAAAGCCATGCGACCTTCGCGCGTGGTCAGCAGCAGCATGTCGAAGAAGGATTCGGCGAACCATGTAATGGCGACGATGGACATATAAATCCAAGTCACCGGCGCCAACAGCGGTGCCAGATCGGGATTGCTCTTGGAAACCGATCGTGCAATGCGATTGAGAATGAAAAAGCCGACCAATAGATAGAGGACGGTGTTGCCCGGCAGACTACTGAGCTTTAAAAATCCGCGCAGAATCCAACTATAGATTGGGCTACGCGCCTTCAACGCTTCAACCAATCCACCGCGCGCGCCTTCGTGCTCGGCATCCAGCCGCAAGGCCTCTTCAAAGGCCTCCAAAGCGCGATCGGTGTCGCCGGTGTGCAAGGCTTGATAGCCCACCTGCACATGCGCATCCGGATCCAATGGGTTGTTCGATAGCCCGGCTTCCAGCGATTCGTGCGCCACGCCCTGCCGCCCCGTGCTGATCAACGTGTGCGACAACATGTGCCGACTCAAACTGTGATCCGGATCCAACGACAAACCGAGTCGCGCTTCGGATTCAGCCGCTTCCCAATTGCGTTCCAGCATGTGAATCTGTGCGCTTAAGCCGTAGTAGTCCGGATCTTCAGGATCCAGTTGAATGGCTTCTTCAATGGACTTGCGCGCGGCTTTGCGGTCATCACTTGCCAGATAAACACTCGCCCCCACCCCCCAACTCGGCTCCAGCGCGACCGCCTGATCGGCCGCTTCCAACGCCGAGGAATAGCGCTCTTGATCCATCAGCGCCTGGGCGAGCAAAACATAAGCCCAGACGCTATTCGGTTCGTCGGCCAAGTAGTGGCGGATGGTTTCTTCCGCATCACTCGGCCGACGTTGATTCAATAAAATTTCTGCGCGTTGCAGCATAGGCAAAAGTCGCTTATCGCTTGATGTTCAAATAATCGAGAATGTCGTCGTAAATACCGCCTTGGTTCGAGTAAAGCGCATAGTTACGCGCCGACGCGAACCATTCTTTGGTGCTGGGCTTCACCGACTTCGCCGCTTTGAGCAAGTCTTTGGTCGTCAACGGCGCCGGCACACCCTTACGCAACGCCTCTTGCAGGCGAATTTCAATCGCACTATCCACCACCGCCTTCAAATCGGCGCCGGAGAATTCTTTAGTCTTCTTCGCCACACGCTCGGCGTCGATGTCATCCACCGGCTTATTCTTCAACAACGCGCGGACGATTTCGGCACGCGCCTCTTCATCCGGCGGCGGCACAAACAAAATGCGATCAAAACGCCCCGGCCGACGGAATGCCGGATCCAAATGCCACGGCGCATTGGTGGCTCCCAAAATCAGTAAGCCATCGTTATCGTGCTCCATGCCGTCGAGTTCGGCGAGGAATTGATTGACCAGATGACGACCGCCGGATTGACGCATATCGGAACGACTGGCGCCGAGCGCATCGACCTCGTCGAAGAACAACACCGTCGGCGTTTGTGCACGCGCCGAATCGAATATGCCGTGCAAGTTTTGCTCGCTTTGCCCGATGTACATATCGAGCACGTCGTGAATACCAATCGGCATAAAACGCGCGCTGACCTCGCCGGCAGTTGCCTTCGCCATCAGCGTTTTGCCACAGCCGGGAGGTCCGTAAAGCAAAATTCCGCCACCGGTCTTCTTGCCATATGCCTCGAACAAATCCGGACGCTCCATCGGCAAGATGATCTTCATGCGGATCTCTTCCTTCACCGCTTCCATGCCGCCAACGTCGCTGAAATCCATGTCCGATTTCACCTCCGGCACCTCGCTCATCGTGCCCGGCGCCGGCGCCGAACGCACGCGGCCATCGACCACTTCGGCTTGCGCCTCTTCCTCGGCCGACAATCCAACGCCTAGCCGATCGCTAAGCTCTTCGGACTTGCACGATGGATCCTGCTGCAACGCCTGCTTATAAATCTTGACCGCACTCTTCGCTTCGCCGCTGCGCAAATAGTAATCCGCCAACAGCACCTTCAACTTGGCCGGGCAATCTGCACGCTCGGTCCATTCCTCAAGCAACACCACAGCAGCCGACATCTTCCCTTGCGCAGCAAATGCACGCGCAAGACCGTGGGCGGCGTCGGCATTGGGATTCTTGGCGAGCACGGTGCGGAATTCGGGCTCGGCTTCGGCGGCGCGGCCCATGTCGAGCAGCGACTTGGCCAACAACATGTGCAACGGATAATTGTCCGGACTGTGCGCCAACGCGTTGCGCAGTTCCTGGATGGGGTCGGAGTCGTTCATTGGTAAAACAAGACGCGCGATTCACTTTCGTGGCTTCGCGCAACAGCATTCGATTGAAGCGGATTGTAGCGCAGTTGCGAAATGCCAGAGTCGGCGCCCGGACAGCGGCGATTGACCGGCATTTGGCCCCGCGGTCCGCCAACGTTTCGGTATCTTGGCAAGTCCACGGCAAACCCATCCTGCGATCGTGATTCCGACCCTTTCCCCCATCCTCCAAGCCGCCGTTGTTGCACTCACACCGGCGATTTCCTGGCAGCAGGGCTATGAGCCCGACGTCAAACCGGCCTCGCAAGAGGGCGAGCAGAACATCGCCAATCAGCAGGTGCCGGAAGGCTTCACGATCAAGCTTTGGGCCGCCGAGCCCGACTTGGCTAACCCGGTTGCGTTTTGCTTCGACATGCTCGGCCGCGTTTACGTCGCCGAAACCTTCCGCCAGGAATACCACGGCGTGCCGGATAACCGCGGCCACCGCTATTGGTTGGAAGACGATTTGCGTTTGCAAACGGTGGAAGAGCGCGGCGAGATGTACTTGAAGCATCATCCCGAGTACGCCGAGGAATACACGCGCGAGCACGAACGCATTCGCCGCCTGGTCGACACCGACGGCGACGGCAAAGCCGATCAATCCACCGTATACGCCGATGGCTTCAACGACCTGCTCGACGGCACCGGCGCAGGTCTTTTGGCCCGCGGGCAAGATGTTTGGTTCACCTGCATTCCAAAGTTATGGAAGCTCAGCGACGTCGATATGGATGGCGTCGCCGATAGCCGCGAAGCGCTGCACCATGGTTACGGCGTGCGCGTGGCTTTCCGCGGTCACGACATGCACGGCTTGATCGTCGGCCCCGACGGCAAGCTGTACTTTTCCATCGGCGACCGCGGCTACAACGTGCTGACTCAAGAAGGTTCGCGCCTGGTCGATCCGGGTCGCGGCGCGGTGTTCCGCTGCAACCTCGACGGCACCGATTTGGAAGTCTTCGCCACCGGTTTACGAAATCCGCAAGAACTAGCCTTCGATGATTACGGCAACCTGTTCACCGGCGACAACAACTGCGACGCCGGCGACCGCGCGCGCTTGGTGTATTTGATGGAAGGCAGCGATGCAGGTTGGAGCATGAACTTCCAATACCTGCCCGATCGCGGCCCGTGGATGAGCGAATCTTGGTGGAAGCCGCGCTTCGACGGCCAGCCGGCGTTCTTGAACGCGCCGCTGAAAAACATGACCGCCGGTCCGTCTGGTTTTACTCACTACCCAGGTGTCGGTCTGCCGGAGAAGTACAACGACAGTTTCTTCCTGGCTGACTTCCGCGGCGGCGCCAACGGCAGCGGCATCGTGCGCTTCAATCTCAAAGCCGACGGCGCCGGTTTTGCCGTGAATGAAGAAGAACAGTTCTGGTGGAAGATCCTCGCCACGGACGTGGACTTCGGCCCCGACTGCAAGCTGTATACGCTGGATTGGGTTGCCGGTTGGGTCGGCCCGGGCAAAGGGCGCATTTACCGCCTCGATCACGAAGACGGCGACACCGACTTAATGAAGCGCACCGAAGCGCTGCTCGCCGCCGACCTGCATTTGCATCCAACCAGTGAATTGCTGCAACTGCTGAGCTTCCCGGATTACCGCGTTCGTTTAGAAACGCAGCTGATCCTGATGGAGCGCGGCGACAAAGCCATGGGTCCGCTGAGCGTGCTGGCCGGCACCTCCAAAGCGCCGACCAAAGCGCGCATTCACGCAATTTGGGCGCTGACCCAAATGCAGGGCAATCAGTTGCTGCCCATCTACTTACAAGACGCCGACGCCGAGGTGCGAGCGCAAGCGGCCAAGGGATTAGGTGAAAACCAAGTTCTTGCTGCGACTGAGGCACTGGTGACTTTGCTGCAAGACGAATCGCCACGAGTCCGCTACTACGCTGCCGAAGCACTGGGCAAGATTGGAGCTCGCGGGAACGTCGGCAGTGAGGGTGCTTGGTCGCAAGCGTTAGCGACTCAAGTCTTCGATGCGATGTTTGCCACACTCGAAGCCAACCAAGATGAAGACCGCTTCCTGCGTCACGCGATCACCTTTGGTTTGGGGCGTATCGCCAATGGCGGTGGTCAAGCCGCGCTCGAGCAAATTGTGGCGCGTGGCGAGCACCCGTCGTCCAGCGTGCGCTTGGGTGCGGTGTTGGCGTTGCGTTACCACGGCGCAAACAACGCAATCAGCGCTTTCTTACGCGATTCGGATCCCTACGTGGCGACCGAAGCCGCCATTGCCATCTACGACGCACCGATCCCGAGCGCGATGGCGTCGCTGGCCAATGCATTGAGCCGCAGCGTTCAATCGCCCGCCGACAGCCAACTGCCGTTTGCGTTCAATCGCCGTGCCATTCACGCCGCCAACCGCCGCGGCGGTGAAGTCGACCTGAAGAACATCCTCGCGTTGATAGAACACGACGGCGTGGACTCCAAGTTGCGCGAAGAAGCCGCTCAATTGGTTGCCGATTGGTTGTCGCCCAAGGAGTTTGACTTGGTTCGCAATGAATCGCGCCAATACGAACAGCGCGACGTAACCGCATCGGCGTCCATCTTGATGAGCAAACTTCCAGGCTTGCTGAATAACGGTTCCGACAAGATTCAACTTGCCGCGATTCAGGCCATTCGCGGCAACAAAATCGGTGGCAAGCAACTGGAAGCGCAGTTGTTGAAGGTCATTCAAAACCAAGACCTCAATGTCGACGTGCGCATTGGCGCGCTCAATGCGCTGCAAGAACAAGAATCCCCCCACCTCGGCAACGCACTGGCCGCCGCCGGCGCCGCCACCGAACAAAAACTGCGCGCCCAAGCGGTGCGCATGCTCGCCAAGTGGCAGCCGGATCAAGCGCTACCCATCCTCGCCGACGTCCTCCCCAACGCGGCGCCGCCGGAACAAGCCGCCGCTTTCGTCGCCCTGGCTGATTTGCAAAGCGCCGACGCCGATGAATTGCTAGCCGAGTGGGTCGATCGACTGGCCAGTGATCAAGTCGATCCAAGCGTGCAATTGGAATTGTTCGAGTGCGCCAGCAACCGTGCGGCGAACGGCAGCCAGGTGTTGGACACCAGCCTTAAGCGATGGCGCGCGCGCATGGACGAAGTCGATCCGCTGGCATGGCAGCAAATTTCGCTGCACGGCGGCAACGTCGACGCCGGTCGCGATGTTTTCTACAACAATGCAACCGCCAGCTGCCAGCGCTGTCACTACGTCGAAACTGAAGCTCATGCCGAAATGGCGCCCGAAGTCGGACCGGAACTCAGCAGCGTCGGGCTTAACCTGAGTCGTCAGGAGCTGCTGGAATCGATTCTTCAACCGGCGAAAAAGATTGCGTCGGGTTTCGAGTTCTACGACAACAACGGCAAGCTGCTACCGATCTCGGCGATGACCCCGGGCCTGGGCCAAGCATTGACCCCGCGGGAACTGCGCGACCTGGTGGCTTACTTGGATAGCCTGAAGAAGAAAACGCGCTGCATGATTTTCGTTTACAGCGCTGGTTACGAGCACCAAGTTGCCAAGGCCGACGACACCGGTATGTCGTACGTGGAAAAATGCTGGCAGCAGTGGGCGGCGGAAGATCCGCGCTTCGAGGTCATTATCACCCGCGATCCGAATTGGTTCTCAACCAAGAATCTCAACGAGGTGGATGCAGTGTTCTTCTACACCACCGGCGAGCTACCGATCCCCGAAGAAGGCAAGCAAGCGCTGCAGCAGTTCGTCGAAGGCGGCGGCGGTTTTGTCGGCGCGCACTGTGCAACCGACACCTTCTATAAGTGGGAGTGGTACGGAAACATGATCAGCGGGTATTTCGATGGTCACCCGTGGAATGCGCACTCAACGGTAGGCGTCAAAGTCGACGACCCGGAGCACAGCTCGACCAAGCATTTCCCGGTGGATGGCTTCATCATCACCGACGAGATCTACCAGATGAAGGATCCATACTCGCGTGCGCGCCAGCACCTGTTACTGAGTTTGGATACCGAACGCACCGACATGAACAAAGGCGGCATTCACCGCACCGATAACGATTTCGGAATTTCGTGGACGCGCAAGCAGGGCAAAGGCCGCGTGTTTTACTCGTCGCTAGGTCACCGCAAAGATGTTTGGGCCCACCCGGCGTACCGACGCCACTTGGTCGAAGGCATGTTGTGGGCCGCCGGCAAGTAAGCCGCGCATTCACCACCGAATCCCGCGGGAAGCGAAGGTTATTCGTCAGTCACTTTCATCGTTGCACCTAAACCGGTGTGACGATGAACGCCGCCCCACGACGTCTCAGGTTCGATCCAACACTTCTTGCCGTTTTGCAGCCACTTGAACACCGGTTCAAAGGAATGCATGTCGCGAATCACCATGCGACGGTGAACGGTGTCACGACCATCTTTGGTTTCCAACTCGATCAACTCCACCGCAACCGAGGTCGCGGATAGTCCGATCACCGAAACCATGACCGATCCCTGTTGATCGGGCAAAAAGAAGGCTCGGTGAAAACGGTTGACGTCACTGGGCAACGGCAAGCCTTCATCATCCACTGCCAGCGCGAACTCATTCGGCGGAACCGTAATGGTCTCGGAGCTGGCTTGCACTCCATCATCGGGATCGCTGCGATTCAAAAATGCTGCTGTTCCAAGTCCGACCAGAGCCGCTCCGGTAATCAACCCTTTCAAAAAATTCTTTGGCGGGGATGAGGGGGGAGTTGTCGTTTTAGACGTAACGTGGTTGGAATCAGGAGATGTCAAAATCTTCGCAGTCGTCTACTTCGCCCCAGTTAGTGGCTGAGGAAGTCAGCGTACCTGTCGGTGTGACCCGGTCGCCCGAAGGACCGCAGCAAGTCAGCGTGCCCGATACCGGGTCACTGGAATCACTGGGTACCGAAGTAGAGTAACTCTCGCCACAAAGCTCAACAGTGATGATTGTTTCTTCACCCATTTGAACAATGCGAATCGTGGCGGCCTCACCCTCACAGCCTGGCAATTCCGTGACGCAAACCAGAGCTGGGTCTTGCGCGGAGTCATTCGTATTCGCGGACGAAAAGCCTGCAAACAGCCCTAAGGCTAAAAGCAAGATCGTAACAACACGAGACGGGCGCATGGCAGTGACAGGTAAGTACGGGAAAACCCCGACCCTTCCAGTATGCCTTAGGAACTCGGATTCACAACTAAAAAATGAAAAAAATCGCGGGGTACGTCAACCACTGCGGCATTATGGATTTTGGAAACTATGGCTCAGGCCCCATCTCCCCCTTCGCTTGACGAGTTGCTATCCCACATGGGTTGGGTACGCAACTTAGCCAGGGGCCTAGTGCGCGAAGAAGACGCCGAGGACCTGGCTCAGGAAACCATGCTTCGGGCGATTCAAACGCCGCCCAAGCATAGTGAGAACCTTAAAGGTTGGTTGGCGATGATCTCGCGCAACCTGATGCGCAGCACCAACCGGCGCGATTCGCGTCGCGCCCAGCGTTTTGAGCAGCGTCAGCCGCAGCCGCTGGAGCCGCCCAAGCCTGAGGAGTTGTTTTATCGTGCCGAGATGGCCGAAAACGTGCGCAAGTTGGTCGATCGCCTCGACGACAATACGCGCTACCTGATCCTGCTGCGTTTCCACGAAGAGCGCAAGGTCGATGAAATCGCCCAAATGCTCGGGATTTCGCGCCGGGCGGCACAATCACGGCTGGATCGAGCCATGGCCAAACTGCGCGAGTCGATGCGCGTGCATTTTGGCGACAACTACTTAGTGGCTTGCCTGATTTTGGCCGCGCCGGTCGGTCCGCCAATCGCAACGGCGGTTCCCGCAGGTACCGGCGCTGCTGCCGGTGGCATTTCGGGTTCAGGCATGGCAGTTTTACTGCAAGGTCTGCTGGCCATCGCTGCGCTGCTCTTGCCGGTCTACTTTGTTGCTTTTGACAGCTCCGCCGACAGCAGCCTGGCCCACCCAGAATTGGTCGCCGGCGAAAACGTGGAAGCGCAAGTCGGCACCCAAGAGCCGGTTCAGCCCACACGGACCGAAACCACCACTACTGTCCCAGACCCAGACCAATCCACCATCCAGCTCACCGTTCTGGATGACAATGGATTGCCGGTGCCGACTGCTGAAATCGCTGTTCGCCGCGGCGGGGGCATCAGCCCGAACCAACTGTGGACAAGTCACTTAGACTCAGACCGCAACCTAATCGCGCGCAACCAAGCCGACGAAATGGGTCGCGCCAGTCTGGATCTGCCGGCGGTTCTGAAGCTGAACATCTTAGTTGGCTCACGTTATCACCACGTAGAGCGCCTGCGTGTCACCACGCCGCAAACTGGTGAAAACAAAGAGCTTACAGCTGAATTGTCCGAGGCAGCTTGCGTGGTTGGCACCGCCACCGACGGCATTGGGAACCCGATAGCAAAAGCCGTCGTCCTGCTCCAGCGTGCCAGTAGCCTGAATAAGTTTCGCACGCGGACCTATGTACATCGCACCGTTACCGGCGAAGACGGGAGCTATGAGTTGCCCAGTGTTCCGGTCGGCGATTATGTGCTCCAGGTCGGACACCCCGGGTACGAGCGTCTGATCGGCCACCCGTTCACCATCACCGAAGATCATTGCGGCCACGACGTGCAACGTCCGCTGGAATTGTCGCGCGGCCTCAGCATCAGCGGCAAGTTTGAAGATACCGATGGCGATCCGGTTGCCGGTGCCCGCATTTGGGTGATGGACCCGTCGGAATTGCCGCGCGATTCGGCCGACCCGGTTCCGCCGCACAACATTGACATCTCCGGCGAATCTGCCGAAGACGGCACCTTCCTCGTACACGGCTGGAGCCAAGCACGTGGCTCGGGCTTGATGATTCTGGCACCGGGATACCTGACCAAGGTGGTACCCAACGCCGAGATCAGCGACCCGCTCAACATCACACTACAGCGCGGCTTGAACCTTTCGATTCGGGTTGAGGAAGACGACCAACCCATCGCCGCTGCCCACGTCAAGTTGGTGCACCGCCTGACCTCAACGCGGTCGCGCAGCCAATCGACGACAACTCAAGCTAATGGTCGTGCCACCTTCCACGGCCTCGCTCCGGGCATGTACTACGCGACGGTCGCCGACACTCGCGGTTACGGCTCGACTCAACCCTTTGAATTGACCGCCAGCGGTCAATTGGAAATCATCGAACTCACTCATGGGGCCGGCTTCCAGCTGAGCGCCGTCGATGAAAATGGTGAGGCCCTTTCTAACCTCGGCCTGCACTTGATGTACCTGCGGCCGTTGCCCAACGGCGCGGTTGATGGCGGCATGGGCACGACCGGGCAGTCATCGGCCAGCGGCAAGACCGACAGCAACGGTCAATACCAAATTCATCTACGCCCCGGTGTTTGGCACGTGCAAGCTTCGCCTAAAGGGCGCACCAAGCTTAAGCAAGAGATTGAGCTGCATGGCGATCGCGTCTTCCAGTTGAAGCACCAGTTTGGCTTGACCGGTTCGCTGGAAATTACCGCGATGGATCCAGCTGGTCAGCCGCTGAAAGAATTGTGGGTGGCATTGGCGCCGGAGGAAGGACGTCATCACACCAATCGCATGGATAGCGCCGGTAAGAGTCACTTCACCGGATTGAAGCCCGGCACTTACATGCTTTATCCGTGGGAGCCGACCTCGCAGCCTAAAACCACACCGGAAGGTGCGATGCGCGTCGAAATTCGCGCCGGCGAAAAGACCACGGTGGACTTGGACAACTCGTTTGTCAGCCTGCCCAACTTCCGCGTTCTGCGCCAAGGCAAACCGTTGGAAGGCGCGCAAATTCGTTTGACGCCGCTGTTCTCTAAGGTTGCCCCTACTTTTGACTCCAGACACGCAACCGAAGAGCAGACCGATGCGCGCGGAAACTGGCAGTCCGGTCCGGTGCGCGTAGGGCGCTACCTGATTACCGAACGCGGTGATCAAAACCAACCCGAGCAGCGTTGGACGATGGAATTGAAGTCAGGCATGGTCAGCCATGACCTGCACCTTCAGGAATTCCAAGTCAGCGGTCGTTTGGTTCTGCCCACTGGTGAAGCCATCCGTGCAGTTCGCGTCGAGTTGGATCGTCAGGTCCGCGCCGCCGACGGGTCGATCATGGAGGCACCGCTAGATTCCGACGGCAATGGTTGGATTACTGCGACCTCCGGTGTGAATGGAGAATTCCATTTCGCCAACGTTCCTGCCGGAACCTGGCAGCTGCGCATCCGCGGTCAACACTGGACCGGCCCAAGCCGAACCTTGTTCAGCGTCACCGAATCCGATGTGGACCTCGGCACCCTAAAGGTGGAAGAGTCCTGTGGATTGAAGCTGAAGCTCAGCGCGCGCGCATTGCGCGAAGCCGAGAAAGGTCCGCGCAGCACGCCGGCATTCGCAGTGGTGCACTTGGCCTCACAAATGCGCTACCAGTTGTTCCCGAATGACCAAGGCATCGCCGAGCGCCGCGACCTGCCCTCCGGCGACTACGAATTGCTGTTCTCCGACCGCCCGGCAACGCCATTGAAATTGGCTGCCGGCAGTGTGGTCGAGTGGAATTTGGACTAGCATCCACCGCGGTCCAGCGGGGATTTCCGAACACTTAAGGAAATCGCAATAGCGGTCCGTCAAAAACTCACTGGAATGTTGATCCTAATCCACATATTCAGTGTCATACTGAATCCATACGTCTCTGATCTTCCTGTCCAAGTCGGAGTCCCTCAATGCAAAAAGACTTAAAGCGCTCTCCCCAAGCAGTTTGGCCGGCCATATTGGTTTTTCTTGCCTTTCTCTTCTGGCTGTCCAAATCCACTCCCAACCCTCACGTGATGGCAGGCGCCGATACCCCGGAAACCCTGCCCGGAAAAGCCGAATAATGCATGGCTGTTGATGTCTTGGCCTAAGCGGGTTTGCTGTTAAGCTAGCGACCCCTCCAAGCCATCTCGACATGCAAACTCTCAAAATCGGAATCGTAGGTTACGGCTGGGCCGCAACGGCTCACATCGACGCCTTCAAAGAAGTCAATGGTGCCGAAGTGCACGCCATCTGTTCGCGCCGCGAGCACGACCCTGCCGACCTGGAAGCCCAACATGGGATTCCGCTCCGCGCTTATACAAATTTTGCCGACATGCTCGCCGATCCGGAAATCGGCGCCATTGATATTTGCACTCCCCCGTCGCTGCACGCCGAGTTAGCGATTCAAGCGGCCGACGCCGGCAAACATGTGCTGATCGAAAAACCGATCGCGATGAGCCTTGAAGATTGCTTGCGCATCGAAGAAGCGTTGAAGCGCAACAACGTGCAAGGCGGTGTTTGTTTTGAGTGCCGTTATTCCAAACACTTCACCTTGGTTCGTTCGCTGATCGACCAAGGCTTGCTTGGCGATATTCACTACGCCGAGGTCGACTACTTCCACGGCATCGGACCGTGGTACGGCCAGTTCCCTTGGAATGTCAAAAAAGAACACGGCGGTTCGGCGCTGTTGACGGCTGGCTGCCACGCGCTGGATGCAATGCTTTACTTCATCGACTCTCCGGTCGTCGAAGTCACCAGTTACCAAACGCGCTCGCAGTCGGAGATCTTTAAACCGTACGAGTACAACACTTCAAGTACGACGATCTTGCGCTTTGAAAACGGCCACATCGGCAAGGTCGCGTCGATCGTTGATTGCTTGCAACCGTATTACTTCCACCTGCACTTATGCGGCTCGGAAGGCAGCGTGCTCGACAACAAGTTCCATTCAAACAAACTTGACGGCCTGGTCAAAGACAACTGGTCACAACTCAGCACCGCGCTGATCGATTCCGGCGACGTCGCCGATCACCCTTATCACCCGCAGTTCCAAGAGTTCACCGATGCCTGCGCCGAGAACCGGCCGATGGCACGCACCGACTTTGCCACTGCGTTGGAAACGCATCGGGTGATGTTTGCTGCGGATCAATCAGCCCAAGAGGGCCGCAGCATCCGTATCTAGCACCCACTCGACATCGGCGTGGTTTTGCAGGTAACTTCCGGGGCAATCGGAGGTCACCGGACCGAGCAGCGCATCGCGCACCGCTTCGGCCTTGGCCGATCCGAATGCCATCAGGTAAATCCGTCGGCTTTTCAAAATCGTGCCTAGACCCATGGTGATGCCGTAAGTGGGAACTTCGGTATCGCCAAAACCCGGTTGGGCGCGCTTGCGAGTGGACTCGGCCAGCTCGACCAATCGCGTCGGCGAAGTTGGATCGGAGCCGGGCTCGTTGAAGCCGATGTGACCGTTGATGCCGATCCCGAGCAGTTGCACGTCAATACCGCCGTGTTTCTGAATAGCGGCTTCATAACGCTGGCAATGCTCGTCAATTTCAGTTTGGGCGACCATGCCACTGGGGATGTAAGTATGGCGCGGGTCAAATCCGGCCTCAACAAACAGCTTTTCGTTCATAAAACGGTGGTAGCTGTGCTCACTGGATTTGGGCAGCGGCCAATACTCGTCAAGATTGAACGTCACCACGCTGCTCCAATCAAAACCATGGTCGAGGTGCAACCGACACCAATGGCGGTAAATGGCTTCGGGCGTTGCACCGGTCGGCAGACCGAGCACCGGCGAACGGCCTTCACTACACCACTGACTCACGTCGGTGGCGACTTCTTCGGCGACCGTGCGACCGGCCAAATCGGCGCTGTCGAAAATCCGCACCTGGGGCGGAAGCTTGGAGGGAGACGTCATGGAAGGGGGGACCAGCGTGTTGAGTATAATTCCGGAATGAGCGAGTCATCAGAGCAGGTTGCCGTGATTGCCCAAGGAGGCACCAAGGAGCTGGCTGTCATGAAGGAGGTCTTGGATGGCAAAGGCATTCCCAGCCAAATCGTGCAACCGCCGGGAAGCAACCCGAATTCTTGAGGGGCTCGCCTGTGGCTTGCGGTCGCAAGTCAAAATGCCGACTGGGCGCAGCGCTTCCTGCAAATGCACGCCGAGGCCAATATGACCGAGGAAGAGCGCAAGCTGAGTGCGCAGGCCATCAACCTAGATTCGGAGATGGCGACGTGTCCGGCCTGTACCTACGAGTTCAATCCGCAGGACACCGATCGCTGCCCGGATTGCGGTTTGCGGATCAGTTAGCGCGGCCGCTTGCCGCCACCGCGTGACGGACGCGAGCGCGAGCCGCTGGAACTAGGCCGCGCTTGCTGCGAAGGCCGTGCCGACGACTTCGGTCGCTGCGCCTGCTGTGAGGGTCGCGAAGAAGACTTCTGCTGCCGCACCTGTTGCGACGGACGCGACGAAGACTTCTGCTGCCGCACTTGCTGAGACGGACGCGAACGCGAATGCGAATTCACCTTCGGCTCGGCTCCTTTGGAACCGTTGCGGCTGGAATCCCACCGATTCAGCGTATTACTCGGGCGCGGCGGCGCCGGATGCTTCTCGGCAGTGCCGCGAATTCCATAGGTCGAAGTGCTGGAACGCCAAGTCAACGGCTGACGCGCGCGTTCGGATGCGGTCGCGCGACCGCCAAATCCACTGTGCTGTTCCACCCGCTGCGACGCCGTCGGCCGGCCATTCATTCCGCCGGGTTGGCGCAAACGCTGAGACGCGGTTGGTTGCGTGTACGCGTTGTAAACCCGGCCGCCATAACTATTGTCGTTCGACGATTTAGAACCAGCACCAATACCGGATCCACCGCCGCTTCCATTCGACGCTGCCCCGGAAGCGGTAATCATGATCACCGCACCATCGTCGGTGATTTCAATATCGCCATCACTGCCTTTGATGCCGATGGCACCACCGGAAGGATTGTCGTCCTCGCTGCTGCCGTCGAGTTGAACCACGTACTTCGGCTTCACCTTGCGCGGATCGGGAAGGCCATCCCCTCCACCACCGTCGCCGCCGCCGCCACCGCCGCCGTCCCCACCATCGGAGCCGCCGCCGGAACCGGAGCCGTCGTCGCCGTTGTTATCGTCGTCGCAGTCCCAATACCAGTACCACCATGGCCATGGACCCCAGCCTCCGTATGGGCCGTACCACCATGGATCCCACCATGGGCTCCAGAACGGATCCCAATAGTTGTAATGGTAGGAGTAATAACCGTCGGAGTAGGTGTCGCCGTAATAGTCGCCGACGTATTCATCTAGATAAAGCGGCACCGCACCTTCGAGGGTGCCATCGGCTTCGGTATAGAGTCCGTCGCCATCTGCATCGACGGCTAGCCAGTAGCCGTTTGCAACCCCCATAGGCACGGGGATATAGGTTGGCGGCGGTCCTTGCACGAGGTCCGGCCCTGAACAGGACCCTAAAAGGAGCGCGAGCAAGCCCAACGCCGCGCCGGCGGATCGGATTAGGCTCATAGTTCTACCTTAACCGATGGCGAAGTTTCCTGCCGAGAATCGAAGGGCGGCGAATGCCGGCAAATGGCAAGGAAATCCCTAACAATTTACTACTGAAATGGGTTTTTCACGTATTTTGATGCGGCAAATCCCTCCTGCCTTCCCTGCTGAGAACATGAAACTGATTCGCATCCCCTTGTTCGTTCTCGCTGCCGCCTGCAGCAGCGCTCTTTTCACTCCTGCATTCGCCCAAGATCCCGCGCCGGCACCTCAACAACAAGAGGTCCCGACCATGGCCGACGCCACTCAATTGATGCGTGAAGCCAAATGGGAAGAGGCAGCCACCGCCTTCGGTCAGATCGTGCTTTCCGACCAGACCAACGGCGTCGCATGGCTGAACCTCGGCTACTGCTTGCATGCCAACGGCGACCTGGATCGCGCGCTGCGGGTGCACCACAAAGCGGCGACCTTCGAGCCTTATAAAGCGACGGCGCTCTACAACGTTGGTTGCGTGCATGCGCTGAAAGGTGAAACCGAACTTGCTTTTGAATATCTGTACAAAGCGCTGGAAGCGCGCCCGATTCCGATTTCTCAATTTCAGGGCGACTCCGATTTGGTGTCGCTGCATAAGGACAAGCGCTGGGCCAAGCTGATGAACAAGCTCGACCCGAAGGCTAAGGACAAGCCGAAGGTCGCCAACACCCCGCTGCCGAAGAGCAAAGAAGCCAGCGCCGAAAAGCCGAAGTACGGCAAAGCGGTTTCGCTGGCCAAGCTTCCGCCGGAGCGTCGTTTTGATTTTTGGGTTGGTGAATGGGATATGTACGTCAACGGTGAGTTGATTAGCCACCAGTCGGTGAAGAGTCAGCTTGACGGCGCGTCGATCGTGCAAACCGGTCCGCAATCGATGACTTTGGCGGTCTTCGATCCGTCGTCCGGCAAATGGAAGATGACTTGGACCAGCACCGCCGGTCACCACGATGTATTGGTTGGCGGAATGAATGACCAGGGCCAGATGGTGATGAAGCAAAAGGTGTTGCGCGATCGCCCTGGTGTGATTGGCAAGTGGGTACTGCGCGATATTTATAAGAATCATTTCTTCGCCGATTGGATGACGTCGGAAGACGGTGGAAAGACTTGGGTGAATGAGGCGGCGATGGAATACAAGCGTGCGCCGAAGAAAGCCAAGGACAAGGCGACTAAGGAAACTCAAGCGAAGACCAAAGCTAAAGACAAAGCAAAACAAGCGAAGGCCATCGCGGGCATGAGCAAGGACGCACCGCCGCAAACTCGCCAATACGCGTTTTTGTTGGGCAACTGGAAAGTCGAAGCCGAAGCGATGAAGCCGGATCAAACCTGGACCAAAGGCGGCGGATCGATTTCGGTGAAGTTTGCAGCCGACGGCGTGACCTTGGTCGAAGATATGGTGCTGCGCCTAGAGGGATTGGGCGAGTTTGAAGGCCAAAGCCGTCGCGTTTACAACCCGGACGCCGGCCAATGGGATGTGCGTTGGACGCCGAAGGGTCAGGACACCACCTTCGAGATCACCGGTAAGAAGAAAGGCGAAAAGATGGTCGAATATTCCACCGGTAGCGATCAGTACGGCCCCTACAAGGACACGGTTTATTACACCGACATCAAAAAGAACAGCTTCAAGGTTTGGATGGATCGCGTTTACACTGACTCCGGTCATGAAATCGAGGGCCTCTACCGGGCCACGATGACGCGTGTGAAATGAGCAAGACGAATTCCTCCAACAGCCGGCGCCGATTCCTAATCGGCGCCGGCGCTTTTGGTTTAGGGGCTATGGTCCCTACGCCGGCGACGGCATCTTTATTGCGAGCAACCGAAACGCAAAAGAAGTACCTCAAGCGGTCAAGTTCGGCATGGTCGGCGGCAGCTTGACGGTGCTGCAAAAGTTCCAATTGGTCAAAGACCTCGGCTATGACGGCATTGAGTTGGATAGTCCGAATGGATTGGATCGCGCCGAAGTCATCGCTGCGCGCGATCAAACCGGTCTGCCCATCCACGGCGTCGTCGATTCGGTTCATTGGAACAAACCGTTTTCGCATCCGGATGCCAAAGTGCGTCAGCAAGGCGTGGCCGCGTTGGAGCAGGCAATTGACGATTGCGCAGCTTATGGCGGCAGCACGGTGTTGGTGGTACCGGCGGTGGTGAGCAAAGAAGTCAGCTACACCCAAGCGTGGAAACGTTCGCGACGCGAGATCGCCAAGATGTTGCCCAAAGCCGAAAGCATGGGCATTCAAATTGCATTTGAAAACGTCTGGAATAACTTCCTGCTGAGCCCGTTGGAAATGGCGGCTTATATTGATTCGTTCAATAGCCGCATGGTTGGAGCTTATTTAGACGTAGGCAATTTGGTGCGCTATGCGTGGCCCGAGCATTGGGTGGAGGCGCTGCGTCATCGCATTTTTAAGATCGACGTCAAGGGTTACAGCCGCAAGCTGCAGAATGAAAAAGGCCCGTGGAAGGGTTTTGGCGTTGGGATTGGCGAAGGCGATTGCGATTGGAAAGCGGTGATGGCCGCGTTGCGCCAAGAAGGATTTGAGGGCTGGTTCACTGCCGAAGTTGGCGGTGGCGATCAAAACCGCCTGAAGCAAATCGCTGCGGCAATGGACCGCATCATGTCGGCTTAGCTAGCGGTCAATTAATCGTAAGCCGCCGACGGAATCCGCTGGTGCAAGCGCTGCAACCAATCGCGCAGATTGGGCCACTGGTTTAAATCCACCTGCAAGATTCCCGGCAAGCCGGGGATTTGCGTTTGGTCCAAAGTTGCGGCAAAGCTGATGTCGGCACGTGTGATTTGCTCGCCGAAGAAGTAATCCTTTTCGCCGAGCAAGTCCGACATCATCTGCAAGCCTTCGCAAAGTTCGCGTTGCACCACCTCGGTCGGTTTGGCACCGGTGCCCTGCCCTACCGCGCGACCGCCGACTTGGCGGCGAATGAGTCCAGGAACAAACCACGATAAAGGCGGCGGCATTTTGCCGAAAGCCATCGGCTTCAGCCAAGCAAAGCCTGCATCGGTCAGCCAGCGCAGATAAACACCGTAGAAGTAAAGCACCTCATCGACCCAGTCTTCGATCATGCGACACATCGCCCGTTCTTGTACACCTTCCGGCTGCATCGGCGGATCAGGCCAACGACGGTCAATCTCGGTCAAGATGTCGCTGCTATCGACAAAAACCTCGCCGTCGACGACTAGCGAGGGAACACGTCCGCGAGCGTTGAATCGTTTGACGTCCTTGGGCGACTTGCAGTTATAAATTTCATATTCAAGCCCCTTAAAACGCAACGCCATGTGCACCTTGGCGCACGGCGGCGACATCGTGGTTCGGCCGCTAATGCCGGCCCATTGCACAACCTGAATTTTCGGCTGGGTCATGCGCCGATTCTACGGCTTCTTCACCCTTTTCGTATACCATTCCAGCCACTGTTCCAAAGTCCGCTCTTGCTCATCGTTGGCAATGCCCACTAAGTAGCGCAGCATTTGATCGCGCAACGCCTCCGGCAATTTGCACACTTTGATCACCGAAGCGTTTTCCAAGTATTCGCCCTGCAACTCGCCGCCCGAGGTTTCCATCGCCACCTCCAACTGCAATAAGTTGCGCGGTTCGCGGCGGTCGACCACTACCTGAATCGAATGGTCGGCAAATTTAAAGCGCGACGGCGCGCGCTTCCCCGAAGCTGCAAGCAAAATGGCAAAAGCCTTCGGCGCATAATCCGGCATTTCCCAAGCTAAGTTTTGCGCCGCGACCTCGCGCAATGAATCCGATGCGCGTAATAGCGCTCGAACCCAATATTCGCGCGTCGACAACGGACGAATCAGCGGTGCGGTGCGCGCCGCAATATCGCGCGTAATCGGATGGCCATAAACGCTCCACATCAAAACTTGCGCACCCAGGTAAGGATCGGACATGCGCTGCGCTTCGATGACCAAGATGGCCACGCGCTGCATCAACACATCGCCGTCGCGTAGGACCTTCTGCAATTCAACCTGGCGCAATTGACGCTCGCCGACGCCGTTACCGGCGGGCATGACTTCGGCGGCAAGGCGACCGGCGAGCAGCAGTTTGGCTGGGCCGCTCACTTCGCGGGTCCGTTCCCACAACCACTGCACGCGCTCATCCTGGGTCATTCCCTTGGGCACCGGATCCAGCTTGGCGCCCCAGCTCTCCAACCCACGCAGCGCGGCGCGGATTTCCTGAGGCTGATTGCGACGCATCGCCGCATCGGCAATTTCGATCAGTGCGCTAATCTGACCGTTATCGCGCATGGTTTCGATGGCTTCCAGCAGCGTCGCGGTATCACGAATCCGCAGCGAAGCCTTCCACGTCTGGTCGCGGCGGCGCTCAAAGCTCAGCTTCACCGGGTCGGTAGCGGTTCGATACAAGCCGAACGGGGTGTCTACTTCCAACGCGCCCGATGCCACCTGGGCCGCGGCTTCGATTTGCAAGCCGCTTTCGGTCATCGCAATCCAATCTTTAGGCTGGGCCGTAGCAGCGGCTTGTTGATCCGCCGGATTGGGCACATCCTGGGCGAGGAACGGCGAGCCGATTAGGGTCAAACAGAGCAGGGCGGAAGAGAACATTCGTATCCAACTAGTCCGGCAGCGGTTGGCAGCAACCGAGCCTTTCGAATTCCATCGTAGCGGGTACCCTGGATGGCATGCTCAGCTTCCTCTCTCGGCTGCGCACCTCTAGGCGCGGATTCTTCACGGCTGCCATGGCAGCGGTAGTGCTGATTTCAGGGCTGGCGCCCCCATTAAAGGCGTCTGTGGCCCCATTTTCGGCCGTAGCCGCTGCTTCCGCACAGAAACGCAACCAAAAGTTGCCCGAACCACGCCCGTGGTCCGAAGCCGGGATTGTTTCAACCGAAGTGCAAGACGTCGGCGACCCGGCGATGACGCCGTTTACCGAAAATTATCCCGGCGAAGAGTGGTTGTACCTAGAAACGGTTCACTGTCGAATCGCCAGTTCCATGGGTGAGCAAAGGCTGAGCAAAAAAGATCGCTCGCGTATGGCAGCCGAATTGGATGAACTACGGCTCTACTTCCCAGAGTTACCAAAGGTGCCGAAAAAACTGAGCGCCGAGATGTACTTGTTCTTGACCGGCCTGCGATTGGAACGGCTCTACCGAGAGATCCAGCAAGTCTTCCAAGTCACCGACGCCGATTTCCCTTCCAGCCGTGCGGCGCAGCAAGGCCAAGGGGAATACATGGGCGACGGACCCTATTTGGGCGAGCGGGAGAAGTATGAATTCATCCTCCACGCCAAGATCAGCACGCATAAGGAATACACCAGAGAGCAGCGCGGATTAAACGTGCGCGATTCAGTGCGCTGGCACAACCGTCAGCCGTCGAAGTTGATTTTGTCGATGCCGTGCGAGGATTCCGATCTGCGTGATGATCGCTGGATGTGGCCGCACCTGGCTCACAACGCAGCGCACATGCTGTTGGACGGCTACAAGTTTTTCGCTTACGACTCACCGTTGTGGCTGGCCGAGGGATTGGCGCTTTACATTGAAAAACGGATCGAGCCCGAATCCTGGACGCGCGAAGGAGGCGAAGGCGTCTTCTTTGAGCGCGAGCGCTCGAAGGATTGGGCCGGCGAGGTGCGCAAAATGGCGCGCAAGAAAAAGCACACGCCGGTGGCCAATTTGATGCGCGCAACCGGCCCGGCCGACCTCGACAGCGATGCCCATTTGACGATTTGGTCGATCACCGAATTCCTGATTCAGGAGCATCCGGAAAAGTACGCGGCGCTACTTGGCGCGCTCAAAGCGCAGCTTGATGAGCAAGGCTATCCCACTGGCCGCAACATGCTCGACCTTCAGCGCAAGCAGCTCAAAGAGCTATGGGGCTGGACGCCGTTGCAATTGGAAGAGGAATGGCGGCGCTGGGCTTCGGGCGAGGCCGAAGAAGAAGAGGAGAAAAAGAAGAAGTAAGCCCGCTTGTTCTACAAGAAGGTCAACAGCGTAATCGCGACTGCGGCGACTACCACGCTAAGACCGGCGCCGACTACGGTGAAGTCTTTGGCTTTGTAGCCGCCAATCGACACCACCATCAAGTTGCATTGGTGGGCGAACGGAACGATGAAGGCGCAGCTACAACCGAATGCCACCGCCAACAGCGCACTACTCGCCTTCAATCCCAAGGCCGTCGCAGCACTGGCGGCAACCGGCGTGAGAATGACGGCGGCGGCGGCGTTGCTGCAAGTGATGCTGACCAATGCTGCCATCAAGTAAAGCCCGGTCAAAACCCCAGGCACACCCAGGCTAGGTGCCAATTCGACTAGTTGATTGGCCACCATTTCGGCGACGCCGTGGCGTTCAAGGGCGATGCCCAACGGAATGGTGCCGACGATTAACGCCAAAACCCGCCATTCCATAAAGCTGGCGGCGCGTTCGGCGGGCACGGCTTTGGTCAGCACCATCATCAATGCGCCGGCCATCGCGCTCATCGCCAGCGGCGCCCAACCGAGGAGTGGTGGAAGCAGCGCGAGAATCAAGCAGAGCACTGCAAACGGCGCTTTGGTGAAATCGCGGACGTCGGCAGGGTGAGTGACCAAAACCAGGTCGTCGCCACCTTCGATTTTGCGCACGCGTTCGAGTGGTCCGGCCAGCAACATCGCGTCGCCGGGCTCGAGCGGCAGGTTGGCGAGGTCGGCGGTTAACGCTTTGCCGTCGCGCCACACCGACATCGCGCTGACGCCGAATTCGCGGCGGAAGTTGAGATCCTTCAGCGTCTTGCCGATCATCTTCGAGCGCGGCGGGATCGAGATTTCGGCCATCGCGAATCCGTGATCCAACACCTTCTCGACCTGATGTTCGCCCGGCAAGCCCATGCGTGAATGGGTGTCTTCGATCAGCCGCCAACATTCGAGTTCGGGGCCCTCTACGTATAAATCGTCGCCGCGCAAAAAGCGGTAATCGGGACCGGGCATGAACCAGCGCTCGCCAAAGGAGCCGCGCCGCGAAACTGCCAGCACCGCAAGTTGGTATTCGCGACCAATGCCTGCTTCTTCCAGGCTTTGCCCAATCAAATCCGACGCTTGGCCGACGCGCACCCGCGCCAAGTTGCTGGCCAATCCGTAGTCGGCCACCAACTGCTCCGGCATCGCCGAGCCGGTGCTTTGCGTGCCTTCATGGTCGGGGATCAATTTCCGGCCGATGGTCAGGATGTACAAGATGCCGGCGGCGGCGATCGGCAAACCGATCATCGCGAACTCGAACATGCCCAACGGTTCGCCGGTGGTGCGCTCGAGGTAGTCCGAAACCAGCAAGTTAGACGAGGTGCCGATCAGCGTCAGGTTGCCGCCGAGAATGGCGGCAAATCCCATCGGCATCAGGATGCGCGACGGCGGAATGTTGGCGCGGCGGCCCAGCGCCACTACCACCGGCAGCAGCACGGCGACGGTGGCGGCGTTGCTCATAAATGCCGACAAAACGGCGACCACGCTACAGACCAACGCCAGCAAACCGACCTCGGATGAACCGCCGGCGCGCTGCACCAATCGCGCTAGCCATGCGGCCACTCCGCTTTCTTGGATGCCGGCGCTGAGCACGAACACCGACGCAATTGCGATGACCGCGTGGTTGCCGAAACCGGAGAGTACCTCGGACGGATCGGGCACCGCACCAGTGAAATACAACGCGACCGGGATCGCCAGCGCCACGATCTCAAGCCGTAACCAGCGCGTCAAAAAGAAGACCGCCGATACGACCAGAATGATGAGGGAGACCCAGGCGTGGTAGCTCATTACGTGCGCGCGGTCGCGGAGCCCAGCCGATGCTAAGCCGTTCACCCACTCCCGCTTGGCGAAGAGTCTACCAAAGCCCGATCGCCGCCTAAAATTGAGCCATGCCGCATACTCGCCTGATCCAAGTTCTCGACCACCTTGCCTTTCTCGGCGACATTCACGAGCGGCGCATGTTCGGCGGATATGGTTTGTACGTAGATGGATTGTTCTTCGGTTTAATCACCGGCGACGGCGAGTTTTTCCTCAAAGCCGATGCCACCAACCGCGAGCATTTCGAGAAGTTCGGCAGTCGCACCTTTCAGCCGGATAAGGACAAAAAGCCGATGAATTATTGGTTGGTGAGTGACCGCCTGCTCGAGGATTCCGGCTTGTTGCGAACACTGGCCACGCGCGCGGTGCGCTTGGCGCAACTGGCGAAGGAGGCAAAGGAACATCCGTTGCGAAAGATGCGCAACTTAGGTGACCACTCAGTTGCGTGGTTGTTGGACGTCGGCATCGGCTCGCCGAAAGAATTGGAAACCGTTGGCGCAGTTGGTGCTTTTCGCGCGGTGCAAGCGCGTGGTCATCAGCCAAGTTTGAATCTACTTTGGGCGTTGGACGGAGCGCTGAGCAACAAAATGTGGAATCGTTTGCCTGACGAGCGCAAGCAGGAACTGCAAGCGGAACTCGACGCCGGTTAACGAATCTCGAAGGTCTTGCTTTGCGTGCCTGGAAGGATGGAGAAACGCCCCAACTCGGCTCCCGGAGTTCCACCCAGCCCCGGATTGGAGTCGTCGGAAACCACGACCGCCCATGTCCCTGGTAATAAATCTTTGCGTTGGACTTGTCCGTTTTCGTCAACCAAGAAACGAAAGTTAAGCCGCAAATCTTGATGGCGATCGGGCACGGGGTCCTGATAAACCAGGCGGTAAACCAAGCGTTGCGGATCAAAGCCTTCAGGGCCGCTAATGGTTAATGAAACAGAGCCCCCTTCATCGAGAGTTATTTCTTGGCGATGAAGCTTGCCCTCGATTACATCGATAGTCAGAGTGGGCGGCAGAAATCCTGGTGAGTGAAATTTTAACTTTACGGGTCCAGGGGCCAACCCGTCAATGCGGCAAACATTCTCATGTACAGAGATATCTTTGCGCCGCAGTTGTTTCAGCCACTGCAATAAATCTTTGGTTTCGGCGTTCGATTTGGCGTAATCCAATAGGGCGATCTCCGTCAAATAAACCTGTTTCAGCGGTTGCCCATCGGGTTGGTAAAAGGTCAGCTCCAATCCACCCCCGTTCGGCAAAGTGACGTCGGGCAGCACCATCGCAGACTTTACCCGAATGACTTTTTCATGGATGTATTCACCGCTTTCATGGTGAACACAAAGGCGATAAACCCCACGAAGTAAATTCCCTTCGAAACTCCCATCAGCTGCAGTCGTCAGGGACAAGGGGATGATGTGAGAAGACTCTGCCGTTGACTGCATTCCAATCACGGCTCCGACGGCTGGAGTGCCGTCGGCACGCAAGATCCGGCCGCGGAATTTCACCGTACGGTTGACCTTCAAAACCACGTGATCATCGACCCGATGGCCGGTAGACCGGACGGCCACTTCGTTGCTCATCGCCGCAGCCAAAGTGTAGGTTGCATCTGGACGCAAGCCGGTTCCTTCAAATGCTCCATCCACTCCGCTGGTAGCCCAAACTTGATCCTGAAGGAGATCTTCGGTCAGCCCTTGGGGACGATGGCGATGGTTTTCCGCGCGAATTGAAATGGGGATGTCCGGCACCGGCCGCCCTTGGAGATCCACGACTTTGCCACCGATCTTCCCCCCGGTCTGGAGGACGACTTTTTCTAATCCATCGCCTCGTTCGGTAATGGCAACGCGACGTTTATCTACGCTTAAGTACCCGACCCGGGCGACGTCCATCTCGTAGCTAGCGAAATTTAAACTGTTGAAATCGGCAATCCCATCGGCGTTGGTGCGCAAGTAATGAATCGGCATTTCGGTAGGGTCAGATTTGTCCTCTGATACCAATAGCACACCAGCATCGGCAATTGCGTTGCCGCCGTCATCAGTGACTTCCACGCGCAGCGACCCGCCGCGACGCAGCACCAGAATCCCGGCGTCGTGGGTTTCACCGCTGGCAACATGGTTGATGATTTTAAAACCGACCAAACGCCCAAATGCACGGCCATAAACTACCCATCCGGGTTTGTTTTTCGGCAAAGGCAATACCGCCACCCCTTCATCATCAACCTTGACTTCATTGAGTACAAACGATTTGGGTGGTCGCCCTTGCATCGTGAAAAACAGGGGCTGCAAACCGGAAAAATTGCTGTTCGGCTCCGGCAATTGCAAAATTCCGGCAATTGCATCATTCAAAATGGAATCGTTTTCGCCATAAAGGCGAACTACTAATTTGGCATATGGGGCCTCTTTCTTAGTTGTTTCGCCGCGAATCTCAGAGAGTTCCTCAACTTCGGCTCGCTGTTCTGCGCTGCCTTCTTCTCCATCGGTGACTGCTTGGTGTTCAGGGTTGCTTTCAGAAAACTCGGCAAGGTCGTGGGCTTGCTCCCCTTGTTTGGTTTCGTCCTGTTGATAATCAAGATCCCGGCTGTCATCCGGAATAAAAATGAATGCGGCAACAACCGTCAAGATGACGGCCATCAGAATAATGAATCGATTATTCCTCATTACGTTTACGGAAGGAAGCCGCGGTAACGCAACGGCTGGTAGCCATTCTTTTCGAGCAGCTCGGATCAAGCAACATCTTTTCTGTAAAAAGCAGCAGACTCATCAAATGCCTTCCA
>CAYFOM010000030.1:0-55388 GCA_964344765.1 uncultured Planctomycetales bacterium | reverse complement strand
GGTCTGCGCCAAATGTAACTTTAGGGGATTTGCGGTTTTCGGGGGTGAAGCCCGCACGGTGGCGCGCATCATTTTTGAGTGAACTTCATATTCGACTTCGGCGCCTTCAATCTCCCCAATCACCTCCTGAATTCGGCTGATGATGTCAAGCTTGGAACGATACGGAACGAATATGTAATCCAAATCATTGGTCGACCTTGGACTATCCAACAACCGCAATGCCATGCCGCCTTTGAGCAACGCAAGGTCGGCAAAGACTTCGCCAAAGCGGTGCATAATCCAAAGGAACAGTGAGTCCCTTGTTGCAGGACGGGTGAGTTTTTCTGTCATTAAATTTGCAATAGGTTTTTGGCAAAGGCTACGAATTTCGGGTTGCGATAACGCGGCAAGTATTCACGCAGCAAGCTCAGATTAACTTGCGCGAGATTGAGGTCGGAGTAGATATCAAACGCAAAGCGCACGCCGCGCAGATGAAAGTACAAAACATCTAGGACGGCTTTTTCGGTATTCGCCATCTTGACGCCATCCTTCACTTTCCAACCAAATGCAAGCGATGGAGTTAATCGGAAGTGCTCAATCTGGTATCCAAGCGCCGAGTAAGTGCGAGGTCTGCCTAATTGAGTGGCGCGGATTCGATTTTTAGGATCGACTCCAATCACCAAAGCACGCGCCAATACTGTTTCAAAGCTGATGACCGATTCTGGATCTAGGCGTTGACTGAGCACCGCCGGATCGAAATTCTCCGTCACGTAAAAGCCTCGGCAGAATCGTTGGATTGAGCCAATGCGCTGCTGGGCATCGATTCGGCGCCAGATGGCGGCGCGATTCGGCTCGGCAAAAGCAGCTTGTAAATCAGCGGTGGTGAACACACCTCGCTGGGATTCAGCGAGCTGGTTCAGGATTCGTTGGTCTGCCACCACTTTCATAATGCGTATTAGTCTACAAATTCGTAGACTTTCCATCAATATGTTTTCGGCCGGATCTGCGGCTAAGGTTGGGCCCAATCACCTAAAACCATGCCCGACGCAGCTTTATGATGACGCCTTATGCTCCGCTCCCTCGCCCGTGCGTCGACTTGGTTGCTCGCCGCAACCGCTGCTGTGGCAGTTATTTGGGCGTTTTTGTGGGTCATTCTGAGGCCACTTCGGAGCGACAATCCCAGCGAGACTAACCAAGTCACGGCCACCCAAGGCGATGGCGACGTGGTCGAGCTGGTGGTCATGCACTGGTCCGGCGAGGGTGGCCAGGAAGAAGACGCGATCGCCGAAGAGTTGCTCGCCGATTTCGAAGCGCAGTTCCCCGGCACCAAGGTGCGGCGCATCAATCCGGGCGATGCGTTTTCGTACTACACCAAGCTGCAAACGATGGCGTCGGCCGGCACGCCGCCTGATGTTTTTTATGTGGGTTCGGAACGCGTCGCAGCTTTGGTCGAAGCCGGTCAACTTGCGCCGGTCGCCGCCGACGAAGACCTGAGCGATTTCTACCCCGCGGTGCTCGACGCCTTCCGTTATGACGGCGAACAAACTGGGCGCGGCCAGTTGTGGGGTATTCCCAAAGACTTCACGACGATCGGTTTTTATCTGAACTTGGATTTATGGCGGCGCGCTGGGTTGGAGCGACCCGCCAATGATTGGACTTGGCAGGAGTTCGTCGACGCGGCGCGCAAAATTGCCGCACTGGATCCCGGTGACGGACAACCCATTCACGGCTCCGAGTTTGTGACGTGGCCGATGATGGTGCGGTTGTACTTGCGCAGCCACGGCGTGGATGTGGTCAGCGACGACTTCCAAACCCTGCGCTTGCGCGAACCGGCGGTGATGGCGGCGCTCGACAAGTTGCGCGGTTGGCGTCACGACGAAGAGCGCACGCTGACCAGTGGCAAGTCCAAAGTTGCAACCGGTGCCAGCGTGTTCTTGACCGGGCGCGTCGGCATGGCCGGGCCGTTTGGGCGCTGGGTGGTGCCGAGTTACCGCAAGATCACCGAGTTCGAATGGGACTTTGTTCCGTTGCCACGCGCTGCCGATCAACCTCCATCGAATGGCGTGGCGACGGTGGCTTGGTCGGTGTCGCCGTTTAGCAAGCATCCGGAGCGAGCCTGGGCATTGGCGCGCCATCTCACTGGGCAGCGCAGTCAAGCGTTGGCTGCACCGCTTGGCTTGGCGGTCCCAGCGCGTAAATCGGTGGCCGAAAGCTCGGCATTTGTGGACCCCAGCGTCGCCCCCGCCAACGATCAGGCTTATCTAGACGCCGCCGCCAACGCCACCGCAGTTGCGTGGCCGTCGAATCCCAAGTTTGAAGACTTGGTGCGCACGCGCTTGGAACGCTCGCTCAAAACCGGCGATGCAACATTGGAAGAATCCATCGCCGAGCTGGAGCAAGGTTGGAAGATGGAGTTGGAGTCGCCGCTGGCCAACGTCGAACTTCCGCCGATGCCGTGGGGCACGATGATCAGCATCGTCGTCGTCATCGTCGGCCTGGCCTTGGGCATCGGCGGCCTTTTGTGGTGGCGACGTCGTCCGGGAAGTTTGGAGTTTCGTGAAGAACTCGGCGGTTACTTGCTGATCGCGCCGTGGCTGCTCGGCTTTTTACTGTTCCTTGCCTTCCCAATCCTGCTGTCGTTCGCGCTATCGCTGAGTTCGTGGAACGGCATGTCAACGCTGGATCACGCCAAGTGGGCAGGGCTTGCCAATTACTCGCAACTGCTCGGCCACGATCAACGCTTCTTCGTCAGCCTTAAAGTCACCGCTTATTACGCGCTGCTCGCGGTGCCGCTCGGTCAAGCTTTCGCCCTACTCGCCGCGCTGTTGATGAACCTCAAACTGCCCGGCATCGGCTTCTTCCGCGGTGCGTGGTACTTGCCCAGCGTGCTTGCCGGCGTCGGCGTGGCGGTGCTGTGGCGTTGGGTGTTTGACGGCGACAACGGTTTGCTGAACGCGCTGTTGATGTGGTTATCCGGCGGCGTTGATTGGCTGCTGACCACGCTCGGCATGCCTGCCGCCGGCCTCGCTCCGCCCGAATGGTTCGGCAAAGATGCCGGTCGTTGGGGCGCGCCGGCTTTTGCGTTGATGAACATGTGGGCGGTCGGCGGTTCGATGATGATTTACCTCGCCGGCCTCAAAGGCATCCCACAAGACCTGTACGAAGCCGCCGAAATCGACGGCGCCAGTGCTTGGCAACGCTTCCGCTCGGTCACGTTGCCGATGCTGTCGCCGGTGATCTTTTTCAACTTCATCATGGCGACCATCGGCTCGTTCCAAGTTTTCACCCAAGCCTTCGTCATGACCGGCGGCGAACCCGGCGACCTGACGCGCTTCTACGTTCTCTACCTCTACAACCAAGCCTTCGACTTCTACGAAATGGGCTACGCGTCGGCAATGGCGTGGCTGCTGCTCGTGCTCATCCTCGCGCTGACGTTGTTTGTCATGCGCGGTTCCAAACGGTTCGTTTATTACGAGGCATTGCAGTCATGAAAAAGCTCGACCGCAATACTCCGATTTGGGCGTACCTGCCGCTGATTCTCGGCGCGTTGTTGATGCTGTTCCCACTGTGGTGGATGCTGGTCATCAGTCTGGAAACACCTGGTCGTGCGGGTGCGGCGGCGGCGGGCGGTGCCGACATCAGTTGGTGGCCGGCCGATCCGCAATGGTCGAACTATCCGGATGCGCTGCAGGAAGTCGGCTCGACGCCATGGACCGGATTCCTGGATGCACTGGCGAATTCCATCGTGGTGACGGTGCTTACCGTGGTCGGCACGGTGCTTTCCTGCAGCTTGGCCGGTTACGGATTTGCGCGGGTTAAGTTCCGCGGCAGTCGCGCACTGTTTGTAGTCATGTTGGCGACGATGATGCTGCCGGCGCAGGTGACGATGATTCCGCTGTTCTTGCTGTTCCGTGAACTGGGTTGGATCGACACTTTGCTGCCGTTAGTGGTGCCGGCGTTTTTCGGCAACGCGTTCTTCATTTTCATGTTCCGCCAGTTCTTCGCCCAAGTCCCCGAAGCGCTGGTCGAAGCGGCGCGCATTGACGGCTATGGGCACTTCGGCATTTGGTGGCGCATCATGCTGCCGCTGTGCAAACCGGTGATTGCAATCACCGCGGTGTTCACCTTTATCTTCTGCTGGAACGACTTCCTTGCGCCGCTGATTTACTTGCACAGCGAGGAACAAATGACGTTGGCGGTGGCGTTGAACTCGTTCCGCAATCAATACGGCGGTTTGGATGACGTGCAGTACTTGATGGCGGTCAGCCTGATCACCATGCTGCCGTGCATTTTGTTGTTCTTCGCCGCGCAGAAGCAATTTGTCGAAGGTTTAGGCAAGGGGGCAGTCAAAGGATAAGCCGCGTTTTCGCGCGCCAACAAACGCAGATCGATGGCAGAAGTCAAACTCAATCAAGTCAGCAAGATTTACCCCGGCGGTTTTTGCGCGGCGGATAAGGTCGACATCACCATTGCCGATCGTGAATTTGTCGTGTTGGTCGGGCCATCGGGTTGTGGCAAGAGCACGACGTTGCGCATGATTGCCGGATTGGAAGACATCACTTCCGGCGAGTTGATGATCGGCGGGGAAAAAGTGAATCATGTTCCGCCGCGCGATCGCGACATTGCGATGGTGTTTCAAAGTTATGCGCTTTATCCGCACATGTCGGTGGCCAAGAATTTGGCATTTGGCTTGCGCAAACGGCGCAAACACGGATCTGCGCTGCGCAAGTTGGTTTCCGGCGATTACCGCGCCGCTGCAGTGAAAGAAGAGCAGTCGGTGAATGAGCGCGTTGCGTCGGCGGCGAAGATGTTGGGATTGACGGACTTGCTCGAGCGCAAACCAGGTGAGTTATCCGGTGGTCAGCGTCAGCGCGTGGCGGTCGGGCGTGCGATCGTGCGCGACCCGAAGGCGTTTTTGTTTGATGAGCCGTTGTCGAACCTTGACGCCAAACTGCGCGTCGAAATGCGCACCGAAATTCGTCGGCTGCATCGCGAAATGGGTGCGACGACCATTTACGTCACCCACGATCAAGAAGAAGCGATGACACTTGGCGATCGTTTGGTAGTGATGAAGGATGGCGTCATTCAACAAATCGGCTCCCCCGCCGAGGTCTATCAACAACCCGCCAACCGTTTCGTCGCCAGCTTTGTAGGCACGCCTCCAATGAACTTCCTTGAGGGCGATCTAGTCAAATCGGCGATGCCTGACGGCCCAGCGGATGCAGTACTCGGCATACGCCCCGATGCGATTCAGCCCGATGCCGATGGCAACTTGACTGCGCAACTGATCACCGCCGAAAACCTCGGCGACCGCACCGACTTAATCTGTCACCTCACCGACGGCACCCGCATCGTCAGCCGCACTGCGCAGCGCGGCGAGTGGCATGAGGGCAGTGAACTGCAATTAAAAATAGACCCGCAGCAAGTCCACTGGTTCGCTGCGGGTCCATCCGGAGTACGACTAGTTCCTCCAACAAACTAGCCCCTCCTAATCGGGTATGGTGAGAGCTATGCTTTCGTTCTCACTTGTGAATCCAAGTTTCTGTTGGGGTTATAGGTGTGAACACCGTTGCGTTGAGCGGGTTCTCCGCAACTAATCCGACCGTGGTGTCGATGATCGACGGATCCACCGCGATCACTTCCTCGGTTACCGCTTGCTGACCGATATCCCAAATGTCATCACCACCGCTGATGGTTTGGTCGATGGCCGCACCACCTTCAAAGGTGCTGTGCACCACCAGCAATCGCGGCGAACCGCCAGTGCTCGGCCAAGATTTGGTCGCGCCGATCAGCATCACGCCGTCACTGGTTTCCAATCCGCAAGAGAATGAATCTTCGTCCGATCCGCGGATGGCGCGATACCACTGCAAGCTGCCATCGCCGGCCAACTCACCGAAGCGGAACGCCCACGCGTCTTCATCGGAGCCGATGCTGGAATCGCCGAGCACGACGTAACCGTCATTCCCGGAGGCATTGCCGTTGAATTCGCCCAACGCAACGATGCCGTTCAGCGCATCCCACGGCGTATCGCCGCTGATCCGCGACGACGAGTAGGTGCCTCGTTCTTCACCGGCAAAAATTCGCGACCACACAATCGAGCCAGCCGAACTGACGTAGCAAGCCCAACCGGCGTTGTCTTCATCGGCCACTGTGCCAACCATAATCATGCCGACCGGACTGCCGACCGCATTGTTGACCTTATCAATTCCAGGTGTTCCAATCGCGCGCGTCCACACCACGTGACCGTCCGAATCCAATCGCATTGCGACGGCATTCGAGAACTTCACCGTGCTTTCCAAATTCTCGTAATTGCCCGACCCAGCGACCATCAAATCGCCGCCCGGCAATTCGAAAACATTGCGCCCGCCTTCGTTATAGGAGTGGCCGTACTTGCGCGCCCACAGCAAATTGCCGTCTTCATCCAACTTGACGGCACCAATGTAATCGTCACCGCTTTCCCAAACCGTGCCGACGGCAACCGCACCGCCATCAGCCGTGGCTTCCACGCCGATCAACTCGATGATCTCACCGTTTAACGCCTTCTCCCAAATCAGGCTGCCGGTGTTATCGATCTTCATCACAATGCCGCCGCCCGACGTCGAACCATTGACGGCAAGGTAGTAGTCACCATCCGGTGTGGTGGCGACGTCGTCAATCAAACGATTGGTTTCCAACGCCCAAGTCGTGCTGCCGTCTTCGGCGACCTGCATGATGAAGCCGTCCGACAATCCCATACTGCCAACGATCAGTTGTTCGCCGGAACCATCACTGGCGGGTACGCCGCCTTGCACCGAAACACCTGCGTTGAATTCGTAGACCTTCGCCCAACGTGTATTGCTGCCGGTGCCGGAACCCGTGTTGGTCGTTTGCGCCTCCTTCAACGTCGTCGTGTTCGGTCCCCACAACGTGGCGCCGACACTCGGCCCGGTGTAAGGATCAAACCATCCACTGACCGCCGAAAAACCGCCGGTCAACTTCCACCACGGCGATTGCAGCGGCGTGACTTCCAGCCCAAGTTCGGCCTTGCCGGAAATGATCGGCCCGATCAAAGGTACGCCGTTGAGGTAAGGAAGGTACGCAGTGCCTAAATAACCGGCGGCACTGAGTTCGAGCCCAAGGTTGCCGGAAACCTGAGGGATGGAGGGCTGTTCGGCCAGATCCGGGAAATCGGAGTACGAGTCGAACACGCCTTGGTCGTAAGTCACGCCCATATCCCATTCGGCTTCGCGCTGCATCGCGACTTTGAAGCCAGCTTCGACGCTGCCGTCAACGGTTACATATAGCAGCAGGAATGGTTCTACATAAACGTTGTTGGTGATCGGAATAATGACAAGCGGCACCGACGCAATGGAGATGAGCTCAGACACGGATGCGGCGTAATCGCCGCTAACGTCCAAATCCAACCCCATACGGGCGGTATTGGACAACTCAACTTGCGTGGTGCCGCCTAGCGTCAGTTGAATGTCGAACGGCCGCAAAAACATGTTGCCGTTGACAATCACTTGGTCGTTGGTGGTGTTCAAATCACCGTCGGCGTCGGCCAACACGTGATCTTGAATCGCAAACGACCAGCCGCCGTCTTCACTCGCCGCAACCTTGACGGTCTTCGGCGGCGAGAATTTCGACGGCGGAACCAGCTTGGAATCAACCGGGTAAGTGCGCGTGACCGGCGCCGGATAATGTGGCAGCGGCAGAGGCTGATGTAGGGATTGCGGGGAGGGGCAAGCCACCGCTGACAGGATCGCGGGGAGGAGAATCACATTTTTAAAGCTACCGAATCAACCCCCGCGACTGGATTAATTTCTATTCATCGAAGCCCCACAACGCTTTAAGGGTCGACCGTGATCGGCAGCGAGATGGAGCTGTAGGTTGGTAGCAATCCGGTCGGGAACGCAACGGCTGCGACATGGAAAACCCTCCCGACCAAAGACGCAGATAGTCCAGCCGGGATTTGCATGCTCCCAATTGCGTCGCCTTCAAAGTCTAGGTTTCCTTGCAGTCCTACATGAGTGGGAACGGGATAGCGCCCCGCCGCGCAATCCGCTACCAATGAGTCCAGGGTAAGAGGAATATAAATCCCATGAACGAAGGGTCCCGTACCGGATGCGGAAAGGAGAGTGGCATATCCATAACCCGCAGCTTGGTTGGGAAAATCAAATGAAAAGGTCAAAGTCCCACCAACTGATGCCGACACGGAATTTTGTGAACTTTGCAAATAGGGTTGGAAGCAGGAAAGAGTCATTTCGGCACTAATAAAATCTCCGGGATTCCCGGTCAAAATATCCGCGTTGCCGTCTCCGTCCACATCACCAGCGTTGCATACGGACTTCACTGTATCCCACTTACTCAACAAGCGAAGGTCTATTCCAGATACTAGGTGGACAGTGCCGCCGGCAACTACGTAATAATCTCCAATGCCGTCACCATTGGTATCGCCGGAGGAAGCAACTAATCCACCGAAATGCTCGTCAGCACGTGTTCCCGTAAGGGCAACTAGAACGCTCTGATCCGCCCCAGAATAAATCCTGGCGACTCCAACGCCATCAACGCCTTGGACTCGTTCACCGGGCGCACCGACCATGACGTCACCAATGCCGTCGTCATTGATGTCGCCTACTCCGCAAACGGAGTGGCCAAGGGCTTGATTGTTTTGAGTTCCGTCAACTTGAAAGAGCAGGCTTCCATCCGCTCCGGAATAGGCTAGGGCAGCGCCCTTGGGGAAGAAGCCACCAAATCTCTTATCAGGTGCTCCGATCCAAAGATCAACAGTGCCGTCTTGGTTTAAATCCCCGGCAGCAGCCACTGAACTCCCGAATGCATCGCCCATAACCCCGGTGCCGACTTGCAGAAGAACGGATCCATCAAAGCCTGAATGTACTGATGCATATCCAGCGTTCACAATCCCCTGATAGGTTCCGCCCGGAGCACCAATTAACACGTCGGCGTAACCGTCTTGGTTGATGTCACCGACACTCGCGATGGAATTCCCAAAAAGTGCGCCGTCGCGGTTTCCAGTCCATTGATAAAGCACCGCACCCGATGCGCCTGAGCGAATATCAACGGTTCCCTTTCCTTGTGAGCCCGCTCCATTTCCTCCAATCTTAAAGACGGCGACGTCATCGAAGCCATCGGCGTTGACATCGCCCACGCCCGCAACAGCTTGGCCGTAACGATCCCCATTTTGCACACCATTCCAAACATAGAGTTCGGAAAAGTCCGATCCGGAGAACACGCGAACCTTGCCTTGGTCCACACTGCCGGTTTGTTTCCATTTGGGAATTCCAACGATTTGGTCGGGTACTCCGTCGCCATTGACATCGCCGGCGTTTGCAACTGAATCAGCGAATCGCTGAACACTGCCGCCTGTCCATTCATGAATGAGGTGGCGTTCGCCCCCGACTTGGGCGGACAGAAACGGAGTGAGGGTGGTGAGTAGGAGAGAAAGGGTCATCGATGAATGAATAAGTTTTTAAGGAAGGATTGAAATCGGCAGCGAAATCGAGCTGTACGTTGGCAGTTGTCCCATGGGATAGGAAACCGCTGCAACGTGGTAGACCGAACCGATCAACGAACTGGAAAGCCCGGATGGAATAGTCATGCTGCCGGTTGCATTGCCGGATGCATCGAGCTTTCCGTGAAGTCCGTTATGAACTGGAACGGGGTAGTTGCCGGATGCCGTTGCCATAACCAAGGAATCCAAGGTCAGCGGAATTTGGATTCCGTGCGTGAAGGGTCCGTGTCCGGATGCGGAAACCAAAGTGGCGTAGTTTTGGCCAGCGGCAGTGAGTGGGAAGTTGAAGCTCAAATCAAGCACACCTCCCGCGGAAGCAGAGACCGTTGTTGCGCTACAAGTCAGGAAAGATCGGAAAGCGCGAATTTGCACACTGCCGGCATTGAAGCCGCCAATGTCGTAACCGGTCAGCAAATCGCGGACGCCATCGCCATCCATGTCTTCGGCATCGCCCATCGAGGCAATGGGTGTAATCGAAGCCAAGAAGCGGCGGTCGATGCCGGAAATCACGTGGCAAGTGCCGATTGATTGAATCAAACTGTCATCGACGCCATCACCGCTAACATCGCCGGCATGAAGCACGCGTTTGCCAAAGTTAGCGTCGGCCTCCAAGCCATCGACTTGAAACAAAACGCTTTGGTCTAAGCCGGAAAAAACGACGGCGGATCCTGCATTGTTCAGTCCGTTCGGATCGGCGCCGGGAATGCCGACCATCAGGTCAGGGTAGCCGTCGTCGTTTACATCACCCACACTATCCATGGAGTAACCCAGCCGATCGTAAGAATTGGTGCCCTCAATCTTGAACAGGAAGCTGCCGTCGAAACCCGAGTAGGCGTAAACGGCGCCGGCATTTGTCATGGCCCCCACTTGAGCGGCCGGCGCGCCGATGAGTAAATCGTCGTAGCCGTCATGATTCAAATCGCCAGGTCCGGCGACGGAACCGCCAAACTCGTCTTTCGAAGGGGTTTGAAAGTCGTAAAGCAACGAGCCATCGGCGCCCGAGCGCACATAAGCCCATCCTTCGTTGCTATTCGCTCCGGGTGCGCCGATCACAATGTCGGGATGGCCGTCGTTGTTGACATCGCCAGCCGGAGCAAAGGCGCTGCCGAAGCGGAACTTCCAAAAAGCGCCTTCCCAGTGATAGAGAACCAAACCAGTCGCACCGTTGCGAACGGTTACTGCGCCATTGCGTTCCGAAATGTTCTGGTTCACGCTGTAGTAGGCAACCTCGTCGTAGCCGTCTAGGTTGAGATCACCCACGCCGACGACCAGCTCGCCGCTCATGTCGCCGCGACGAGTGCCGGCCCAACCCCAAATCTTGCTGTGGTCGGCGCCGGAAAAAACGCGCACCTTGCCTTGGTCGACGCCCAGAGGACCATCGAACCTTGGTTGGCCGACCGCGTAATCAGGTATGCCGTCACCGTTTACGTCGCCGGCGTTGGCGACGGCATCGCCGAGCACATCATTGGCGGCTCCGACGAGTTCGTGGACGAGTTCAACTTCGCCGCCGATTTGGGCGGACAGAAAAGGGGTGAGAGTGGTTAAGAGGAGAGGGACGGTCATCGATTAAGGACAGGAGATGATTTCGTATCTCTTTAATATTTCCGCTACCCATCCGCTTGAATATATTTTCCGCCCGAGTCTTCAGCCAACCAAATCAGCAGCGCAACTTCACCGCCGACGGAAATGCTGTGAATGGTGATGTGGCGAGTGCGATTCCATTCACGCACCTTTTGGCGGATCAACTCCGGATCGTTGAGCTTGCCGCCCATCGGTTGACCATCGCTGAGCACATAGATGGTGTCGATGTCCTTGTCTTGAAACGCAGCTTGCAGTGCGTCGTAGATCGCGGTTTGGCCGGCGGCTTTTTGTTTGCCGACAAAGGCGACGGCATCTTTGCGGGTCGCGGCCGACATTTTCGACAGCTTCTTCTTCCACAAACGCACCGTCGAATCGAAGAACAGTAAGTTGAAGTGAATGCCGTCGTCGAGCTTGTTCAAACTTTGCACCAGCTCGCGCTTGGCAATGTTGATGCGCGTCGACTTCTCTCCCCCATCTTCACCGGCTCCGGTTTCGTCGAGGTCGTCGTAGTACGAAACTTGGTACTCGGCTTCCATCGAACCGCTGGTGTCCAGAATGAACGCGACTCGGTTGGAAATGATCGGCATGCCGTAGAACGAACCGGTGTCGCCGCTATCGGCCCACACGTCGCGCTCAAACAGAATCTCTTCCACCTCTTCGGCGGTCGGCAGCACGAAGTCTTTGCCTTCGTTTTTCCACCAGCGCCGCCACGATTCCACCGACGGGCCAAACGGCTTGGCGGTCAATTGCTCCAGCCCCTTTTCCAGCCGCCATTTCATCGCGCCGCTTTCTGCCGCCATGCGCTCGATCAAAATCGGCACCGCATCCGGTCTGCGTAACGCAACCATCGCACGCAGTGCTTCGCTTTGCACCGCCAAGTGTTCGTCGGCTAGCAACTGGGCTAGGTATTCCATCGCTTGATCGCGAGGCAACATGCCGGCCAACATCGCGGCGATTTGGCGGTCCACCGAGTCCTTGGCGCGCGCCATTTTGCGGATTTGGCCGAGCCATTCTTCGTCTTGGCCGACCAAACGGGTGCGCGCTAAATATGCGTTGAAGCGCAAGTCCGGCAGCTTGGATTTGCACAACTTGATTAGCGCATCGCCGTGCTTGTCCGAACCGATCGCTTCCAGCGCCAGCAGTGCTTGCAGCTTTACACTCTCTTCTTTGGCCGTCAGCGCATCCAACAACGTCGCTTCCCAAGACGGATCGGCGACCTCGGCGATGGCTTGCAGGATCAGCGACTTAGCGTGCATATGCGTCTTCTTCGACGCCAACGCCTCTTTGAAAATCGGCGCGGCACGATCGCTGTCTACCTCTTGCAGGAAATCCAGCGACTGACGGAACGATCCACTCAAACCGGAACGATAGTGCGACAAAAACATGCGCAGTCCAGCCGCCGTCGGCCTTTCGGTCCACGTCGCCAGCATCGGCTTCAACGCCATCGCCCGCAGCTTCGACGACTTGCTTTTGTTGATGACATCCAAAAACTGACTACCCGCCAGCTCGCCGTACTCCTGCAACGGCCGCATCGCGTATTCACCGACGCCTTTTTTGTTCGCCATCACCGTGTCATGCAAATAATCAATCGCCGGCTGCTGCATTTCAGTCGCGCGGAACATCCGAAACGCATAAAACGCGCGCGACTGTCCGGACGGCGTGCGCAATACGCTGAAGCTCTTCTTCAACGCCTCAAACGCCTCTTCGGTTCCAATCTGCGCCAGCTTGTCAAAAGTCCCCACGCTGACGTAATCCGTCTCGCGACGAATGTAGCTCAGCAATTCGTCAACGCTCTGTTGCTGGGGGGAAGCCATGGCCATGACCGTAGCCATGACCAGGTGGAGGATGCCGTTCATGGCATCAATTCTTCATCTTTTCGATGCGTTCCGCAAATCGATCGCGCAATTCGGTCTGGCGGCTGGTCATTTCGATCTCGCGACCGCCGATCCACATGCGGCGAATCTGGCCGGTGAAGTCGAGCGGATCGCCGCTGCACAGGAAGAAGTTGGCCGATTTGCCAGCCTCAATACTGCCGGTGACGTGATCCACACCGAGAATCTCGGCCGCACCCAAGGTCAGAGCTCGCAGCGCTTCGTCGCGCCCCAGCCCCCAAGCCGCGGCAGTCGCCGCCTGGAACGGCAGGTTACGCGTGACCTCGGGGTTGTTGGTGCGCAGTGCAACGTGGCAACCGGCGGCTTTCAACACCGACGCAGCGCGGTAGATCGAATCGTATGGGTCGCGGATGCGCGGCGGCAGATCATGCACCGAACCGAGCACCACGCGCGCTTCGTCGGCGCCTAAGTATCCGGCAACCTTCCACGCCTCTTTGGCGCCGAGGTAGATCACATCGAGCCCGCGATCCTTGGCCCAGGCACGCGCCGCCATGATGGTGATCGCGTCGTTGGCTTCCAGCAGCACCGGTTTTTCACCTCGCGCGTACGGCAGCAAGGCTTCCATCTTCAGGTCGCGATCGAGGAACTGTTCACCGCGTTCGGATACCGCATCCAAACGCTCGCCGTAATCCAGCGCGTCGTCAAACCAGTCATCCAACTCGTCGACGTTCTCCGGCATTTCGACGCCCTCGCGCGGGGTCAAACCCTGCTCCGGTTCGCCGATGCTGTAAACAATCTTTCCGGCAGTGTCGCAGTGGTGATCGCTGAGTTCAAAAGCACGTCCCAGCTGGCCCAGCTCCGGCGCCGACGCGCGCGGGAAGGCAATGACCAAACCAAAATCCTGCTGCACGATCATCTCGGCGGTGGTGTCGCCTTCGAGTTGAATCAGCGCCGCCTGACCGCGAATGCGTCCGCGACTCGGTCGTACCAACACGTGAGTCACACCATTCAAACGCGTCACGCGATGGTGCGCCGAATCGGCGTGGATCGAACTTGCCACACTCAAATCGGGGTGATCCTGACCCGTTTCACGCGTGTCGTTGGTGCCGTGCACCGAACCGATTTCATACAAACCGGTGACATCGGAACCGTTGATGAAACCCGGGTACAGATTCATGCCGCGTGCATCGACATCGACGGCACCGGCCGGTTTACGACCGCGGAATTCACCTCTGTCAGTCTTGGAAATCAACCCGTCTTTGACCAGTACCCAACCCTTGTAGGCATCGCCGGCCATCGAATGAATCTGAGCGTTGCGAATCAAGTAGGACTGGCCTTGGCCAAGCTTGGTCCATTGCGCCAACTCGGCGGCTAGCGCGTCTTCATCCATCTTGCGATCGATCGCCTCGGCCAAAACGCCGCCGGATTCATCTTCGCCACCTTCAGCTTCGGCTTTAGCCGCCGTCTCCATCTTTTCTTGGCGCTCACGCGCGGTCACCGCAAACGCGGCAACGGCATCGCGGTATTCCTGCCACTGCTCATCGTTCTTCGGCTTCCACTCAAACAGCGTGCGGCCACGAGCCAAGGTCAAACGACAACGCGCATAAGTCGACAACGGCGGCGCGTCGTAAACGGCGATGGTGCCGTCCTTGCCTACTTCCAGCGAGCCGAGGTGTTCGTCGATACGCAGCTGCTTGGCCACGTTCAGCGTTGCGAAGCTCAACGCAACATCCCACGGATATTCGCCATAACGCACCGACTTACCGGCTTCGGTGTTCAAACGGCGAATCAAATCATCCGAGTCGGAATTGATCGACGAAATCATGCCGGCGTCGTGCATCAAACCTGGGTTCCACGGAATCGCGTCGTAAGCTTCGATTTTGTACGCCCACCAGTCGGCGAACGACGAACCCATTGCGCCGTATTTGGCAAGTTCGGGAGCAACTTTGAAGCCTTCCAAAACGTGCTGGAAAGTCGGGCGTTCAATGCCGAATTCTTCGCACACGCCAATGAACATCAGCAACTCGTCGGCGCGGTAACTGTGACATTGGATGTGGATGACATTATCCAAGATGTCGGCCAGCACCTCCAAACGCACGTCGCGGCGGAAGGTCGGCAGTTTGCCGTCGGCGTGCAACTTGCGCTGCCGCGAGTAATCCTGCGCGGCGGTGAATGCGCGGCGATACACCGCTTGCACACCCATGCGCGTGTTCGGGAAGCGCGAACCGGAGCGATCCCAGTTCGACTGCTTGACGTTCTCCCCCAACGCGAACTTAATGCCCAACGGCGCCGGGTCGTAAAGCAGTTCGGCGATGGAATCGGCGTAGTAATCCATTTCCCAAACCGCCGCTTGACCGCCAATCGGGTTGGCTGAACCGTGCAGCGACTGCGCCAGCGCGGTACCACCGGCAGCGGCGCGGTAAATGCCGTGGTTGCGCGCCATCAACATGTCGGCAATGCGGCATTCGGCGGTGATTGACATGCTTCCTTCGTTGACCGTGGCCAACGCGAGGTGACTGTGCGCATCGATCATCGCCGGCACCACGTGCAAGCCATCGGCAACAAACACCGCCATGTGACCCGGCACATCAATGCTGCCGACGCCTTCGCTAATCGCAGTAATCTTGCCGTTTTCAATCAGCAAATCACCGACGAAGGGCTCCTGACCATCCAACGTGTAAATGGTGCCGCCTTGAATCAGCACATCGCCGCTGTACGGATTGGCGGCAACTCGATCTTCACGCGTTTCCACCAACCATTCAGGGTGACCGACGGCAACGCCGACGTCTTCCTCTTCTTCGTCACCCTCTTCTTCACCCTCACCTTCGGCTTGCTCGCCGGCATCCTCGGCAACCGCTAGTTCTTCACCCGAGTCGCCACCGGAATCACCACCAGTCAAGCGCACGCCGGAAATCGGCACCGGCCCAAAATCGGTGTTCATCTTGCCGCTAATCGCATCGCCTTTGACGCGACCGAACAACGTGAACTCCATTTCCATCTCCTCGACGAAATAGGTGAACTTCAAACGATCACCCTTAAAACCCACGCCTTTGGCTTGGTCGGTTTCGTTGCCCAGCACATCGGTGATTTCAATCTCGTTCTCTGCCCGATTCACAATGATGACGAACTCCTGATCGCCCATCGGCGTTTCGACGGTGATCTGCCACGCGCCGTCCATCGCTGCGCCTTCGCCGGATTCACCACCTTCTTCCTCCTCGCCTTCCTCGTCGTCGCCGGAGTCCTCTTCCAACTCAAACTCCCAACCGCGGCCATCGGCGAACACCCAAGCGAAATCTGCTTCGGCGTTCAATTCACCAGCAACGATGACAAAGTCCGCACCGCCACCGCCGCGCACTTCGCCGGCGTCCATTAATCCAAGGATGCGCGCGACATCGCTACTTGCGGCGCGCCAAACATCGTCGGCTTTCATGCCGGCTTCGACGAATTGCTCAAAGGCATCGGCCCAATCGTCGGCGTCGGGCGGTGGAACCAGCGCACATTGCACGCCGGACTGCTGCAACTTCATGAAGCCTTCAATGCGCTCATGATGGATTTGCCGCTTGACCTCACGAATCGCCGCCGGCTCCTGCCAATACGGACGCTCTTCTGCCGGCTTGACTTCCAGATCCTCTTCCGAATCCATCGCCTCGCCGAAGTCGGCCTTGTACAGCACCGCAACATTCTGCGCCTTCAAACGATCGCTAAACAACCAAGCATCGCGACCGCCGAGAATGACCACATCCAACTCCGGGGCAAACTCAGCCAGCAAATCCAACGCGTTTTCAATTTGACGACGGCCATCGGCGACGATGATTGCCGGACCAATTTGGCCGAAATCGGGATCGCTGGAACGGCGCAAGTTGCCGCTGTTGACCAATTGGTTGTCCAACATCACTTGGCGCAGATAAGCCAACACCCCCATCGGCGTGCCGGGATAACCGCCGCGCGATGACAAACCAATTACCTGATGACCTTCGCGCCGCAGCAACGCCTCGCCCAACGGCAAACCGTTCATCGAAATCACCGCCGCGCGGCCGCGAATGATTCCATTACGCGGCAAGACCTGACCAGCGGTGAAGCCGGCGTCGCGCCAGTCGTCGGCGTCTTCGGCTTGCCAATCGAGGTAGTCGGCCACGTGCGACCAGCCGCGCATTTGGCGACGATCGCCGTATTCCATCGCCGGGATCGGTCCGGTGCGTGGGTCGGACGAATCTTCGGCGTAGGGGTTTTGCGGCTCGGGGAAAAACGAGCCGCCGTAATTGGCGTGGATCAAACCCGGATAAGCCACCCAATCTTCAGCAGCTTCGATGCGAGTGAAATCACCGGTCGGCGTGATCTCGCCGTCGGCCGGCAACATGCCGAGGATCAAACCATCCTGAACCAGCAAGTCCATCGGCTCGGACACCTGACCGTTCTGCCAAACCCGCAGATTTTCGATCAGGAACTTGCCATCCTGCGCACCGGCGTCCACTTGGAGGGGGGCGACCGCGAGGGCTAGCGTTGAAAGCAGTGGCGCAAACATCCGCCCATTCTAAGAGGCGAATGAACCTTGCTGGCGGCTCAGCCGCGGCGCCGATCAGGCATTCATCAAAGGAATCACCTGCATGCAAGCGGCCAACAACCGTACGTCGATGCTTGAGCCTTGGTCAGCGGCGAACTTCAGCACCGTCGGTTTGCTTTCACGGTCCAACGGAATGGATTCCGGCAAGTCTCGGTACTTATCCATCGTCACCATGCATAGCTTCTGCCCCTCGTGCCCGTGGATACGGTACTGCCGCCGCAGCGGGTTGGGCGCCGACACCGAACCCAACTTCAAGCCGTCGGCGTTGTAAAGAAGGCCAGTGCTGCCGTTCCAGTTCAGCTCACCGGCAAATCCACCCTCGCCGTCGGTCATCGGCTGGCGCTTCAAGCCGCCGCTCAGCACCGGATCACCGATGCGCTGATGAAAACCGACCGTCGGCCAATATTTTCCGGTTTCGTCGGCGACCGAAATCAGCACGTCGGCGCCTTTGGTCAGCGGGATGAATCCAAACAGCTTTTTGCCGTGAATCGCGGTAGACCCTGCTGCAGCCAGCAAACGGCCGCTCTGGTCGTGGAAAAAGAAGTCCTCGTCGTCGTAAACGCTGCGGTGCAGCCAATGACGCGGTCCGGTGCCCCAAAACGGCAGTGGCAGGATTGGAAAATCCATCGATGTGATTTTGATTTAGGGCGTTGAACTAACGCCAGCGATCATCGAGCGGGTTATCGGCCTTGCCCCCATCTTCTTTGCCCTGCTGCTTTTGCGCTGCTTTGCGAAAGAGGTCGTCTAGGTTCTTTTCGCGGTTGCGCTCGGCATTCAGCGCCGATTCAAACGCATCTTTGCGCCGCGCCGGCTGCTTCGATTCCGCCTCCTTGCGCGCCTTGTCCATGGAATCAGGCGGTGCTTCAAAAGAAACTACCGAACCGGAAATAGGATCGACCTGAAGTTTGGCACGACAGTGCGGACATTCCGAGTGAAGCGGATCTACGGGCATTTTGAACGGCAAGGAACGGGACCGGACCCCGGGTGGGGAACCTCCAGAATTTACCGGAAATCTTGGAACCTATGCCCCCTTCCCTCCATCAAATACGCAGAAGGGCGGTCTGCTGCCGAATTGGATTCATCCAGGGGGCTTTGGCAGTGAGATTAGCCCTTCTTTTTTTTTGCCCTCTGCTCGAGGAATTGAGCACCGTATTTGCGCTCCACAGCCGCCTCCATATCGACGCCCATGATGGACGCCGTCGACACCAGCCAGGCGAGCACGTCGGCAAATTCCTCTTCTAGGTTTTCGCGATCATGGCCGCGCCGCACCGCACGTGTGAGCTCGCCCACCTCTTCGTGGAACCACAAAAAAGTGCCCTCTAGGCCCCTGTTGCGGTCTTTTTCGCCATAGATCTCATCGATCAAGCGCTGGAATTCGGCCAAGCCGATGGCTTCGGTCATCTTTATTCGAGGTTGATGTTGCTCATCAGGGCGAACGCCAAATCGCCCTCGGGGTCGGCCCGCAGGAAGGAGCGCAGCTTCTTCTCCATCTCCTCGAGACCCATTTCCACCGCCACCTTGGCCAGCGCATAGACGCCGGATTCACCCAGCTGCTTGCCGTCGGGGTTCTTGCAGGCGAAAAGGCCGGGCGAGAACAAGAAAATCGAGTCGCCTGGCTTCAGCGAGATGGCCACGGTTTCGAGAGATTTGCGGAAAATCGGGCCTTCATCGAAGCCGAGCGCAATGCCGTTGGGCTGGAATTTGCGCAGTTGGCCGGCGGCGGCGTCCCACTTGATCGCCGGCGCTTTGTGGCCGGCCGAAACCAGCTCGCAGGTGGCTGCTTCGTGGTCCAGCTTCAGCACCACCGCCGATGCATACAAGCCCTTAGCCAAGTCACGGTTCAACGCCGCGTTGGTACCGACGCAAGCCTCGGCCGGCGACACGCCCTGCAAAATCCAGCCACGCATGTAGGCGCGGGTCATCGCCATCAACAGCGCGCCGGGCATGCCGCGATTGGCAGTGGATCCAACCGCCAAAGTGTTGTGCTGGTTGCCGTCTTGCAGGGAATCGACGAAGTCACCGGTGCCGGCACCCTCGGCTTCCACCACCAAGGTCTCAACCTTGAATCCAAACGGCGCATCCGAACTCAGCGGCTGCAAGTTTCGTCGCAGCTCGCGCAACGACTCCGTTTCACGCCGACGCTTATCCAACGCCTCTTGGTTTTGCTGCCCCACAACAAGGTCGCGCACCATGCGGTCCACCGCGCGCGCCAGGAATGCGACTTCCTGCACCGCGCCTTCGGCATGGACTCTGCGATCGAGACGACCGCGGCTGATCGCCATCACATCGTCGACCATCGACTTCAGCGGTTCGGCCACTTTCCGCGCGGCTATGGCTCCAAAGATGATCGTGCCGATAACCAATCCGCCGCAAACCAAAACGATCAAGATCAGCAGCTCATCCTTTGCACTGACGTTGGTCTCAACCGGCGCAAACAAAACATGGCGTTCGGACAATGCCGGGTCTTCATTCTTAATTTCAACCTGGAACAACTTGGCCTGACGGTCACCATCATTGGTTTTGACCGTTCCCTTGCCTGTTTGCACGCTGGTGCCGGCAGGTCCCTTAAGCGGCTTGCCCGAAATCGGCCCAGGATTCGCTCCGGCTTGAATCATCTCGGCGGTTTTGACCGCCATTTGTTCCTGCGTGATCTGCGTATTGTCGCGCAGCACGCCGTCGGCGCCTTGCAGTAAGAAAAAGCCGGCGACTAAAGCGATCGCAAACGCAGTAAACCCCAGTCCTACGGTGAACCGGGTGGCCAGCGTCATCCCTGGAGGGGTGCGGACCGGGCCGGATTCTTCGAGGTGTTCTTTGTCGCGCAATCGAGTGCTAGGACGGAAGGAGGATCCGTTAGGGGGTAAAGAGCTGGGGCGCCCAATGGTAGAGAGCCCCCATGATAGCCAGGGCCCACAGGCCGGCGATGATGTCGTCCATCATGATGCCCAGGCCGCCGGGCAGCTTCTCCATTTGCCGAGCAGGTGCCGGCTTCACAATATCGGTCAGACGGAAGGCAAAAAATGCAGCAATCAGTTGCGGCCAGCCCAAAAAACTGATCCAGGCGGCAGCAACTAGGTAGCCGGCGACCTCGTCGAGCACAAACTCGCCGGGATCTTTGCGGCCGTAGCGCTTCTCGGCCCAATTGCCGATCGGCGTGCCGATCCAGGTCAGCAGCGCGGCGGCGCCGATGCACAGCCATAAGTAGTACTCGGGCCAAGTCCAGCCGAACAGCGCGGCCAGCGCTACGCCGCCCAAGGTGCCGAAAGTTCCAGATGCAACCGGCGCGTAGCCTAGGCCGCAGGAGGTGGCGAGCAGTTCTTTGATCTTGTCCACGGGAGTTCGGTCAGGGGCCAGAGGGAATTAGACCAGTTTCTCGAGCATCGCGTAGGCCGAAAGCAGGGTTCGTTCCTGCTGGCTGTCGTCGAATAAAACGACCAGCCGTTGGTTGATGCCGCTGCCCAGTACGCGCTGCACAGTTCCCTCACCGAAAACGCGGTGGGCAACCAAATCGCCGGGGCGCAGTTCGTCGTCTTCGTCGCTGGCGTAATCGTCGAGGCTTGGACCTTCGTCGAAGTGTTGCTCGGCGAGCTCTTGGCTGAACTGGTGATCCGGCAAAACCCCTTCCGGCAACTCATCGAGGAAGCGCGACGGCGATTGCGGCCCAGGCGCGCCGGTGCGGAAGCGCATGCGGCAATGACTCAAACACAGTTCTTCGCGCGCGCGAGTGAGCGCAACGTAGAACAAGCGCCGCTCTTCTTCCAAGCCTTCGTCTTCTTCGAAGGACCGCGCATGCGGGAACAAGCCTTCTTCCAAACCAACCACAGCGACGCGATCGAATTCCAAACCCTTCGCTGCATGCACGGTCATCAACGAAACCCGTTCGGCCTCGTCTTCCCAGCGGTCGACGTCGGTCAGCAACGAAATCTCTTCCAGGAAACCCTGCAAACCGCCGCCTTCCCGCGCGTCGTACTCGGCGGCGAAGGCAAGTAGTTCATCTAAGTTCTCGCCACGGTCGACGTCCTCGGTTGCCGTCAAACTGTCGGCAAAGCGCCGATAGCCGACGCGATCCATGATGGTGCGAATCGCATCTTCGGCCGATTCGATTTTGTCATGCGCGCTGAACACTACTTTCAAAAAGTTCAGCGCTCCTTTTTTGGCCGGTCCGCGCAACGCAGTGCGCACCTCTTCGCGTCGCAGCACATGCAGCACCGACTCTTCATGTTCCTCGGCGGCGGCACGAATACGACCGACGCTGGTTTCGCCAATTCCGCGCGGCGGCACGTTGATGACCCGCAGCGCCGACACCTCGTCGCGCGGATTAATCAGCAGGCGCGAATAAGCCATCATGTCTTTGATTTCGCGGCGTTCGAAGAAGGACAGACCGCCCACTACTTGGTAGGGAATCTGTTGGCGAGTAAACGCCGCTTCTAATGCACGCGAACAGGCGTTGGTGCGGTAGAACACCGCGATTTCGCGCATGGGCGAATCCTGCTGCGACCAGCGCGCAACGACGCGGGCGATGGCTTCGGCTTCCGCGTCTTCGGTTGGCGCATCCTGCAAGTTCAGCGCCGGACCGTCTTCGCGATCGGTGAACAGATCTTTTTCCTTGCGAGAACGGTTGTTGCGAATCACATGCTGCGCCGCCTTCAGCACATTGCCGACCGAGCGATAGTTCTGTTCGAGCCGAATGGTGCGCGTACCCGGGAAGTCTTGCTCAAAACGCAGAATGTTGCCGATGTCGGCACCGCGCCATCGATAAATCGATTGATCCGGATCGCCGCAAACCGCCAAGTTGTTATGGGCCGCCGACAGCAGCTTGACGAACTGATACTGCAAGTCGTTGGTGTCTTGGTATTCATCGACCAAGATGTGTTCGAAACGGTCCACCCAATTGCGCGCGCCTGAAGCGTCTTTCTGCACCAGTTCCAATCCCTTCAGCAGCAGGTCATCAAAATCAAGGCCGTCCGACTTGAACAACTGCTTTTCATATTGCGCGTAAACCAACGCCGCACGTTCAAGCTCCAATCCAAATAACGACGCCTCTTCGCCGGCCGCCTCCGGCCCCATGCTTTTCTGCTTCCAGCTTGAAATGAACTGCTCGATTTTGCGCGGCTTATAAACGGTCAAATCCCAACCTTGATCCTTGATGATCTGGCGCAGCATTTTGCGTCGGTCATCGGTGTCCATGATCGAGAAGTTGCGCGTGCGGCCGATGACCTCGGCGTCTTGACGCAACATGCGCGCGCAGGTGGCGTGAAAAGTACCCACCCAAATGCCGGTGTGCGGAACCCACTCGGCGATGCGATTGCGCATTTCCCGCGCCGCCTTATTGGTGAAGGTAATCGCCAAAATCCGCCCAGGCGGCACCTGCTGATTGCACACTAAATGCGCCACCCGCCGCGTAATCGTGCGCGTCTTGCCGGTACCCGCGCCCGCCAAGATGAGCAGCGGCCCATCAAAGTGGTTGACGGCCTCGCTCTGGGCCGGGTTGAGTCCTTCCAAAATGGCGGCGGTCATGAGCCCTCTATTGTGCCTGAGCCGAAGCGGAATTGCAGCGACGCTATGCTTGCCTCATGTTCCCGCAGCTCCCCGATTCCGCGCCCGGCATCGGCATCGACCTGGTCGACGTCGCCCGCTTCGCCGGCAGCTTGGAGCGCAGTGAAAAACGCATGCGTGAGCGTGTGTTCACCACCGCCGAATGGGACGAATGCCAGTCACGCAGCGAACCCGCGGTGCACTTCGCCGCCCGTTTTGCCGCGAAGGAAGCGCTGATGAAAAGCCTCGGTACCGGCTGGACCGACGGCGTCGCCTTCGACGAGATCGAAGTGATTTCCGACGGCAAGGTTGCGCCGCAAATCCACGTGTCGGGTCGTACCGCCGAACTCGCCGAGCAGCTGGGCATTGCTCGATTCCGCTTGTCGATGAGTCATACCGACCACCTGGCGGTGGCCATGGTCTTCGCCGAATTGGCGAATCGCGCGTAGCCGCACGTCGGCGCGGATTCGCCCCAACGCCTCAAATAGCTCGCGACCTTCTGGAGTGGGCTCTAAGCTTGCCGCCCGCAATCGGCTTTGCAGAGCACTGAGAAGGATTTCGGCTTCGGTAATTTCGCCGCCGCGCAGCATGGCCAATGCTTGCCAATCCGTCGCACGTACCTCCTCCAGCGGACCCTCGCATTGGCCACGCCATTCCGCAAACGCCTGGGCGGCGAGCTTGACCTGCCCCATCGCTAACCAACATCTTCCTTGCCACTCCAAAGCATCGTTCCGATGGCGCAGCGTGGCCGACGGGTCGACAGCCAGTTGTTTGTACTGATGCACCGCCTTGGCAAAACGATTCGCACGGCGGTCGATGTGAGCTAGCTGCAATTGCGCGCGGGCACCAAAAGCACAACCCGCAACTCCGCTCGCCGCGTCCCTGCAGGTTTGAAAAGCACCGGTCGCGTCGCCCGGCTCCTCGAGTCGCAACCACAACTCGCCTTCGCGGTAGGCAGCCTCGGCTTGGATCGCACCTTCCTGCGGCCAGTAAATATTTACCGCGCGACAAGCCAAAACCGCTTCTTGCAGCCGCCAACTCTTGCCGCCGAGGCCTCCATCATTCAGGTGTTTGATTTTGAACTTGGCAAAAGAAAATTGGCGCTCCAAGGATTCCATCTTCGGCGGCAAAGAAGGCAGACGCCGAGGCTGAGGCGGATCGGAATGCCGGCTCAGGTTCGCAGGCATCGGCGCCTGAGTTGGACTGGGGGTTTTCACCAACCGCCATTCCAAGCTTAAAAACCAAACGATGAGTGCAATCGCGAGCCAACGACTCATCCCTACGCCTGACCTCGAAGTTCGGATTCCAACACTTTGCGCACTCGTTTCCGTGCCCGATATAGCCGCACTTTGGCATTGCCCAAGCTGATTCCAGCCAGCGCGGCCATCTTGCGGCAACTAACTCCGTAGCGGTATCGCGCAACTAGAGCATTGCGATCCTCTTCCGGCAGCTTTTCCATAACGTCGGGAAGCAGATCCAAAAGTTCGCGGCGACCGGCCTCGCCGACTCGCGTTTGCAGGATCTCGGTGTCGCCCGGAACCGAAGCCGGGTCCGGCAGCTTGGACATCGCTTCTAAGCCCAGCGACATCGGCAAGTTCGCTCGCACCACGTCGACGGCCAAGTTGCGGACTGTCTGGAACAACCAAGCGCGTGGATTGGCGATCTTCTTGCCTTCGCTGCGTTTACACAACAAGCGAAACAACGCTTCTTGCACGATTTCCTCAGCCAGCTCGGGATCCCCCAGCCTAGCTAACAAGTAGCGCTGCAATTGCGCCGACCACTCTCGATATTCACATTCCATGTTCAAGTCGCCGGCTCCCCCGGCATCAGACTAGACGGGGCAATCGCCAAAGAGTTACACGTGTGGAACTGGGGAGAACTCTGGAAAGTGTGGATAAAAAAAAGCGGGCGCGAGATCTAGTCTCGCGCCCGCTGGGCTGACGTCGGGGTCTTGCACTTACATGCGCAAGTTGCGTTCCTTGGCCAGTCGCTTCCACCACGGGGAGTTGGGGTAAACACGCTTCAGGCGGCTAGCCAGTTGCGTGAAGTTTTGTGAGGCTTCCGGTAGACCGGTTTGCAGCATGCCTTGGGCAGCGAAGTACAAGCAGCGCGGCACCAAGCCGACGGCTTCTTTGTACATCACGATCACGCGCAGGTGGTTCTTGGCAGCCTGTTTGAATTCTTCGCGGCGCGCCTGCGGATCGCTTTCCATGCCCATCGCGCGGTAGTAGTGGCAGTCGCCGAGGCCGGCGTAAGCAGCAGCAAGAGTCGACGCGTCGGCTTGACCGGAACGCACGATGCGCTCGAAGAAGCGCTGCGCTTTGTCGTACTCCTTAGACTGCACCATTACGTTGCCGACTTCCACGTTGGCACGGCTGGCTACGGTCGGGAACTTGGAGCTGTTCTTTTCGGCAATTCCGGCAAGGGCGCGTTCTTTGGCTTTGCCCGACAAGCTCTTATCGAGCAAGGTCAGACCCAATTCCGCTTCCCGCGACCAACGCTCGGGCAAACCCTTGCTGGCGACGTCGGCAATGAGTTGCTCGAATACCTTCTTGGCCTCCGAGTCCTTTTCGGCCAGCACCATGGCTTCAGCCTTCATCATCAAAGCCGGTGCATAGAAGAAGGTGTCGGGCACGTCCTTCAGCAGCTGGTCGACGGTGTTGGCTACGCCAGTCATATCGGCGAGGGCAAACATGCACTTGGCTTGACGGAACAAGGAGTGCTGCTTGACCCAAGCGTATGACGAGCGCTTCAGCAGGCGGTCATCGGCGAGCACGGCGCGGAACAGCGGCACGGCATCGCGGAAGGCGCCTTCTTCCATGCGCTCGATAGCGACGGCGTAACCGTCGAGCGGCTTCGGCGTCAGGTCGTGGCGAATCTCGATGATGTCGCCTGAATCCTTCTTGCTGTCGCCGCCACCCATGGTTTGGTAGGTGACTTCCTTGTAGGTTTCCGACTTGATGCGCTTGACCTTCAGCACCTTGCCGGAGGTCAATTCAAGCTCGTTTTGCGGTGCCGCCGCGAAGGCGAGCATCAGGGTTGCAGTGAGGGCGGACAGCATTGGGGAAAACGGTTTTACAGCGGTTGGTCGCGCGTAGGGGCCTGACAGGATAGCCCGGTGCCCGGAATACCGTCAAACCGGGGCCTGGTGACGGCTTTTGGCGGCGAAATCAGGCTATTTGGCGGCGGCCTGGTGGCGGATTTGAATCAGCTCGGCAACCAGCGAAACGGCAATCTCTCCGGCCGATTTTCCGCCGATGGGAAGGCCGATTGGGGTGCGGACCTGGGTCAGCCAGTCGGCCGGCACGCCTTCGTCTTCGAGTAGTCTATGCAGGGTGGCGGCCTTGGCTTTCGACCCTAACATGCCTAGGTAAAGAGGCTTGCAGTCGCTTGCGTGAACTGCTCGCAGTACTTCGGCGTCGTCGTGGTGGCCGCGGGTGGCGACGACTAGGTAGTGATTTTGCGCCGGAGCGATGCGCTCGACGGCCTCGCGCCAGGATCCGGCGTAAACCTCATCGGCAAGCGGATGGGATTCGGGGCTGGCGTACTCGGGTCGGTCGTCGCAGAGGATGACACGGAAACCGGCTTCGTGGGCCACGCGCACCGAGGCGGCGCCGACGTGACCGCCGCCGAACAAAACGAGGACGGGTGGAACCACGGATTCAACCAGAATGGTGACTTGTCCGCCGCAGATCAGGCCGGACTCGGGTAGGTCCTTCTGATTGAGGCGGAAGCTTTGGGTTTGCGCGGCGCCGGTGCGGATGGACTCGAGCGCCATTTGAATGGTGTCGGCCTCGACGCAGCCGCCGCCAACCGAGCCGACGGTGCTGCCGTCGCCGCGGACCAGCATTTTCATTGCGTCCTTGCCCGGAGTGCTGCCTTTGGCGAGCAGCACCGTGCACAGCGCGGCAGGCTGGCCCAGTCGTCGCATGCGGACGATTTCTTCGTAGAGGTCTGGCTCGGACGACATCGGCCCGAATCATACTTTGTTGTTACCTTTCGCGTGGCTTTCCGTCTTCACTGTGAACGGGAATGGAGAGTGACATGAAGGGGTGGACGGGATGGGTTTTGCTGTGGGCTGTGTGGCTAGTGGGTGCAAGTTCCGGGCTCGGCATGGAGGAGAAAACCCGAGCCGAGCAGGTGGATGCGGCGATCGTGCGCGGAGTTGAGTATTTGCTGCCGCGCCAATACGCGGATGGGTCGTGGCGCATGGCCGGGCACGAGGCCTATCCAGGTGGCACGACGGCGCTTGCTTGTTATGCGCTGTATAAATCCGGCTTGCCGAAGGAGCACGCGGCGATTCAGTTAAGCATGAACTTTTTGGCCAGCGCCGAACCGGTTTATGTTTACGACGCGGCGTTGCGGGTTTTGCTTTTGACGTCGATGGACCCGGTGAAGTACGCACCTCGAATTGAGCGCGCAGCGAAGGTGCTGAACTATGGGCCGCGTCAGTACTTCAGTTATGAAGCCAATCGCGGACGCGATGTGACCGGGGATTTGTCCAATCATCAATACGGCTTGGTCGGTTTGGAAGCATTGGATCGATTTGGCTTTGACACCGATGAGGATTTCTGGGGGAAGACGTCGGAGTTTATGGTGCGCAACATGGCCGACATGGGCGGTTGGGGCTATTACCCTAACCAAGAGCCTTCTTCGACGATGGTGTTAGCCGGCATCGCCGGAGCAGCTTGTTGCTTGAAAGCACTGCAACGCAATGAATGGAAGCCAAAGGTTCAAAAGCAACTGCAACAAGTTCTGACGACGTCTTTGAGCCGCGCGGAAGGGAAGTGGTTTTTGGATCAGCCGATGAATCGCGCGCCGTTGAATCGGTGGTTCTACTACGCCTGCTATGGTGTGGAACGAGCGATGGCCATTCTCGATCAAAAGGCTTTGGGCCAAATCAATTGGTATGCGCAAATTGCCGATGCCATCGTGGAACGGCAGCGCAAGAACGGTTCGTGGAGTAGCGCCAAAGGTGAGCCGGAAATGAATACCGCGTTTGCATTGCTCACACTGTCGCGTGCCACGGCAAGTACCGGTGGCGGCGGCGGTGAAGAAAGTCAGCTGTGGCAGCGCAAATGGATTTCGAACACGGAAGGTGCATGGGTGCAGGTTGCGGCAAGTGGCTTGCCTCAGTGCACGGTATTCCTCACCAACTTCGACACGGAGTGGATGGCTGATTTGAGGTGGCCGCAGGAGCAAAGTGCTCGCATTCGCCGTGTGCAATGGATGCTGAATGGCGAGGTGGTTTTAGACCTGAGCCGCGACCAGGAACAATGGCAGCAAGATTGCCGGCAGCTAGTCCCCCATCGATTCGGCGGACAGATCTCTCTGCCGGGGAATGGCGCACACACTTTGCATGCGCGGATCGAGGTGATGCCTGATGGTGAAGATTGGCAATGGCTGGAGTCGGCTGCGGTGGATTTAGACGTGAGCGGGATTGCGGATGAACAATTCACGCAGGAGCTTCGGTTTCGCGATCAACATGCGCAGCCGTTGGGTTGGGCAGCGAAGGAAATAGAGATTGAAGCAAGCTCGGCATTCGGCGGATCGGCCGGTGCAGGGTGGGCGTTGGATCGCTGTCACGCCACCGCGTGGCGTTGGAAAAGCGACGACAACAAACGTCTTTGGCAGGCGAAATGGAAGAAAGCATTCCGCGCGGACGGCATTCGCATTGTTCCGGCGCTGCCGGCGGATCAAAGCTTGGATGGCTATGCGATGCCGCAACGGCTGCGCTTAAAAATCAACGGCAGCAAATCGCAAGAAATTGAATTTTCGCAGGAAGATTGGCGCAATGGATATATTTTTCCCTTTCGCAAATCGCAAAAAATTCGCAGAATTGAATTAGAAGTCACCTCCATACACCAATCCCGCAGCAGCGGCGTAGGGGGAATTTCCGAAATCGAATTCTTCTGCAAATGAAAAACCACGACATCATTCTTGCGCTTGGAGGCGGTGGGGCCCGCGGCTTGGCTCATATCGGCATTATCAAAGTGCTCGAAGAAACCGGGTACCGGGTTCGTGGAGTTGCCGGGACCAGCATCGGCTCGGTGGTCGGCGGTCTTTATTGCGCCGAAGCGCTGGATGCATACGAAGAGTTCATTCGCAAACTCGATTTGAAGCGCATGTTTCGCTTCGTCGACATCCGCATGCCAATTCGCGGCTTGATGGGTGGACGCAAAATCGAATCCTATTTGCGCCGCTTGGCTGCGCATCGTCGGGTGGAAGACCTACCGCTTCCGTTCACTGCGGTGGCTACCGAGTTACGCAATGGCGACGAGGTGCGCTTGCGCGAAGGTGATCTGGCGTTGTGCATTCGTGCCAGCTACGCAATCCCCGGGTTCTTCACGCCAGTGTTGATTGATGGCCGTTGGCTAATCGATGGTGGCGTATCCACTCCGGTGCCGGTGGAAGCCGCCGCGCAATTGGGGCCGTATCCGGTTGTCGCCGTTAACGTGAACTCTTCTTCCATGCCACCGGTCGAAGCGGCCTTTGAAGCGATGTCGCCAAAGCCGCCCGAACCGCAGGATGAACCGCGTTTGCTTTCTTCGCTAAGTGACAGCATTGCCCACCTGCAATACCGCCTGGCTTCCTATCAGCTCGCCGTGCACAAACCAGCGGTCACACTGGAACCGCAGCTAAAAGGCATCGGCCTATTTGACTTCCAACGCGGTGCTGAGCTCATTGATGAAGGTGTGCGCTGCGCCCACGAATCCATCCAAAGCGGCGCGTTCGAGATTGCGCTCGCCGATGCTACTGAGCAGTCCAAGGTTGCTCAGGAACGCCGGCCCGGTGGTTGGCTAGGCGGGATAGGCAAAACAGCCAATCGCTCATCCGGTTGAGATAAATCACAAAGTCGCTGTCGTCGGCACAATCCAGCGCCACCAAATAGCGCTCGGCCCGACGGCATACCGTGCGCGCAATTTGCAGGCGGCAACTCAGCTCGCAACCTGTGGGAAGAATAAAGTTTTTCAACTCCGGCAGCTCGCCACTCCAACGATCAATCTCGGATTCCAGTAGCTTGCAGCAACCGCTCTCCCACTCGGGTAATGCTGAATTCTCACGAGCCTGAGGCGGAGTAGCCAAATAAGCCCCCAAGGAAAACAACCGCCCACTCTCGCGCAACAAAGCCTGGGCAATCTCATCAAACTGAGAATCAGGCTTCTCAGCTGAAATTGGAGTCGCTGCCGCCACGCACCAGCCAATCACTGCATTCAATTCATCCACTTCCCCATAAGCAGCGATGCGCGGATCACACTTACCGACCCGATCCCCGCCAAATAGCGAAGTCTCGCCCTGATCCCCTCCACGCGTGTACAACCTCATGGCCTCATTCTAGACAGAAAAATACCCTCGCCGAAACGACGAGGGTATGAAGCGAACGCAAGCGTTCGATTTAAGCCGATCTACAGTTCGTCGGCGTTCGAGGAGAGGTATTCGGCAACACCTTCGGTGGAAGCCTTCATACCATCTTTGCCTTCCTGCCAGCCAGCCGGGCAAACTTCGCCGTGCTTGCTGTGGAAGTCCAAAGCATCGACCATGCGCAGCATTTCGTCGATGTTGCGGCCCAACGGAAGGTCGTTGACGACCTGGTGACGGACCACGCCTTCTTCGTCGATCAAGAACGAACCGCGCAGAGCGACAGCTTCGTTAACCAAGACGTCGTAATCGCGAGCGATGCTCTTGTCGATGTCGGCGATCAGCGGGTAGTTGATCTGGCCGATGCCGCCTTCGTTGATGTCGGTGTTGCGCCATGCGAGGTGAGTGAAGTGGCTGTCGATCGAGCAGCCGAGCACAACGGTGTTGCGCTTCTCGAATTCGCTCATGCGGTGATCAAAAGCGATGATCTCGGACGGGCAAACAAAGGTGAAGTCGAGCGGGTAGAAGTAAAGAACGACTTTCTTGCCGCGGTAATCGGCCAGGCTGATGTCTTGGAAAGAACCGTCAGCCATGACGGCGGTTGCTTTGAAGTCGGGAGCTTCCTTGGTTACAAGAACGGCCATGATGGGTTTCTCTTCGGAGGGTTGGACTGGGAATCAGTTCGCACAACATCTAGGACAGACCTCGGTGCCATCCAATAGCTAATTTGGGGCCGGGGACTGCTCAGAGGGCAGGAAATTTTAACGCCGCGCACGCCTAAATCGACGGCTTCTGCGGCGGAGAATGCGATTGGCAATCTATTGCGGCGCGGCTGCTACTGCGGCTGCGAGCACCTGGGCGGCCGCATCACCGGCAGCAGTTGCGGTTTCCAAAACCTCGCCGTGACTGGGTTCGCTGCCGTTCAGACCGGAGCAATAGTTTGTGATTAACGAAACTCCGAGCACCTTCGCCTTGGCGGCCTTGGCGGCCATCGCTTCCGGCACCGTGCTCATGCCGACGGCATCGGCGCCTAGCGTTTGCAGCATCGCCACCTCGGCGGGTGTTTCGTAGTTGGGCCCCGGCAAGCCGGCGTACACCCCGCTAGTCAAATCGGGGCAGCGCTCCATCAAGCCTGCTCGCCACTCCGGGTGGTATAGGCCAACCATATTCAGGAAGGTGGCAACTCCACTTGGCTCCTGATCGGCGGCTAGCGGATTGGGCAGCCCCATATTGATGTGATCCGCCAACGGCATCAGCGAGCCGGGCGGAAGTTCACTGCGCACCGAACCGGCGGCGTTGAGCAGCAGGATGTTCGGCACCCCCCACTGAATCAGGCCGCGCACTCCGCGCACGATTTCGCGCGCTTCGTAGCCCTCGTAACTGTGGACCCGCCCGCCGACCAGCACCACGCGACGGTCGCCACACATTCCGGCCTTCAATCCGCCGCCGTGACCCTGCACGCGCGGCTGCGGCCAGCCGGGGATTTGGCTGAGCTGGACCTCGGTGACGTCGGTCAGCAGATCGGCGGCGCGCTCTTTCCATCCAGAACCCAAAACAACTGCAACCGAAGCCGGCTCACCGAGGGTCTGATGAAGCGCACTGGAAATTTGATCAAGAAACTGCTGCTCGTCGGACATGCCCTGAGTATGCAAGCTTCACAACCCAATTCCTACCCACTCCCGCAATCCATCCGCAAATGCGCTTCCTGCTTCTCCCGCTTCTGTTCCTCTGCTCCTGCGCTTTCGTCATCAACGACCGAGTCAAAGCTCAGTTGGACGACAGCTTCAACATCGCCGCGACCGGCGTAAAGCTCGTAAAAGTAGATACTTATAACGGCAAAGTCGAAATCGGAAGTGGTCCTGCCGGCGACGTCATTTGCGACGCCAAGTTTTACGCCACCGGCCATTCGCTGGACGAGGCTATGGAAAACGCGCGCATGATGAAGGTGGTTTCCGACCTCGATGGCGGCACTTTGACTATTTCCGTCCCGCGCCATCCGAAACTGGGCACCAATAACGTCGGCGCTTCGCTGTACCTGACCGTTCCCGAGGGCGTGGAAATTGACATCGATACCGCCAACGGCAGCGTAGAAACCACCGACGCCTTCCCGTCGCCGAAGGTTCGCACCTCGAATGGCGCGATCACCGTGATCGCCAGCAGCGGACCGGTGGACCTGCGCACCTCGAACGGCCGCATTTCGTTGGTCAACCAAACCGGTGGTGAAGTCGAAGCGAAGACATCGAACGGACCGATTTACTACGACGGCACCAGCCGCGACATCGAGCTGAAGACCTCGAACGGCAGTATCACCGTGGATCTACCCGATGGCTGGAATGGTCAAGCTTACTTCGACACCTCGAACGGCAACATCACCATCAAGAGCCCGGGCACGCTGAATTGCTCGCTTTCGGGTCGCACGTCAAATGGCAAGATTCGCGTGTATGGGCCGCGCCTGCCGGAAACCGGCGCCACCGAGGCTCACATTCGCGTCGATACCTCGAACGGCTCGGTCAAGGTTGAGCATGGCGACGGGAAATAGCTCTTGCACCAGCAGTGCAAATCGATGGAGCTGAAACACCTTCGGTTCGGCAGTTCCACCGAGCGCTAACCCAAGAAAATGGCCGCCGTGGCCGCCGTCAGAAAACTGGCGCAGGCACCGGCGGCCATTGCGCGTATTCCCAGGCTGCTGATTTCGCCGCGGCGCTCCGGTGCCATGCCGCCCAGCCCGCCGATTTGAATGGCGATGGAGCTGAAGTTGGCAAAGCCGCAAAGCGCATACGACGCGATGATCTTGGATCGGTCGCTCAAACCCTGCAGATCTTCGCCGACCAAATTGCCATAGGCAATGTATTCATTCACCGCGACTTTGATGCCGAGCAAAGTACCGACGTCGCGCGCTTCATCCATCGGCACGCCCAGTAACCAAGCCAGCGGCGCCATGACAAAACCGAGCATATTTTCCAAGGTTTGGCCGGTCCACAGCCAATCGAGAATCCAATTGACCAATTCCAACAAGCCGAGGAACGCAATCAGCATGCCGATGATATTCAGCGCCAAACGCATGCCATCGGAGGCTCCACTTGCGGCGGCGTCGACCAGGTTGGCGTATTCGGACTTCGGCTGAGCGACGTCCTGCCCCAGCGTTTTCGGCTGCTCGGTTTCGGGGAAAACCAGCTTGGCAAAGCCCAAACCCACCGGCGCCGACATCACCGTTGCGGCGAGTAGGTGTCCGGCAATTTCGGGCACTTTGTCCTGCATCATGCCGACGTACAGCGCAAACACTCCGCCGGCCACGGTTGCAAAACCCACACTCATCACCGCGCCCAATTCACTGCGCGTCATCGTCGGCAAGTAAGGACGCACCAACAACGGCGCTTCGGTTTGGCCGACAAAAATATTGGCGGCGGCGCTGGTGGATTCCGCGCCGGAGGTTCCCATCAGCCGCGCCATCACGCGCGCCATGCCGCCGACAACAAAGCGCACGATTCCTAGGTGATGCAGAATCGAGAACAGCGACGAGAAGAAGATCACCGTCACCAGGATCAACATCGCGAGGATCGGCGCGCTTCCTTCCAAGCCTAAGCCGTGAGTACCGGTTACTTCTTTGGCCCCCAGCTTGGCGACGTTGATCAGGCCTTTGAACAAGCGTTGCGCGCCGTCGAAAAATGCGGCGCCAATCGGCGTTTTGAGCACGATCAATGCAAGCACCCACTGCAACGCAACACCGATGAACACCGGGCGCCAGCGAACTTGCTTGCGATCCACGGAGATCAGCCATCCGAATCCGAGGATCACGGCAATTCCGAGCAAGGATTGGAATACCGCCATGAAGCCAAACCCTACCAGGGCCTAGGCGGTGCGAACAACTCGCCGCGCCAGCCAGGAGACGAAGTCGGCGGCTAGAACCAGCAAGGCTCCGAGCGCGATCAAGAACAGCATTTCGTCGTAGCGGTCACGCGAGCGGGTGTCGTCGATCCAATAGCCGAGTGAATAGACGCCGAGCATGCCGAGCACGGTGGCCTCGCGCACACAGGTTTCGAAGCGGTAGAAGAAGAACAGCAGATAGCGTGGCAGCATCAGCGAATAAATGCCGCCGATGGCAATTTGGCAGCGAGTACTGCCGACCAACCGCAGCGAACGCAACGGTTGCGGCGACAGGTTTTCGATGGTGTCGGCACCCAAGCGGCTCATGATGCCGGCGTTGTGAATGGCCAAGGCCAATACCGCTGGCCAAGCCGACGGCCCCATCATCGAGATCAATAAAAAAGCCCAAATGTACTCGGGAATCGCGCGCAAAAAGATGGCGAAGCCGCGCACGCTGGAACTCATGAAACGCCAGCGTTTGCCACGCTCATTGCCCCAATAGGGATCGGTGTGCATGAGCGTGCGCGCACCGAATGGACCGCTGAGCATGGCGTAGGCTCCGGCCAAAACCATCGCCAACATCGAAATCCAGAAAGTGGCGGCCAAAGCTTGCCAGCCGTGACTGCTCCACAATTCCGATGCCCAGTTCATCAACAAAGTGAACGACGATTCTTGCGGAGCCCCTTGCACACCTTCCTTGGCCGCCGCCTGGCGTAACGGTCGCGGCATCGCGTCTTCGTGGAGGAAGCGCTGAAGATTGCTGGCGCGCTGCGACGAAAACAGTTGCGCGACTTCGATCTGGCCACTGAGCCACGAGTAGCCGCAAAGCAATCCCAGTGCGGCCACACTGCCGCGCAAAAATCGGCTGCGCGGCCGTTCACGATAAAGCTGGCGAATACGCTCGGTGCGATTCATGCCACCAACCGCCTACGCAGTCGGCCGCTCCAAGCTTCCATGATTACGACGGCGATCAAGATGGCATACAAGCATGTCCACACTTCGCGGTAGTGCAGATTTTCGAAGGATTGCCGCAGGTAATAGCCGAGGGTCGGGTAGCCGAAGAAGCCCAACACCGCCGAACTGCGCAGCGCGCATTCAAATCGATAAAACGCATAAGCAGCCATATCGCTGCCGGCCGACGGCAACAGTGCACCAAAAAAGGCTTGGCTGCGCGTGGATCCGCTGCCGACTAATGCCAAGTAGCCACTACGCGGTGCTTCGTCGAGCATTTCCGAAAACACCTTCGCCAACGTGCCGGCATAAGGAATCGCGATGGCGATAATCGCGCCGGCGCTATTGAGTCCGAACGCGGCCAAAAACACAATGGCCCACAGCAACTCATGCACCGAGCGCATGCCGGCAATCCAAATCCGCACCGGCACGCGAACACCTTTGGGGGCGAGGTCCGATGCCAAAACAGCAAGCGGCAAGCCGATCACCAATGCCAAGCTCAATGCGGCACTGGCGAATACAACGGTGCTGATAAAGCCATCAAAAATGACGCGCAAAAAAGGCGGGGCTCCTGATGGGACGAAGTCGGCCTCGTAAGTCAGTGCCGGACGGAATGCCGCGGCGAGGAATTCACGTGCGATTTCAAATCCTTGTCCGCGCGGCACCAGTTGGCCCAAGCTAAGCCCCAGGCTCCACCAAGCAATCACGCCCAGCAAACCAAGGCCGATGACGACTAGGCCACGCTTCATTCTTCGAGGCGGTAAAGCTCCTCAAGTTCGGCGTCGCTGATTTGGCACGACGGTTGATCAAAATGCACGCGCCCTTCGCGCAGGCCGATGACTCGCGGAAACAACTCAATCGCCAAGCGCGGATCGTGCAAACTGACGGCTAAAGTCAATCCACGTTCGCGCGACAGGGAAATCAGTAGCTTCAATACCGCCCGCGCCCGTGCTGGATCCACCGACGCCACCGGCTCGTCAGCAAGCAGTGCTTCAGGATCCTGAAATAGCGCACGCGCAATTGCAGCGCGTTGTTGCTGCCCACCAGACAATGAATCCACGCGGTGGAAAATCTTGTCCTCGATACCAACGCGCTCCAACAGCTCAAAAACTTGCTCCTGATCGCTGGATGTCGGCTTGGCTAACGAACGCAACGACGACCAAAAACCGCGCCGTCCAAACTTGCCGGCAACCACGTTTTGCATCACCCGCAGGTTGGGCACCAAGGCGTGGTCTTGATGGACAAAACCCACTCGCGATCGCAAGCGCCTCAGTTTGTCGCCGCTGGCGCCACCTTGGCGCGGGTAAGCCTCGCCATCGAGCTTGACCAATCCGGTGGTTGGCGCAATGCCACCGCAGAGGACACGCAGCAGGCTGGTTTTGCCTGCGCCGCTGGGGCCGATCATGGCCACCTGCTCACCTGCGCCGATTTCGAGGCTAAGCTCGCGCAGGATTTCGGTTCCGCCCAGGGTTAGCCCAACCCGCTCAACCTCGAAGTACGCCGCTTGGGTCACGTCGAATGTTGCGGGATTGGGCTAACTGCGCTTGGGCTTATTCCAAGAAGCCGAGATCGACGGCCAGCTTGTGGATCGAAGCAAAGTCTTCGTTGGTTGCCGCAATCAGTCCATCCGGACGAGAGACTGCCGCCAGCAATTCAGGCTCGGACATGTCAACCAATGCCTTCTGCAACTTGGAGGTGAAGCCGCTGCCGTAAGTTTGGTCCAGCGACGGATGCGCGGTCCAGTTGTAGTCGGCGTAGTCAGGCGTAGTCCAAATCTTGATGCACTTGCTCGGGTCCAATTTGCCATCGGCAACCATGCTGTCGTAAGTGGCGTAGTTCAACGCCCCAGCTTGGTAAGTACCAGCTTCGACCAACTTGGCGGTCTTGTCGTGGCTACCTGAGAAGTTGCTGAGCTGACCGAAGAAATCGTCCGGCGACTCACCGGTGTTCTGGCGGATGAAGTGCTCCGGCATCAAACGACCAGAAGTCGAACGGCGTGAACCGAAAGTAAAGGACTTGCCTTTCAACTCCATCGGAAAGTCATCACTGGGCGCGATGCCGGCGTCGACGTGAGCGACGAAGTACGACTTGAAGTGCGGGTCAATCTTGCCCTGGGCGATGGCTTGGGCTCCGGCCACCGACTTGCGCGCTTGCACGCCAGTCAGGCCACCGAACCAAGCGAGCTGGACATCGCCGTTCTTGAAGGCGTTAACCGAAGCGTCGTAGCTAGTGGTCGGCAAATACTTCACCGGAACTTCAAGCTGCTCGGATAGATACTTGGCCACCGGAGCGAACTTCTGCTCCAACTCGGTGGAGTTTTGATCGGGAATCGCGGTGAAAACCAGGGTCGGCAAGTCGCCACCGGTCTCGGCAGAAACTTCAGACTCGGCTCCACAGCCGGCGGCAAACACCAAGGCCGACGCCGCGAAAATGGGCACAATCTTGCGGAAGACTTGCATTGTGGTCTGATTATAGGCCGCACTTGGGTCAGTTCCACGCGAACGATTCCAGATGACGGCAAAGTGCCGCCGCCGATGGAAAGCGTTGGCGGATCAATCCGCCTTTCAAACCGCGAATGATGTATTTGGCTTCCGCCGGCAAGCCCGGATAAGCACTTTTGCCGCCCAGTAGGTCGTAAAAGAGGTGAATGACGTCGGTAACGTCTTGCTGACGCGGCCGCCGTCGCTCGCGGCCGTGATGAAAGAAATCCAAGATTTTCAATTCGAAGCCGACTCCTCGCCGACGAACCAGCACATTGCCGGCGTGCAGATCTCCATGATATTCGCCACAGGCGTGGATGGCTTCAAGGCCGCGACTCATTGCATGCAACAGCGTCATTGCCTCAAAAACATCCAAACTCCCTCGGCGACGGTAGCCCAGCCACACATCCAACGGCAGTCCAGGCGAATACTCACTGATCAGCGCGTGGACTTTTTCGTTTTGTATCTGCAACACCTCGGCATGGTGATATTGCAACACCATCGTGCAACTCCGCAGCTTCTCCAACTTACGTGCATGGGCTTTCATCGCAGCTCGCACTTGGCTTGGCGATCGCTCACCGCGTGACAGATAAAACTTTGCTGCGCGCGGCCGTTGAGTCACCGTTTCTACGACCTTGTAAACCTCCCCTTCCCAGCCGGCACCAAGAAATCGGTCCACCCGGTAACGTCCGCCTAATTCTTGCCCAGGCCGCAATTTCAACTGCGGCGGATAGCCCGAATACTCCACTAGTTTGGATCCGCTATGCACCCCATTCCCCCAGCGGATCTCTCCGCACCAAGATGACGGGGAGTCGGGCTGAAGGTTACGGGAATTTCGATTACCACCGAAACACGATCGTCAATTCGCGGAAATCGAAATCCGATCACCCTGCCATACCGCGGTTTCGGGCACCTGAATTTCCCCACGGTGCACGCCCATCTTCCACGCCAGGCCGCCGACTACCTCGCCGTCGCCATTGGGTTGGTCGGTGGCATAAGGAACGCGCAAAGTGGCGACCCCGTTTTCGTCGGCCACTGCGCGGCGCGTCCATTGCAGCAGCTGCTTGCGGGTGGGATAGCGAACTTGCAGGCTCACCTCCAATTCCTGGCCGGGCTCGCCGGTAACTTCGAAGACTGCACCTTCAACTCGCTGCCAAACCCAGCCAGCCGGCACCTTTCGATAACTTCCGCCCAAGTTACTCGTCTGCATGCGGGCGGGCGAAATATGCACGAGGCGTACATAATCCAACGACTGCGCATTCGGCTGGTGAGGATTGCCACCATCAAACATCAAATGCGCAGCAGTGGTTTGAAACCACGTTCGAGTAAAGCCCCGTTCTTTTGTGAAGTAATCGGAGAACGGTCGTTCCCCCAAGTTCTCAACTTGAAAATCGAGCATTCCCGGCAACTGCCACGGTGCGATCACCCAGCGGACTTTGCGATCACGCAAGATCTGCTCCGCTTCGGCCGCCGAGTCGCTCAGAAAGAAGCGCGACGGCGTTTTGAAACTATCTACGCCCACGTACGAACCAAAGTTGCAAGCAACCGAGGGCTTCTGCACCTCCCAAGTCACGGCATGCCCTAGTCCCCAGCTGCACAGCACTCCGTCATCGCCGTTACTGGGTTGTTGCCGCAACCACCGATTGATCATTTGCGGAGAAGCAGTTTTTGCAACCGCCTTCGCTCCCGGGGCCGGATTACCGCTCTGTTCGAAGGCAAACGAGATGATGGTCCACTGACTTGCCAGCGGTCCGACCAGCACCAAAGCAGCAACGATGGATTGAACCAAGACGCGTTTTGCCGTTGCGGTTTCGGCGTTGGACCAGCGCGCGGTTGCCGCCTGCAAAATACGAGCAATTGCAACGACAAGAACCACTGCCAACGGCATAGCAAGCGCGTCGGCAAACCGGCGTTGATTGGCCGCTTGGACAACCAAGATCGGAAGGACAATGAGCCAAGGTTCCAGCAGGATCGCCGCAAAAGTATGACGCCGACGCCACCACATTGCCGCAATTGCCAACCATGCAACCGGAAAAAGATGCAGCTCATAACCGAGGTAGTCGACCAGTGCACCGGCCTCCGCTCCTTCGCCCAACAACGGACGCGATTCGGCAACACTAGCCATGAATTCATCGGTCGTGCTTAGCCAGTCAAAGCCTTGACGGATCCCGTCGCCGATCGTGTTGGGGATCAGCGTCACCAGCGCGAAGATCGTGATGAGAACCGCGCCGATCAGGAATGGATAGCGACGATAGATTTCGCGCTTTGGATCCGGTGAAAGCCGGATAAGCGGCACAAATACGGCCGCCCCTAAGATTAAAAACAGTAGATGGAACCAACTCAGGTTGACGATCATCCATGGATGTTCTTCGAGCCATGGGCTGGACCACACTGCCGGCAATAGGAGGAACGCCGCAGCCAGGTGAAAGGCCAAGCCAAAGCCCGGCAAACCTGCAAGCGGTGAGCGACTGTGACGGAACATCCATGCGGCGAGAATTAGTTGCGCGCATATGACGTACATCAGCGAACCGACCCAGGCACCCATCGACAGACCGGCGAGTAGACCGGCGAATGCCCCCCATCGCCACGAGGTCGGCTTTGGGAAATTGCGGCGGGCCACATGCAAGAAAACCACAAGTACGACCGCATTCGCGAACGAAACAAAGGCGTGATGGTCGGCATTGCCAACCGCGCTATAGATGATCGAGCCGCCGGTGAATGCGTAAGTCAGTCCGGCGGTAATTGCTCCTGCCAACGGAACGATAGGAATGTTGGTGACCCTTTGTTCGTCGCCACCTCTGCGAGCTAATCCAATTAACAACCACCACGCCGCCAGCGCCGCCAGCAATGCCGTACCGAGGCCGAAAACCAATGGGACGTGCGCTGCCCGATATTCAATCCATCGTCGGAATTGATCGGGATCGTCGGGCGCCCCCGGCCCGATCATTAACCGCGCAATCACCGTGTAATAAGGCGGCCATGGAACCTTTGCACCGTGCGGGTGATTCAGCCATTCGTCGTAACCATCGCCGAGCTCGCCGCCTTCACTCCAAAGCTGAATCCGCCTGAGGTGGTATAGGCTGTCGGGGTCGGTGACCGCCCACCCCATTTCGTTCGGCAACTCAATCTTGCGATGAATCACTTGGCGCGGCCAAAGGGTGCCGAAGGCGACGATCAAGGCGACCCCTACTAGGCAAACCACGCGTAGCGCTTTGTTGTTCATGTCACCGTCCATGCGCACCCGCAGCCCTTCCTACAAGTAGGTTGGTGAAATTCGTAGTGGCAGATTTAGCGCTTTCCTAGACAAGCCAGGACTAGCACTGCCACGAAGCCGACCCACCCCAGTCCGCGGAGGAGACTGTGGCGTGCGGCTACAACTCTTGTAGGTGGCATAGGTTTGGCTCAGAAGGTTCGCCGTTGGGACCGTAAATTTGTCCCTTGGAGGCAGGTTGATGTTAACAACTTTCCTGGGGCAAAAGTCCACTGAATTTGCTGTGATTTTCGGCGAAATGAAATTCTCTTCGCCGATTTCCTAGCAAACTCTACAGTTTCAGTCCCTAAAGACAGCGAAATGCCTCTGAAAGTCCTGCTCCCACTGCCCAAGGCCGGCTTCGACCCAACAGAAACCGGCGTGCCCTGGCAAAAATTGTCCACACTAGGGCATCATGTTGTGATCGCAACACCGGATGGATTGCCGGCTGAAGTGGATGAGAGAGTATTAACGGGCAAGGATTTAGGGATATGGAAGAAGGTATTGATGGCCGATGAAAACGGCCGCGCCGCGTATCGGCGCTTTGAGCAGAGTCGTGAGTTTTGCAATCCTCTTCGTTATGAAGACATCGTTCCTTTCGAGTACGACGCAATGCTATTGCCGGGCGGCCATGCGTCGGGAATGAAACGCTATTTGGAATCGGAGTTTTTGCAGCAGATCGTTGGGTGGATGATGGACGTCAATCGGCCGGTCGGGGCGATTTGCCACGGTGTGGTATTGGCAGCGCGCAGTAAATCGGAGGTCAATGGCAAGTCGGTGCTGCATGGTCGCCGCACCACTGCTCTGCCGAAGTTTATGGAGTTGTCGGCATGGGCGATCACCGCGCCTTGGTTAGGGCGTTATTACCGAACCTATAAGCAGTCGGTGCAAGATGAAGTGAAGTCGGTGCTGGAATTCCGCAGCGACTTCCGCCCCGGACCGACGTCGATCTTGCGCGATAATCCGGACGTGCTCAAACGCGGTTATGTGGTACGCGATGGCAATTATCTGTCGGCGCGCTGGCCGGGAGATGCGCATCGCTTTGCCGAGTCATTTGCGCAGATGTTGCGTGAGGAAGAGACGCGGATTCGCTGAATTCGTAGCTGATTGGTTCCTGAAGGCGTGTGCCGTTTTTCAGAGTCTTTGCAACGTAGTGAGCTTGATATTCACCCCCCGCGGAAAGGGTTGACGCATGATGCAAATGGTGCCTAGCAATCCGCAAATGCTTGAACGGGTAGAGCTATCCCCAGCACATCTGCCGATAAGCAAAATAGGGCGGCAAACCGTTACAAAGGACGTCATAAGTTCGATTGTTTTGATGTATTGAGGTTCTAAGCATCTTGATAAGGAAGGGTATTTCAATCTGGTTTTAACAACTCCTGATGTAGCTGCTCCGCTCGTCTGCCGCGCAACCAACCCCAAAGGGCATGGAGCGGGCCAAGTAAAAAGTAGACCACGCCGGCCCAACCAGGTTGTCCGCCGTTGGTAACGATAAGTAAGGACAACAATGCAACCGAAACCGAAATGAGATGGTGCACCAAGCTAGTCAGCGTGATGTGAATCTCGAGATTATCAAGCTCCAACTCCTTACGTTTGCAATAGGCTCGCCACTGCATGAGTGCAAGGACTCCAAAAACGCCCACGATTCCTGCTGCATAAAGAATCATCATCCATGCGTTCTGAGCTTCGAGCCCGCCGGGAAATTCGACGCCCTTTGGTAAAACGAACATGGACCCCGTTCCGTCGCCCAAAATGGCTCGCCACAGAAAGGTAGCTAAAAATTTCAGTGGGTATGCGAGGAAAAGAACGAGGAATAAAAATATCGAATTGAGGAAGGAGGTTGTGAAGTCCTCCAAGCCGAACCTACGGAAAAACAAGTAGTGATATTGCCACGCCATCATCAGCATGGCGAAACTTGCCAAGAATGCCGGTAGGTCTCTGACGGCCAGCCACAGTTCATAAAAGGTCGACGGCACGGAAACCGACACAATCAATAAGGTCAGCGTGACTGCAAATACCGCATCCGACAACGCCTCGAGCCGCGATACCGCCTCGCCACGCCAGCGGAACATGGGATCGGCTGGGGCGCGTTTGTGGAATAGGTGCTCGCGAATCATGTCCGCGATGATAATCGAAACGCTTCGCCCCTAGTTGATGTCGGCGTAGATGCAGATGCCGTCCTGAAAGCGCAAATCCAAATCCATTTGCTCCAACTCGCCGTCGATGGTGACCGGAACATCGTTGTAGTGGAAGTAAAACACTCCTTTGTTTGGCCACATGCTGTCCGGTCGCCCGAGGTCATTCAGGATCTCAGGCATGGTGCGGAAATAAAACTCATCCCACAAGCCTTCGTCATCGCCCTCCAAGCGCGCGATCAACGACTCCAACCGCCGCTGATTGCGTTCGCGGCTGGAATGCAAGCTGGCGCGCACCGCATTCGGCTGCCAGGCCGCCGTCTTCGTGCCTGAATGCGCCATCGACGATACCGCAGACCGCATTTCCTGGATCAACAAGCGCAGCTCGGACTCGGTTTCAGCGGCCAACGCGTCGGACGATCCCACCGGCATGCGCTGTGGATTGACCGAGTTTGGCTGTGCGAGGTCTGATTGGTTCGGCTCGGCGATACGCGATTCCGCCAATAACCGATTCTGCGTTTCCAGCAGATGCGTCATCCTTTCCAGCCGACCGCGGATGGATTCGAGCACCTGAGATTGGTCCGGCACCGACGGCAGCATCAACCAAGGCAGCAAAACCAGCGCGGCAAACACGATCAACGCGCTCCAGAGCATCGGCAGGGTCAGCTTCATGCTCCGACTATCCGGCTGCGCCCGGCCGACAACCAAATTCCTAGCTGGCCCCTTTGGGTGGACCAGCCCGGATGTCACTCAGACTGCTTCCAAATGCCGACAACCCGCCCTTCCGGATCCTCAAACAGCGCAAAACTGCCCATTCCGGGCACTTCAACCTGTTCGACCAAAATGCGGCCGCCGGCCTCGACGATCTTGTCACGGTACGCCGCCAGATCGTCGACGTCGATGTAGAAGGTCATATTGCCCGGCAACGGACCTTCTTCGGGCTGAATGATTCCGCCTTTGATGCCGCGATCGGTCTGGGTGTCGACGTAGCGGTAATTCAGCTGCGGAGTGGGCTGGATGTCCCAGCCAAACACCTTGGAGTAAAAGTCGGAAACGCGGTCGGGACTACGCGACCACAGCTCCCAATGCACAACTGGGTTGGCCATTTTTCGAGTTTGGATTCATTTGAGGGGGTGGGGTATCCGATTGTAACCCCTCCTTAATGAAAGCAAACTCTCATCTAGCAAAAGTGGCGGCCGCCTTGGCAACCGTCGCTTTCCAGGTGCGTTCACCCGGCCACAGCTGCAGCACGATGACGTCACCGTCGCTGGCGCGAATCTCGGTTAGGAAGGCTTTGAGATCGAGCACACCGCGGCGCAATCGAATGGCCGCCCCTTCGCCGCGCGGATGACTGAAGGTGCGCGCATTCTTCACATGCGGCAGCAGATCTTCCGGCAATTGCAGCTCGGGCTGCGCATCCAGTGCGTCGCCGCCTTGCAGCACGATGGCCAAATCGCCGCGCTCGTGCCAACGCATCGCCATCACTGCAGCCGAATCGAAATCAGTACGCAGCGCCCGTGTCGCAAAACCAACGTCTTCGCTGCGGTATTGCGGCGCTTCCATCGCCGGGTCTAGCGGTGCGCGTTCTGCGGCTTCCGTCGCTCCCCCATCCGCCGCGGTCGGCGCGGTGTCACGAGCAACAACTGCTGCTGCTGCCGACGGAGCCGGAGTGATGGTTAGGTCGCCATCTTGCGGTGCCATCTCTTCCTGAACCTGCACCGAACGGAACACTGCCGCACGCGCCGCTTCGGGGTGACCGACCAGCGCCCAATTGCCGCCAGGAATGTGAGCAATGATCGCCGAGTACGAACCGAGGTTGTTCAACAACGCCCAACCCATTTCGCGCTGCTCCCACGCAGCCTGCACGTCGGCGCGGCTGGCGACGCCGTCGCGCTCTTGCAGAATCTCCAGCAACACCTTTTCCGATGGGCTGAGAATTTCAGGCGTGGTGATGTCGGCGGCAAAGCGCACGACCTCGTCGTTTTCTTCCAGCGTGGCAAAACCACGAGCGACCACGTACTGGGCCAACACCGCAGCCGGCGGCAACATCGGCCGCAGCTGCAAATCGCGCGCGACCTGACCGTGCAGCAACGACACCGGCACGGTTTCGGCAACCGCAGCCATGCGTTGAATGCGCGTATCCAAGCGCTTGCTGCTCCATTCCGGGTTGTACACCCAGTTCCCGTCGCTGCCAAGCACGTCCAAACCGCGGGCGATGTCTTGCAACGAAATTTGATCCTGCGGCACGCCGAGGCTCAGCAATTCGGAATGCAAATCTTCGCGCGTGACCACGCCATGGCGGCGCAACACGCGCGCAATTGCCAAGCGAATCTGACGCGAATGCTCGGCGCCTTCTTGGCCGGACGACAACAAACCGGCGTGCTTATCCAACACGTTCAAACCGGTGGTAATGCCCAACCGCGTGCTCATATCCGGCAAGGTCAGCAGCAGATCTGCGCTGACTTGGATTCCAGACTTGGCCAATTCGGCAGCCAAATCAGTTGCCGGCATGCCTTGCGCGGGCACTTGCACCTCGCGCACCCGTGACAGCACCGGCAAAAACACCGGCTGCGCTTCGGAAATTTCATGCGAAGCACGATCCAGGATGCCGCTGATGTACTGCACCGTGGTTTGATCGCGTTCGGCCAACTGCGCCATGCGCTGCGGGCCGCCGCCGTCCAAACCGAAATAGCCCATGACCACATCGCGCGCACGTTCGCGCGGCAACGCAGCGGCCACCATCGACGCCAACTCTTGCTGCGGATCCATGTCGGCGGCGTCGAGGATATCGCGCAACAAGTGTCGGCCGGATTCCTGCCATGCTTCTTCAGACGAGAAAACCGCATCGCCGGCTTCGGCGCGTTCGAGGAACTCCGCCATGTTGCCGCAATCACGCGTGGCGATGCGGAAGGCCGCACCAAAGCGCGGATCCATCGGCCCCAGGGCTTCGAGATCGGGAAGCCGACGCACTTGCTGCACCAGCTCACGATCGCGCTCGTCCAAAATCAAAACATGGCCGACCGCGCGCGCATTCCAAATCGCCTGTGGCGACGGCATCTCCTTTTCGGTACTAGCGCCGGCAAGCGGATTGGCTTGAGCATCGACGCTTCCGTTGTTCACCCATTCCAATTCACTCAACACGTCGACGATGCCGCGCATGCCCAAATCCGGCACACGATTGAGGTCGGCGAATGTGAATCGCTCGCCGCTTTCCAACCGCTCTAACCAATGCGAGCTTTGCAAGGTCACCAAGGTGCGACGGTTGAATTCCAACGAACCGGCGCGCGGCCACTCCGGCAATATTTCGTCGCCGATGACCTCCCAGTTGTCGGCCAGCCACTGCAAACCTTGGAAGTGAATGCGCTGACAAAGCTCTTCACCCATGGTTTGCCAGCAACTGCTGTGATAAACAATCGCCGGAATGCCGCCGGGTACGCGATCCAACGCCGGCTTCAGCCACATCGGAAATAGCGGGCGGTCGGGTACCGGTGCGCGCTGACTGCGCGCCGCAACACTGGCGATGGAGTAACGCTCGACATCGCTGCTTTCTTCGTCGACGGATTCCGTCGGCTGCAGACCCTGGCGGCCACCGAGGCCTTCCAAAATGACCAGGATTTCTAATACGCTCGAAAGCCCCAGACCTTTTTGATTGAATAACTGTCCCAATTTGATGCTATTCAGCAGCCGCGGGTTCTCCCAGGCGCCGGTGGACATCAGCCATTTTCGTGCCCGGGTGGACCAGGGCAGGCCCTCCAGCCGCACTGGTGCTTGGCCCAGAATGACCGGTCGGTCTAAGCAGGATTCTGGGATTTCGGAATAGACTTGGCGTTGGGCGCGACCTTGGACCTGGTCGGCGAGGTTGAACAAATCAGACTGTTCCAGCGCGTACCAGCAGCTGTCGTCGAGCTCGTCGAAGCGTTGAAAAAGTTGCGTGGTTGCAACGGGTTTGCGTATGCCGGTTTGGAACCAATCGGCCAGCACAGAAGGAACTAGAGGACAACCCGCGACGGGATATCTAGAAGTACGTGAATCGGGCATTTAATCAATCTGGTGGAGGTATTCCTATTGTAGTTTCCACACTTACTTATGGGACGAATTCCTTCTATTTGTTGCTAAATACCGGGTTTACCTGCAAAATCGAAGAACTTGTTAGTTCTAATTCCGGATGTTCCCCTCATGTTCAAGAAAACTCTCTCTGTAAAAGCTACCACGTTGCTGATGGCATCGATCGCTTCTGCGCAGGCCGATGCTGCGGCTCAAGTAGAAAGCCTCCCCGGCAATCCCGCCAGCCTGGCCCACGGAACACTGGCTCCGTTGGGCGACAAGCCGGCTAGGACTGTTGTACATCCTCAACATCACACCACGCTAATGGTGGTGAAATTCCGCCATGATTCCGGTGTGCGCTTGCGCGACGGGCGTTTGGTCGCGGTGAATGGAGGCGGCGCTCAAGGCGTGCAGCTTCGTGACGAGCTGACGGCGATCCAGCAAATTCTTGGCGCGACTGGTGGTCAGTTGAGTCGCTATTTCGATCAGCCGGAAGAGCAGTTGGACAACTGGCGCATGCGCGGCGAGCTGCGTTCCAGCCAAATGCTGCACGATTTGAATCTGTTTTTTGCTGTCGACATGCCCAGCCAACAGCTGTTGGGCGCGGCGTGCGATGCGTTGAATGCCTTCGACTCGGTCGAGATTGCCTATCCGGCGTCGAACATCGGCGATCCGGTTGTGGTCGACAACCCGGTCATGCAAACCATCAGCGCGCTGACGTCTTGGTTGGCGCCGGCACCCGACTTTGAAGGGCAGCAGGATTACCGCAACGCGGCGCCGACTGGAGTGGATGCGGACTATGGTCAGTTCTTTAGTGGTTCGCGCGGCGAAGACACGTTGATTGCCGACGTCGAAACCGGTTGGACCGATGACCATGAAGACATCATGCATAAAGCATTGGGGCAGTTCGTAGGCTTAACTCCGGCGCCCTATCCATGGGACCACGGCACTGCAGTGTTCGGTGAGTTGATTGGTGAAGACAATGCCGATGGCGTCAAAGGAATCGTGCACCAAGCCGACGTCGTGATGTCGTCGCACTTGGGTAATGCTGCGAATATTGGTACTGCGATCATTCACGCGGTCAATGCATGTGATCCGGGCGACGTCGTGGTATTGGAAGTGCAGTGTTACTCCGGCGCTCCAGGTCCGCACCCGTGTGAATATGACGCGGCGATTTTTGCCACGGTGCAATCGGCGACTGCCAACGGCATTCACGTTTTTGCTGCAGCCGGCAATGGCTCCAACAACTTGGACTCGGCGGCTTACGGTGGCTTGTTTGATCGCAACGTGCGTGACTCGGGCGCGGTGATGTGCGGCGCTTCGGACGGCGTCAACTTGTGGCCGGCTTGGTTTAGCAACTACGGCACGCGCATGGATGCGCATGGCTGGGGTTGGAACGTGGTCACGACTGGTTATGGAGACCTGTATAACGGCGGCGGCGTGACCCGCGAATACACCGATACTTTCTCGGGAACTTCCAGCGCAACGCCGATCGTTACGGGTGCCGGCATCATGCTGAATGGCATTCACCGCGAAGCTTTTGGTACTGGCATGTCGCCGTTGGATCTACGTGCGCTGCTAACTGCAACGGGTACCCCGCAGGTCAGTGGCACCTACATCGGCCCGCGCCCGGATGTTCGTGCGGCCATCGCTACTCTTGGCGTGCCGATCATTGGCTTGAGCGGCAACTTGGTTCCGGGTGGCGTCGCCGTGGTCGACATCGCCGGTTCGGCTGGCGATAGCTACACCTTAGGTTTCTCGAATCACCTGCAGCCGACCCCCATTCACATTGCTCCTTACGGATACCGCTATTTGGGCGGTTTGAAGCAAGAAGCGATGGGCGTGATTCCGGCTGGTGGCGTCGAGACGCTGAGCTTCTCGATTCCTAATAACTCAAGCTTGAGCGGCCAGACCGTCGGTTACATCCAGGCGGCTGTGACCTTCTCGTCGGGTCCGGGAACGGGCACCTTTACTAACTACGTCCCGGTGGACATTCAGTAGAGCTTCGACCTACAAGCTGCCGATGATCTGAAGGACCTCGCGCAGCAACTTAGGGCCGGCGGCAATGATTGGGCTACCCAGCTCAATTGCGCCGGCGGCCTTCTCTGTTACAGGTACGCGCACCACGCCTTGATCCATCATGCGCTCGGCGAGTTCCAGCCAAACTTGGCGTGGAATGTGGTCGTTACACAGGTCTGTATAACCTGCCGTAGATTTACCGCTGGATGGTTGCGAGGCTGCGATGGACTGATATTCATCCCACAGGTTTTGCATGCGCACCGCGCTCAACTCGGCACCGTTGATGACGCCGCCGTCATACCAAGTCAGGTAGTTGGCGCGTGACCACGGGATCATTTCTTGCGCCGGCTCCAATGCAAACACCCAAGCGATGTTTTCGATGATGAACGCAATGCGTTGAATCGACGTACCGCGAATGATTGCGCCGCGAGCAATGGAGTGACCCGCTTGTTGATGAATGGCGACTAGATCATCGGCCGGCACCCACCATTTTTCGGTTTCATATTCATGGCGGTGATCGGCTTCTACGAACAAGTCGGTCAAAGTCTCAATCACGGTTTCCGCTTGGCCGTGATCCCAATCCGGCAGGTCGCGCGCAATGGCTTGCTTCAAAAACGAAGTGCCGCCGAAATGCCAGGCGTCGTCCATGGTGCCGTGGCAAGCCATGCCGGCAATAAAGCAGAACAGCTGTTCGGCGTGCGCATCCCAGGGTTCACCGTATTGATTGTGCAAATACTCCATCGCCGTGGTGTGGAACGGCGCCCAATGCGCGTCTTCGGCGGCGTCGGAAGTTTGCTGCCACAAATAACCCCAGTCGGGATAAACCGCACCGACGCGAACCGTCGCCGGCCATTGATTCAGCGTGTTGGCCAAATCGGGATGGGTGTTTGCATTGACACCGGCAACCGCGCGATCGGCGGCTTCGAAGTGAGTGGAAATGCCGCTGGCGCGAACAATAGTGCCCAGCAAAACCGCGAGCAAGCAGATGAGGAGGTGGCGAAACATGGCTACTGAGGGGGAGGCCCATCGTATCAGCAGCCAAAGATATGAAAAAATTGTCAGATTTTTTACCGGATATGCCAGTGACAATACTTCTGCCCCCTCCTTTCCCTCAATAAGTTCCCCGTGCTCAAATTCTTCCCCACCCTCCCCATCGCTGCGGCACTGTTGTGTCTACACGCGCCTGTCCATGGTCAAAACAACGGCATAGATCCGCCCGTGGATGGCAACATCCACGAAATCGTTGATCACCAAGTGACTCTGACCGACGGTTACCGCACTTACATGGATCTCCGCTACCCCACGGTGCAACCCAATTCCGAGGGGTGGCCATTGGTGATCTTTGTTCATACCAGCGGAACCAGCCGTGACCAGGTCACCGCCAAAGCTACTTCGACGGCACGGCGCGGCTACTTCACCGTGACTTATGACGTGCGCGGTCAAGGCTTAGGCATGGGTTTGAATGACCCGCAGGTCTATGGTCGTGCCGCATTAGGCACTCGCGAACGCTTGGATATGTTCGAGGTCATCGAAGCGGCCGAAGCGCTTTACCCGCAAATGATCGATATGGATCGCGTCGGTGTGACCGGTCGCTCGCAAGGTGCCTACCACTCGTGGTGTGCAGCCGCTCACTCTGGACGCGTGCCGCCGCCCAACCCATGGCGCAGTCAACCCTTCCCGGAGATTCATGCTGTTGCGCCGATCAATTTCATTCCCGATTTGCTGGAAGGCATGATGCCCGGTGGCGAAACCGGGACGGAAATGTTGCTGCGCATGATGTACGACCCAATGAATGGGTTGAATCATGAACCCGCATTTTTCGCTTTGGTCGATAGCTACATCCGCGCCGAAGACTTCCCGGGTTTGGCTAATCAGATTTACGACCCGAACCTCGATTTGGTTTCGCTGCTGCAGACGTCCACCGTGCCGGTGTTCGCCTCGTTGGTTTACGACGATAAATATGCGCCGGCCAATCGACTGGTGGAAACGTGGAACACGCTGGTTCCTAATGCGCAAAAGTATTTGAACCTTGCCACTACCGGCCACAGCAGCGTGTTCAATGACTTTGAAAACGAAATCCGCGAGTTCCGCCGCGACCGTTGGTTTGACTTTCATCTCAAGCAAGTTGCGAATCAAGCAGAACACTGGCAGGAATTCCGCTTTGCCGTCACTCCCGAATCCGTTCAGGATTTCCAAGACACCACCTATCTGTGGGATGCCCGTGAGTTCGACGCCTTCCCATTTGCCAACGGTTCAACCCAAACTTGGTTCCTTACTCGGGACGGTGATCTAGCCGGCAATGGCGGCCCGAATGGCAAACTCTCGTTGTCTCAATCGCTAGAAGGCAATATTGGTTCCGTTGACGATTACATCAACTTCCTGCCGAGCGCGACCGCAGTGGAAAAAGACGTGCAATTGGATTCGGTCGACTTTGAAACTTCAGCCTTTGCAAATGACCAACTCATGATCGGTGAGGGTGAAGTGGAGTTGGCGATCGACACCGAAGACTCGGACTTCATGATTCACGCCGCATTGTTTAGTGAGCCCGAAGGCAAATACATCACCGGTGGTCAAATGACCGTTCGCGATTACAACGGTGGCGAATCCACCTTCACCTTCCCGCTGAATTTCCAAAGTTTCATGATCAAAAAAGGAACTCGATTGCCCTTGCGGCTCGAGAACCTTGCATGGCATCGTCCGGAGGTCACCAACCAGCCGACCTTCTTGCATGCCATTCCGATTTTCAACGATTTCGAATTGGATGTGCGCGTTGGAAACTCTGCTTCGAGCAAGCTGACCCTGCCGATGGCTCCTCTGACTGGTCCATCCCTGACCAGCAAAACCGTGCTCCTCAATCGCAAGGGCAGTGGCGACATCTCGTTCACCATTCGCAGCGATGAGAGCCGCAGTGGTTGGAGCTATCAGCTCATGGCCGGCTCATCGGGAGTCACACCTGGGCATTTCATCGACGGCGTTCACATCCCGCTCAATCGCGATTGGCTGACGGACATGATCGAACAAAACCCCGGTGGATTACCCATTTCCGGCTTCACCGGCACCCTCGACAACCAAGGCGCCGCCCAAGCCGACGTCTTCCTCAGCTCGCTCAACAAAATCCCGCGCAATATCGACGAGTTGGATTTCGTCGTTGTGCTCACTCCGCCTCAAGGCGACCCCGAAGTGAGTCAAAAGATCATTCTGCCGGTGCTTGATTAAGCGCACTCGTGGTGAAAACTTGGCCATCGAGGGAAACCACGATGGCCTCCACCCGCGGTAGTTCTTCCGCCAATGCAAGTCCTTGTTCCGGTGGCAATACGCACAGAGCGGTTGCGATAGCGTCTGCCACAGCGGCGTCGGGAGCGATGACCGTTGCGCTGATGGCACCAGTCGAAGGGAAGCCTGTGCGCGGATCAAGAATGTGGTGGTAACGTTTTCCATCGTGTTCGAAGAAGCGCTCATAATCGCCGGAGGTCACCACGCAAGTATTGGATACAGGAACTACGGCAATGATTCGTTGGCGGTCGCGCGGGTGACGGATGGCGATGCTCCACAATTCCTCTTTGCTCGTTCCCAGAGCTTTGAGGTCGCCACCGGCATTGACGATCGCATTTTCAATTCCATGGTCCATTAAGACGGTCATGGCTCGATCGACGCCGTAGCCCTTCGCGATTCCACCCAGGCCGATCCACAATCCTTGGGGTCGAGTAACCGTAGATGCCTCCAGATCAACTTGCACCTTCCCAAATCCAACGCTCGGCAGCAGCGCCTGAACCTCGCCGGCGCTCGGAATGCGCGGCGGCGTGGATTTGAAATCCCACAGTTCTCCGACTGCGCGAAAGGTGCAATCAAAAGCCCCGCCAGTAAGCTGCGAACACAGTAGAGAGCGTTCAATCAACTCGGCCAGTTCACGCGGAACCGGATGCGGTCCGTCGCCTTTGGCCTTGTTCAACGTCATCAACGGCGACGCCCGCCAATCGGTAGCGAGGTCCTCGACGCGTTGGATTTCACGTATCGCCGCGTCGACTGCTTGCTGAACGGTAGCTCCATCCGCATGGTATGCGGTGATACTCAACTCCGTGCCCATCACCGCCGTTGTGCGATGTCCGGTAGCATAAAACGGATTGCTCGCGTTGGGTTCCGCAGCTGCCGATTGCCCCATCTCCGGCGAATCGGCTGGCGTCGGCGGCGCACCGCAACCGGCGATCAGCGTCAGCAACCCGAGACACAATGTTCGCGTCATGAATCCAGCAACCAATCCCAACTTTCGGGCAAGCGATCCCCCGAATACAAAACTTGGCGATCAGTTCCGATCACGATAATCGTCGGCGTGGATTGCACGGCAAAATGCTTCGACAGCTCGCCATTTCGATCACGCAGTTGCGGGTATCGCAATTGATACTGAAAAACGACTTTGCGGACGGCATCCTCGTCCACAACTTGGTCTGGACCGGAGACGACTCCGTAGATCCCCATTCGCTCACCAAACTTGCGCCGCGCTTGCTCCACATGCGGAGCTTCGGCCACGCATGAACCGCACCAACTTTGCCAGAACACCAACACGACCGGTTTTCCGGCGGCGAGGTCGGCGTCGGGGTTCTGAGTTTTTCCATCGAGGTCTACGCACTGCATGCTGATGGGCGCGGTAAGCCTGGTGGAATTTCCGTCGGCGCCTGGGCCTGCGCAGGCGGATATACCGAAGGAAAGCAGCAAGAGCGCAATCAGCGGGAAGGAAGCAATGCGAAATTCCATCGGTATCTAGAAGGTCCAGAGGTATCCGAAACTTGCAATGATGTGATCCAAATCGTCACTGCGCATGACAAAATCCAAACCGGCATCCCATCCTTGCAAACCATTGCGATAGCCAATTAGGCGGCATCCGATGGTGTGCGAATTGAAATCGCCAAGATCGGAATCTTGGGTCATGTAGGTATCGGCCACCGAAAAGGTGCCGAAGTAATCCGCCGCCGACTGGTCGTAATAGCGATATCGGAAACGCATCAGCAGGTTCTCTCCAACCTGTTGATACCAACGCGGCTCGAAACTGAGACCGGTAATGCCCCAATCGTCGGTGTAAATGCGCGACGCGAATTCCGCGGCTCCTCCCTCCATCACCCAATGACGGTAGCTGCCGTATAAGCTGAAGCGCATGCGCGAGTCGGGCAAGACTTCGCTGACCTCGGTCGTGCCGCCGATGAACACCGAGTTGTAAGGCGTGGCCAAAAAGCCGGATTGGTTGGACACGGTCGCGCCTAGCTGCATGCTGGAAGCGCCGTCCAGCACGCGGTTCCACTTAAAGGTGCTGGCCAACGACGTGCGGCTATCCGATCCGGTTTCGATGCCGTTAAAACGAATCAGATCGATGGAATCGAAATAACCGTTCAGAGATGCCGAGTACGTCGAGTTGCCGTCGGCACCCTCCCACGCCAAATCGCCACCGGTGCCGATCGATAAGTAGTCATACTCCTTGCCGAAACCGATGTGACCGCTACCGCGCATCTTGCTGTTGATTTGGCGGCGGTAGGCGACATCAACGCCGACGTAATAGTCGCCTGATGCACCCGATTGCTGTGTTCCAGGAAAGGTAGTGCGATCCCCCAAGCGTTCGATGGATGCACTGGAAACCCAATCAATACTGGTAGTGATGGTCAGTGCGCTGATGTCGCTCAAACCCCAATCCAAAACCATCGAGGGTTGAATCACGGTGAGATCCTCATCCAAAAACGGATTGCCGGCCGAGGTGCCGTCGCCCGAGTCGTCTTTGGTGTAAAGCCCTAGCCGAAGAGCGATCGATTGCAGCCCCTCTTTTTCCTTGGCCGACGTCACCGGAGCGCCGTAGTCGTTGGTCTTAGCCCCCGGAGTGCTTCCTTGTCCAGGTTCTTGTTGCTGGGCTATCCCGGTTCCGACGCCGAGGATTGCGGTCACGGCCGTGGTAATTGCCAAACTCCAATAACGACCGGGACGAAATCCAAGACGGGACTCGAGGGGGCAGCTATTGCTAGTTACAACCACATCCGCCTCCGGCGCTTTGGCCAAATCCGCCGGCGGCGCCTTCAATCGATTGGAACACTTTCTGCTCGAAATGAGCGAGCGTGCCGTCGCCGTTGTATGCCATCACCGGTTCAGCATGGTGGCCTTTCTCCCAATATTCGACCGTTCCGCACGATGGCAAGACCAATGCCATCACAGCCAACACCGCTGCAATTTTCTTGCGCATGTCGGATTCTAGCCCGCAAGCCGGGATCAAGCAACATCTTTTCTGTAAAAAGCAGCAGACTCATCAAATGCCTTCC